>JAAWDG010000014.1 GCA_022793655.1 Clostridiales bacterium
GCCCCAGTTCTCACCGTTTACAGTAATATTGACATAGCTGCAAAGAGGTGCGTCTGCCCCGAATTTCTGCATCATCTGATAAGTAAGAAAATCTTTCATATAGGTATTATCCTGTATGATGTTATTTAAACTCAATTTATCAAGACCATAGTAACTTTTTGTGCTATCATAGTGATCAAATTCGATTTTGAAGCTGTAACGGTCATTCCCATAGCGCTCCACTTGCGTTAAAGAGGTGTTTCCCTTTGCACGAATCGCTACATTTTTATAAGCTTCATTATCAATAACCACGGAGCAAAGAGTGTACTCCTCGTTTGTGCAGGTATCAATAAAGCTGTCCCAATCGTCCATAACAATATCAATCGTATGGACGGTTGATGAATCAAACAGGCGGGCTTCGTAGCCTTTTGCTCTTGAAGCCTCTGCGACTCCAAAAGATTTTGCATTCATAAAAAGAGCCGTTAAAAGCAAGGAAAGAACGGTAGTGACGCAGCAAATTTTATCAATATATTTGTGCGTTAACATAAGAATCCTCCATTATCCCATATAGTCGCCGTTATAGCTTACCAGAACTGCGCTGTTTACACCGTTCATCTCTGAAAGAATATTGATAAAATCGGTATTGTCTTCTTTCATACGAATTTCCGCATTCAATTCAATAAAACCTTTTTGTACGGTTTTGCTTTTCAGAACGCAGCGTCCTGCCTGTTTCTTTAGAAATTCCATAGCTTTTATTTCGCTGTCGTGATTTTCGCAGCGAATTACAACAATATAAGGATTAAGATGAGATTTCTTGTTTGCGAACACCAAAAGAACAATGCCGATGACAACGCTGCCGAATACAGCGAGAGGAATCATTCCTGCCGCCAAAACAATGCCGACTGCAATCGACCAGAACAGGAACGCAATATCAAGCGGTTCTTTAATGGCGGTACGGAAACGAACAATAGACAACGCACCGACCATACCGAGGGAAAGCACAACATTCGATGTTACTGCTAAAATAACGAGGGTTGAAATCATCGTAAGTGCAACAAGCGTAACGCCGAATGAGGACGAATACATCACGCCCGAAAACGTCTTTTTGTAAATTAAAAAGATAAACATGCCGATACCAAAAGCAAGTGCTAATGCGAGACCCATATCGAATATAGTTACGCTGGAGATATTCTCCAAAAAGCTTGATTTAAAAATGTCTTGAAAAGTCATAGTATAATACTCCTTTACATATAATTTTTCTGATTAACCGTAAATTCGACAGGCGGCATATTTGGAGAATGCCGAACTGTGTCTGCCGTTTAACTGAACAATATCCCGAATGACCGAGGGTAAAAATTCATCCCACTTCACTTCAAGGATAACAGGTGCATTTCCTGCGGGAATCGTAACACAGCTCTTCTTCCAAAAGTCTGTTCCCGTCATTCCTGTGCGTATGTTGTAATCTAAAGTAACACGCACATTGCCGGGGGCATACACAAACGCTTCTCTTGTGTAATCAACAATTGTTTTTGGTTGTAATCCCTGCGTTTGCATTTTTAGATATAACTCCTGTACTAACGGCTTTTCGCTTTCTCTGAGTATATCCATATTGCAGTCTGAAATCGCCCGTACCTCGGTTGCGGACAGCTGTATCTGCTCTTTATGGCACAGACCGTTTATCTTACTTTTCTTTTCAAGTAAGATAAACGATGTATCGCCGTTGTAATATCGAACTCGAAATTTTTCACGCATATTCACGCCGTTTATTTTTTCGAGCAGAGCCTTGTCCGCTAAGTTATCGAAATACAAGCTGCGTATTTCATATTTTCCGTTTATGGTGTGTGAATCCATCATCATAACAGCCTGCAATCTTGAACGAAGTGCAAGCAAATCAGAATGGTTGATTTCGTGCTTCCATTCGTGACGAAATTTCATTTTTTCACCCCTTTCTTTATCTTGTGAGCTTATTATAAGAAAGCAACCTTAGATTTAACTTAGATTTGACGGTGTTTTTACAAAAAAGACCTCACGATGATGTTTCGTGAAGTCTTACTGATATAAGGTTTCGATTCAATAAGGGCTTGTCCGCAGTTATAAGCTAATCGTAAAAGAAACGAAATTCGGATTTTCATACTCGGCGGTAATACTTCCTTTATTTGCTGTGACAATAGACCTCGCTACTGATAGTCCAATGCCATAACCGCCTGTTTTCTGTGTACGCGCCTTGTCGTCCCGATAGAAACGGTCAAACAATTTATCGGGCGGTGTATCGGGTAACTTTTCGCAGCTGTTTTTTATTACCAATTTGATATGCTTATCGTTTTTTTGCAAACTAACAATTACCGTTCCGTTATCATTTGTGTATTTTGAAGCGTTATCAAGCAGTATCGAGAGTAATTGTGACATTTGTTCTTTATTTGCTTTTGTTATTACATTTGGCCCGATTTCAGCTTGTAAGGTTATGCAGCGTAGCTTTAACGGCTCTGCAAAAACTCGTATATTTTCGTTGACCAATTCACTTAAAGAAATTTCCGATTTCATAATTTCCGCGGCACTTTCATCCATTTTTGCAAGAAGCAGCAGATTTTTCATTAAACCATTTAATCTCACCGTTTGTTCTCTGATATTCTTACTCCATTTGTTCTCGCCGTTATAAAGCTCCATCGCTTCCGTATTCGCAAGAATAATAGCAAGGGGCGTTTTAATTTCGTGACCTGCATTTGTAACAAATTGTTTTTGCCTTTCAATGTTCTCTGCAATCGGGCGAATCGCTTTTTGGGAGAGAAACATAACGATAAACAACATAAGAATCCAGCAAACGAGACCTATCCCACCTGAAAGAAGCAGAACTCTTACATAAGAGAGTATTTCTTCAGAAGTATCAAGAAAAACGATGACAGTTTCGTTGCTAATACGGGAATTGCTAATTTGGTATCGGTATTTACCTACCTTTCCCGAACTTGTTTCTTCATCGAGAACTTTTAAAGCAAGTTCTTTTGCACTTGCTTCATCAACTAAAGAAGTGCGGCTCACATCGGTAAAAAAAATCTGTCCGTTTTCATTTAATTTAACAGTGAAAAAATTAGATGATAGAAATTTATCTCTTTTATCTTTAGGTTCTATTCTAAAATCAGACGGCGGCGTTGAAATAGATGGAGGCTGAATATGGTCGAAATTACCGTCTGCTTCAGAAATCATAGACAACGTTTTGTCTGTTTCCGTTCTGACCATTACAATGTTTACAACATTAATTGTACCAAGTAAAATGAGAAGCAGTATAGAAACAGCAAGCATAGCGGTAAATAAAAATTTCTTTTGAAGTACTTTTATCATTCCTCGACCTCCAACGTATATCCCACATTTCGTTTTGCCCGTATCACAACATTAGCAGAAAGAGCCGTCAGTCGTTTGCGAAGATAGGAAATGTATACCCAAACCGTTCCGAGTTCTGAATCGGTATCGTATCCCCATACTTTTGCAAGTAAATCTTCTGTAGAAAGATAAATTCCTTTATTCAACATTAAAAGCTCGATTAGTTGATATTCTAATTTGGGTAAAACAAAAGACTGACCGTTACAGCTTAATTCGTAGCTTTGCATATTTAAGGTGAGATTACCGACCTTCAAAATATCAGGTGTGAAATTTTCTTTACGCCGAAGCATTGCACGGACACGGGCAAGCAGCTCCCCCATAGCAAAGGGTTTTGACAGATAATCGTCTGCTCCCATATCCAATCCCTGTATTTTGTCCTCGATTTCTGCCTTTGCCGTAAGTAAGAGTATTGGTGTTTTATTTCCTTTTTTTCGTAGCTGTTCAAGCACCTCAAGCCCACTGAGTTTCGGCATCATTATATCAAGAATAATACCGTCATATTGTTCGGCTTCGGCATAAGCTAAAGCGTCTGCACCATCGTATACTGCATCAACATTATATTTATGATAAGTCAGTATATCAACGACCGCTTCCGACATACTGATTTCATCTTCCGCGTATAAAAGCTTCATTAGACATCACCTCAATTATATTGTAAAGCCTATAACTTAGTTAAGACTTAAAAAATGACATAGACAACAATTTTGCCTTTTATAATATCGCATAAATATTATAGTTTTGTTTGAGTCCAGTATCAAGCTGTTACAGTTAAACTTTTCAAACAGAAAGCGGCAGAGAAAATCTCTGCCGCCAATCAATTATATGAAAATTATTTCTGTATTTACAACTTCCGTGGCGCGGTTATGGATATTGCTCATATTTTATACCCATAGCATTTGATTTGCTGCAATATACCATACCGCTTGTTTTCAAAACTTTCGGTATGAAACCGCATCATTTCTCCTTGCCGTTGTTTTTCAGTGTTATTTCTTATTCGCCGTCTTGCACCCAAACGGTTTCTATGTTAGCGAATGCCTCATCCTCTAAAGCGGCAAAGTCGATTTTTGCCTCCTCTGCCAACACCTTTTCGAGTTCGGGCTTGGTTTTGGGATGTTTGGGGGTGAACACGGTGCAGCAGTCTTCATAAGGCAAAATAGAGGTTTCAAAGGTGCCGATATGGCGGGCGGTTTCAACGATTTCCTCTTTATCCATGCCGATACAGGGTCTTAACACAGGTCGGTCGGCTACCGCGTCGGTTACCGAGAGGGCTTGCATGGTTTGGGAGGCTACCTGCCCTAAGCTCTCTCCTGTGATTAACGAGTGACAGCCCCGTATCGCGGCGGTGCGGCAGGCTAAGCGCATCATGGAACGGCGCAAAAGGAGGGTGAAGTAATCTTCCGTGCAGCTTCGCTTAAGCTCCTCTTGAATGCGGGTGAGCGAAATCACATGCACCCGCATAGGGCCTGCGTATTCGCTGACGATTTTAGCGAGGGATAGCACCTTTTCTTTGGCGCGTTCGCTGGTATAAGGGAAAGATTCAAAATGAACCGCTTCGACTTGTGCGCCCCGTCTGGCAATGCGGTAACCTGCTACCGGTGAGTCAATACCGCCTGAGAGCAGCAAAAGGCTTTTGCCTGAGCTGCCGACCGGCAGTCCGCCGGCGCCATGTTCAGCTCCGGCGTGAATATAGGCGCCGTATTCGCGAATTTCGATCATAATGGTAATATCCGGCGTTTTGACATCCACTTTTAAAGAGGGCATAGCCGCAAGCAAGGCCCCGCCGGCTTCTGCTGCAATTTGCGGCGAAGTCAGCGCAAAGTGTTTGTCTGCGCGTTTTGCCTCTGCTTTAAAGGTTTTTGCACCGGCCATAAAGGGTGGAATATAGGTGCGCACGGCGTTTTTGATAGCGTCGATGTCTTTTTCCACCACGATGGCACGCGCGACACGAACAAAGCCAAATACTTTTTTGGCTGCTTCAAAAGCGAGGTCGATATTAGCAAAGGCATCGTTTGGCTCTACATAAAGGGTAGACTGCCCTTTTTGAATGTCGAAATCGCCGTAAGGGGCAATGCGATGCTTTAACTGTTTTTGCAAAATGGATTCAAAGTGACTGCGGTTTAATCCTTTAAGGACTACCTCGCCATATTTACAGAGTAAAACTTCTTTCATGGGTAATTTCCTGCCTTTATGCTTGTTCTTTGATGATATATTTCGTTGTGGTAAGACGCGCAAGTCCGGCGGGGCCTCTTGCGCCTAACTTGTTGGCCGAAAAGCCAAGCTCAGCCCCGAGACCAATTTCAAAGCCGGTCGCTTTGACAAAGGGGGTGTTGACGGCGATGATGCCGGCGTCGGCGAGCCGGCAAAACCGATCGATATGCTCCTTTTTGTCGGCGTAAATTCCTTCGCACAAGCCGGCGCTGTATTTTTGGATATGCGCGAGAGCCTCTGAGAGGGAGTTCACGGTTAGCAGCAGCAGCCGATTGCCGGCGTCTATATTAGCGGACTCGTCTGCCTCTGTGATGCCATGCAGAGTGGAGCGGATGCGAGCGTCGCCGATGAGTTCAATGCCGGCGGCCATGGCAAGACCCTCTAAGGCGGGCAAAAGTCCGTCTGAAATCATCCAGTTGACAAGCACCGTGTTGACGGTGGCGGGCAGCAGGCTGTTTTTGGAGGCAATAATGCCTGAGACGGCGGCCGCAAGGTCGGCACCCTCATCCACATAAATATGATTGGCCCCATATTCCGATTCAATGATAGGAATATCGGTGTTTTGGCGCAGAAGTGCGTTTTGCGCTTTACTGCCTAACAATACGGCCGCGTCAATGCGCTCTTTTTGCTTTAAGAGATAAGAGAGGGATTCGGTCGAATATTTAATCGGTGTGACCCAGTCATCCCGAAGTCCGCAGCAAGCAAAGGCCGCGTTTAGCAGACCAAGCATGGCTTGGTCGGTAGCCGGCGTTACCTCGCTTTGCAAGAGAATCACGGCATTGCCTGTTTTCATACAGCTGGCAATACACTCTAATGTTTTTTTAGGGGACGCGCCTGCTATGATTAACACTACCCCAAGCGGTACGCGCAGACATTCGACTGTCATGGCGTTTTCCCTGTGCCAGACATCGTGCTCATCGGTGGGGTCGGCGGCGCTTGCCATGTGGCTAATGCGGCCCGAGAGGGCACCGGCGCCGATATAATCTAAGCGCATTTCTTCAATCATTTTTTGGTCAAGGCCTCGTGCGCGTGCGTTTTGCAGGTCTTCTTCATTGGCGCTGACAAGACGCCCCGCTGATGTAGAAACTGCCTCAGATAAAAAGGACAGGGCCAAATTGCGGTGCGCCGACACTGTGGCGGCGCAAGCGGCCTTGGTTTCTGCCGCTTGAGAAATAAGTTGGTCGATTTGTAAGGAATTATTTTTCATTCTGTCCTCTATTGCATTAAAAAAGAATTTTATGTATAATAAAATCAGATATTCATGATATATGGGTGTTTTATTGTTTCCGGCGTGGCCGGAGTTACGCTTGCAAAAGCGCTAAGAATAACCCTCACGGGTTAATCTTAAAGTAAAACTTTAAAAGCAAATCTTTGATTTGCTTTATTATACCACAAAGTTTTTGCTACCTGAAAGTTTATCGGTTCCGGCATCGCCGGAATGTCACCCTTTCGGGTGGCAAGATAAACTTTCCAAGAAACCGTTCAGGTTTCTTGTATTATACCATAGAAATCTCGACAAGAAAATACTATAATCGAAGAAAATAAAGAAATAGAAGAGCAGAGGGGAATTTGCCATGAAACAAGTTTTTCGCGTTACGGTAGCAGGGCTGCCTTTGAACATCGTCACAGACGAAGAGGAGGATTATCTGTTATCGCTGACCGATAAGCTCTCGCGCATTATTAACGATATTGTTTTAAATAACAAGAGCGCATCCAAGATTGATGCAGCGCTTTTATGCGCGCTAGACGGTATGGATCAAACCCATAAGCTGACCGAGCAGGTAGAGACGCTGAAAGAAGAAAATCTGCGCCTGCTTGCTGAAAACGAAAAATATAGGAGAAAAGGCCATGGCAAACATGCCTGAACTGTTAGCGCCCTGCGGTTCGTTTGATGGCATGAAAGCAGCGGTGTATGCCGGCGCTGACGCGGTCTATTTCGGTGGGCAAGCTTTTAGCGCCCGTATGAATGCCCGCAATTTTACGAGTGAAGAAGCGGCGCGCGGTATTTCTTTTTGCCATGAAAACGGCGTGCGGGCTTACGCGGCGCTGAACACACAGATTTATGATCGGGATCTGGAAAAAGCCGCGACCTTTGCGGCTTTTTTGTATCAGGCGGGCATTGACGCTCTCATTATCAGTGATATAGGACTTGCGCGACTCATTCATGAGGCGGCGCCGGGCCTTGCGCTGCATGCCTCAACCCAAATGGCGGGCCATAATGTGGGGGCGGCTTCGTTTTTGGCGTCGCTTGGCTTTCGCCGGATGGTTTGCGCAAGAGAACTTTCGCTTGAAAATGTCAAAGCGCTTTGCGCCGGGGCGCCGATCGAAATCGAAATGTTTATTCACGGGGCGCTTTGTGTATCCCAGTCGGGTGGGTGCTTGATGAGCTCGGTGGTGGGCGGGCGCAGCGGCAATCGGGGCGAGTGCGCCCAGCCTTGCCGGTTGCCTTATAACGGGGGGTATCCCCTATCGCTCAAAGACCTCTGTTTGGCTGGGCATGTCAAGGAGCTGCTTATAAGCGGAGTCAAAAGCTTAAAAATTGAAGGGCGGATGAAAAGTCCCGCTTATGTCGAGGGGGTTGTTTCTGTTTACCGACGGCTGATCGATGAAAAACGAAATGCCACCGACAAAGAACAAAAGACTCTGCGCGCGCTTTTTTCACGCGATGGCTTCACCGCCGGCTATTTTACGGGCAGTCCCGATGCCTCTATGCTTGGCGTTCGTCAAGAAGCGGATAAGAAACAGACGGCGAAAGCGGCGCCTTTGCTGCACAAAACAAAGACAAAAAAACCGCCACTTGTCGTGCCGGTAAGAGAGTCGGTGCATATAATGGCGCCTGGCCCGAGAGACGGGGCGGCAAGACCCCACCGAAACCGCACCGCGCGATTTTATGATCCCTCGGTTTTGCCGGACACCGATTTTTTTGATATTATCTATGTTCCCCTGTTTTTATGGAATGGCCAGCGGCAGGCAAAGGGCGTTTTGCTGCCGCCTGTTGTGCCCGAGAAAGAAATGGAGGCATTTCGCAAGGCCCTTTTGCGGGTGAAAAACGCGGGCATTACGCATGTGTTGGTCAGCAATATTGGGCAAATTCCGCTGTGTCAGGAATTTGGTTTTTGCATGCATATGGATTATCGCTTGAATGTGTATAATGATTTGGCGGTTTCGTTTTATGAACAATATGGGGATGTGATGCTTTCACCTGAACTTACTTTGCCAAGAATGCGGGATATAAAGGGAGACAAGGCGGCCATTGTCTATGGCCGGCTGCCGCTGATGACGATTGAGCGGCCTATGAAAGAAACTCTGCTGCGCGATCGCCGCGGCGTGCGCTTTCCCTTAATTAAAGAGGGCGGGCGGACGCTGCTGATCAACAGCGTGCCGCTTTATATGGCCGACCGCGCCAAAGACTTAAAGCAAGCGGGGCTTACAAACCAGCATTTTATTTTTACAACCGAAACAAAAAAAGAAGTGTTGGACATCATTGAACAGTATAAAAAAATGGCGCCTCCGCCAGCAGGCGGGGCAATGACAAGGATAAAACGATGAAGGAAAAACAAAAGATTATACTCGCCTCTTCTTCGCCCAGACGAAAAGAGATAGCAGCCTTATTTTTTGATGTGTTTGAAGTGGTGGCGCCCGAGGTTGATGAAACGGTAGAAAAAACACTTTCGCCCGAACAGGTCGTATTGACCTTGGCCGAGCGCAAGGCCCGGGCCGCGGCCAATACCAAGGGAGATGCCGATGCGGTTTATATCGGGTCGGATACAATTGTCTATGCGAATGGGACTGTTTTGGGCAAACCGGAAAACCGGCCGTCGGCGAAAGACATGCTGCATATGCTTAGCGGCAATACTCATTCAGTTTACTCAGGCGTTTGCGTGCTGTGGCAGGGAAAGGCTTATACGGGCTATGAAGAAACGCGTGTGATTATGCGGCACATCAGCGAGGAGGAGCTTGATGCCTATGTGGCCACGGGCGAATGTGACGATAAAGCCGGAGCCTATGCCATACAGGGCAGAGCAGGCTTGTTTATTGAACGGATCGAGGGTCCTTATCACAATGTAGTGGGCCTGCCGCTTAAAACGCTCGGACTGATTTGGAGGGATTTATTCGGGAGCCTCGTGTGAAAGAACCGATCAAGCGGGAACAAACACAGTGGGTTCACGGTTATTTGGGAGATTAATACGATGAATAAAAAAGATAAAACACTTGCGATCATTGAACGCTTAGAAGGGCTGTATCCCGACGCGGTGTGCGCGTTAGAATATGGCGGTGATCCATGGCGCCTGTTGGTGATGGGGCGCTTGTCCGCCCAGTGTACCGACGCCAGGGTCAACGAAGTCTGCCGCACCCTGTTTAAAGAACTGCCGGATATTACAGATTTTTCCGGGGTGGAACTTGAAAAGTTAGAAGCATTAATACGCCCCTGCGGTTTGTACCATACAAAAGCCAAAAGCCTGAAAGAGGCCGCCGTGATGGTTTTGCGGGATTTTGACGGCCAAATTCCGGATCAAATGGAGGATTTAGTCAAAATACCAGGCGTCGGACGGAAAATCGCCAATCTTTTGTTAGGTGATTTGTTTGGAAAACCGGCCATCGTGGCCGATACCCACTGCATTCGTCTTTCGGGGCGGTTTGGTCTTGTGAAAAAGGGAGAGAAAGACCCTTATAAAGTGGAATTAGCGTTAAAAAAAGTGACACCGCCTGAAAAGTCGAGCGACTTTTGTCACCGGCTGGTGCTATTTGGTCGCGAGGTCTGTACGGCTCGCTCTCCCAAGTGCGACGGCTGTCCCATGCAGGATTTATGTGTATATAAGGCGTAAAAATCGGTGCAAATATGCTTGACAAGCGCCGGGGCGTGTGCTATAGTAATGAGTAAATCATATCTTGCGGATGTAAAAAACGTAAGAGACAAAAGTGTTGAAAAAGACGGCCGCCTTGGCGAAATGTGTGATAAGAGAGAACAGTCCTTTGGCTGAAAGCTGTTTGACACAGGCGAAGAAGGCCCTTCACTTTGGAGCTGGCAGGGGGAAAGACCTGCTCGGTTTGCCCCGTTAACAAGCAAAAAGACATCGGCTTGCAAGTGATCGCAAATCGGTGTGAAATTAGGTGGTACCGCGCTTTTATGGCGCCCTATGTTTTGGCATAGGGTGCTTTTTTATATGAATATAACCACATAGGGAAAGGATGAAGATATCATGAGAGAAAAGCTGCAAGAGATTAAGGAAAAAACGCTTGCCGCGATTAAAACGGGTGATATAAATATGGCTCGCTTAGAGGAAATTAAAGTTGCTTGTCTTGGCAAAAAAGGTTCCTTGACGGCGGTGCTCCGCGGGATGGGGGGACTTTCAGCCGAAGAACGCCCGGTCATTGGTCAGCTTGCCAATCAGGTCAGGCAAGAGATTGAGAAGGCAATCGAGGATACCAAAGCCCGCTTGAAGGAAGAAGAGTTAAACCGGACGCTTAGGCGAGAGACGATTGACGTCACTGTGCCGGGCCGACGTGCGGCGCTTGGCAAGCCGCACGCGCTGTATCAGGTTGAACGTGAAATCTGCGATATTTTCGTCAGCATGGGCTTTGATATTGCCGAGGGGCCTGAGGTAGAATATGATTATTATAATTTTGAGGCGCTGAATATTCCGCCCAACCATCCGGCAAGAGATACCCAGGACACTTTCTATATCACCGATCGGGTGCTGCTTCGTTCACAGACGTCGCCTGTGCAGATTCGGACGATGGAAAAGCAAAAACCACCGATTCGTATTATTTCGCCCGGCCGAGTGTATCGCTCTGACGCGCTGGACGCAACCCATTCACCGGTATTCCACCAAATTGAAGGCTTGGTGGTGGACAAGGGCATTACAATGGGTGATTTGAAAGGCATCTTGGAAACCTATGTCAAGGCTTTGTTCGGCGCCGATGTGAAGCTGCGTTTTCGGCCCCATCATTTTCCGTTTACCGAGCCGTCGGCCGAGGTGGATGTTTCTTGTCTTTTGTGCGGTGGTGAAGGATGCCGCCTTTGCAAGGGTGAGGGGTGGATTGAGATTTTAGGTGCCGGCATGGTGCATCCGAACGTGCTGCGCGGCTGCGGCATTGATCCCGCGGTTTATTCTGGCTTTGCTTTTGGCATGGGCGTTGAACGAATTGCTATGAAGAAATATGAAATTGACGATATTCGCTATTTTTATGAAAACGACACGCGTTTTCTTTCGCAGTTCTAATTAGGAAAGGGAGAAAGGAGGAGAATTAAGCATGAAATTACCAATGCATTGGCTTTCAGAAATGGTAGATGTTTCTGATATTGATATTAAAAAATATTGCGATCGTATGACCGATACGGGCAGCAAAGTTGAGGGCTATGAAATCTTAGGGGAAGACGTCGGCGGCGTTGTGATCGGCAAAGTGGTGAAGACCGAGCGGCACCCCGATGCGGACCGGCTGCATATTTGTCAGATTGATGTGGGAGAGGCAGCGCCTGTCCAGATTATCACCTCGGCGCAGAATGTGTATGAGGGTGCGGTGGTGCCTGTGTGCCGGGTTGGGGCTTCTTTGCCGGGCGGTATTCACATTAAACCCACTAAATTCAGAGGCCTTGAGTCGTATGGCATGATGTGTTCGTATGGGGAACTTGGTCTGACTGAACACGAGATGCCTGAGGCAGATCCCGAAGGGATTCTGCTGTTAAACGAAGTGGTGGAAGGCCCGTTCCCGATTGGGGAGGATGTCTGTTCGTTTTTAGGTCTGAGAGAGCATGTGGTTGAATTTGAAATTACACCAAACCGGCCCGATTGTCTTTCGGTGATTGGCCTTGCCAAAGAGACCGGGGCCAGCTTTTCCCGTCCGGTATCGTATCATAAACCAGTCGTCGAAGGCGCTGGGGACGATGTGAAAAAATACTTGGATGTTTCGGTTGAAAGTCCGCTTTGCGCCCGCTATTCGGCACGGGTTGTCAAAAATGTAAAAATAGAACCCTCGCCCTTATGGATGCGTCTGCGCTTGCGGGCGGCCGGTGTTCGTCCGATTAATAATATTGTGGATATTACCAACTATGTCATGTTGGAATACGGCCAGCCTATGCACGCTTTTGATTACAGCTGTCTCGAGGGCAATAAAATTGTTGTCAAAGAAGCGTATAAGGGACAGACGTTTACTTCGCTCGATGATGTGGACCATGTTTTAGAGGAAGGCATGCTGACCATTCAGGATAGTCATAAGCCGGTGGCGCTGGCCGGCGTTATGGGCGGCGCAAATTCCGAGATTACCGAAAAGACTTCGATCGTTGTATTTGAATCGGCAGCGTTTGATGCGGCGTCGGTTCGTATTGCGAGCCGTGCGCTTGGCATGCGCACTGAATCGAGTGCCCGCTTTGAAAAGGGACTGGATGCAGAACAGACGCTCGCCGCGTTAGAGCGGGCGTGTGAGTTAGTTGAGTTGTTAGAGGCCGGCCAAGTGGTAGATGGTCATATTGATGTGTATCCTGTGCCCAAAGAGTCGGTTCGACTGCCGCTTGAAGTTGACAAGATCAACCGTTTCTTAGGGGTTTCGCTTACCGAGAGCGAAATGCGGGCGATTTTAGAAACGCTTGATTTTACCTTTGACGGTCAAGAGATTGTGGTGCCTTCTTTCCGTGATGATGTGCGGTGCTTCAATGACATTGCCGAAGAGATTGCCCGTATTTACGGATATAATAATATTGAGGCTACGCCGTTTAAGGGCGCTGTTCGGCCGGGCGTTGTACCGCCCCGTCTGCTTTACAAGCGCCGTGTCATCGATCAGCTTATTGCTATGGGCTATTATGAGTGCTGCACATTCTCTTTTATTTCACCTAAAAACTATGACCGCATTGGTCTTGCCGCAGACGATGAGCGGAGAAACAGCGTGGTGATCTCCAATCCCTTGGGCGAGGATACCAGCGTGATGCGGACCATGCTGCTGCCGTCTTTGCTTGAATGCTTAGAGCGAAATCACAATAACCATGGGGCGCCTGTTAAATTGTTTGAAATCGCTAGGGTATATCAAAAAAGCAGCACGCCGGATGAGCTGCCGAAAGAGCCCCTGCGCATTGCCTTTGGTTTTTACGGCGGCGGTGATTTCTATGATGCGAAAGGCGTGATTGAAACCCTGCTTCGGGGCGCTGGCATCACGGCCCGTTATAAGGCCTGCACCGGTGAGGCTGCTTTCCATCCGGGCCGGTGTGCCGAGATTACCGACGCCGAAGGTCGGCTCCTTGGTCGATTTGGCCAGATTCACCCGCATATAGCAGAGGGATATGGCTTAGGCGCCGATGCCTATGCCGCCGAGCTGGATTTTGAGGCTATTTTTGAGGGGGCCGATTTTGAAAAACGGTTTGTGGCCCTGCCGAAATATCCGGTATTAACGCGTGACTTCGCTTTTGTTTGTGATGAAGCGTTAGAGGTAGGCCGTATTGAAGAAATCATCCGTCAGACGGGCGGCAAGCGGGTAGAAGAGATTACACTGTTTGATATTTACCGCGGCGCACAAGTAGGCGAAGGCAAGAAAAGCGTGGCTTACAGCATTACCATGCGGGCGCCTGACCGGACGCTGACCGATGAAGAGGCGGACAAAACCGCCGCTAAGATTACAAAGCGCCTTTATGAAGAGCTTGGCATTTCGCTGCGCACGTAAGCAACTGCATAAAAAAGCGGATCTGAAAAGGATCCGCTTTTGTTTTGTTAAAATCATAAACGCAAAAAATAGGCATTATAATTAAATAATGGCAGAATAGGCGAATTTTTTTTGTGTATTTTTATTTACTTATGCGTGGTTTTATGGTACTATTGAAATAGAAATATTATACTCATTGTAGGAGAGAGAGAATGAAACGATTCATTTGCATAACTCTGATGGCGGTCATGCTCACCGGTCTGTTTTCTTTTCAGGCTGGCGCGGCTGCGATATCGGGTTTAAAGGATTCTGGCATCGATTATCATGAATCGACGCGCACCATTTCAAATCCCATGCTGGGCTATTCCACTACGGTTACTATGGCCCCTAAAATTACAGGCAACACGCCGGGAAACTATGAGGGCTTTGTGTTCTTTTATGTAAACCTTCAGAACTTTTCGGGCGGCTATCAGCTGACCGAGGACGGCAGGCGGATTCCACTAACTGATTCGCAGAAAAACGACCGGGTAAACGGTGATGCAAATAAGTTATGGGATTGGAATCAGTATAACGGCAAGCCGCAGCGCAACCACGGCGGACCTGAGGACATTCCGATCTCTGAGGACGCGATCAACTGCTTGCGTGAAACTTTCCAAAATCTGCGGGAGAATGGCGGCACAGGCTATGTGCGCTTTAACTATGCAAACAATGCAGATGTGCATAACGAACCCCGTGATTTTAAAATTATCATCAAACATATTGAGCAGATTTGCGAACTGATTACCGAATTCAGCGACGTAATTGGCGCGGGCGAGGTTGGTACCATTGGTCCGTTTGGCGAGATGCACTCTTCTCCCTACTGTGCGGCTGAATATGCAAATCAGATCATTGATACTTATTTACAGAACACACCGAAGGATGTAAAATTCTTGGTGAGAAGTCCTAGTTATGTAATGAATTATCTCTGCTATAAAAGTTCAGGCGAAAGCGGAATGATTTATTTAAAGGACGGTACCAGAAAGCCAGTGATGAACGATGGACCTGGACGTTTCTCTGCCTATGTTCCGTTTGACAATATCAAGGGTATTGAACAAGAGGACATGAAACGCATTTCTCTGTTTAATGATGGCTATATGCTGACCGGCAATGATACGGGAACTTGGTATAACCGTCAAACCGGTATAGAGTGGCTTTCTTGGGCCACCCAGTATAACTACTATGGCGGCGAGTATGGAAGCGGCACGCGTTCGGAAGCTTTCTGGCTGCCTGAAACCGCGATTCCAGAGATGTATCAGACACATGTAAACTATATCCGCGGTAATATTTATAAGTCTACGAATAACAGTGTAAAAACTTGGATTGTCCAGAAAGGAACAGGGGCTGAGGCCTATGTTCAAAAGTTGTATGAGGATTCGCTGACCATTTCCAAGAATGACCCGAACGGCGCTGTTTTGGATATGGATACGGTTGAAATCGATGACGATGGACGCATTAAGTTCAATGCATTTGGCTATGATATGATTCCGTTTACCGAGAAGTTAGCCAAAGCATCCTGCAAAGCGGATGTTTCCGCTTATTACGGTTTTAGCTGCTATTCATTTATCAGAGACCATTTGGGTTATCGGTTTGTCATTCGTGATTCTAAGTGCACGGGTCAAGTTGATAAAGGCGGCGTGCTGCAAATTCAGACAACTATTGAGAACACGGGTATGGGCAACTGCATTCAGAACAAGACGGCGCAGCTGGTGTTAGCAAAAGACGGCGAAGAAATTGCGGTGATTCCGCTTAACAAAAAAGTGGATGCGAACGCATGGTATTCACAAGAAAAGACCAGCTTTACCGTGGAGACGACACTTGCGTCTGATATGGAAGCCGGTGAATATGATGCTTACCTGCGGATTTGCAATGTAACCAGCGACGGCAAACCAAACACAAAGACTTGTGTAGAGTTCGCTAATGAGGGAGAGATTTATGATCAAACCCTGCGCGCTAACTATCTTGGTTCCTTTACGGTAACTGATACGGTTTCTTCACTTGGCAATACAGGTTACAAACAGGTTTCAACCGTGTTTGACGATATTGAGGGCCACTGGGGCAAAACACAGATTCAAGAGATTTGCTCGCGCGGTTTGATGAGCGGCACAAGCTATACTCGCTTTGAGCCGGATGATTCGACCACCAGAGCCATGATTGTGCAGACATTATATAACTTAGAGGGCCGACCGTCGGTTGATGGTATCACCATCAATTTCAAGGATGTCGGCGCGAACGAATGGTATACGGATGCGATTAAATGGGCCTATGCCAACAAGATTGCGTTTGGTGATGGTAATCAGTTTAAGCCGAATGGAACCCTGTTGCGTGAAGAGTTTGCTGCTTTCTTATATCGCTATGCGAAATATAAGGGTACAGACGCGGTATCCGATTGGGTTGATATGTCGAAATACAGCGATTTTGACAAGGCTTCTTCCTATGCGCGCGATGCGCTCCGTTGGGCAAACACAAAACGCTTTATAACGGGACACGAAAATGGGCTGCTTGACCCCGTGGGCAATGCAACCCGTGCACAGCTTGCTTCGATCTTATCAAGATATATCAGCGATCAGAGCAAGGCATAAGAACTAAAATGATATATTCCGTTGCCAAATGAATGGCGGCGGAATTTTTTTGTTTCTTGCCAAGAAAGCGGTGGACGTGTATAATGAAATAAATACGATGACACGAAAGGGAAATGAATGGGAAATCGGGTTACCTTTGATACAAAATTGACAGAACTGCCCGGCATTGGTGTGAAACGGGCCGAGGCGTTTGCGAAACTGGGTGTCTTTAACGCGGGCGATCTGCTTTATCATTTTCCCAGAGCCTATCAGCACAGAGGCAGGGTCAAGCCGCTTTGTGAGGCAGCGGAAGGCGAAGTGTGCTCAGTTTTACTGACCATAGCCCAAGAGCCGGTCAACGTGACGGTAAAAGGCCGAATGACCTTGACCAAGGTGGTTGCTTTTGACGAAACCAGGCGCTGTGCCATTACTTTTTTTAACCAAAGTTATTTGAAAGATGTTTTTCGCATTGGCGCCGCCTATCGCTTTTACGGCAAAGTGACGCTGAAAAATGCGCATTGTGAAATGACGTCGCCGGCGTTTGAGCCTTATATACCAGGTGTGCCGCTGCCGGAATTTTATCCGGTGTATCCGCTAAGCGAGGGGCTGACGCAGAAAATGGTAAAAGACGCTGTTCGCTTTGTGATTGAGCACTGCGATTTAGATAAAGAAGAAATGCTGCCCCTAAGTGTGCGGGAGGCAAACAACCTGCCGGCGCTTGGGGAGGCACTGCGCTTTATTCATGATCCGGCGCATTATACACAGCTAAACGAGGCGCGAAATCGCTTCATCTTTGAAGAATTATTTGTTTTTTCGATGGGGCTTTCTCTTTCGCGCAGGCCGTCGGGGCGCCGCGAGGCACCTGTGATGCGCGAAGTGGAGCTAACAGATTTCTATCAGGCGCTGCCCTTTGCCTTTACACCGGCGCAGCAGCGCTGCGCACAGGAGATCGAACGGGACTTGTTGAATGACGAGGGAACGCCTATGGCCCGGCTGTTGTCAGGCGATGTGGGCAGCGGTAAAACGGTGGTTGCGGCGCTGGCCGCTTATCTGTGCGTAATGAACGCCTATCAATGCGCGTTCATGGCGCCCACCGGCATTTTAGCCCGTCAGCATTATGAAGATCTTTCGGCATTGTTAGGCAATTTGGGTGTGAGGACGGCGCTGTTAACTGGCTCTACCAAGGCGGCCGAGAAAAGAAGCATTTATGCGGGGCTGGCGGATGGGAGCATACAGCTTGTGATCGGCACGCATGCCCTCATTACTGATCAAGTGTGCTTTCAACAGTTGGGACTCGTGATTACCGATGAGCAGCATCGTTTTGGCGTGCGGCAGCGGGCCGCGCTGGCGGATAAAGGCAAAGAGGTTCACATGTTAGTCATGAGCGCAACGCCTATCCCCCGTACTCTTTCACTGATTCTTTATGGCGATTTGCAAATCTCCGTGATTGAGGAATTGCCGCCGGGACGGCAGCAGGTGGACACCTTTGTGGTGGACGAGCGTTATCGGCAGCGGCTAAACGGATTTATTGAAAAATGCATTGTCGCGGGGGGACAGGTTTATATTGTCTGCCCCTCGGTAGAGCCATCGGAAGAAGAATTAGTGGATTTAAGTTATAAAGATACCGAGGAAGCGATGCCCAAGCTCAAAAGCGCGGTTGCCTATACCGAACAGTTGCGGGCCGAATTTCCGAACCGGCGGATTGACTTTGTGCATGGCAAGCTGAAGGAGGCGCAAAAAGAAAAAGTGATGACCGCTTTTGCGGCGGGTGATATTGATATTCTGGTGTCTACCACTGTGATTGAGGTGGGCGTCAACGTACCGAATGCTTCTTTGATGATAGTCGAAAACGCCGAGCGCTTTGGGCTTTCGCAGCTTCATCAGCTGCGGGGGCGGGTTGGCCGTGGCAAGCGAAAATCTTATTGTGTGTTTGTTTCAGAAGCCAAGTCAGATGCTTCTAAAAAACGCTTGCAGGCGCTTAAAGAGAACCAAAGCGGGTATAAAATTGCCGAGATTGACCTTGCGCTGCGCGGCCCGGGTGACTTTTTTCCGAGCAAAGAGGGTGGCGCCAAGCAGCATGGCGCGCTTCATTTTAAGTTGGCCAATTTGTGTGATGATCTTGATTTGCTAAAAGCGGCTTTCGGGGCCGCCGAGCCACTGGCGAAGGCGGATCCTTCGCTTGCTAAACCAGAGCATGCAAAGCTTAAAAATCATCTTGAAAAATTATGGATGCAGTTTGGCATGACGCTGAACTAATCGTTGCGTCGGGCTTGTTTTTGTAGGCCCGGCAGGCAATTGACAAACCAATAGGGGTATTATATAATTGACTAAACGTGTCTTGCCGGAATGAGAAGCAGACTGGTTTGGCAGGCTATTTGTTGACCGGGTAAAGGAAAGGAATGCGCACGCATGAAATATGAATACGATCAATTAATGCAGTATATTGAGGATAACGACGTCAAATTTATTCGCCTTGCTTTTTGCGATATTTTTGGTGTGCCCAAAAATGTTTCCATCTTGCCGGGAGAACTGCGGCATGCTTTTGAGGAAGGCATCGGTATTGACGCCTCTTTGATTGATGGTTTTGGCGGCTCTGACGAGGTGGTATATCTGCGGCCGGCTAAGGGCAGCATTACGATTTTGCCATGGCGTCCTTCAAACGGGCGGGTCATTCGCATTTTCTGTGATGTGCTGCGGGCGGATGATCATTCACTGCCATTTGATACCCGAAAGATTTTAAGGCGAATGATTGCAAGAGACATTCGCAGCGAGGGCATGGTTTGTCATATCGGCAGCGAGTGTGAATTTTATCTTTTAAAGTTGGATGAGCGGGGGGAACCGACATCCATTCCGTTTGACCGAGCGCAGTATATGGACGTGGCGCCACAGGACCGGGGTGAAAATATACGGCGGGAGATTTGCCTTAGCTTGGAACAGATGGGCATTATACCTGAAACCTCGCATCATGAGGCGGGGCCGGGCCAAAATGAAATTGATTTTAAATATTCAGACGCCGTTACAGCGGCCGATAATTTGCTGACGTATCAGTCGGTTGTACGCACGGTGGCCGACCGCAATGGCCTGTACGCGGCGTTTAACCCGAAACCGCTGCAGGGACACCCGGGCAATGGACTGCATATTAATTTGTCGTTGGCAAAAGACGGCGTGAATATCATGAACGGCGATATTTTAACCTCTTTTGCGGCGGGTATCCGGCATCGTCTTGCCGAAATTACGGCCTTTTTAAATCCTACAGCTGAATCCTATAAACGGTTGGAGTATTATAATGGCGGCGTTTTAATTCACGAGGGTAAGGGTAAGGGCCGGGTAGAGGTTACCTCGCCCGATTCGAGTATAAATCCTTATTTGGCTTATTCGTTATTAGTTTGCGCGGGTATGGAGGGTGTGAGAGAAAGTCAGTCGCTCGGTGATTTTCACGTCTGTCTGCCTAAAACCTTGGACGAGGCGCTTTCACTTGCAGAAAAAAGTTCTTTTGTAAAAGACGTTTTGACAGAGACCTTTTTAGAGTCTTATCTTGTTTCAGTACAGGAAAAGTAAGGGGCGGTTTGCATGACGGAAGGATTGGGACGGGTTCTGATTGTCTCGGGCACCGATAAAGGCGCTGTTTATCTGAGGGAATTGCTGGCTGACTTTCATCCGGAAAGTATCGTCACGCAAAAATCAGGAACAGAGGTCAGGCGGGGGCTTGCAGGCGGTGTGGCGTATGATTTTGTTTTTGTCAACATGCCGTTGTTGGATGAAACAGGCACCGAACTTGTCAAAGATATAGCCGAGAGAGGGCATGCGTTTGTGACGGCGGTGCTTCGGGATGAACTGGCTGATCAGGTAAGCGTAGGCCTTTTGGCCGCCGGCATTTTTGTGGTGAGAAAGCCGGTGGTCCGCGCTCATTTCTTGGATCAAGTGCAAATGATGATGATGGCCAGACAAAAGGTAGAGCGCTTACAGAATGAAAATGATAAACTGCGGCAAAAACTGGAAGATATTTCTCTTATTTCCAGGGCCAAATGCATCCTTATCTATCATAAATCGATTGATGAATATGAGGCGCATCGATTCATTGAGAAAAGAGCCATGGATGAAAGACGTTCAAAACGCGAAATTGCCTTTGAAATTTTGCATGAATTTGATGATGAGTGACAATTTTGCATAAAATTATCGCGGATTTTTTGTGTTGCTCTGCAAAAACTAACTGCGGGTGATTTTGATAAAAAAACAATGGCGAATACTACCTTTTTTGCTGGTCATATTTATCTTATTTGACATTTGTTCTTTTGCGTCCGACCCGATCATTATCGCCGATCGCGGCGCGCCCGATTACGCGCCCGAAAACACGATTTTGTCTTTCGTTACAGCAGAGTCACAGGGCGCGGGCGCGGTGAAAATGGATCTTTGGTTGACCGCGGACAACCGCCTGGCCGTGAGCAGTGATCAAACAACCGGACGAATCTGGAACCGCGATCTTAATATAGAGACGTCAACCATGGAACAGCTCGCTTCTTTGACGCTTGGCCATGGATTCCGTGCGGCCTTTCGCGGGGCTGTTTCTTAATATTTGCCTGAATTTTGTGAGGTAATGAATCGGCTTTCGGCTGAAACAGAAATTTGGGTTGAGCTTAAAACACAAAACAGGCAGGCGGCAGAGGTGTTGGCGGACGAGCTTACGCGCACTAAAAGCAAAGACCGAGTGGTAATCATGAGCCGCTCGCGGGAAATTATGGCATTTTGCTGTGAGAAAGGTTTATCGTGCGCTTGGCGGGTGGAACGCGACTTATCGGAACCGATCGAGACACTGTCAGTTCCGGCTGGCGCGGCGCTTGTGCTTGACAGTGCTTTATTAGATGAACAAATTGTCATTGCGTTGCATGATAAGGGCGTGACGGTGTTTGGCGCTGTCTCTCAGCGTCAGAAGGAAGCCCAGCGTCTGACAGAATGCGGCGTGGATGGTATGATCGGCAATGTTCAAGTCATAGGGTGAAAATACAAAAAAGGCGTTGTTAGGGCGCCTTTTTTCGTGCAAGAATTATATGGAGCAAAAATGCATGAAAAGAATGGCCGTAAAAACAATGGCTTGTATATCATCGCGGCTGCGTTCTGCTATAATTTTTAACAAACAGTGAAATTGACGTCAATTCACCGAAAACGGTTGAAATTCATGCAGAATGGTAGTAAAATAGAAATATATACAGTAATAATCTGTTTGTTTCCGGAGGAGAGCAATTTATGAAGACCGTACGTTCTTTTTTAGTGGCTTTATCGCTTGTGATGACCACACCGCTTTTATGCATTCATACCGAAGCGCTTGATGGTTCGGCTAATCAGATGAGCGACGCTTCTGCAAGCGGATGGGTACAGGAGATTGCCTCATATACTGCTAAAGAATCGCTTTCTGATGGAATGGCACAAGACCGTGTGCAGGAAAATAACGCTGCGAACGCACAAATTGTGCAGGAGTTAGTGCCAGAGGCTGTCGCAGTCGAGTATGAGAACGATTCCCTTGCCGTTTCTGAAGTGAACGAGGGTGCAATCGACAGCCAAGAACAGGCGCCAGTGAATACAGAAACCGCGTTAATGGAAGCCCAAAATGAAATAGACGAGGGTGAAAATACACTTGTTATCAACAAGAAAACGGCTGAAATGACGACGCTTTTGGGGGATTCGCAGGAAAAGCATACCCATCAATATATGGTGATGGCGCCAGGTCAAGTGCAGTGCGCGACATGCCAAGAAAGCGAGTATGTTTCAACCTTTATGCCCGATCCGGATGCGGTGATTTTTTCCTGCAAGGCGGGGACAACTTTTTGGGTGCCGGTTTTAGTGAACAATACCGAGTTGGTTGGTATTACACTGCGCGTGGATGTTTCTGATAATATTAACCTCACCGGGGCGGCCGTGGAAGGCACTTTGTTTGCTGATTATTCGGTTACAGCTGATCGAAATGTCGTGCTGAATGCGGGGGATCGCAAAGAAGGGAATATCATCCAAAATGGTCGGTTGGTTTATCTGCGATTCACAGCTTCAGAAGATTTATCGGCAGATGATACCGTGCAGATTCGACTGTTTTCAGATGATGTGGTTTGCTCGCTTGGTGACAACAATATCAAAAATATAGAAGGCAGCTGCCATTTTGGAACGGTTTTGTATACGGTGCAAAATTCGCTGGGTGATGTCAACGGCGACGGCATCATTGATATAGAAGATGCACGCATTTTACACCGTTATGTGGAAAAATGGGCACCTTCTTATTATGAAAAATATAATGCTACCATTGCTTCAAATGGTGATGTGAATGGTGATGGCGTGATTGATGAAGAGGATGTCAGACGGCTTAGTTGCTATGTGAACGGTTGGGAAGATTCTTTCTGGGGGAATCCCGCGCTTCCACAATAACGAGTCTGCGCTTGGGCTGCCTATGTATTTCGGTTTGACAAAAAAACATTCATATGTTATACTAACCGAGGTAAGCCGCATATCATGTGATAGAGGCAGTTGTTACTAAGCTTTATGATAAGGCTTTGTTTCTATCGGCAAAGCCTTCATATATGGGCTATTAGCTCAGTTGGTCAGAGCAACCGGCTCATAACCGGTCGGTCCGGGGTTCGAATCCCTGATAGCCCACCAGATACAAGTAAAACGCAAACGATAAAACGCAGGTGTTTATGGTTTGCGTTTTATCGCTTTTGCAGTTGATTTTACCGACATATAGCAGAGCAAAACGGAAAGGGTAACGACGGAAATGCACATTCTTGTTTTTGGCGATAGTATTGCCTATGGCGTTGCGGACAAAGAAAAAGGCGGTTGGGTGAACCGTTTGCGGCTCGCTTTCGTTCGTGATCGGGATGAGAACGAATTTGCTCTTTTTAATTTAAGTATTGGCGGGCAAACCACAGAAGAAATCAAGACTCGGTTTGCCTATGAATGCAATATTAGACGCGCCAGCTTAGAGGATACTCTTGTTATATTTGCCATTGGAATCAATGATACGTCAATGGTTAAAGAAAAAGAGAGGCGTTCGATCGAGGATTTTCGTAATAATATGAATGATTTGATTGGCTGCGCCAAGCAGTATGCGGCGCACGTTTTTGTGGTAGGATTGACAAAGGCAGATGAAGCCAAAACCAATCCGGTTGCTTGGAATCAGGATGTGTGCTATATAAACAAGCGGATTTTGGACTTTGACCATTGTTTAGAGGCGCTTTGTTCTGACTATGTGGCGCACTATATTTACCTGTATTCGCTGCTTGGCAGCGATGATTTGGCTGATGGATTGCATCCAAATGAAATAGGACATCAAAAGCTGTGCCAGGCTATATTAACCGATATAAAAAAGGCGCGGCTTATCTGACCGGTTTAAAAAAAGATGAAAAATACTTGCTATTTCTATGAAAATGTGCTATACTGATCACTGATAATGTGCAGATTCACCCAAAAAAGGTGAGGAAGCCCAGCATAAAACCAATAGGTTTGTCTTACGTCAATATAATAATTGTTTTTTCAGCGTATTGGTGCCGGTTGTTTTTAAGGCGGACAAACAATTGTTTGGTATTAATATACTTGTTTTAGGTATATTATATAGGAGGATTTAAATGGAACTTGCATTTGGGATCATATTATTGGTTGCGGCTGTATTTTTGGTGGCAGCCGTATTGATGCAGCATGGGAAAAGCCATGGTATGTCGGGCACGATTTCAGGCGGAGCCGAGACGTTTTTTGGAAGCGGCAAAGGACGGACAATCGATAGTGTCCTTTCTAAAGTGACAACGATTGTTGCGATTGTATTTTGCATTTTAGTCATTGTTATGTTTATGTTTCAAGGGAAGATAACAGGAACCTCTTCTTCTAAGAATCCCACTGAGGACGAGACACAGGCAAGTCAAAGTACTGAAAGTACCGAAAATACTGATTCTTCTGAAGAAAATGCTGACGCAACTGAGAACAGCGAAACGGCTGAATGATTTAAATCCGCCTAAGGGCGGATTTTTTATATGCAAAAGGGAAATGGGATCAAGATGATAGATTATGCAGATCGAATTATAGAGTTTGTGAGTGACAGCAACTATATACCATTAAAAAAAGAAGATTTATATTTTATGCTTTGTGAAGACGCGGCCGATGATTATAGTGATTTTGAAGCAGCGGTGACAAAGCTTTGTTCCGAAGCCAAAATTATGTTTACTAAAAAGGGTAAAATCTTGTCGGCTAAACAAGCGGGGCTGATTCAAGGCGTTTATATGGCCTCCACGAAAGGTTTTGGTTTTGTTAGGCCGACCATGCCATTTGATAAAGGGGATATTTATATCGCTTTTAAAAACTCGTTAGGTGCGATTGATGGCGACCAGGTTGTTTGTACGGTCATTGGAGAAGAGAGCGGCCTTCGTTTAGAGGGGCGGGTAACCCGCATTGTAGGACATGCACTGACGCATGTGATTGGTACGTTGATTGAACAACGCCGGGGCAAGCGAGGTGTACGGGCGCGTTATGCGGTTCAGCCCGATCAAAAGAGACTTACTTTTTTGATTTATATTGATAATGCGCATGAGATAGGCGCACAGCTTGGCGATAAGGTGGAGGTGCGTATTAAAGAGTATCCGGATGAGATGCACGATGGTATTGGTCATATTACCAAAGTGTTTGGCCCTGCTTTTACGGTGGGGGCTAATTATGAGGCGGTTTTGCATGAGTATGGCATCACAACCAAATTTAATCGGCATGCATTGGCGGAAGCTGACGTACTGGCGAAAAGTCCGATCTTGGCGGCGAATCGAGTTGACTTGCGGGAAAAACTAATTTTCACCGTTGATGGCGAGGACGCCAAGGATTTGGACGACGCTATTTCGTTAGAGACCACCGAGGAAGGATACCTTTTGGGGGTTCATATTGCCGATGTTTCGCATTATGTGACCGAAAACAGTTTTTTGGATAAAGAGGCCTTTGGGCGGGGTACGAGCGTCTATTTTGCTGATCAAGTAGTGCCTATGTTGCCTCAGGCGCTTTCGAACGGCATCTGTTCTCTGCACGCAGGAGAGGACAAATATGCTTTATCGATCATGATGACGATTGATAAAGAGGGAAAGACACAAAAAACCGAGCTTGTCAAGACCATCATTCATCCTAAGATTCGCGGTGTATACACCGAGCTAAACGATGTGATTCACAATGGAAAGGGTTCAGCCCATTATTCGAAATATGCGCCGCTTTTTCCGGATACCATGCCGGCATTATGTGAACTGAGCGAACTTTTGCATGCATGCGCGAAACAAAGAGGGGCCATTGAGCTTGGCCGGTCGGAAGCGAAATTTGTGATGGATGACACCGGAGCCCCGATCAAAATTGTAAAGAGAAAAACAGGGAAAGCCGAAAAGATGATTGAGCATTTCATGTTGTGCGCCAATGAGGCAGTTGCTTTATGGCTGTTTGGGCAAGAACTGCCATGCATTTATCGGATTCACGAAGAACCAACCGCCGAAAAGATGCAAAATCTCAGAGTTTTTGCCGCCCATGTTGGTTTAGATACAACCTCCCTTCGGGCCAAGAAAGTCACGCCGAAAAATATTCAGCTTATGCTAAATCAGGCGCAAGATGCGGGTGTTTTAAACGCTTTCTCGGGGGTGGCGCTGCGCTCTATGATGAAAGCACGGTATAGCGAGAGCAGTTCTTTGCATTTTGGTTTGGCGTTGGAAAAATACTGTCACTTTACTTCGCCGATTCGGCGTTATCCGGATTTGGTGGTTCATCGTATTATTACCAAGGTATTAAACGGCGAGCTAACAGGCCGCGCACTTGCCGATATGCGGCGTTTTGTGAATCGTGCCGCCGCGGCCGCCAGTGAGAGTGAAAAGCGTGTTCTTGCGGCGGAGCGTGCTATTGAAGACCTTTATAAGTGCGTTTATATGCAGGAGCGGATTGGACAAATCTATCAGGGACAGGTAAGCTTGCTCACAGGTTTTGGGATGTTTGTGGAGTTAGACAACACTTGTGAAGGATTGGTTCCGATTGATTCTATGGAGGGTTATTATATATTCAACGAGAGCAATATGACCTTGTGCAGCCATGAGCGTCAGTATGCCTTGGCTAATACGGTAAAAGTGCGTATTGAAGGGGTTGACTTATCGATAAGGCGTATTTATATGTCGCTTATCGATGAGATATAATTGAATAAGCAGGTGGTATTCATTGATGGGTTGGCATAAATGAATACCATTTTTGTGTATTGTATCCTTATGATTTCATGGTGAGTAAAAGAGATTTGCGCAGTGTAGGCACTGCGCATTTTTTATGCAGCTAAGTGCTACATTTCCAGCGAGATACGAAAATGGGCGAGCGAGTAACAAAAAATGGCAAAATTTGTCCAGACAAATAACCAGAACCTATGGCGAGATAACTAAATTTCAGATACACTTTATACAGGCACAGGGAAGGAGGTAAAAAGTGACCGAAACGGAAATTGAATATCTTTTGCAGATGAATCAATATCGACATTTGTATTTTATAAGCCGTATGCAACGAATTATGCAGATGATCGGGGATAGCGTCTTGACACATGGTCCAGTATGCTTTATGCATATACATTGGTGTGAACGAGCGTGTTATTCATACGATCAATCGGGACGTAAAAGTCGGAAATGGATGTTTGCTCAAAAGAAGCAGCGTGTGAGAGATGGCCGCTGCGGCGAAAGCGTTTTTACGAAATGGATTGGACAGACAGAACATTTTCAGGCATATAAAAGAAGAAAGCCAAAATATGTGGGAAACGGGGCATTACCTACATATCAGATGTTGCTTTGCGGAAACGTCTTAGGCGTGATTTTGTGCGAGAGGAACTTGGTTTACAAGATTTATCGGCAAATCGTTCACAGAATCGGGAGCTGCGTTTGTGCAGGTGAAAACAAAGAAAATGTTTATTTTAGGAAACATTACAATTTTGCGCTTTTAAATCAACCCTCCGCATCGATCGGCGGGGTGGCGTTATGAAGCTTACGATTGCTGCTCCCAACCCAAAGCAAAAAGAGTTCTTTCAAGCCGATACCAGGTATGTCGCTTATGGCGGTGCGCGCGGCGGTGGAAAGAGCTGGGCTGTGAGAACTAAGGCAACTTTAATGGCGGCAAAATATCCGGGTATACGCATTTTAATGATGCGAAAAACATTCCCGGAACTCAGAGAAAATCATATTCTTCCTTTGACGAGCGATCTGCATGGCATAGCAGTCTACAACGAAAGCAAAAAGGTGTTTTCCTTTATTAATGGAAGTCGGATTAAATTTGGCTATTGTGACGCGCAGACAGATGTAACACAGTATCAGGGACAAGAATTTGATATCATTTTTATGGACGAGGCCACCCATTTTACTGAGTATCAATTTAATGCTATCAAAAGCTGCCTTCGAGGGGTAAACAATTTTCCGAAACGGTTTTATCTTACTTGTAACCCGGGCGGAGTTGGACATGGCTGGGTAAAACGGTTATTCATTGACTGTGATTATCGAGAGGGTGAGAACCCTTCTGACTATACCTTCATTTCTGCTCGTGTTTATGACAATACGGCTTTATTAGAGGCAGATCCTGAATATGTAAACGCTTTGCTGGCGTTGCCGGAAAGCATGCGTTCGGCATGGCTTGAGGGAAATTGGGATGCATTTGCCGGACAATTTTTCCCTGAATTTCGTCGGGATATTCATGTCATAAAACCCTGTGCCATTCCCGACGGAAGTAAAATTTATCGTGCTTTTGATTATGGACTTGATATGCTTGCTTGTCTTTGGATTGCAGTAACGCCAACCGGACAAGCACTGGTGTTTAGAGAAGCATATGCAAAAGACCTGATTGTATCGAAAGCGGCGCGTTTAATCAATGATTCAACACACGAGGAAATTTATGAAACCTTTGCGCCGCCGGATATGTGGAACCGTCAAAGAGAAACGGGCAAAAGCATTGCGGAATTGTTTTCCGAAAATGGTGTGCAGGCTATTAAGGCAGACAATTCCAGGGTGACCGGATGGATGAATGTGAAAGAATGGCTGAAATTATATGAAAATGAGAATGGAATTTCAGCAGATCTCAAAATTTTTGAAAGCTGTCCATTTCTAATAAAATGTTTGTGCGAATTGCGATATGATGAAAAAAATCCTTGTGATGCCGCCGTACAGCCGCACGATATTACACATATTACTGACGCGCTTCGTTACTTTTGTGTTTCCCGTGTGTCGCCGGGAAAGACAAGAGAGGAAGTTTCACCGCTCGAAAAATATCGCCGCGCAGCTTTCAAAAAACAGAAGAAAAAAGCCAAGAGGGTTTTCAGTTAAACATGGATGCTCTCGCCCATTCTGGATCCCCAGGAAAGGATGAACATTTATGAAAATATCAGTGACAAAGTATGGCCTAACACCCGATACGGCAGACGGCGGGACAAAAGGGTCATACGGGATTGAAACATTATCATTTTCTTTTTCGCCTGAGTGGGATACACTGGCGAAAAGTATTACGTTTTATCCCCCGCACAGTACCCCGATTTGCGTGTATTTGGAAAAAGATGAAATTCCGCTTCCTTATGAAGTGACAGAAAGGGCGGGGAAAACCTCGTTTGTGATTTGCGGAACCAATCAGAAACGAACCATATTAACCGTGACCGGTACTATTGAGGTTCGAGATACGATTAACCCAACCGAACGGGAAGCAGGGGATTATACCCCGTCTGCCATTGCAGTGATTACGCAGGCTTGCGAAGATGCTAAAGCAAATGCTGATCGTGCAAAGCAAGCGGTAGACGATATTCTATCAAGAGGGTCTCTCTTGACCACGCAGTATGTGGATACGCTGCCTGACGAAGGCGAGATGAATGTGCTGTATATCGTGCCGTCCGAGAGCGAGACCCATTTAAATAAAAAGAGCGAGTATCTTTATGTCGTTTTAAAGCCGACTCGCTATGCATGGCAGCGGATGGGAGAGGCGGCAGCACCGACTGTCATTTTTACCGAACAATTAACCCCGGACGCAAATGCGCCGATTTATAACGTGCAAGGGACGGCCGTGGCAGCGCTTACGTTCGTTTCCTGTACGGAAAATAAGTTGGTGGTCAAAAATACCGTGTCCAAGGAGCAATATACTTATCAGCGGGCGGCACAAGCGGATTTGGTCGCTGAATACGGTTGGGAAAAGGTTGGTACAGAGGATGATTTGCAGCATTTTGAGCAGAAGATGAATAAGACGACGAACCTTTCGGCGTCCAGCACGGATGAGCAATATCCATCTGCTAAAACGGTGTATAACGCGTTGGAGGAAAAGGCGTCACTACAGTTGGTTTCCAGCGTAATCAACAATAAGGTATCGAATTATGTGGTATACGAGGCGGTCAATTCCGCTGCGGGCGAAGTCATTGTTTCTGACGGGAATGATAAATTAATTGGCAGTGGCACGAATATAGCAACGCTGAATCAATATGGTGTAACAAAACTTGATAAACCCAAGGCCGAAGGAAACAAGGGACAATATCTTGTGAGCGACGGTGATGGCGGCAGTACATGGAAAACATTTGATCACAGCTATTCGAAAGCAGAATCCGACGCGCGATACGCAGCGAAAGGAGAGGCCGGCGGTACAGCAGGCTCTGACTTTTCAGTGATTACCGGCACCGATTTTCCCGAAGAAGGGGAGACAAACAAACTGTATTTAAAAAAGGTGACGGGAGCGGAAGACTATGGTTACAGCTATGAAAAGAGCTTGTATGTACCCAAAAGCGTGCGGGAGACAGACGACTATATTATGTGGCAGAACGAAGGCGGTCCGGCGTATGTATACACGACCGAATCCACTCCTAAGGCGGGAGATATGGCCTATTATGGAAACGAATGGCCCAATCCTACTGCGCTAAGCCCGTATTGCAGGGTGGCGTCGGTAAGCGCGGATGGCACGACACTGGCACTGACATGCGGCGATACCAGCACGAATCCAATACCAAGAACGCTCACGCTAACCAATTACGGCGATATACCAACAATGGGCTATGAGAGAATCGGCGAGAAGCCCTGGCAGGTGTTGCTTGATTATACAGCGGATGCATCAGATCCGCAAAGTCATTTGTATGTGAACAAAGATCGGGAAGGAAAGTCGTTTTCAATCTCAGAAATTGAAATGTATTTTAAGCTTATATATCCTAGCACAGAAAGCACTCCATATGCCGATCAATTTATTCTAACGGGCAATACAGATGAACCACAATACTCCTTAAAACGTATGTTTGAGTATCGATTTAAAGAAAAAAAGACTTGCTACGGAAGTTTGCGGATGAATCGAAACCCGATTCTAAATGGATGGAGCGGGATAGCTGAATATGGCACTGATATGTCTGCCTGTATCGGCTATACGGAGACGAAAGCAGCGCATACCTTTTCATCTCTTGAAGATTTATATCGGTTTAACATTTTTGGCCGAAACAGCGGCACTTCTACGACGAATCAACCTTTTTACACCGGCACTCGCTTTGTGGTCAGAGGTAGGTGAGATAGGATGGAATTAAAAAGTTTTTTTAACGCGGTGACTGCTGCTATGGGATGCATAATATCGTTTCTTTTTGGCGGAATTGATAAAGGAATTGCCGTTTTGCTTGTGTTTATGCTGCTTGATTTTATTTGCGGTATTATTGTGGCCGGTGTGTTTGGCGCTTCTAATAAAACTGAAAGCGGCGCACTTGAGTCACGTGCCGGTTGGAAGGGACTTTGCCGCAAATTTGGCACGCTCGCTGTGGTGCTCATTGCCTGTTTATTAGATAGCTTAATGGGCAGTGATTACATTCGTGATGCCGTGGTGATCTGTTATTTGTGCAACGAGGTGTTAAGCATTATCGAAAATTTGGCGCTGATGGGCGTGCCGGTTCCTGACAAAATTAAAAATGCTTTAGACGTATTAAAAAACAAAAATAACAATAAGTAGTCGGCGTTCTCAAAACAAAAGCGAACGGTGCGCCAAAACGGCGGAAAGGAAGTTGTTTGATGGAAGATTGGAAAGAGTTTGTAAAACGAAGGCACATTTGTTCGGTGCCTGGCTGCAGGAACAAAGAGAGTTATAAGATTGCCCGGACAAGCGGGGGCAGTACCGTGTTGTTCTTGTGTCCTGACTGCGCGGCACAGGCGTTTGCCGGAATGTTAGGCATTGATGTCCTTTCGTGTGAGAATATACAGGATGTTTATAGCGTGGTCAAAAGTCGCGCGGGCAAATCAGGCTCACGCGCCAAAACAACGAAAACGAAAACATAAAGGTGGAAGCGGCTGAACAACATCATTTTCAATCGTCAAGTTTTGCGCTGCGCCAAAACTTGGGCTATTGGCTGCTCCTACAAAGTCGCAGCATGGAGGCTTAGATGGAACAAAAAATTAAAATGCCGGTTTTCGATATTACTATGATCAAATCGATGACCGAAGAAGAATTGAATCGTTATGGCAAGCAGTATACAGAAGAGGTTGCTGCTTATGTCCAAAAATCGCTGGCGGACGAATTGCAGCCCGTGATTGAAGAAATGGAAAAGAGAGAGCGTGAAGCGCTTGATCGTCAAGCGGTAGAAGAACTCAAAGACAATAAAGATTTCTATGATTTTACTGAAAAGCTTGAACAGGTGCAATCGCTTATTGGTTCATTGCCAATCTTAGCGCAAATGGATACAAAATGCGCGTTGACGGTGGCTTATCTGATGATTAAAGGGGCGCAGGCGATCAGTGAGCACAAAGAACCAAGCGAAGAAAACGCGCAGACCATAGCCGACCGAATCTATGAAAACACAGAGGTTATGAAGCTGTTAAGCGAGCGAAGAGCAAAAGAAGCCGCGCAGGATTTGCCTGTATTTGCGAAAACAGCGGGCATTGCAGCCAATGTAAAGAAAAAACCGAAAACATTGGCCGATGCCAGAGAAGAAGCGCAAAAATACTTTAAATTATAATGTAGGGGGACGATAAAATGTCACAAAATTTACTTAAAATAAGCGAAATATTAAAAAACGACTATAAACCAGCGTTAGAAAACCAAATTGGCATTGAACCTTCGCCTTTTTTAGAAAAGGTTAAAAAGGTGCCTTTAGCGGCTAACACAATTAAAGCGGCAGCACCTATCGGCATTAACGGCGGTTTCGGGTTCGGTTATGAAGGAACCAACACGCCTACAGCCGGTGCGCAGAATTACGCTGCATTTACACTGGATGCCGTTGACATGTATGTGGATATCCGCATTTCAGACAAAACTGTTAAATTGGCAGGGGCGAACGCCGGCGCTATGGTCAATGCGCTGGATGGCGAGGTGAAGGGCAGTTATGCTTCAGCCAAATGGAATATTGGCCGTGCGCTCTTTGGGGATGGCACTGGAAAACTGGCCACGATTACCCAAATTGCAGCGAACAATGTGCTCTCTCTTACCTCAACTAAATCAGTGATTGAAGGACTGGTTATTGATATCTATACAGGCGACAATACAACCGCTGCGTATACGGCAAGACGCATTACAAGAGTAGACCGGGTAGCTAAAACGATTACAGTAGATGGTGAGGCACTGACGACGGTAGATGCGGCTGAGCAGGTTGGTTTTATTACAGTTCAAAACAGCTTAGGCCGTGAAATTTGCGGACTGGGTGCTATTTTTGACACATCCATTACCTCTCTTTATGGTCTTAATAAAGAGGAAAACCCGTGGATTCAGCCGCTTGCTATTGACGCTGGTCATGACTTTACGGATATTGTCATTCACAACGGTGTCAAACAAGCGTTTGATTATAAAAATTCGCAGATTGATTTGATCATGATGGGTGACACGGCATTCTCTGCTTACCAGACGTATATGAAAGAAAACAATGTGGTTGTTTCGGACAAGCACCAGTTTGTAGGCGGCGCTGTCGGCTATAAAGTATTGGTGGGCAACCGTGAAGTTGTCATTGTCAATGAGCGCTTTGTTCCGGATAACGAGGCTTGGGGCGTTGATACCACGGCGTTCTCCTTCGAGAGCACCGGCTGGGATTTTGCTTCACAGGATTCGGGTATCTTTACCCTCATTCCAGGAACCAGCGTGTATCGTGCACTGCTTGCTTCTTATGGTAATCTTATGTGTGCGAATCCAGGCGGATGCGTCCGTTTTTACAATTGTGATCTGAGTAAGTCATAGTCGATTTCAGGGGGTGCGCTGTACATGTCTATGGCGCACCTTTTTTAACCCAAAAGAAAGAAGGATCATGAATATGGATATAAAATATTTGTATGAAAGGGTATGCATGAAAGCGCCGATTGAGCAGGACCGTTTTTTGGCGGCGGTTAATTATACGCTGCGAGAACTGATCAGCTTGTATGGAAGCGAATATGTACAAAGTGACGGGCCTATGCGACAGCTATTGAATGTGGACAGTGATCCGGGTGTTTATGAGGATTATGAAGACGCATTGTTCGATAACGTCATGTACTTTGCTTCCAATGACTCAAATTATAAAACTGATTTTATGGCCCATGCTCAATATGCATACCATAATGTTTGGCGAAGAAAGACAAAAGGAAAAAGAATTCATAGGGAGGCATGGTAATGTTTGAGAGCAGTATGAAGGTCAGCGATTTAATTGAACTGGCCAAGGATTCATCTGACATAGCGCCTGACATTGATTCGGATTATTTTCTCTTGTGGCTCAATTCTTTAGAGGGCCGTCTTTATACCAGTATTATTAAAGACTATGAAAGCGCTGTTTGCGAAGTGTATGCAGAGAAAGAGGAAGAAGGTGCGGCACGCTTACCCTATTTTAAGTTAGATGATATCGCAGTTTCGCAAGGCCAGAGTCAGCCGCGGTTTTGCGATATTGCCTTTGTGTTAGCAGAAGAGGATCAATTGGTGAAAACCGATGCGGGTGCTGCGGCCGTTTTTACAGACAAAAGTTCCTTTTATAGTGACGGCGCAAAAGTGCGCTTGCTGCGTGCACGCGGGATGCCCGAAACGGTCACCGTTGTATACCGCGTACGTCCAGCGGCCAAGACGGGTGCCGCTGGGGAAAAGGTGTCGCTGCCGGACGAGTTTTTGCCGTTGGCACTTGACTTTTTGACGGGCAGTGCATATGCGTTGGCCGGCGAGGATGGCCAGGCGGCCAAATGGTTGGAACGCTATAACGTGGAACTTGATGATTTGATCGAATGGTTGACTTTGGCTGACAAAAAATTTGAAGGAGTGGTAAAGTGAAGGTTATTGAAAAAGTGAAAACACTCTTTTCACCCGAAAAAAAGAATCTATTTGAAGAAGATATTGTGCGCGCTGTTTTGGAAGAACTGGAAAAGCGAAAAGAAGAGCGGCGGCCGTTTGAGCTGCAGTGGCGGCTGAATGCCAATTTTATGGCGGGTAAACAGCTATGTGAAATTAATCCCTACTCGATGCAGATTGAGGAAATGATGCCGGCTTACGACTATGAAGAACGAGGGGTCTATAACAAGATCGCACCGCTTATGGAGACGCGTTTGGCCAATTTAAAGAACGTGAGCTTTGCTATGTCTGTCAAGCCGCGAACCGATGAAGCGGATGATTATGATAAAGCGGATGTCGCCACCAAACTGCTTCGTTATACCAGCTTGCAGGGGAATTTTGACCATAAGAAAAATGTGTTAATGCAATGGGCAGAATTGACCGGCAGCGCTTTTCTTCTCTCTTTTTGGGATGAACAAAAAGGGCCGGCTTTGGCAGTTGATGAAGAAGGTTATCCCTCGGTGCATGAGGGTGAGCTTGGGTTTACGCTGTTGTCGCCTTATGAGGTGTATCCAGAGCATTTGTACAGGCAGGGGATGGAAGAACAAGGCTCTGTCATTATTGAACAGGTGATGAGCGCCAAGGAAATTTATGATCTGTATGGGATTGAAACGAAAGGGCGAGAGATTGACACGGTGGTGCTGACCCCGGTTTCTGCGTTGCCTGAGGACTATACCATGAGAATGGGTGATACCAAGCTGCGCGCCAGTGAAAAAGTGATTACGTATATGGAAAAACCCTCGGCAAAGAACCCAGAGGGGGTCATGGCGTTAATTGCGGCGGGAAAGCTTGTGTATTATGATCGTCTCCCATTTTCGCGTATTCCGCTTACGATTTTCCGGGCGAAAGAATCCGCCGGACAATTTTATGGCAAAAGCGTCATTGAGGAATTGATTCCCTTGCAGCGGGCCTACAATGGCTGCAAAAACAAGATTCACGACTATATCACCACTTTGGCTGCTAATTCCTTTTTGGTGGAAGAGGGCAGCGTTGATGTAGAGGCAATGGAGGAAAACGGCACCGCGCCTGGTACGCCGGTTGTTTATAAAAAAGGCTATTCGGCGCCTGTACCTCTGCGCCATGAAAGCATGCCTGGCGAAATTTATGTAGAGTGCGAACAGCTTGCCAGAGATATGGAATATACGGCCGGGGTTTCACAGCTTATGGTCGTTGGCAGCATGAGCGCGGGTATCACGTCGGGCCGCGCGATCAACAGCTTAAGAGAGATCGACTCAACCCGTATGGCGCTTGCGGCCGACAATATGCGCGCCGGCGCCATTGAAACGGCGAAAATTTGGCTGGAAATTTATAAAGAACACGCATCGGGTCCTATGGTGCTTTCGGTGGCCGGAACCAATGATTTTGGCAGTGTGCTAACCTGGTGTGCCGACGATATTAATTCGTATGATGTCTATTTTGATACCGAAAATGAACTGAAATACAGTCCTGAAAGCCAAAAAGAGGCCTTTCTTTCTGCTTATAACATGGGTCTTTTCACTGATGAAAACGGAAGAATTCCCGAACGTTTTAAACTGAGGGCGGCTGAGCTGATGCGCATTGGCGAATATGGAGCGCTGATGAATGAAACTGAACTTCAAATGAAACGGGCTAAGCGGGAAAACAGCCTTCTTCTGACAGGAACACCGCCGGAAATCAGCGAATTTGACAATGATGATGTGCACATTGAGGAGCATAGGCGCTTTGCGCTGCAGCTGCGCTTTGATGCACTTCGGGTGAAAAGACCCGATTTGGCTGGGGCGTTCAGCGATCATATTCATGCGCACATGGAAAGGAGCAGTCAACATGCTGAAAGCGAAAATTCCAAGAGAAACCAAGAAGTATCAGCTGCGAAAGACGAACTTTAAGGGCTATTATAAGACAGAGTCTCCCGACGTTGGATGTATGTTAGATGTTTTAGGCGCCGATCATTCAGAATATCCTGTCATCAAGGGCAGCAAAGAATGGGAGCCTTTTTATACATTTAGTGACGAGAAATATCCCCAATCCATTGCGATGATCGGCGGACAAATCATTGCCTTCTGCCGGCAGTTGGTGGGCGGTGGCCAAACCGATTTGATCTGTGCGGTTGTGATTAATCAAAACGGCAAGGCCTACATAGGCGAATATACGAATTATCGCAAGCCGGGCGATACGTCTCACCACCCTTCTGATTCCAATCATCCGCGCAGTATCGTGCAGTTTAACGTATATCATTCGGATGGTAGCCTGGTTGACGCCGTCGGCGGCCGGTATGACAAAAAAATACTGATTTTTCCGGACAAGGTTTCAATCGATTATGGCATTTCAGAGAGTGGTTTCAAGTTTACGCAGTTTGGAAAAGAGATACCAATTCCCACGTTGAAATATGTTACGGTGCATGCTTCCCGTTTGTTTGGTGTGGACGATAACCGTGTGTATGCATCTGCTTATAATGATTATACCAATTGGGATGTGGACACGGCAACGGATATAAGTCCTGATAATGCATGGGTGTCGACCACTGGTGCTAATACAAAAGCCGACAGCGACTTTACAGCCATTTGCGAATATGGCGGCAAGGTTATTGCTTTTAAGCGTGATTTTATGTATCAGATCAATAATAACCAAAACCCATTTCGGATCAAAGATGTATCGTCCGTTGGGGCGATCGATTTTCGTTCGATTGCTGAGGTGAATGATACCTTGTATTTTATCGCAGACGGTGGTGTGATGGCATATGCAGGCGGCCAAGTGCGAAATATCAGCCGGCCGCTTGGTGTTGAAAAATTTACGAGCGGTGTAGCCGGCGCTTTTCGTGATACCTATTATGTGTATGCAAATAACGTGATCTATGCCTACAATACGATTCATGATTTGTGGAGCAAGATACCGGTTCCCTCTGTGGACAAAAAGCTTGTTGGTTTTTGTTCGGATGAAAATGCGTTGTATTGTTTGGTCAGCAGCGGAATTGATAAGAATGTCATTTATCGTTTATCAAAAGCGCCTGGCACATGGTCTTTTGACATTGATCTTTCGACGTTCTCATCGTTTGATGTAAAACGAATCAATAAGATATCTCTATTATGTACTATACCAGACGGCGGCTATGTAAAGGCGTATTTAAAGGATGAAAACACGATACAAAATTCAGTGGGTATTAAAGTGATTGACAGTACGCTTAAGGGAAAGATCGGACGTGTCATGTTAAGGGCGTTGATACGAGGCGGGGCGCATTATAACCATCGCCTACGAATTGAGTGCCATGGCGATGTGGCCGTCAGAGGACTTGAAGTATTGGCCGTGAAGGGAGCGGATAGTTATGAATGAATATGATAAACGCATGGATACAGTAGAGGACCAGTTATTATACATGAGACGTGAATATGAAGATTTGCTTGAGAATATCAGCGAAGATCAGCTGACTTTCACGCCGATTGCAAATCATGGCAGCGTGCCGTTTACGCTTGCTTTTGATTTAGAAACCAAACGGCTGTACTTAAAAATGAGAGACGGCCAAAAATATAGTATAATCATGAATGTGGAGGAGTAAAAATGTATAATCCTTATGAAGATATTGCCTCTTTGTTAGGGACGGTAAAAAGAAACAACGAAGGCGTGAGCGCCAAGAAGGTGGAGGATATATTAAAAAACAATCAGGTATATTATCAATCGACCTATTCAGAACTGACTGACAAAGTAGGCAAGACAAAAGAGTATATTACATCAGGCAAAGCGTATAACGATGAGGGGGCAAAAGCGATTCGCGCCGCTTATGCAAAAGAGGGCGGCGTTGCCTCCGGAGCGGTTGCCGCAAAGAGTGCTGCTGAAAATGAAGGCAATTTAGATTCATATGCGGCAGCTCAGGCAAACAGACAGCGGCAGGCGTTTATCTCAGAAGGGGAAAAGGCGGTAAGCGAACGAGCCAACCAAACCTACAGCGCTATGAATGCGGCGGATAAAAATTTAGTTTCTGCTTTTGACGCCGCGCAAAAGGCTATCAACAGCGGTGGAAGCGCTATGACCAACAATGCCAAAAATGCAGCTTCCAGCGTGAACGACGCGCTTGATGATTTGTTGGACTATTACGGCATATTGGCAAAACGATAAAATTGTCGGGATATTCGTCAAAATCCATAGGACTGGTTTTGTCCAGTCCTATGGATTGATTTGCTTTTTTGTAAAATGTGCACAATAAATTGAAAAATATCCAGTAATTATTGATTGTTTATATGAAAAATGATACAATGAATTGTATTGAAAATTTAAAGGAATTAATACAATCAATTATGGGGAGAAATACGATGAAAAAGAAAATCGCAATGTTTCTGGCAGCGGCGCTTTTGGGCGGCAGTTTGACGCTTACCGTCGGTGGTGCCGATGAATGGAAAGACACCGGTGTTGACTATCGGGATTCTTTAGAGACATTTGATTACAATCCGGGCCGCGGACAGGCAAGTTATTCGTGGGTTGTTTGTAAGGACGATGGAACAACGGGTAATGGTGTCGATTTAGACGCTAAGTTTTCGCAGAGCGGTATGTACTCGCCTATGTTCCAGCTTTCTAATTTTTCCAGCGGTTATATTTGGACAGATGGCGCGAACTCGCCCAATCTCGAGACGCATCCTAATAAGGTTGGCGGCGAGAATAAGCCGCTGAATGATCAAACCTTAGATTTTATTGACGAGACTTTTGCGGCGGCAAAGGCAAACGGCGTGGTTTGCATTCCCCGTTTTGCTTATGATGAGGAAGGCATCATCGGCCGTGATCCTGACGATATCAAATGGATGGTCAAGCACATTGAGCAGATTTCTAAGGTGCTCAATCGCTATAAGGGCACGGTGATTTCGGTAGAGTGCGGCATGGTTGGCGCATTTGGTGAGATGTGGGGCAGTAAGCATGCAGAGCAGGAGCCCATGAATATCATTATTGGCGCCTGGCTCGATAATTTGGATGAAAGCATTATGCTGCAGGTGCGCGCGCCTTCTTATTTGATTCGCTACATTGACCCAGAGGATTACTATTTCGGCATGTCAAAACAGCTGCCGTTCAGCGTTGGCTCAAAAGGCTACCGCATTGGTTTTTACAATGACGGCTATTTAGGAACAAGCAACGATTACGGTACCTTTGGCGGCGACGATCCGCGTCCTTATAAAAATATGGGCCGTACAGTGGCCGTCGAGTTTATGAAAGAACAGAACAAGCACATTCCCTATGGCGGTGAGTTTGCTTATGTGGATGACGACGCCTTTTTGAAGGCGAATAATTCGCCGATTTATTCATATGGCTTAGTAAAAGAGTTTTACGATACCCATCTAAACTATTTACACAACTTAGCGTCGGATTATCCGCGAATTCCGGCGTATCTAAAGGAAATTGAATTTACCCGTAAGTATGATTTTGAAGGTATGCCGGATGTTTCTGATTATTATGGAGAAACGGTATCTAAGTTTTTAGTGGATCATATCGGCTATCGCTATGTAGTTCGTTCATCCCAGACGACGAAGAACGCAGACGCCGGCGGATTTGTTAAATTTAAAGGCACGGTTGAGAATGTTGGCTTTGGCAATTGCCTGTTTGATACGGTTTCTGAATTAGTGGTGATTGGGCCTGATGGCGAAATTCATACAGGTGACGCTTATGTCGACGTAAAAACCTGGGAAAGCGCAAAAACGAGCGATTATGCGATCACAATGTCAGTTCCGGCCGATGCAAAACCGGGCGAATATAAGGTGTATCTGCGTACGGGGCTGACTTCTTATGAAGAAGCCAAGACGCCGGCAACCGGTACCATTCGCTTTGCTAACAAAGATATTTATAACGAAGAGGTGGGCGGTAACTATTTGGGCACCATCACGGTTAGCAGTAGCAAAGGCGGCTTAGCGACCGAGTTTAGCCAGATTAACACGGGCAAATTTAAAGATGTTCCGGCCAAAGAATGGTATGCAGACGCGATTGACTATGCAGTGTGCTGTAAATTGATGTCCGGCGTCAGTGGGGCAACTTTTGAGCCGGAAAAGACAACCACCAGAGCCATGTTAGTGCAGGTGCTGTATAATTTAGAGGGACGTCCAGCCATTACTGAAAAAGCAAAGTTTACCGACTTAAAAGAAAAATGGTATCAAGAAGCAGTGCATTGGGCGGCTCTTAATGGTATTGTAGCGGGCTACTCTGAAACCGAGTTTGCACCGGATAAGCCAATTAAAAGAGAAGAATTTGCCGCCATTTTGTATCGGTATGCTACGTATAAGAAAATGGATATCACAAAGCGTGCGGACCTTAGCCAATATGAAGATTTTGGTAAGACCTCCAGCTACGCAGTGCCTGCCCTGAGTTGGGCCAATGCCAACCGATATATTACCGGACATTCCAGCGTGAGCATAGATCCGGCCGGCAATGCGGAAAGAGCGCAGATGGCAAGCATCTTAATGCGGTTCACTAAAGACACAGCCAATGCAAGCAAGTAAGAAAAGAGAGTTTCTTATTGTTTAGATAGCATAAATATCCCCGTCCGAAAAGCGGTTGCTTTGGGACGGGGATTGTTTTATAATAAGAAGGCATATGGCGCTTATTGTTTTTGTGCCAAAGAACTCGGCATTAAGCGGCAAGGGCTGCTTGCGGCAGCATAGAGACTTAAAAAGCGCACTTTTTTGGGGGGATTATGATACTAAAAACAGAGAGATTATATTTTCGGGAATTAAAACCAGCTGATTTTGAGCCTTTGTGTCAAATGCTAAAAGACCCTGTTGTCATGGTTGCTTATGAAGGCGCCTTTTCTGATGATGAAGTGCACGAGTGGCTCGAGCGGCAAATCGCCCGTTATCAAAAGTGGGGCTTTGGCTTGTGGGCGGTTTTGTTAAATGAAAGCGATGAAATGATTGGTCAATGCGGGCTAACCATGCAGCCCTGGAAAGAACAAGAAGTGCTTGAGATTGGATATCTTTTTTGCCGCCGGCATTGGCATAAAGGATATGCTATCGAAGCAGCCCGTGCCTGCAAGCAATATGCATTTGATGTCTTGGACGCTTATGAGGTCTGTTCAATCATTCGGGATACGAATTTTGCCTCGCAAAAAGTAGCGATTCGGAATGGCATGACTGTGGTGGACCATTGGGTCAAACACTATCGGGGCGTCGCCATGCCCCATGATCGGTATGTCGCTTTTCGCCCAAGGGACAAGGACTAATCGTGTCTAAAATACACAAAAAGAGCAAGGCAAACCGTCCAAGGTTGCCTTGCTCTTTAATTGGTGATGGAAAAATAAAATGACACTTCTATATATTTTGTTCGTTCATTTCGTCTAGCGTCATATCAAAGGCCGGCAGGAAGTTTTCCATAAAATAGTCTAATTCGGGGCAGCTTAAAGCAGAAAGACTGCGCAGGGTGGCGGCTTTTGCGTTTGTAAACTCAAGATTGCCGCTCCTTTCTTCAATCATGCATTTAATGAGTGCGGCCAGCTTGTCGGCGCATTTGATGATATGGTGCAGTTCTTTTTCTGTTTCTTCATAATGCAGAATCTCATCATAAGCGGGCTTTAATTCTTCGGGCAGCTTGGATAAAAGCATGTGAATGGCTTGGGATTCTACCTGTTTGTAATTTTTTTTGGTGCTGTCATTAAAATATTTAATGGGGGTGGGCAAATCGCCGGTAAAGACTTCGGGCAGGTCGTGGAAAAGCGCGTATACGACTGCTTTTTCGGCGTCATAGTGTTTATCAAAAAAAGTGTTGCCAATGGTGGCGAGCGCGTGGGTTAACACGGCAACGTCATTGACGTGGTCCGACAGGGTTTCTTGTTCTACACTGCGCATAAGGCCCCAGCGTTTTATATATTTTTGTCTGAATACAAGTGCATAAAAGCTGCTGCTCATCACTTGCCTCCTTATTCTTTCTGTTATTAGCGCACCATTTTTTTGGCATCACCTTATGAAAAAACAGTGATGAAATAAATGACCGCTCTTGTATTATACCATATCTCTTTAGCTATCAAAAAGTGCGACATACCAGCGCAGCTGGAAGTCGGAATGTCATCCTTTTGGGTGGCAAGATAAACTTTAGAAACAAATCTTCGATTTGTTTCATTATACCATATAGCGCGTCCTCTGTAAAGAAAAGCGTTTTTATCTTGCCAAGGGGGGCGTTTTGTGGTAAAATAAAAAAGAAATTCGGCAGTTTTATAGAATCGCAATCAAGTAAATATAGAACAAGGGGTGTGTAACGATGAGTAAAAAGTTATACAAATCAAGCACAGACAAAAAACTATGCGGTGTGTGCGGTGGGATCGCAGCTTATTTTAATATCGATTCTACGATTATCCGGTTGATTTTTGTGGTGCTAACCATTGGCGCTTTTTCGGGCGTTTTGCTGTATCTTATCGCGGCGCTGATTATGCCGGATGAACCCTATTATGAGGATAAAACAAGAGATTGAAAAATGAGGCCGCAAGGCTAAAATAAAAAAACAGACACTTAGACATTCTTCACGGTGGAAGGGGCTTAAGTGTCTGTTTTTTGTTAAATGAGCACAGCGGAGGTGAAAAGCAGCTCCCGCAGGGTGGCATAAATGGGGAAAAACTGGTTTTGCGGCAGGGGGTTGGTGCCCCTTCCGCATTCAATGGTGTAGCCAGGCCGGTCAAATTCCTGAATGAACCAGTCTTTGAGACCGCCGTATACGGCGCCGCCTTCAGGCTCGGTTAACTGATAACCGCACATTCTGGCTAAAGCGGCGCCGATCGCGCGGGACATGACCGGGGTGTAGCCGTTGTAATCGTAATAAATCTCTTCCCCTTGCGTGTGAAAGGAGAGCAGCATGCGAATGTCCTCGGTGCGTATGAAATTGCAAATCGCACAGGTTTCTCGTTCGCTTTCGGGATATTCACCGCTGTATTTTGTGGCGCCGGGACCAATGCCGCTCGCTATTTCAAGCTGCTTGTATTCTTCAAATCCGGCGTTGAAATTATGGTTCAAGTCAACCCCGCGTGCGTTGGCCTGCCAATGAGTGAACCCGTCCTGTGGTTGAATGCGCATGAGACGGTCATAAAGCGGATTTTCGGGTCCCGGACCGTGCAAAGACAGTTCCACGCCGTCGGGATTGAGCATGGGGACAATGTAAAGGGTTCGGTTTTCAAATAAATATTTCATGGAGAGGGAGTAAATTTTTCCGCCGTCCTCCACCCCGGCGCAGTAGTCGGCTGCATAGCGCAGCAACAGGCCGGAGGTTATATGCTCAGAACCATGTACGCCGCCAACATAGACTAATTTTTTTTGACCATGTCCAATTTTTAAAAGGGGAATGTCTCGGCCTAAAAGGGAACGCCCTAATGTCAACCGTTCGGCAAATAAGTAAGCGGAACAAATTTTGTCTAACGAATAGTCGAGAAACGCATAGTCACAAGCATGCGAAAAATCAATTTTCAAAATCATCACCACTTCATAAGTATGAGTGGTTTTTCCTAAATATACATTTGCAAAAGCGATTTGCGTGTGTTAAAATAAGAAGCAGTCATAAGGCTTGTTCTTATCACTGAAAAGACTAAATAAATCAATTTGAAAAAAGTTTGTGGCCTGTTTAGGCTGTGTGTCAATGTAGCAGAACGATAAAATATTTGGCAGATTAGGTAAAGAAAACAAGAGGCAGGGTATGAAAATAACAAAGTTTAGCATATGGTTTATGGTTTTGCCGGCTCTTTTAAGAGAGCTGCTTGTCAATCCGCTGTACCAATATATTAGCTATCTTGACTCCTATCAGGACGAATTTGCCCTTGCCGCGGCTGTATTGATATTTGACATTCTTTCGCGCCTTTTATCTGTTTTAGTGCTGTTCGCAGCGGCCGCCGGTATCTTGGTTTGCATGGGACACCGGCCTAAAAGGCGTTTTTTGATTCCGGCGGGTTTTTACTTGCTATTATTGGCGATGAATAAGGGCTTTGCTTATTTAACCACCTATGTGTTCACTGTGTTAGGAAAGAACAATTTTACGCTGTCTATGCTGCGCTCGATGCATGGCGATTTGTTTAGACTTTCCTTGCAGGATTTTGTCGCCGGCGCGGTGTATATGGCGCTATTTAGTTTGATTGCCTTAGCAATCGTTCGTCTTTCTGAAAAAATGCAGCGGATATGGATCACCGTGTGTTATCTGGTGCTGCAAATGGGTTCGGCCGTGTATCTTATGATCGTGAATGTAATGGCAGCAGGCAGTCCGGCTTCTTTTTGGGATTTTGTGTCTCTGCTTTGGCCGTTTGTGCGGATTTTTGTTTTATCAGCGGCCGGATATTTATATGTAAAACGCTGTACCCGATTTCTGAATCAGAAATTGACAGGGAGCGGGTCTTAAAAACTGATATTTTGTTTGATGCTTGTTTGGCTGTCAACATGAAATACAGAGATTTACGTATTTTTAATAGAGTAATGTTTCCGGAGATGAACTTGGATGAAATTTCGATCAATATTTGATAAAAACCAATACACCCATGAGACAAAAAGCGCGTTTATGACGAGCGTTCTGTTTTTGTCTTTTATATTTGTCTCTTTCTTTGTGTGCGCCGCTACTGACAGTTTTAAAACCTTTCATGCGGCGAATCTTTTGTTTACCGTGCTGTGGTCCTTTTTCTTTTGCGCGTTGATTATCGTGCTGCCCCGTCGCGCTGGGCGGATTGTGTATACAGTGCTTTATTTTTTCTTTCTGATCTATGGCTTGTCGCAGTATATCTATTATCAGATTTTTAATAAGCTGTTCTCGTTTACGGTCATTTCGAATTTTAGTGAAGGGGCCGGTTATTTAGGCGCCAGTATCGCGTGCGTGGAACCGTTGATTGTCATGGTGTTTGCCGCCCTCTTTGCTTTGGGTGTGTATGTCATTGTGAAAATGAAAGATATTATACCGATAACCGGTTTAACGCGTGTGGCGGCGATTCCCGCAACCTTTCTGATTTTAGTGCTTTCTCAGTTTACCTTGCCCAGAACCTATGGCGAAAAGAGCAATCTTGCTGTTTGGAATTCTTTTGAGGACGCGCGGTATATTTATGACCATTATACCGATCCGCATAAATTATTAGGGCTTTCGGGCTATTATCAGTACATGGGGCTTGATTTTTACAACTGCTTCGTGCGCCCGCTGACGGCGGACACTGCCTCGCAGGAAGAGGAGATTGATTCCTTTTTTGCACAGTATGGAACCGAGACGAAAGAAAACGAAATGACCGGCCTGTTTGAGGGGAAAAACGTCATATTGGTCATGATGGAAAGCATGGATGAGTTGGCCATCAGCGAAGAAAACACGCCGTCTATTTACAAAATGATGAACGAGGGCATCAATTTTACGAATTATTATGCTTCTGTTTTTGGCGATGGCGCCACCTTTTCCAACGAATTTGTGCTAAATACCGGCGTTTATTCGCCGTCGAATGGTACGGCGGCCTATGCTTACATTAATAATTATTTTAGCCAAAGCTTGCCGAATTTGTTTAAGAAAAAGGGCTATTCAGCCAATTCGTTTCATCATAATCACGGATGGTTCTATAACAGAATGCTCATGCATAATGCTTTTGGTTATGATCATTACTATTCGTATTATGATTACAGCGATGATAAAGAAGAGGTCATCATTGATACTTTTTTGACGCGTAATCCAGCGCTGATGGAGCAGCTGCTCGGGGGTGCCGGCCGGGAGGGACAGCCTTTTATGAGCTTTGTGATCAGTTATTCAGCTCATCTGCCCTATACCTACGAGGGTGAACTTTCTGAATACGCTTTTGCCGAGTATGTATCGCCGCATGAGACGCTTGGTAAGCAAGAGGATTTAGACTGCTTAATGGCCAAAGCCCGCATTACCGATGCGATGCTTGGCGAACTCATTGAGCAAATTGATGAAAACACGGTCGTGGTTTGTGTGGCCGACCATTTCGCATATGGCTTAGAGGAAGAAACACTGCTTGATAAAAAAGGAGAGCAGTGGGCCCTGCGCCAGAAAGTGCCTTTCTTCATTTACACAAAAGATCCTGATTTTAAGGGCTTTGCGGTGGATAAAGTTTGTTCAAATGCTGATTTTTTGCCTACCATCGCCAATCTTTTTGCATTAGAGCTTGCCAAACCGATGATGGGGCGGGATATTTTTGATGAAGATTATAGAGGTTATGTCATTTTTTCAAACTACTCCTATTTGACAGAGGAATTATATTGGCATGATCAAGTGATAGAAGAATATGATTCTGATTACGATGAGTCTTATGTGCATCATATGATCGAATATTTATATAACCGCATGCGGGTGAACGATTATTTGCTTTCGACTGATTATTATAAAGGGCCGTAACAAGCATGAATAGAAAAGCCGCCGTTTTATTTGCCATGCGCTGTAGAGGTACAGCGTGTCGGGTGGGAACGGCGGCTTTTTGCCGCGTTTTTTACGCTGCCGAGATTACCGGGACCAACACGGCGGGCGGCTTTCTTGCTTCCTTACCGTGAAAGGTGTATAATAAGAAAAAATGTTTTTGGGAGAGATTTCAATGGACTTTTCCGTACCGCTTTTTTTATCTGCGTATAGCCAGCCGATCTGCGCTGTTTTTCTTTTTATGAATGTGTTTTCGTTTGCTCTTTATGGTATAGACAAGCAAAAAGCAAAGAAAGGGCTGTTTCGGATTAGAGAGCGCACGTTGTTACTCTCTTCTTTCTTTGCGGGTGCTTTGGGGGCGTTTGCGGCCATGATTGTTTTTCGGCATAAGACAAAGAAGCCTATCTTTCGATTTTTTGTCCCCCTTTGCGGGCTGGTGCAAACGGTTTTTATTCTTTGGCTGCTCTGTTTTGCCCGTTTTGGGTAATACTGATAGAGAAACGCTGTTTTTTGCCGGTTGTACTTGAAAAACAGGGTGGTTTAAGGTATAATAAAAAAAGACCGTTTGTATAAGAAACCTGTGAATTTCTTAAAAAGTTTATCTTTTCGCCTTTACAAGCGAAATTTCGGCCAGGCCGGAACCGTTAAACTTTAAAGTAACTTAAATCTCGCAGGATATACAATGCTATAGAGTTTTTTTAAAAACTTGCGGTTATCTTAGATTGCTGACACTTAGTTATATCATCCATGTGATTTATAGTGTTTACGAAAGCGAACCGGCATGTAAAATTTGAACATGGCTGCATGGCGTTTTTATCCGCAGACCATGTATGGGAAAGAGGATAGGATTTTACATGAACAAAATCGAGATTGAAAAGCTGTATCGCTCGCCGGATCATTATGTCGGGCAGGTGATTACGGTGGCCGGCTGGGTGAGGAGCATACGCAGCAGCAACCAGTTTGGCTTTATTGAGCTGAATGACGGAAGCTGTTTTCGGGGATTGCAAATCGTTTTTGAAAACAGCCGGATTCCTAATTATAAAGAAGTGGCTTCGCAAAATAGCGGGACGGCTTTTGTGATTACGGGTTTGCTTACGCTTACACCCGAGGCAAAACAGCCGTTTGAGTTACAAGCGCAATCCATTGTGATTGAGGGAGCTTCTGCGCCTGATTATCCGCTGCAAAAGAAGCGACATTCGTTTGAATATTTGCGCACGATTGCCCATCTGCGGCCCCGTACGAATACGTTTAACGCGGTTTTTAGGGTGCGCAGCGAATGTGCTTTCGCCATTCATGAATTTTTTCATGAGCAGGGATTTGTCTATGTCCATACGCCGATTATTACGACGAGTGATTGCGAAGGCTCGTGCGATATGTTCCGTGTGACGACTTTTGCCGGGGACGGTCCGGTTTTGCCGGAGGGCGGCTTTGACTATGCCAACGATTTTTTTGGTAAAGAGGCCTATTTAACCGTGTCTGGACAGTTGGCGGCTGAGACCTATGCCATGGCTTTTGGTAAAGTGTATACCTTTGGTCCGGCTTTTCGGGCTGAACATTCCAATACCCCTCGTCATGCCGCTGAATTTTGGATGGTCGAGCCGGAGATTGCGTTTGCTGATTTGGCGGATGATATGCGCTTGGCTGAAGATATGCTCAAGCATATTGTCAATCATTTGCTTGCACGCTGTCCGGCGGAACTTGCTTTTTTTAATGAGCGCATTGACCCTACACTGCTTGACAGGTTAGAAAATATCAGAAAAAATGATTTTGCCCGCATCAGCTATACCGAGGCAATCGATTTACTCAAAAAAAGTGGAGAAAATTTTGCTTATGAACCGGTTTGGGGAAATGATCTGCAAACCGAGCATGAGCGGTATTTAACCGAGAAAATAGTGGGCCGGCCGGTGTTTGTGACCGATTGGCCGAAAGAAATAAAAGCCTTTTATATGCGCTTAAATGACGATGAAAAGACCGTCGCGGCCATGGACCTGTTAGTGCCCGGGGTGGGCGAGCTTATCGGCGGTTCACAAAGGGAAGAAAGAATCGACTATTTAGCCCGCAGTTATGAGCGTTTTGGGCTTTCGAGCGAGGCGTATGATTGGTATACGGACCTTAGAAAATACGGCAGTGCCAGGCACGCCGGGTTTGGACTTGGTTTTGAACGGCTTGTTATGTATGTAACAGGCATGAATAATATTAGAGATGTGGAGGCATATCCGAGGACGGTAGGCAACGCGGAGTATTAAACATGAAATATGCGCAGATGACAAAAGAGCAGTTGATCGGAGAAGAGAAACTGTTACAAGAAAAATATGATGAATATAAAGCAAGGGGTCTTTCTCTTGATATGTCCAGGGGTAAGCCGGATACCAACCAGCTTGATTTATCCATTGATATGTTAGATATCTTAACGGGGAAAGAGGCTTGCCTTTCGGCGAATGGAACCGATTATCGGAACTACGGCTTTACCGATGGCACGCCCGAGGCAAAGGCGCTTTTTGCTGAGTTATTAGAGGTGCCGGCTGAAAATATCATTGTCATGGGCAATTCATCCCTCAGCATTATGTATGACACCATGGCCAGATGCATGCTTTACGGCGTCCCTGGTGGGAACGGCCCGTGGTGTAAAGAAGAAAAAGTGAAATTCCTTTGTCCGAGCCCGGGGTATGACCGGCATTTTGCGGTGTGCGAGTCGCTTGGTATCGAAATGATTTGCGTCCCCATGATGCCCGATGGCCCTGATATGGATTTGGTCGAATCGTTAGTCAAAAATGACACGCAGATCAAGGGAATTTGGTGCGTGCCGAAATACTCGAATCCAGAGGGCACCACCTATTCGGATGAAACGGTCAGACGTTTTGCAAGGCTGCAATGCGCCGCGCCTGATTTCCGCATTTTCTGGGATAATGCCTATATGGTGCATGACCTTTATGAAGAGGGAGACAACCTGCTCAATTTATTTGAAGAGGCAAAGAAAGCAGGCCAGCCGGATATTGTTTATCTGTTTGCCTCTACCTCTAAAATTTCGTTCCCTGGTTCAGGCGTTGCCGTTATGGCGGCAAGCGACCGGAATATTGCGCATGTGAAATCGATTTTGCAGGTGCAGACGATTGGTTATGATAAGCTCAATATGCAGCGACACGTACAGTTTTTCAAAAATGCGGCGGGCGTAAAAGAGCATATGAAGAAACACGCGGCGCTGTTGCGTCCTAAATTTGAACTGGTGTTGGCGGCTTTTGATAGAGAGCTCGCCCCCTACGGCATTGCCGAATGGACAAAACCCAAAGGCGGCTATTTTATCTCTTTGAATTTGTCGGACGGTTGTGCGGCCAAGGTGTTTGCACTTGCCAAAGAAGCGGGTGTTACACTGACAAACGCCGGCGCGGCGTTCCCTTATGGCAAAGATCCGAGGGACAGAAATTTGCGTATTGCCCCTACCTATCCCACCATCGAAGAGCTTGGCTTGGCGGTAGAGGTATTATGCGTGTGCTGTCGTTTGACGGCCGTGGAACAGCAACTACATAAAATGTCGTAAAAGAAAGGCAAAATTAATGAGCAAAAATCGATATGAAAGCGCCTTTAGCAGCCGGTATGCGTCGGAGGAAATGCAGTATTTGTTTTCATCGGATATGAAATTTACTACCTTTCGCCGGTTGTGGGTGGCGCTCGCCAAAGCAGAGCAAAAATATGGCGTAGCCATAACGGATGAACAAATTGCGCAGCTCGAGGCAGCTGTAGAGGATATTGACTACGAGGCGGCCGACGCTTATGAACTCAAATTCAGGCATGATGTCATGGCGCATATCCACGCCTATGCCGATAAGTGCCCCGATGCGGCCGGCATCATTCATTTGGGTGCCACCTCCTGCTATGTGGGGGATAACACCGATATGATTATTATGAAAGAGGGGCTTAAATTGATCCGTAGCAAATTGCTTCGGGTTTTAGCGAATCTTTCTGCCTTTGCGCTGGAGTATAAGGCGCTGCCGGCACTGGCTTATACCCATCTTCAGCCGGCACAGCTGACAACCGTGGGCAAAAGAGCCTCGCTTTGGGCATATGAGCTGACCCTTGATTTAGATGATTTGGATTATGTGTTAGACAGCCTGTGCCTGCTCGGCTCAAAAGGTACGACCGGTACCCAGGCTTCTTTCTTGGAGCTCTTTAACGGGGACGAAGAAAAGTGTAAAAAAGCCGAAGCCTATATCGCTGAATTGATGGGCTTTTCAAAATGTGTGCCGGTTTCGGGACAAACCTATTCCCGCAAATTTGATTCACGTGTGATGAATGTGCTTTCGGGCATTGCACAAAGCGCCTATAAATTTTCAAATGATATGCGGCTGTTACAGTCGTTTAAAGAGATGGAAGAACCGTTTGAGAAAAATCAAATTGGTTCCAGCGCCATGCCTTACAAGCGCAATCCTATGCGCTGTGAGCGGATGTCGGCGCTCTCTCGCTATGTGATTGCCGATTCGGTGAATCCGGCTATTACCGCCGGCACCCAGTGGTTTGAACGCACACTTGATGATTCAGCCAATAAGCGTATTTCTATGTCAGAGGCCTTTTTGGCTGTCGATTCGATTTTGAATATCTATACCAATGTGACCAGCGGCCTTGTGGTGTATCCGAAAATCGTTGAGCGCCGGGTCATGGCCGAGCTGCCGTTTATGGCAAGCGAAAACATCTTGATGGACGCCGTTAAACGGGGCGGCGACCGCCAGCAGCTGCACGAGCGTATCCGCGTTCACGCCATGGAGGCAGGCAAGCGGGTGAAACAAGAGGGGCTTGATAATAATTTGATCGAGCTTATTTGCGCTGATCCGGCGTTTGGTTTGACAGAGGCCGAGGTAAAGACCCATTTGGATCCGGCCGCTTATATCGGACGCAGCGCTTCACAGGTAGAAGAATTAGTTGGACAAGTCATTCAGCCGCTTCTTGATAAAAACAAAGACAATATGGCTGAAAATGCGGCTATTAAGGTATAAAAAGTTAATTAAAGAGGCTGCCCTTTCGCGCAGTGACTCTATAAGAAAGGATCAAATATAAGATGAAAACAAAAGGACAAAATATCGTTGCCTTTGTTCTCGCCATTGTGATCATTGCATTTGTCATCTACGTGGCCGCCTTCGGCCTTGGTGATTTTGACGGCTGCTTTGATGAAGGCGGCGTGACAAAAGGGCTTGACATTGCAGGCGGAACAAGCATTATTTATTCGCCCTCTGACAATTATGATCCCACAAGTGACGAGATGAACAGTGCGATTGCGCGTCTGCGAGTTCGTCTTGACAATCTTGGGTATTCAGAGGCCAATGTGTACAGCACTTCCAGTTCCAATATCGCAAACCAGATTGTTGTGGAAATTCCCGGCGTATCGGTTGAGCAGGACGCGATTGACCAAATGGGCGCTACGGCTGAACTTACCTTTGAAGATTATGAAAACAATGTTATGTTAACCGGCAGCGATATTAAAAGCGCTGCGGCTGCCTATGGCGACCCCACCAACAGCGGCTATGATTCTTGGTATGTTTCGCTTACCCTGAACAGCGATTCAGTGGACAAGTTTGCCGAGGCAACCGAGAAGATTGCCGGTTATGCTAGCGGCAACAATGTTCTGGCGATTAAATTGGATAAAACCACCGTGCAAAGTCCCAGAGTGTCTGAAAAGCTGACAACTGAAAACGTAGTGATTACCGGTCAGTTTGATAAAGAGGACGCTGAGTATTATGCCGGTGTTATCAACGCGGGTGCGCTGCCTTTTGGGTTGAATGTAGAATCCAGCAGTGTAATTGCCGCAACGCTTGGCTTTGATGCACTTGAAAAATGCTTGTGGGCCGGCCTAATCGGCATTGTGCTCGTCATGTTGTTTATGGTAATTCTGTATCGTATTCCTGGCTTGATGGCCGCTTTTGCGCTTTGCGCCTATATCGGTCTTACCGGACTTGCCATCTTAGTGTTCAATGTCAATCTTTCGCTTGCTGGTATTGCTGGTATTGTGTTGGCGGTTGGTATGGCCGTTGACGCCAATGTGGTTATTTTTGAGCGAATTAAAGATGAAATACGCAAGGGCAAAACCGTGGCCGGCGCTGTCAAGGGCGGATTCCATAACGCGTTGGGCGCGATTATCGACTCCAATGTGACTACCCTGATTGCAGCAGTTGTTTTGTATTATTTTGGAACGGGCAGCGTCAAAGGCTTTGCATTGACATTGCTCATCGGCGTGGTTCTTTCCTTCTTGACGGCTTTGTTTGTCACTAAGTTTTTCTTGGACCGCGTTGTGCGCATGGGGGCTAATAAGCCTAAGATGTTCGGTGTAAAGGAGGGTAAGAATCAATGAAAAAGCAATTTGATTTTGTAGGCAAAAGAGTGATTCTGTTTATTATTCCGATTGTTTTGATTGCAGCGGGCATCATCTCTTTCTTTGTGCAGGGCTTTAACTTAGGGCAGGATTTTACCGGCGGTACCTCGGCTACGTATGTACTGCGCAATAAGGAAAATCAGGATGAAAAGATTGCGGTGACAGACAGCGTGGAAAAAGAACTGATTGCGCTGTATGAGGCAAACGGTGTTTCGGGTGCGAAAGCTTCTGCGAATGCAGAAGAGGGTTCGATCACCATTAAAACGAACGAACTTTCCACAGAAACACAGCTTCGCGTAAAAGAAGCAGTGGCCGAAGTATATTATATTGACGAAAACGAATACCAGTACGAAAATATTTCTGGTAATGTCAGCAAGGACTTAAAGGAAAAAGCCATTATCGGTGTTGTTATCGCTGTTATTCTCATGTTAGTGTATATCACTATCCGGTTTGACTGGCGCAGCGGCATTGCAGCTGTGGTCAGCTTGGCACATGATGTGCTGATTATGCTGACGGCTTATACTATTTTGCAGATTCCTATGGATTCAAATATGATTGCGGCGATTCTGACGATTCTTGGTTATTCTATCAACGCGACCATTATTGTGTTTGACCGTGTTCGTGAGAACAATCGGTTGTACAGCAAAAATTCCTTTGCTGAAAACGCAAATGACGGTGTCAACAAAACCTTTACCCGTTCGCTGAATACAACACTGACGACCCTCTTTACCATTGGCATGATCTTTATTTTAGGTCCGTCTTCAATTAAGGCGTTCTCACTACCCATTATTGTGGGTATCATAGCCGGTTTGTATTCTTCGGTTTGCCTGTCCTCAAATCTTTGGATTTTATTAAAAGGCAAAAAAGCGTTTGCAAAAAAATAAGAAACGGCATATTTTTTGATCGTTCATACAAATAAAACCCTTGCGGTAGTTCTGCCGCAAGGGTTTTATTTGTGTTGCGCATTTAACGATTCAATAGGTAGATGGAAAAATTCAAATAACCGGCAAAAAGCAGCCAAATCAAATAGGGTATCTGCAAATAAGCGGCAATCGGCTTTATTTTGCAAAACTCGATGATCATGTAGGCTACCAGCCAAATAAGGACGGCCAGCCATATGAAGGAAAATAGATAGGCATTTAGATTAAAAAAGAGAATGCCCCAGAAAAAATTGAAAAATAACTGTGTACCATATACCGTCAGCGCATTCTCACCTTTGGTTTTGTCGGTTGTGTAGATCATAGCGGCACCAATACCCATTAGAATGTAAAGAATTGGCCAAACAACTCCAAATAGCCATCCAGGCGGGGATAAAGGGGGCTTTTGCAAGTCTTGATAAAGCCATAGATTATCCTTAATCAATAAGCCTGAAAGCGCCCCTGTGCCCAAAGAAATGGCAAGGGAGACAAGATAGGGCGTAAATTTTCTTTTTTCCATAGAAATCTCCAAAATAGCGGCATAACTGTGCTTTGTTTCTGCCTTATCATATTTTTTGCGCTATGCAGTGTAATTTTAAAAAGACCATGGCTCTGTTACAGGGGCCATGGTCCATTATATGCAGCATAGGGGCGTTTCCATACATAGAAGTCGTCAAATTTAATAAGGCGATGAATTAGCCGTTAAATAAGGCGTCATAAGATACCTGTAAAATTTTGCTAAGTTCACGTATTTCATAGTCGGTGATCCGACGTTTTTTTGTTTCAATACGTGTGATCATATTTTTATCCATGTCTAACCCGTTGCGCTGTAAAAATTCGGCAAAATCTCGCTGTGACATATCCATTTTTAATCGAATGTTACGAATATTGAAGCCAATTAAGTTTTTATTTTCTGTTTTTGTTGTCGAATTTGACATTTTTTTTCCCTCTTTCTTAATTTTGTCTCATTTTTTGCAATTTTTACTTGATTTTATCATGCGCTTATGGTATAATCGGTTGTAGAAATGAGACAAGTTACGTTTGCTTTTCATCATTTCCATCAATCAAATATTGATAAGAGACCTTGAAAAAACTGCATAAAGCCTTTATTTCAATATCTGTGACAAAGCGTTCGTTATTTTCGATGCGCGTAATTATATTTCGGTCAATATCATAGCCGCAGAGTTGCAGTTTGGCTGCTAAAGCGCGCTGTGATAGTTTGTGCTTTGTGCGCAGTTCCAGGAGGCGGTCGCTGATTAAGTTTTTGTTTCCGTCTTCAGCACGCAGTCTGGCTGTGTTGTGTTTTTTCTTGTTCATTTTTAACACCTCTTATTTTTTGATTTATTTGGCTCATAATTAGCACCACTACTAATATATTAATTTATTTTTTATTTTAGTCGGTTGTAAAAGTGAGACAAAAATAAATTTTAGATGGTAGGGTCCAATAATGATGTTGCGGATTTTGTGGATTGATAAGTTCGGACGCGTTTATTTGCCTGAAGATATACGAGAAACTTATCATTTATATAAAGAAACTTATCTCGCGCTGCTTGAGGGCGAGGAAAATAGCCTTGTGCTTCGTTCCTACAAACCGGTATGTACGGTTTGCGGTTCAGACAAGGATGTATCAATTTATAATAATACACCTTTTTGCGGAAAATGTTTGCGGAAACTTGACGTAATGCCTCCGCTTGAGAAAATTAAAGACGAATAAAAACAAATTTTGTTTGACCAAGGGTAAAAGAGTAGACTTCTGATTTGAAGCCTACTCTTTTTAATTTCCATTTTTAGGTACATATTCCAAAATAAGGTATATAGGTTATATTTATTTGTTTTTTTGTTATTATAAATTGTATTGGGAAAACAAAAACGCGCGAAGATCACCCTAAATTGCCCGAATCACCAATTGATGGAATCGGTACTTTTTAAAAAGATACGAATAAATAAAATTAATACCGTAAAAATATAATGATAATGCGGAATTTGTCGAATTGAAAGTTGAGTTTTGCAAAAATTATTATACGTAGCGTCTCCAATATTTGAAAAAATGAGCAATTATTTGCTCATTTTCCAGATGTTGTATGGTATGGTTTCTTTTGCGCGCGAGGCATTAATTTCGGCTGCTAACAAAGTAATATACATACAGAAATAGAGCCATAACATAATAAATACGACTGCCGTAATGGAACCGTATATGAGCGAAAAATTGCTGAAATGATTAATATAATAAGAATAGATGGCGCTGAACGCAACCCAGCCAAAGGCGGCAATGACAGCGCCTGGCAGCTCGTTTGAAAAGGTGGATTTTCGGTTGGGCAGCGCTTTAAAGATAGTGAGAAAGAATAAAATAAATACCAATAAACCGATGATATAGCGAAAGCTTGATAAATAGATCACCCATGGCAGATAATTCTCTAACCATATGAAAAGGTTGTTGCCAAAGATGATTAAGATCATACTGCCGGCAATGACAAGAATGAATACGATTGTGTAAAAAATAGACATGGCGCGTACTTCAACAAGGTTTCTTGTTTCACGCACGTTATAGACTTGGTTTAACCCGCAGATCAATGAATAAACCGCTTTCGAGGCCGACCATACAGCGGCGATCGCGGTTACCGAAATCAGTCCTCTGTTTGTGTTAAACACTTCGTCAATCATGGGTTTGAGCATGGTGGTCACTGATTCAGGCATTAATATGTTCACATAATTGGAAATATCCGCAGCCGAAAAGGGCAGGAATTGAATCAGCGTGAGCAGCAGCATTAAAAAAGGGAAAAAAGAGACAATGACAAAGAAAGCGGCGTAGGCGGCATAAGCGCCAACCGCGTCGTCTGCACATTTTTTGAAAAAAATAAGAATCTTTTCAATTTGTTTGATTGTCGCTCACCTCGTCTCCCTGGGAACTCGCTTTCCGACGATACAGGTTACCTCATAGTTGATGGTATTTGCCGCGGCAGCAAAGACGTCGGCGCTTTGTTCGGCGCCGAAAATGCAAACCTCATCGCCTATTTGACAGTCGATGCCTGTTATATCAATCATGCATTGATCCATGCATATTCTGCCCAAAATTTTTGCAAATTTACCATGTACATACACGCCGCAATCTTTCGCATAGGTGCGGATAAGCCCATCATCGTATCCGATAGGCAGGGTGGCGATTGTTTTTGGCTCTGCCGGACTGTAATCACCGCCATAGCTAACGGCTTCGCCAACCGTAATGGTGTGAATATGCACGATTTTTGTTTTTAAGGACATGACAGGCATAAGGCCAATATCCGGTACATCTTGGCTTGGCCGTAACCCATATAAAATGATACCGCACCGCACTGCGTCCAAATGCATGTTCGGATATTGAATCGCCGCGGCTGAGTTGCACACATGCCGTATGGGTATGTGGATGCCGGCTTGTTTAAGACGGTTATCAAAAGCGCAAAAGCGTTCAAACTGCTGGTTGGTGGCTGCAGGGTCAGCTTCATCGGCCCTGGCAAAATGGGTGTAGAGACCATCGGCGTGCAGGTGCGGCAACCCCGCTGCGCAAATTGCTTCGCTGCATCCGTTTTCATCCGCGCGGAATCCTAAACGATTCATGCCGGTATCCACTTTTAGGTGGATGGAAAGTTCACCTTTTAGGTTGGCTGAAAGAGCCTTGGCATAAGAAAGTGAAAAAACCGTTTGTGTGATTTGATGCTGTCTGAGTATTTCAGCATGCTTCGGGTCGGTATAACCGAGAATGAGAAGCATAGAATCAGGCACGGCCTCGCGAAGGGCCAATGCTTCGTCTAAATTCGAGACAGCAAAGTGCCTCGCCCCTAATGCATGGTAAATTTCCGCACAAGTGAGCGCGCCGTGGCCGTAACCGTCTGCTTTTAATACGCAGATGATCGCGGCGTTCGAGTTATTTTTTTGTATATGGTTTTGAATGGTAAGATAATTTTGTTTAATGGCTGTCTTGTCGATAATCGCCTTTGTTACGTGGTACATAAAATGCCTTTCGGTACTTGTAAATGAAAAGTACAATGCGGAACTTTAGGGTGGTTCACCATTTGTCCGCTTAGGATGGATAGGTAATTTGTATATCAGATAAAACAGCTTCAAACCCGTTTGTTTCACCGGTGATTTGTATGGGCAGGCCGTTTTCATCGAGCAAAACAACGGCGCGTAGCTGTTTGTTTTCATAGAGTTGTTTGGTAACGCTTTTATCCTCAAAATGATCCGGAGCAGCAGAGGTCAGCATAGTATAATCAAGCAGAAAAAAACGAGCGAGCGCCAGACTACCAAGGCAGGCCTCCCCTTCTGTGATGGGAATGCGGGTATCGCCAAAGCAAAGGTAAGGTTCATTTTGCTGCAATTCATAAGAAACACCTTTCATGGCCGAAGGCTCTGCATAGGTGACAGCGTAGTTTTCCGAATCGGTAATGCAAATAGTAATGCGTGCCTCGCCATTGTCATTTGAAAGAGCCGCTTCAATGGTCATAGGCGTGCGCTGATATGCCAATATATCTTGTTTTTCTGCTGAAGAGGAGCAGCCGGCTAAAAGAAGCAGTGCCGCTGCCATCATAAGTATAAATGTGTTCTTTTTCATATGATTTTCTCCCATTTTGATGAAATAGTCATCAAGATCATCTTGGTTTTATCATATGAAATGTGAGAATTAGATAGTACAAAAGTATAATTTTCAAAGAAACCCTAAGAGCAAATCATAGATTTGCTCTTAGTTATACTACAAAATTTCCGCAAACCGAAAGTTTGCCGGTTCCGGCAAAGCCGGAATGGCGCTTGCAAAAGCGCAAAGGTAAACTTTCTAAGAGGAAACCATATGGTTTCCTCTTATTTATACGAAAACGATTCACTGAACTGGAAATTATGCGGTTCTGCCTATCGGCAGAATGCCGTTTGTGAAAACGGCAAGTGTAATTTCCTAAGAGCAAATCATAGATTTGCTCTTATTTTACCACACCAAAGCTAAAAACACAAGGCAGTAAAAAGTTCAAATAATCTTGGACAGACTCTTGAAAAAAGGGGCGAGTTGTTGTATAATATCTCATTAATGAAACGAAACGAGGAGACAGGAATGAAAGCTGTAATTACCGTAATTGGTAAAGATAATAAAGGGATCATTGCAAAGGTTTCGTCAGAATGTTTTTCATGGGGCGGCAACATCAGTGATATTTCGCAAAGCGTTATGAAAGAGTATTTTGCCATGATTATGTTAGTGGATATAGCGGGTCTCACCATTCCATTTACTGAGTTTGTCGAAAAGATGGAAGCGCTTGGACGCGAAAACGGCCTTGAGATCGTCACGATGCATGAGGATATTTTCAATTCCATGCATAAGATATGAGGGTGAGCCATGCCGATGTTTAATATGAATGATATTTTAGAGACGATCAATATGCTCAAGGAAGAGAATTTAGATATCCGCACCATCACGATGGGTATTTCTCTTTTCGATTGTGTTTCGGATGATGAAAATGTCCTGGCAGAACGTATATATGACAAGATCACCCGTAAGGCAGAGCAGTTAGTCCGCACAGGCGAGACCATTGAAAAAGAATATGGCATTCCGATTGTCAATAAAAGAGTGTCTGTAACCCCTATTTCGCTGGTGGGCGGCGGCGCCTCCCCGGCGGGATATGTCAAGATCGCGAAGGCTATGGACAGAGCGGCCGATACACTGGGCATTAACTTTATCGGTGGGTTCGGCGCGCTTGTGCAGAAAGGCATGACGACCGGCGCGAGGGCGCTGATCGAGGCAATTCCACAGGCCTTGTCTGAAACAGAGCGGGTTTGTTCCAGCGTGAACGTAGCTTCTACCAAAGCGGGCATTAATATGGATGCTATCAAGCAGGTGGGCGGTGTGATTAAAAGGCTCGCCTATTTAACAAAAGATAAAGATTCAATCGGCTGCGCAAAATTTGTTGTGTTTGCCAACGTGCCGGAGGATAATCCATTTATGGCCGGTGCCTTTCATGGCATGGGCGAGCCCGAGTGCGTGATTAACGTAGGGGTCTCTGGCCCGGGTGTAGTTGCCGCTGCGGTTCGGCGTGCCGGCGATTGTGATTTAAGCAAACTGGCTGAGGTCATTAAAAAAACTGCGTTTAAAATTACCCGTATGGGTCAGTTGGTGGCCACCGAGGCGTCAAAACGCTTAGGGGTGCCGTTTGGTATAGTGGATCTTTCACTGGCGCCAACCCCGCAAGTGGGCGATTCGGTTGCCCATATTTTAGAGGCCATGGGCTTAGAGACAACCGGTTGCTTTGGTACCACGGCCTGCCTTGCTATGTTAAATGATGCCGTGAAAAAAGGCGGCGTTATGGCGTCCGGCCATGTGGGGGGACTTTCAGGTGCTTTTATTCCGGTTTCAGAGGACGCCGGCATGATCGATGCCGTGCGATGCGGCTCTTTACCGCTTGAAAAGTTAGAGGCCATGACAGCCGTTTGCTCGGTTGGGCTTGATATGATTGCCGTGCCGGGCGATACGCCCGAGGCGGTGCTTTGCGGCATTATTGCCGATGAAATATCAATTGGTGTGGCGAATACCAAGACAACCGCCGTGCGGGTGATTCCGGCCTATGGCAAAAAGGCGGGCGATGAAATCAATTTCGGCGGACTCTTGGGGCATGCACCGGTTATGAATATAAATATGAGATCACCAGAAACCTTTATATCGCGCGGTGGAAGAATTCCCGCGCCGATACATTCATTAAAGAACTAATGGAAAATATATTAAATCGAATTATTGATATCGAACATAGAGCGCAGCAAATTGTTTCGCAGGCAAGCGCCGCCAAAGCGCTGCTGCCTGAGCAGATCAAAACCGCCCTTCATGAATATCATGAGGAAATGGAGCAAACCTCATCACGTGAGTTTGAGGCTGTTCAGCAAAAGGAAAACGAGCGAATGAATGCGGCCTTGCAAACCTTGTTCGATCAGTGCGAAAAAGATAAAGAGCGTCTGTGCCGTGCCTATGAAAAGCATGGCGAGGAATGGGTGCAGGCATTGTATGAGAGAGTAACTGGCCATGGCGGGCTATGACGCGCTGTGCGCTAAATGCCGTGCTATGCACGGTCATATGCTGAAAAAGAAAGATTACGAGGCGCTTTCACAAGCGGGCACGATTGAAGAGGCCGTACAGCTGCTTACGCAAATGCCGCGGTATGCAGAGCTTTTTACAAAACGTGAACCCGTGCCCCGCCGCAGTGCTGTAGAACACCTGCTGCACAAACAGTATTTTTCCATGTATGAAAAACTGCTTGTTTTTTCAGAGGGAGCGCAGCGGACTTTTTTCTCTTATTTAATGGAGCGGCACGAGATTGCTTATTTAATTCGTGCGGTCCATGCGGTGGGACAAGAACGAAGCGTGCGTTTTTCCGCTGTACCGGAGTATATGAAAGCAAGATCAAAACTCAATTTTGTCGCTTTTTATGAAGCGGAAAATATGGATGAATTGATCAAAGCGTTAGCGGGTACCGACTATTATGCTGCCGCGCTGCGGTTTCTCTCGGGAACATCCGCTGCGGTTGACTTATTCGAAAATGCTTTGTATCGGGATTATTATTTGCGTTTATATGAGCAAGGCTGCCGTGTTTTGGAACCCAAAAGCAGACAGGCGGTGCAAAAGCTATTAGAAAAGCAGATTGACCAGCTGAACCGGCAGCAGGCCCTGCGTATGGCTGAATACCAAATGGAAGCGGATGTTTCTTTGCTGATACCTGTCTATACCGATCAGACAAAAGCGGAGCTTGAAGCGGCGATTCGGGGTAAGAATAGCGAAGAGTTTAATCCATTCGAGGAAAAACGCTCTCTTTATGCGTTCTGTAAGCGGACTGTTTTTGCAGGCGGCAATACCATGGCGGTGCCGTATGCGCTGCTGGCGCTGGCCGAAATGGAGTTAAAGAATTTAACTTATGTGATAGAGGGAATCCGTTATCAGGTGGGCAGCGAATTTATTATGAATAAAATTATTACTTCATAAAGTTTCAGCTATCTTGAAATATAGCGGCTCCGCAACAGGAACGTACGATAGGCCGCTAAGCTGAAAGTGCGCTTAAACAAGCGAAAAGGGAAGCGGTAGAATGAGAATTGAGTTAAAGGAACTAAGGGATAAAGCGGATTATGGCAGTAGTAAAATGTAAACTAATCAAGATCACAGGCGCTGTGGCGCTGCTTGATGATGTATTATGCGCCGCTGTACAGGAAGAGGGCTTTTGCGCAGAGAATGCCGCCGGTGTTTTGCGCAGTACGACAGGTTATACCACTATTAATGAGGTGAACCCCTATACTTCTTGTATAGAAGAATTGCAGATGATTGCCAAAGGCGCCGGCGTCAGCCTTTTGGCACCAAATGGACGTGCGCTCCCAGCGGTGCAAGGCAGCTTTGACGATGTAAAAAGATGTATCGAAGAGGAAACGGCTTCAGGCAGGGTATTGGCAGAAGAGATTGCCCGCACCGAAGAGCGCCTTGGCGACGATGAGAAAATTTTAGCGCAGCTCATGCATATTATCAATATCAATGTGCCGCTTGACGAGCTCTTTAAATTTCAATATTTCAAGCTGCGCTTTGGTCATATGCCGCTTGAGAATTATAAGGCGCTGTCGCGGTATTCTTCTGAATCAGACGATTACTTTTTCTTTGTTTCGTCGATTGAGGGCGATGATGTTTGGGGGCTTTATGTAGTGCTTTCATCGGATGCGGCGCGGGTAGACTCTCTCTTTGAATCGCTCCTTTTTGAAAGAGTCATTATATCAGGTCGCGCGCACGGCACACCGCGGCAGGCGTATGAACAAATGAAAAGCGACCTTGAGAGTGCCAAACAAGAGTTAGCTGACTTGAGACGACAGCGGGATGATTATGCAGCTAAAGTGCAGGAGCGGCTGCAAGAATGGTATGCGTATTTATCGCTGATGAATGCGCGCTTTAAAATGAAAACAAAGGTGCTCTTGTCGGATGACGATCATTTTGTGCTGTATGGCTATGCTTCAGCGAAGGAAGCGCCGCGCATTGCCGCCGATTTGGGTGGAATCGAAGGGGTTAGCGTCACTTGTACCGATCCCGCGCCCGATCAGCCAACGCCGCCTCCGACACGGCTCAAAAATCTTTGGTTTTTCCGGCCGTTTGAAGAATATGTTAAGATGTATGGCCTGCCCAGTTACAATGAGTTAGATCCTACACCATTAGTAGCCCTTTCATATATGTTGTTTTTCGGCATTATGTTTGGTGATGTCGGTCAAGGCGCCGTGATTATTTTAGCGGGGCTTTTGATGTGGAAGTTTAAGGGCATGTTTGTCGGACGGATTTTGACTCGGGTGGGCATTACCTCGATGGCTTTTGGCTTTTTCTATGGCCCGGTATTTGGCTTTGAGGACCTTTTGCCCTTTGGGTATAAAGTGAACGAAGGCTCCAATATGAACACAGTCTTGATCGGTTCGGTTGTTATTGGCGCTGTAATGATCAGTATCTCGATTCTTATGAATATTATCAATGGAATCAGGCAAAAAAATTTGCCTAAGGTATTGTTTTCCAATAATAGCGTTGCTTCTTTGATTTTTTATTGGTCTTTACTGATTTTGGTGTTGCTCTTTATGAACTTCCTGCCGGCGAAAGCGATGATGCCGATTTTGATTGTAATCGTTGTGCTTACCCTGCTCATGATCATGATGAAAGAGCCGCTTGAAGCGCTGTTAAAGCGCCGCAAACGATTGGTGCACAGTTCTTGGTTAGATTATCTGTTAGAGAGCTTTTTTGAACTGTTTGAGACGGTGCTTTCGTTTGTCACCAATACCATTTCATACATCCGTTTGGGCGCGTTTGCGCTGAATCATGTGGGCATGATGAGCGTGGTATTTCTGTTAGCCGGCAGTGCGTCGGGCAGTCATAATCCTGTTATATTAGTCCTTGGCAACTTGTTTGTTATTGGATTTGAGGGTATGATTGTGTGCATTCAGGCACTGCGACTCGAGTTTTATGAAATTTTCGGCCGTTTTTACGAGGGGCAGGGCAGAGCTCTTAGTGATGCGGACGATACGTGGAAAACATAAAAAAACATTCATCAAAAAGACGGATGAATGATGCAAAAAGATAGGAAAGGCTTGGTATTGATTATGTTGTATGTTTTATTCATTATGTTGTTTGCAGGAGCACTTTTACCGCTTGCTTTAGCAGGAACTGGCGTGATCAAAAGAAAAAAAGTGGCGCTTTATGTTAACGTGTTCTCTATGATATTTGTGTGTGTGCTAATGTTTGCGCTTGGTGTTTCAGCCGCTTCGCCGGCAGAGGAAGGCGCTGTGGAGGCGGCCACCACCCAGGCGAGCATGGGTTATGGTCTTGGCCTTTTGGCGGCGGGCCTGGTTACAGGACTTTCTTGTATCGGCGCTGGTATTGCTGTGTCGGCTTCGGCCTCGGCTGCCATTGGCGCGCTGAGCGAAAAGCCAGAGATCTTTGGTAAAGCGCTGATCTTTGTTGCGCTCGCCGAAGGTGTTGCCTTGTACGGCATGCTCATTTCCATTCAGATTTTGTCCAAACTATAAGTTTGTACTGTAAGTTTTAACAGGTGTTCTATGAAAATGTATTTGATTTCCGACAATACCGAAACCTATGAAGGCATGCGTTTGGCCGGGGTGGAAGGAATTGTTGTGCATGACGGCGCCAGTGTAGTCAATACACTCAAAAACACAGCGGCTCGCGAGGGATACGGCATTATTTTGATCACCGAAAAGGCATATTCTTATGCGTCGGAAGAGATTGATCAGTTTATGGCGACTCATACAAGACCGCTGATTACACGGATTCCCGACCGGCATGGCAGCGTGAGTAAATCGGAGTCTATCACCGATTTCATTAAAAATGGCATAGGACTTGATTTAGGGTAAAAAACGGCATGAGCCGGATTGGTTCCAAATCTGGAATGGTTAAGGAGAACGCGGAAAGGATGGTGTGGTATGCCGTTACAAGAACAGGAGAAGCTGCAAGCCTTTTCTGAAAAAGTGATAGGCGAGGCAAATAAAGAGGCCTCTGCCATGGCAGAGGAAACATATCAGCACAAAAAAGAGTCAGTAGCAGCGGGCAAGGCCAAAATAGCGGCCCGCGTCAAAGCGAAATATGCGCTGAAACTTAAAAAGATTTTAGATGAGCATTCATTTGCTTTATCCACCGCTACGCTTGAAAAAAACAAAGAATATTTAGCGAAGCGAGATGAGATAACCGAGCGGGTGCTGCAGGGGGTCCGCCATAAGGTGGAATTATTTGTGCAGAGCGAGCAGTATTTGCCGTATTTAGAAGGACTTTGCCGACAGGTTGGCGAGATTGTGAAAGAACGTTTTATCGTCAGCTTATCAGCACAGGATATGAAGTATAAAGAAAAGGTGAAAACGGCCGCCGGTGCGCTTTGTGCTGATGTGGTGCAGGACGATGAAGCTTTTATGGGCGGCGCGCGTTTTTACGCCGAGTCAGGCGGCATTGTCATTAACGAAACATTAGACGAGAATTTGGAACATTGCCGTGATGATTTAATGGTCTTAATGGGCAAATATTTAAGGGCAGCCGACTAAGGTTTGTCTATTGTGATACAAAACAAGCGGTCGATTGCAAGCGAAAGATTTTTGGACAATTAACCATAGTTAAAATTGCCCTTCAATTTTAATTGAAGGGAGAAATGACCGCAGGAAAGGCGTATATTTGCATGGCAGAAAAATTGTTGATAAAAGGCATCAATGGTCCGGTTGTTACCGTACCAGGTCAAACCGACCTGTCGATGATGGAAATGGTCTATGTAGGGAATAACCATTTGATTGGCGAGGTTATTGGTATTACCGATACAGCCGCCACAATCCAGGTTTATGAAAATACAACGTCGCTGCAGCCGGGCGAGCCGGTGGAACGAACTGGCTATCCAATGCGCTGTATGCTGGCCCCGGGTCTGCTCACCGGTATTTTTGACGGCATTGGCCGGCCTTTGAATAAAATTGAAGAAATGACCGGCGCTTTTATCGGCGCCGGCGCCAACGTACCCACGGTCGACACCGAGAAAACATGGCCGATGACCATGAAAGTGGCAGTCGGAGAGCAGGTGGAGGCCGGCACTTTGTTTGCCGTTACGATGGAAACCCAGTCGATTGAGCATCGTATGCTGGTGCCTGCCGGTGTTGCGGGCAGGGTCACGTGGGTTGCCCCAGATGGCGAATATACGGTAGAAGCGCCTTTGGTGAAGATACAAACAAACGGCGCCGAGATTACATTAAACGGCGTGACCTATCATCCGATTCGTAAGCCGAGACCTGTTAAAGAGCGAGTGGCGGCGACCGAGCCGCTCATCACCGGCCAGCGGGTGATTGATACCATGTTTCCCATTGCCAAAGGGGGCGCGGCGGCTATTCCGGGCGGCTTTGGCACTGGCAAGACCATGCTGCAGCATCAGTTTGCCAAATGGAGCGCAGCGGATATTATTGTATATGTCGGGTGCGGCGAACGGGGCAACGAGATGACCCAGGTGCTCACCGAGTTTTCCGAACTGATTGACCCTAAAACCGGACGCAGTATGTTAGAGCGAACCATTTTAATTGCCAATACATCTAATATGCCGGTGGCGGCCAGAGAGGCCTCCATTTACACCGGTGTGACAATTGCGGAGTATTATCGGGATATGGGCTATGATGTGGCGCTCATGGCTGACTCGACCTCTCGCTGGGCCGAGGCGCTGCGAGAAATTTCGGGCCGGTTAGAGGAAATGCCGGCTGAAGAAGGCTATCCGGCTTATCTGCCCTCCAGGCTTTCTGCCTTTTATGAAAGAGCCGGTTCGGTTAAAACGCTTTCGGGCGAGAACGGTTCGGTTTCAATTATCGGGGCGGTTTCGCCGCAGGGCAATGATTTTTCAGAACCGGTCACCCAAAATACCAAGCGTTTTATTCGCTGCTATTGGGCGCTTGAAAAGTCGCTGGCGTATGCCAGACATTATCCGGCCGTCAACTGGATTCAGTCATACAGCGAATATCAGCTTGAGCTGGCCGATTGGTTTGATTCCAATGTGGCGTCGGATTTTACCTCGCTGCGAGTTCGCATGGGGGCGATTCTGCAAGAAGAAGACCGGCTCATGGAAATTGTCAAGCTGATTGGCAGCGATTTATTAGCCAATGACCAAAAACTGACGTTGGCCATTGCCAAATGCATACGTGTTGGCTTTTTGCAGCAGAATGCGTTTATCCCGCAGGACGCGTATGTTTCGTTAGATAAGCAATACCGAATGATGAAAATTATGCTGATGACCTATGATAAGGCAAAAGAATTGGTCTTGCGCCAGATTCCTGTTTCGGTGATGGAAAAATCAGGTGTATTTGAAATACTGACCAAGTTAAGGTATCATTTGGCCGATGTTGAACCAGGCGGGGAAGACCCCGTTTGGCAGGAGATTGAGCAGAACCTTACGAGTATTCTTGCCACCTATGCGGAGAAATAGTTTTGAATATAGAATTTGTAGGATTAAGAGAAATTAACGGTCCGCTGATCGTTCTTGACGGCGTTAAAGGAGCGGGCTATGATGAACTGGTAAAAATCAAAACGGCAAGCGGCAGCCGACTTGGCAAAATTATCCGAATTGATGGAGAGCGGGTGGTTGTGCAGGTTTTTGAGGGAACCGATGGTCTGTCGCTGCACAATACCCATACCATGCTGACGGGCAAGCCCATGGAGCTGGCCCTTTCAAGGAGCATGTTGGGGCGTATTTTTGACGGCATCGGCCGGCCGATTGACGGATATCACGATATATATCCGGAAAAGAAAATGGATATTAACGGGTTGGCCATCAACCCGGTGTCCAGAGAATATCCGCACGATTATATCAGTACCGGCATTTCGTCGATTGACGCGCTTGTCACGCTGATCAAAGGACAAAAACTACCGATTTTTTCAGGACCGGGCCTGCCCCATAACGAGCTTGCCGTTCAAATCGCCAGACAGGCGAATATCCGAGGCGGCGATTACTGCATTGTTTTTGCCGCTATGGGGGTTAAAAATGACGTGGCCGATTATTTTAAGCGTTCTTTTGAGCAAACGGGCGCGCTTTCGCGTACGGTTATGTTTTTGAATTTGGCAAGCGACCCGATTACCGAGCGTATTACCACACCGCGTTGTGCGTTGACCGCCGCTGAATATCTGGCTTTTGAAAAGGGTATGGACGTGCTGGTGATCATGACCGATATGACGTCGTATGCAGAGGCGCTGCGTGAGGTTTCATCGGCGATGGAGGAGATTCCGGGACGAAAAGGATACCCTGGTTATTTGTATTCGGAATTTGCTTCTTTGTATGAAAGAGCCGGCAAAATTAAAAACCGAAAGGGCTCGGTCACGCAAATTCCTATTTTGACTATGCCGAATGATGATATTAACCATCCGGTGCCCGATCTCACCGGCTATATTACCGAGGGGCAGATTGTGCTTGATCGGACGCTGGACCGTCAGGGCGTTTATCCGCCGGTTTCGGTGCTGGCCTCTCTTTCTCGTTTAATGAAAGACGGTATTGGTAAGGGATATACAAGAGAAGATCATCAGGCCCTTTCTAACCAGATTTATGCTTCTTATGCGAAAGTGAGCGAAGCCCGCTCCCTTGCCAGCGTTATTGGCGAGGAGGATCTTTCCGAGACAGATAAGCAGTACCTGCAATTCGGACGTTTATTTGAAGAAACGTTTTTGAGCCAGAAATGGACCGAGTCCCGTGATATGGAACAAACGCTTGATTTAGGGTGGAAACTGCTAAGCAGATTGCCAAGAGAAACGCTGGACCGGGTGGATGATGACATGTTAGACAGGTATTATCAGGGATAAACCAAACGGAAAAGACGTTAGGGCTTGCCAACACCAATTTGTGTATAGCAGTTGATGATACAAACCTGCAAATAGATTGGCAGCGGCAGAAATGGAGAATACGATGCAAGTTTTTCCGACAAAAAGTAATTTAATTCAAACGAAAAAATCGCTCGCCCTTGCTTCTTTAGGCTATGATTTGTTGGACCGTAAGCGCACGATTATGCTTAAAGAGATGATGAGCATGATTGCCAAGGCAGAAGGGGTGCAGACAAAAATCAGCGAGACGTATGTAGAAGCGTATCGCGCGCTGATGCGGGCCAATATGGCCGGTGGACAGCGAACGGTCATGCGACTCGCCAAAAATGTAACCGAGAAAGACGATGTGCGTATTCTTTACCGCAGTGTCATGGGGGTTGAGGTGCCCGAGGTAACTCTTACTAAGAGCGAAACCAGGCCGCCGTTTGGCTTGTATGATACCGATTCGTCTTTGGATGAGGCATATAAATGTTTTTGCCAGGTCAAGGAATTGACCGTGGAAATGGCCGAGATTGAAAGCGGCGCTTATCGGCTGGCGGCTGCCATTAAACAAACCCGCAAGCGCGCCAACGCGTTAAAAAATATAGTGATTCCGGGTCTTGAGGATACGATTAAATTCATCAGCGATTATTTAGAGGAAAAAGAGAGAGAGGAATTTACCGCACAAAAGGTGGTAAAAAACAAGAAACATGCCGATTAAGTGCGACACACATCTGCACACTTCGCTCAGTGTGCATGCAGTGGGGAGCGTGCATGATTTAGCCTTGGCTGCTAAAAATCAGGGATTAGAAGCGATTGTTGTGACTGACCATTGTTCCTTGCAAATGTGCCATTTTGAACAGTCAGTCGATGTATTGCTGGCCCAGCAGCTGCCTCGCTTTGATGAGGGGGTGCGGATTTTCCGCGGCGCGGAGATTGATATTGTCGATTATAAGGGCCACTTGTGTTTTTATAATATCCCTTATGATGCAGAGCAATCGGCACTGGACCGACTGCTTGATACCTTAGAGGTGGTGATTGCCAGTCCCCATTATCCGCCCGAAGATCGGCGGGGCTCCTATGAAGAGGTCACCGAGATGTTTTTGCATTTGATTGCGCACCCCAAGGTGACGATTTTGGGTCACCCTGAACGAATCGGCACCGATTTTGATTTGACGGCCGTGACTTTGGCGGCCGCCCAGAATGGGACCTTTTTGGAGTGCAATCATACCAGCCTGCAAAGGAACTATCGCGAACAGATCAAGAAAATGCTCCAGTTTTGCAAGCTGTTCGGCACATCGATTGTGGTGGGTAGTGATAGTCATGATCCGCAGTATGTAGGCCGGTTTGATGAGGCCTATCGCTTGTTAAGGGAAGTTGATTTTCCAGAGGAACTCATCGCCAATCGAACAAGAGCCGATTTTGAAAGGGCGCTGGCGCTGCAAAAACAGTGCAAAGAAGCACGAAAATAGAGATTTTTTGCATGCTAACAATGGGGTAAGAGATGAGTGAATATGCTGTTATTGCCGCTGGAGCAGTGCCAGGAGACATAATATGTTTTATCAGCGATGATAAATATTTTCTAAATAATACCGTTCTGAAATGAGAGAAATTTTGATGTTTATTGTCAAAGAAAGAAATGTGTGTTATTATATAAGAAACCAGCAGGTGTCTTACAAAGTTTATCTTTTGCTATAAGGATTGAAATAGATAAAAGAACATATAAATAATTGTGCGCTAAAAACTGATCATAGAAAGGAGTTTTGTAAAATGATTTATGTTGTAATTGGCATTTTGATTGTGTTGTTCATTCTTCTTTTTTCGGGTATTCGTATTGTGCCGCAGGCACATGAGTATGTTATTGAATTCTTGGGAAAATACAAGACAACATGGTCGGCGGGCATCCATTTTCTTGTACCATTTTTCGAGCGAATCGCTAAAAAGATTACGTTAAAAGAGCAGGTGCTTGATTCACCGCCCCAACCGGTTATTACCAAAGATAATGTTACCATGCAGATTGATACGGTTGTGTATTTTAAGGTTTTTGACGCGAAGTTATATACGTATGGCGCCGTAAACCCTATGAGTGCGCTGGAAAATTTAACGGCCACCACCCTGCGTAATATTGTGGGTGAGTTGGAATTAGACGGCACCCTGACCAGCCGGGATACCATTAACGGAAAAATGACCGAGATTTTGGACGAGGCGACCGACCAGTGGGGCATTAAAGTGAACCGCGTGGAGCTTAAAAATATCATTCCGCCGAAAGAAATTCAAGTGGCCATGGAAAAGCAGATGAAAGCCGAACGAGATCGGCGTGAAACGCTTTTGCAGGCGGAGGGTCACAAGGCAGCGGCCATTACACGCGCCGAAGGCGACAAACAGGCCATGATTTTGGAGGCCGAGGGCCAACGGGATGCACGCATTGCCCGGGCCGAAGGTGAGGCGAAAGCCGTCTTTTTGGCGAAAAAGGCAGAAGCAGACGGTATCCGTGCGATTAAAGAAGCTGGCGCGAATGCCGCTGTGTTAGAATTAAAGCGCTATGAGGCGTTGATGAAAGTGGCCGAGGGAAAAGCGGCGAAGCTGATTATTCCTACTGATGCGGTTGAGGCGGTCAAGCGAAATGTAATCTTTTCCGAGACTGCCGGCATTGGTGATGTGACTTGGCCGGCGCCCAATGAATCTAAACCACAGCAAGAGGATCCTTGCTGCGATGATGATGTGGCGGAAGACTTTCATCGCCCTGATCAAGCAGCGTTTGAAGAAGAATAATACGAACCACATCGATTGTGCGTTACGAATCATATTGGTTGAAATCGTCGTCAAATGGATTTTTGGCGGCGGTTTTTGTTATACAAACACTGCAATTATAGGCAGGAATTGTTATTGTATTTAAAATCGAACTATGGTACAATGAAGACACCATGAAGAAAGTGCGAACATGGTTTCCTTGCAAAGCTTGTTTTTGCTTTACGAATTAAAACTCCGGCGGAGCCGGAAATTGGGCCGTTCTATCTAAAGCATCAGCGTTTTTTATTTTGCTTTATCGGGAGAGGAGAATTTCATGAGTAGAAAAGGATTTCTTAGCATACTATTGCTGTGTGTTTTTTTGCTTTGCTCCTGTGATGCATATTTGCTGAAAGGTTATCCTGACTCGGCGGATGCGGCGCCTTCCGAAACCGAGGTAGAGGGCATCCGTTCTTATAAAAAATTAGAATATTTTGAAGAAAACGGTCGGCTTGTTATTTTTTCCTATAAAGGGAATTTATCAGATTTAACAATTCCTGCCGAAATTGAAGGCCTGCCGGTGGAAGTGATTGGTACCGCCGCGTTTCAACATAAGGCCTTTTTGAAAACGGTTACACTGCCCGAATCCATAAAAGAAATTAGAGACCGCGCTTTTGATGGCTGTTCTACCTTAGAAAATGTTGTGTTTTCAGAGGGACTCACCAAAATAGGCAAATCTGCTTTTGCCAATTGCAGTGGGCTTGGCGCCTTGGATTTTCCATCCACGCTTGAAACAATTGGCGCTTATGCGTTTCAGAACTGCAGCGGGCTGGAAACAGCGGAGCTTGCCTCGGTGCACCAAATCGGAGAGGGCGCTTTTGAGCATTGTACCAGCTTGCAGACGGCTGATCTTGCCAGTATCACTTTATTAGGAGACCGTGCATTTTACGGTTGCTCTTCTTTAGAAGAGGTGGCTGTATTATCCGAGTCTTTGACGATTTTACCTGAGAGTTGCTTTTATGGCTGTTCCTCTTTAACAAGTATTGCGGTGCCCGAGGGGGTTGAAGCGATTATGCGAGATGCCTTTGCCGGCTGTTCTGCCTTGGAATCGGCATGGCTGCCTTCTACGCTCACTACGCTTGAGGTCGGCGCTTTTAAAGATTGCGTTTCGCTTGTGGCCATTGAGATTCCCGAAGGGGTTGCCGAAATCAAAGAACGCGCCTTTGATAGCTGTACGGCGCTGTCTGCCGTTTCGCTTCCTTCTTCGCTAACGCGCATAGGCACATCGGCTTTTTATGGCTGCCGTTCGATAGAAGAATTGTCCTTGCCTTCCGGGGTAACTGAAATAGGCGCGTCTGCTTTTAGTGGCTGTTCCTCTCTTCGCCAAATTGAGTTGTCACGATCACTGCGCACCGTGGGCAGTAATGTGTTTTCAGGCTGTTCGGCTTTGGCGAATGTGGAGCTGCCTTATGGGATCAGAACGCTTGGCAGCGCTATGTTTAAGGACTGCGTCTCGCTTACCGAGATAGTGATTCCTGAATATGTGGTTGACTTGCCTGACTATTTGTTTTCCGGTTGTGAAAAGTTAGAAAAAGTGACCATTTTAGGGGACAATGTAGCGTTTATCGGCGCCAAAGCTTTTTATGGGTGTGAGTCGCTGAATCGTATGGATATACCTGATTCGGTGACCATCATTGGTCAAAATGCGTTTGCTAAATGCCCCTATCTTTTCGGTATTGCGATTCCCGACGGCGCCATTAAAATGGGGGTTGATTTGCTGCTTGAATCGCCGAATACCATTATCGGATTTAATGCAGACCAAGACATGCTGGCCAAAGAGGAAGCGGGTGAGCCTATCGAGCTGGACGCTTTTTCGCATCCTGAACTTGGCCACATGGTATTTTATTTTGACTATCGCACCAAATATCAAATCGTAGAAATGGATATGTGGACTACGCTGCGCGACGCACTGCCTGAGCGCTGTCCACATTGCGGCAGTACAAAAATCAAGCCGAGCGGCAAAACTACCTATACATTGGCATGGGAATTATCGGCGGCCGACGAGCCGCTGCCGGCCAGCTTTATTTGTTATGATAAACACTGCGGCGAGGGATTCTCCCATGCGCTTGAAAAACAAGAAATCGAATAAATCATATCAGTCGATGAATGGCGGAATGAAAGAGAGGACAATAGAATGAAAGTTGGCGTTATTGTACGGTATCAAAATATCGAGGAAGAGTTTGCATGGATGCAGGAACATGGCATTGACAATTGTCAGTTTTATATGTTTCCCGATCAAATTTCGGATGAAAACGTGCAGCGTGTGTGCCGGCTGCGTGAAGAGTACGGCATCGAGATTACCTCGCTTGTTGGCATGTGGACAGGGGTGGCCGCTTGGAATTTTTCGGCGGGTCCGGTCACGCTTGGCTTGATCCCTGTGGCCTATAGAGACCGCCGTATGGCCGAAATGCGGGTGTATTGCGATTTGGCCGCGCGCCTTGGTATCAAGGATGTCAGCTCGCACATGGGCTTTATTCCCGAGTATATGTATGACCCTGTTTATCGGGAGTGGATTCCGGCTATGCAGGATTTAATGAAATATTATGAGGCCAAGGATATCTATCTTGATTTTGAAACCGGTCAGGAAACGCCGATTACTATGTTGCGGGCCATTCAGGATATTGGCAGTGATCGGCTGGGCGTGAATTTTGACAGCGGCAATTTGATTTTGTATGGCAAAGCAAATCCAGTAGATGCATTAGATATTTTGGGGCCATATGTGCGCGGCGTGCATGCGAAAGACGCCTTATATCCGACCGATCCTGTTCATTTAGGTGAAGAAAAAGCCTTAGGTGAAGGCAAGGTGAATTTTGGCGCACTACTTGCAAAGCTTAGTGAAGTGGGCTATACCGGGGCGATCACCATTGAACGCGAGTGCGCGGGCGAAAAGGAACGAGAGGATATTTTAAAAGGCAAAGCTTTGTTGGATACGCTGTTAATGTAACATATATTTTTTAGCTACCGGAAAGATTGGCTTGTCATCCCTGTTGGGTGACAAGTCAATCTTTCTAAGAATAATCCTTACGGATTATTCTTATTATAACATAAAAATTTCAGCTCTCTCAAAGTTTATCGTTTCCAGCTTCGCTGGAATGCAGCCTTGTAGGCCGCAAGGTAAACTTTCTAAGAACAAACCATACGGTTTGTTCTTATTGTAACATAAAGTTTACCGCCTCCTCGAAATTTAACGTTGCCGATTTATCCGGCAGGCCGTGCAGACGTACTTGCACGGCCAGTTAAATTTCTTAAGAACAAGCTATGTAGCTTGTTCTTATTGTCTGCACAAAAAACAAACGCTTTTTTCGCGTTTGTTTTTTTATGTTAATTTTTTAACGATTCTCTTGTAAAAATAGCCAATTATTGATATAATAAAATTGGTATAAAATAAACTATATCATACTGGGCTTGTCTTGTTTGATAAATCGAGGTCAAACGATAAAATAGAGCCGGTTTAACAATTTGTATTTCATACACATCAACGTGTCATGACTATAATAAAGACAGAGGAGAGCAAGAAATGGCAATGTACAACAAAAAAACGATTGAAGATATTGACGTAAAAGGCAAAAGAGTGCTGGTACGGTGTGACTTTAACGTGCCCATGAAAGACGGCGTCATTACAGATGACAAGCGCATTACAGGCGCATTTCCTACCGTAAAATATTTGGCGGATCAGGGCGCTAAGGTGATTTTATGTTCACATATGGGCCGTCCGCACAATATCATGAATGCGGAAATCAAGCTAAGTAAAAAAGAAAAGAAAAAGATTGAGGCAATGCCCGCAGACGAGCAAGAGGCCGCTAAGGCCGCAGCGCTTGCAGCCGCCGCTGGCGACAATGTGAAATTTTCGTTAGCTCCGGCCGCTAAGAGACTCTCTGAATTGCTCGGCAAAGAAGTGGCTATGGCTAAAGATGTCATCGGACCAGACGCAAAGGCGAAAGCCGCGGCCCTCACCGACGGCGACGTGATGATGATTGAAAATGTTCGTTTCCATAGCGAAGAGGAAGCAAACGATCCTGCTTTTGCAAAAGAGCTTGCTTCAATGGCTGATATTTATGTAAATGATGCTTTTGGCACCGCTCACAGAGCGCATGCTTCTACCGCTGGTGTGGCTGATTATCTGCCAGCTGTTTGCGGTTATTTGATTCAAAAGGAAATTTCGATCATGGGCGGCGCATTAGCTGAGCCCAAGAGACCTTTTGTCGCTATTTTGGGCGGCGCTAAAGTGTCGGATAAAATTGGCGTTATCAATAATCTGCTTGAAAAGGTAGATACGCTGATTATCGGCGGCGGTATGGCTTATACTTTCTTTAAAGCACGCGGCAGAGAGGTCGGTTCTTCTCTTTGCGAGACCGACAAGATCGATTTGGCCTGCGAGTTGATGGAAAAGGCACGTGCGAAAGGTGTTAATTTCTTATTGCCTGTTGATAATATCATCGGCAGAGAGTATAAAGAAGATACCAGCTGCATGAGAATGTATTCAGATTCGATTCCAGACGGTTGGATGGGTCTCGATATCGGCCCGAAAACACAGGAGCTGTTTTCAAAGTCCATTGAAGGGGCTGGCACTGTGATTTGGAATGGTCCTATGGGCGTTTCCGAATGGGAGAATTTTGCTTCGGGCACCATCAGCGTGGCAAAGGCTGTGGCTGATTCGGGCGCGGTATCGATCATTGGCGGCGGCGATTCAGCAGCAGCGGTTGAAAAGCTGGGCTTTGCGGATAAGATGACGCATATTTCTACCGGCGGCGGCGCATCCCTTGAATTTTTAGAGGGAAAAGAGCTGCCCGGCATTGCTTGCTTAAACGACAAATAAAAGAGAATAAAAACCAAAAGGCCAAAAATGAACCGCGTGATGGCGATTCATTTTTGGCTGGTTTGTGTACATAGGGAGAAAAAGAATCATGAATAAAAATTTTAGAAAAGCGGTTATCGCGGGCAACTGGAAAATGAATAAAACACCGGCGCAGACCACCGCGTTAATAGAAGAATTAGTTCCTCTTGCTGATGGGCAGGATGGCTGTGATATTGTTGTATGCACCCCGTTTGTGGATCTTGCGAATGCAATGGATGCTGCTAAAGGAACCAATATCAAAGTGGGTGCGCAAAATGTTCATTTTGAAGCAGCCGGCGCTTATACTGGTGAAATTTCCGCCGAGATGTTGTGTGAAATGGGCGTAGAATATGTCATCATCGGTCACAGCGAGCGCAGACAGTATTTTGGTGAAACCGATGTTACGGTCAACAAACGGGTGAAAGCGGCGTTGGCAAGCGGTCTTACGGTGATTCTGTGCGTCGGTGAGATGCTTGATGAAAGAGAGAACGGCATCACAAGCGAAATTGTCGCGATGCAGACCAAAATGGCGTTGCTTGGCGTAACAGCTGACCAGATGAAAAAGGTCATCATCGCCTATGAACCGGTTTGGGCAATTGGTACAGGCAAGACAGCTACCGCGGATCAGGCCGAAGAGGTGTGCGCCTTTATACGCAGCGTGTTGGCTGAATTGTATGGCGAAGAGTTGGCCAAGACGGTTACGATTCAGTATGGCGGCAGTATGAATGCGGGCAACGCGGCCGAGCTCTTGGCGAAGGAAAATATAGACGGCGGTTTGATTGGCGGCGCGTCGCTGAAACCGGCGGATTTTGCTAAGATTATCATGGCGGCACAGAACTAAAACGAAAAAATATAAAAGCAAGCTTCTTTGTATGATGGCGTTAATCGTGCGTGCAAAGGCTTGCTTTTTTATTTTTATCAGATGTAGTGACATGGCTGTTGTCACTCTATAAAAGGCAGACTGTTCATCATATACCAAAAGAAACATGACAAAATTCGGATTGTTTTGCGACCGTATGGTGCTATAATCGGCATGTATGTGATAAGCGATATAAGATGTCTTGTTTTGATTGCCTATTAAAATTGGGTGTGGAGAGGAAAGGTACAAGTCTGATGATGGCACAGGACGGTTGTCTCTTGGCTGCCTTTTTTAGTGAGAATTCCTCTGTGTATATGAAAATTATACGAAGATTGCTTGGAGCTGTTCGTTCCTATGCGCTGGCGGGTTGAATTGTTTAGACACCTGTGGTAAAATATAGATAAAATCAAATATAAAGATTGGGTATAAAACGATTGTGTGATTCCCGCCAAGAAATCGAAATTCATGAGGCAGTGAAATGATAAAGTATCGATATAAAAAAATAATCAGCGCATTTTGTGCGCTCATGCTATGTGTTTGTACGGGCACATCTGCCTTTTTTGGTGCAGGCGCCAAAGAAGAGGAAAAAACAGAAACCGAAATTGTATCGATTCGTCTTTCTGAAGATACGAAAACATTAACCGTGGATGCTACGCTTTCGGATGAGTTTTTGGCTAAAAACGGAGCATGCGGTATTTTTTTGTTTGAATTTAGACCGTATGAAAAATTTGGTGATATTAATACCAAAGCGCCGGTTTCGGAACTGGTGGCGACAAAAGAACTTTCCTTTACCGTTGATTTTACAAAGGATGCGTCGCGTCGCAAATATAATAAATATATCTTGGCTATCAGCGACGGCGAGGGGTATACGACCATCAGCGGTGCTCGTTATATAGACAATCCGGAAGCGTTATCCTCCGCGCGTGATTTTCCGGCGAGCAAAGCCGGCAAAGCGGGCGTTTTGAATGCGGATACGGACATAACAAGTGAACTGGATGTATCGAAATCCATTGTACGTGTCGCGTTAAATGAATTGGTGGCCGACGGGGTCGAAAAGGGGCAAAAAATTGATTATGCCGGCCAAGATTATTATATCAATAAAGAAGCGTTGATTGCGCTTGACAACCAGGTGCGCGCTTTGTCAGAACAGGGAGTCGAGGTGTATTTGCAGCTTGTGTTAACCGCTCCGGCAGAGGATATGGCCGACGCAGCTTTGGCGCTGTATGCTTCTGTCGCAAACAAAGACGCAACATTTTATGCATTCAATACAGAAAGCGAACAGGGCACCGATTTGTATTGCGCGCTTGTCGAGTTTTTGGCCGATCGTTATACCCGAGAGGATCATGCATTTGGCCATGCGCCTTGCTTTGTTTACGGCAGTTCGGTCAATGACGGCCGCCGGCATTATTCGATGGGTGAAACCAATGCCAGTACGTTTATTTCAAGTCTTTCCCGCGCGATCAGACTTACTTCATGGGCGCTGCGGTCGGTGAGTCCACAGATTCGTCTGTATGTTTCGCTTGGTTCTAATTTTCAGTCGAGCGTTATCGATTCCGAAGAAACGCCGAATGAAGCGTACGATTTTTCAGCTAAACAGGTGATGGATGGTCTTTCGAGCGTGCTGCCGTCGGTGCCGTTTGGCTTTGCATTGTCAGCTAGCGCTTCGGATGGTCGAACTGACTTCTGGACCGATCCTTTGGCCGAGAATACATTTGACACGCCCTTTATCACTATGAAAAATATAGAGATAATGGCGGAATATATAAAGCAGCCGGCCATGCTTTGCGATGGGTTCTTACGGGATATCATCGTCAGTGATTTCAGCGTATCAGCCGGCGATTCTTCGATTTCTTGCCAGAGTGCGCAGGCGGCCGCTGTTATCCTGGCTTATTATAAGGCCTATCAAATGGAAGAAATATCCGGCTTCTTCTATGGCAGCCCGCTTGACACATCCGATAGCGCGGCCGGATTAGTTGACAATGGTAAGGCAAGATTAGCGTTTAGTGCTTTTCAAAAAATTGGCACTTTGGGTCCGGATGAAATTGAAGCCCGCATGGAAACCTATATGGATGAGGAAAGCTATGCGGCCATTTCACAGGGCGATTTTTCGTCTTTTTTCGCGAATCGCGCTTCACTTGTTCCGTATACCGGAAAAATACCCGATCGAAGTAAATATACGTATTTAGCTAATTTCACCGATAATAGCTTATATGGCTTTGGTCCCGACGCTGCTACCGCTTCGGTGCATGTGACGATTCTAAATGATGTCGGCATTGTGCTCTGCGCTGGTTCAGGCACTGATAAAGCGGGCATCGTAAAAGATTTTGATGCCTATGATCTTGCCAAGCAGGATGCGTTTAGCGTGTCATTTATGGCACAAACAACAAGCGAAGAGGCTTTTTATACCGTTACACTCACGGGAAAAAAGGGTGAAGAAAATATTATTTTAAGTGCAGAGGGCACGCTGCTTGCGAACGAGTGGCAGGACTTGGTTTTCGAGATCGATGAATTAGACAGTTTGACAAATGTCAGCGTGCGCGTCGAGGCGCCGGGTGAAGAGGTTTCTTTGCTGGCTAAGGATATACGATTGTATCAATTTCCGTTGGCTGGCGCGACTTTGCTGCTTACAATTTTGATTTGGGTTGCCGCGATTGTTTTATTTATATTTTTAATTTTATATATCCGCTATATGATTGTCACCAGCCGCAAGGCTAAGCAAAGCCGGCTTGCGTTGGCCCAAAAAATACAAGCGGAGAATAATCAAATGACCTATCGGTATAACCGCAGAACCGTAGCGCCGGCGCGTCCAGCTCAAGCCAAGCCAGAGCCGCCCGCTTTTATACCACCAAAGCCGAAAGCTCCGCCGGTTGCGCCAAGTCCAGAGCCGCGCAAGATACCCGAAATGCCTAAAACTGAACCGAAAGTCTATGTGGTGCCGCCGAAACAGGAAGAGAAAAAGGCAAAACGTGCCACCCTCTCGCTTGGCATTGAGCCCGTAAAGCCGGCTGCCACGAATCATGGTTTTAATACGACAGAAGCGGATGATCATACTGTCAATCAACAGGAAAAAGGAGAATGATAAAATGGCAAATTCTATCCCAACGCGAAATGAGGTAAAAAAAGAGCATACTTGGGCAACCGAGGACATTTTTTCAAACGATGCCGCGTGGGAAGCAGCTTATACAGAAGCGAAGCAGTACCCGGCACAGTTAGCCGCCTATCGCGGCAAGATCGCCAAAGAGGGGCGGGAACTGCTTGCTTTTTTGCAGGAAAACGATGAGATCGGCATTAAAACGGCCGCTCTGTATCGCTATGCTTCATTAAAGAGCGATGAGGACACTACGGTTAGTAAATATACCGAAATGGTCGGCCGGGCCTATAGCCTTTACGTCGAGATCGGCGCAGCGGTTTCTTTTGCCGTACCCGAAATATTGACGATTGACAAGACGACCAAAGAAAGGTTTATGCAAGAAAATCCAGCGCTTTTGGTATATAAGCGGTATTTAGATTTAATTGAGCGGGATAAGCCACATACCCTATCTGAGGCGGAGGAAAGGCTGCTTGCGATGGCAGGTGAAATTGGCAGAGCGCCCGACGATATTGCCTCTAAGCTTGGCGATGCAGACCTGCGCTTTCCGGATGTAATGACAAACGAGGGGCCGGAACCTCTCACCCATGCTACTTTTATGCTGTTTATGCACGACAAAGATCGGGACTCGCGTAAAGATGCCTTTGAGAAACTGTATGCGGTTTATCGGTCCTTTGAGAATACCAGCGCGGCCATTTTAGACGCACAGGTAAAACAGCTCATCTTTTTTGCAAAAGCCAGGAATTATGAGTCAACCCTGCAAGCGTCATTGTTTCGAAACGAAGTGCCGATCGAGGTATATCATAATCTAATCAACACGGTGCATGCAAATTTACCGGCTATGGTCAAATATACAAACCTTCGTAAGAGGGCGCTTGGCGTAGATGAGCTGCATATGTATGATCTTTATGTGCCCATGGTGCCAAATGCCGATGTGAAAATACCATTTGAAACAGCGAAAGAGAATTGTCTAAAAGCGCTTGCGCCGCTCGGGGCGGACTATAGCGCCATTCTACAAGAAGGCTTTGACAAACGCTGGATTGATGTGTATGAAAACCAGGGCAAGCGCTCGGGTGCTTATTCATCGGGCTGTCGTCCTCACCCGTTTGTTCTGCTCAATTATAAAGAAACGCTGGATAGCGAATTTACGCTGATTCATGAGATGGGTCATGCGCTGCATTCCTATTTATCCAAGCAAAACCAGCCGGTTGTGTATGCCGATTATGTGATTTTTGTGGCAGAGGTTGCTTCTACCTGCAACGAAGTCTTGCTCATGAAATACCTGTTAGCAAATACAAAGGATAAAGAAAGCCGCGCTTATTTGATTAATTATTTCTTAGAGCAGTTCCGTACCACGGTGTATCGCCAAACTATGTTTGCCGAGTTTGAAATGAAAATAAACGAAATGGGCGAGAAGGGCGCAACCTTAACCCCGCAGGCGCTTAATGCACTTTATTATGATTTAAATAAACAATATTATGGAACCGATATGGTCATTGACGAACAAATCGCCGTCGAGTGGGCGCGCATTCCACATTTTTATTATGATTTTTATGTGTTCCAATATGCGACCGGTTTTTCGGCGGCCGTAGCATTGGCTCAGCAGATTTTAGAGAAAGGCGAGTCGGCAGCCAAGCGATATCTATCCTTTTTATCATCTGGCTGTAAGGCAGATCCGATCACACTGTTAAAAGAGGCGGGCGTGGATATGACCTCGCCGGCACCGATTCAGTCGGCGCTTTCGCTCTTTAGCGAATTGGTTGATGAATTGGATACGCTTTTATCATAAGAAAAAGTACTGCAAAGATGTTTTGCAGTACTTTATTTTTTTCCTTGTTTTAAGGCTTCATAGCCGGCAACCGCTAACCGGTCGCAGCGCTCGTTGTAGGGATGTCCCGCGTGTCCTTTACACCAGACGAACGTAACATCGTGTATTGTTAATAAATGCAGCAGTTTTTCCCATAAGTCACTGTTGAGCGCCGGCTTTTTATCAGCCTTGCGCCATCCGTTTGCCTGCCACCCTTTCGCCCATCCTTTGGTAATGGCGTCAGAGACATATTTTGAATCAGTGGTAAGGGTTACCTTGCAGGGTTCTTTTAAACAACAGAGGGCCTCAATCACGCCGGTGAGCTCCATGCGGTTGTTGGTGGTATTTGCTTCGGCGCCTGAAAGCACTTTTTCGTTGTCCCGATAGACAATGATCGCGCCGTATCCCCCAGGGCCAGGATTGCCGCTGCAGGCGCCGTCGGTATAAATTGATACATGTTTCATGAGGGTATTGTAGCAAATTTTCTTGAAAAAAGCAATGCAGTGTGATAAAATAAACGAATAAGATAAATGGGAAAGGGAAAATAAATGGGCGAAAAAATTTCGATTCGAGGCGTGCAGTTTGATGATGTGAATTTAGAGGAGGCGCTGGCCATTGTAGATGGGTTTATGACCAACGAGTGCAAGGGTGTTGTGCATACCCCGAATTCTGAGATTGTGCAGCTTTGCATAGAGCAGCCAGCGTATTATGATTTAATCAATGCGGCTGACTTAATCATTCCGGATGGCAGCGGGGTGGTTTTAGCGTCTAAGATTTTAAAAACGCCGCTTGCCAAAGGCAAGGTGGCCGGCGTTGATTTAGCGGAAAATACTCTTTCCTTAGCGGCAAAAAAGGGGTATAAGGTGTTCTTTTTAGGCGGCAAGCCGGGCGTTGCCGAGCGGGCGGCCGAAAGAATGACCGAAAAATATCCGGGGCTTATGATCGCCGGTGTCCATGATGGCTATTTTGAGAAAACAGGGGCCGAGAGCGAGGCGGTTGTCGCATCCATCAATGAAGCAGACGCGCAGATTTTGTTTGTTTGTTTAGGGGTGCCCGTGCAGGAGGAATGGATGCGCGCCAATCGGGACCAGCTGCAAGTGAATGTGATGATGGGCCTTGGCGGCAGTTTGGACGTTTTTGCGGGTACGGCAAAACGCGCGCCGAAGATTTTTATTAAGTTAGGTCTTGAATGGTTTTATCGGCTGTTAAAGCAGCCCTCCCGCATTGGACGCATGATGAAACTGCCTCGATTCCTTTTAGGCACGGTTTTTAGTAAAAAGCAGAGAAAAAGGGAGCCGGCCGAATAAATCGGCGGTATGTCGATAGACGCGTGGTCAGATAGTAGTGGCACAGCCAGATATGGCACAACCAAGAATGGCTGGAGGAAAGGAATGGTCAGCAATATGTTATTGAAAGAAAGAATGGCGAAAGAAGAACAATTAGTTTTGTCTCTTTCATCGCTATATGAACAATATTCATACGAAAAATATTCCATGGCGAAGTTTGAAGAATACTCTTTTTATTCGGATAACCGTAAGTTTATGCCGGGTGAGGGTATGATTGCCTTTAACAGTTCGGACGGAAAGTTAATGGCTTTGAAGCCGGATATTACTTTGTCGATTGTGAAAAATGCAAAAATGAGCAAGGAAAGCCAGACAAAACTTTATTATAATGAATCGGTTTTCCGTATCTCGGATGAGACGCATGACTATCGTGAAATCAAGCAAACAGGCGTCGAGGTATTAGGAGATATTGACCCGTATGCGCAGGCGGAACTTTTCTTTTTGGCTTTGCTTTCGCTTAGGGAAATTGATGAAGATTTCGTGTTAAGCGTTTCTCATATGGGTATTGTGGCTCATTTTGTAAATGCATTGGCCCTGCCGGTTGAGATAAAAAAACAAATGATTCGCTGTTTTGCTAAAAAAAGCGTGCATGAGCTTAAAAGTCTGTGCCAGCAAAACGGCCTTGAGGCGTCTGTTTGTGAGCGATTAATCGGCATGCTCTCCTTAAATGGCAAACTAAGCGATGTGCTGCCCAAGCTGCGTGCATTATGCGGCGATGATGAGATGACAGCGGCCGTTAGAGAACTTGAAGCACTGTATCAGGAAATTAAGGATCATCCCCTTGCCGATAAAGTGATTTTTGACGCTTCGGTCGTGAATCATATTGATTATTATAACGGTTTAATTTTTAAAGGATATGTCAAAGGCGCCCCCGGCCCGGTTTTGTCTGGCGGCCGGTATGATAAACTTGCCTGCCGCATTCGTGAGAATGCGTGCGCGATTGGCTTTGCCGTTTATTTAGATGGCCTTAATTACTATTATCCTAACCAAAGAGAGAAAACAGTCGATGCGCTTATCCTTTGTGAAGGGTCAACAGAGGGATTGCTGACCCAGGTGAATGTATTGGTTGAACAGGGGTTATGCGTGCGGATTGAAAAAGACCAGACAGGAATCGAAGCGGACACTGTTTACCGCTATGAAGACGGCAAGTTAAGCCGTATATCTTGTTAAGAAGAGAGAAAGGGTCAAGAATATGTTGAATATTGCGCTGCCTAAGGGTCGCTTAGGCGACAAGGTATATGGACGCTTAGAGAAGGCGGGCTTTGCTTGCTCGGAAATAAAAGAAGAGAGCCGAAAATTGGTTTTTGAAAACCCGTCGGCGGGGTTACGCTATATGCTTGTGAAACCGTCGGATGTGGCCATTTATGTGGCTCATGGCGCCGCTGATGTTGGCGTGGTGGGCAAAGACATTTTGGCTGAGGGCCATTATGATATATATGAACTGCTTGATTTAGGCTTTGGCCGATGCCATATGTGTGTCGCTGCGAAAGAGGATTATCGAGAAGATCCCAGCCGTCCGGTGCGAGTGGCCACGAAATTTCCGCATATTGCAAAGGCATATTATCGGGGACTCAATCGAGAGATTGAAGTCATCAAGCTAAATGGTTCAATTGAGATTGCACCGCTGTTGGGACTTTCTGATGTCATTGTTGATATCGTAGAAACAGGTGGTACGCTGAAGGAAAATCACTTAAAAGTGTTTGAAAAAATTATGCCTATATCGGCCCGTTTTATTGCCAATAAGGCTTCTTATCGCTTTAAAGGGACATTAATCGATGCGATGGCGGCGAAATTACAGGAAAGGGATGCACAGGAATGATCAAGATAGTGAAAGCGGCTGCGGCCGAGCGCGGTGAAATACTGACACGGGATATTCAGTTAGAATCAGGCGTTGAAGAGAGTGTTCACGCCATTATCGAGGGCGTGCGTGAGGACAAGGACCAAGCGCTGATTGCCTATACTGAGAAGTTTGATAAAGTGCGTCTTTCTTCTCTTCGTGTTGGCGCGGATGAAATCGAGGCCGCGTACCATGCACAAGATGAGGCGTATAAAGAGACGCTGGCCGCCGCGGCTGAGAATATCCGTGCTTTTCACAAGCAGCAAGTGCGAGAGGGTTTCCGGCTTGAAAAAGAGGATGGCGTTATCTTGGGCCAGAAAATCACGCCGATTGAAAAGGCGGGCCTGTATGTACCAGGCGGTACGGCGGCCTACCCTTCCAGCGTGCTGATGAACGCAATTCCCGCAAAAATTGCCGGCGTGAAAGAATTGGTGATGACCACCCCACCGGCAAAGGATGGCAAGGTTTCCTCCTTTATCTTGGCGGCGGCGTATGTAGCCGGGGTTGATACGGTGATTCCGGTGGGCGGTGCGCAGGCGATTGCAGCGTTGGCTTATGGTACGCAAAGCGTGCCCAAGGTAGACAAGATCGTGGGGCCGGGTAACGTGTTTGTGGCGACGGCCAAGCGCATGCTGTATGGGGTTGTGGATATTGATATGATTGCCGGTCCCAGTGAAATTTTGGTGATAGCCGATGAAACGGGCGAGCCAGAACGCATAGCGGCGGACCTTTTATCCCAGGCCGAGCATGATAAATTAGCCTCTGCGATTTTGGTGACAACCAGCCGGACTTTGGCAAACGCGGTTTCTGAAGAACTGGAAAAACAAATACCGGTCCTTTGGCGCCATGAGATTGCAAGAACATCTATCGATACAAACGGTCGCATTCTTTTGGTGGATACCATCGAAGAAGCGGTGAACATCGCCAATGAGATCGCTCCCGAGCATTTAGAGGTCTATTTGGACGATCCGTTTGTTTATCTTGATCAAATTAAAAACGCAGGTTCTATCTTTCTTGGCAAGTATACGCCCGAGGCCGTTGGCGATTATTTCGCAGGGCCGAACCATACGCTGCCTACCTCCGGCACTGCTCGGTTTTCTTCTCCCCTTTCGGTTGATGATTTTATCAAGAAAACACAGTATATCAGCTATACCAAAGAGGCGCTGCAAAAGGCCAAGGACTATGTGGCCGGGTTCGCTTTGAAAGAGGGATTAGAGGGACATGCGCAAAGTGTATTAAAGAGGTTTGAAAAGTGAGTCGATTTTTAGCGCCGGCGTATCACAATTTAGTGCCCTATACGCCGGGTGAACAATTAAATGATCGTAAGTACATCAAATTAAATACGAATGAATCTCCCTTCCCGCCGGCGCCGGGCGTTTGCCGGGTGATTGATGAAGGACGAATGCGTTCTTTGAATTTATATTCGGATCCAGCCCTTACCGCGCTGACTGGTTCGCTTGCCGAATCGTTTGGCGTATCCCCGAAACAAGTGTTTTGCGGGAATGGGAGCGACGATGTATTAGCCTTTGCGATTATGGCTTTTTGCGGCAAGGGAGGCACGCTTGCCTGTCCGGATATCAGCTACAGTTTTTACCCTGTGTATGCTGATTTATTTGGTGTAAAACTTACCCAAATACCGTTAGCTGAGGATTTTACTATTCGCGTGAGCGATTATGTTGGCATCGGTAAAAATATTGTGATTGCAAATCCCAATGCACCCACGGGTCTTTCGCTGAGTGTAAAAGAGGTGGAGACGATCGTAGCGTCGAATCCCGAGCATCTCGTGATCATCGATGAAGCCTATGTCGATTTTTCAAATGACACCTGTGTTTCGCTTCTTTCGCGGTATGATAACTTAATGGTGGTGCAGACTTTCTCCAAAAGTCGGTCGCTGGCTGGACTTCGAGTTGGTTTTGCACTGGCCAGCGAAGCGATTGTTGAGGATTTAAATAAAATCAAGTTCTCCTTTAATCCTTACAATATCAATACCTTATCCATCACCGCGGCTTCCCAGGCCATGAGAGAGCAGGCATATTATGATGAATGCGTGGCGCAGATTGTGGCACAAAGAGAAAAGACAAAAAAACGGTTGGCAGACCTTGGTTTTGTTTTAACCGATTCCAAAACCAATTTTGTGTTTGCCAGCCATCCCGAAAAAAAGGCGGAGATGCTGTATAAGGCGCTGAAAGAACGGGGCGTGCTGGTTCGGCATTTTAATGCTCCCCGTATTAAAGATTATTTGCGTATTACTATTGGCAGCGAAGAGCAGATGGAAGGATTCTTTGCTGAACTGACGCGGATTTTATAAGGCGAGCCGATACTGGCCGGCGTGGGAGAAGTCAATAGGGTGGCTGGTATAGAACGAGGGGACAAGCAATTGTTTGAAAGCGAAATTAAAACCGACGCTTCATTGTTTTCAGACATAATGAATGGATTTTGCTGCCGGCAAACCCAACACAAATATAAAAAGAAAGGCATATTCATAAAAATGAGAGAGGCATCAAAAGAGCGAAAAACCGCAGAAACCGATATTAGGCTGCGGCTTGTTTTAGATGGAACCGGAAAAACAGAAATAGACACGGGCTGCGGCTTTATGGATCATATGTTAGAGCTGTTTGCAAAACATGGACGTATGGATGTAACGATTATGTGTAAGGGAGACACCCATGTTGATTTTCACCATTCTGTTGAAGATATAGGCATTGTATTGGGACAGGCTTTTAAAGAAGCCTTGGGTGACAAACGGGGCGTCACACGCTATGGAAGCATGCTTTTGCCCATGGATGAAGCGCTGCTGCTTGTTAGTCTTGATCTTTCTGGCCGGGCGCATCTTTCTTATGATGTGCATGGACTCACCCCTAAGGTAGGTGATATGGATACTGAACTTGTCAAAGAATTTTTGCTTGCCTTTGTCAGGCAGGCCGAGTGCACGCTGCATGTCAAACAATTAGCCGGCGAAAACACGCACCATATTATCGAAGGGGTATTTAAAGCGCTTGGGCGTGCGCTTGGCAAGGCCGTCCGGATTGATCAGACGCTTGGCGGCGAAATTCCTTCTACGAAAGGGACATTATGATTGCAATTATTGATTATGGCTGCGGCAATTTGTTCTCTTTGTCCAGTTCTCTTGCTGTCATTGGCGAAGAGTGGCAGATTACGGCCGATAAAGACAGGTTAGCCAAAGCCGATAAACTCATCTTGCCGGGCGTCGGCGCCTTTGGTGATGCAGCGGACAAGCTGCATAAGACGGGACTTGACGAGGTGTTAAGAGAAGCGGCCAGCGCCGGTAAATATATTTTAGGCATTTGCCTTGGCATGCAGCTGTTGTTTGAAAAAAGCTATGAGTATGGCGAGCATGCGGGCCTTGGACTTTTAAAAGGGACAATTGAACCTCTTGCCCGAGATATTCAAGCGGATCTTAAAATTCCCCACATGGGTTGGAACAATCTGCATGTCGTAAAACAGGATCCGATTTTGCGCCGGAACCATGAGGGTGATTCGGTTTATTTTGTCCATTCGTTTTATGCGAAGAACTGCGAAGAGAGCTTATTGGCAACAGCCGAATATGATGTAACAGTGCCCGCCTTGGTGGGGAAAGACAATGTGTACGGTGCGCAGTTTCACCCGGAAAAAAGCGGCGAAGTGGGGCTTAACCTGTTAAAATCATTTGCCGAACTGGGATAAAAGCGGTGCGGGTGGAGCAAAAGAACCAAAGGAAAGGACATAAAATCGATGGAAATATTTCCAGCAATTGATATTATCGGCGGCCAAGTCGTGCGGCTCAAAGAGGGCGATTACAATCAGGTTTCGGTGTATGGTGATGATCCGTTAGCGATGGCCAATCGTTTTGTTGAACAAGGGGCCAAAAACCTTCACGTGGTGGATTTAGATGGCGCCAAGGAGGGGACAACCGTTAATTTTAGCGTGATACAGCGTTTGCGCAAAGAAACAGGATTGTTTATTGAAGTGGGCGGCGGCATTCGGGATGAGGCCCGCATTGCCTCCTATTTGGAACTCGGCGTTGATCGTGTGATTTTGGGCACGATCGCGGTTAAAAATTATCCGTTTGTCGAAGAAATGGTGCGCAAATATGGCGATAAAATCGCCGTCGGTGTGGACGCGCGCAATGAAAAGGTGGCCGTATCCGGCTGGTTGGATGTAACCGAAATGGACGCGATCGATTTTTGTGTGCGGTTGCGTGATTCGGGTGTGAAAACGGTTATCTTTACCGATATCGCGAAAGATGGTATGTTATCCGGCGCCAATTTGGCCCTTTACAAACGGCTTTCGGCGATTCAAGATCTTTCGATCATGGCCAGCGGCGGGGTAACGACGCTCGATGACATAAAAGCGCTAAGAGATATGAATCTCTATGGCGCGATTGTCGGCAAAGCGCTCTATACAGGCCATTTGTCGCTTGGCGAGGTGTTAGCGACAGCTCCAGCAATAGCACCAGCAAGAACTGGGGAAGGGGGCGCGCAATGATTGCAAAAAGAATTATTCCCTGTTTAGATGTTAGGGATGGCAGAGTTGTCAAAGGGGTTCAGTTTGAAGGCATTCGGGATGTGGCCTCACCGGTTGAAATGGCACATTTTTATAATGACGCGGGTGCGGACGAGCTGGTGTTTTATGACATTACCGCCTCGTCAGAAGGCCGAAAACTGTTTACTGATGTGTTAAAGCAAGTGGCCGGCGAGATTTTTATTCCCTTAACGGTTGGGGGCGGCATCAACACACTTGAAGACTTTGAGCGGGTGCTGCGCTGCGGTGCCGATAAAGTGTCGGTGAACTCGGGCGCGGTGAACGATCCCTCTTTGATTGAACGGGCCGCCCGTAAATATGGCGATCAATGCGTGGTGCTCTCCATGGATGTGAAACGGGTGGACGGAAAATTCCGTGTGTTCAAAAATGGAAACCGGGTGGATACCGGCCTTGATGCCTTGGATTGGGCAAAGTACGCAGAGGAGCATGGCGCCGGTGAGTTAGTGGTAAACAGCATTGATACCGATGGCGTCAAGCAAGGTTTTGATTTAGAGATGTTAGCGGCCATACAAGCCCGTGTGCGCATTCCGGTGATTGCTTCGGGCGGCGCTGGCTGCAAAGAGGATTTTTTATCTTTATTTGAGGCTGGTGTGGCTGATGCCGGCCTTGCTGCGTCTATTTTCCATTTTAAAGAGGTCGCAATTCGTGATTTAAAAGGCTATTTAGCCGATCATGGCGTACACGTGAGGATTTGATATGATCGATATTCATTATGATGAAAAAGGGCTTGTGCCGGCCATTGTGCAAGAATATGGTACAGGCAAGGTTTTAATGTTAGCGTATATGAATGAAGAGAGCTTGGCGATCACCTTGAAAGAAGGCACTACCTGCTTTTACAGCCGGTCTCGGCAATGCTTGTGGCGCAAAGGGGAGACTAGCCAAAACAGACAGCATGTTGTATCGATTAAAGTGGATTGTGATGCGGATACCTTGCTCATTGAAGTGATAAAAGACGGCCCCGCCTGCCATACGGGAGCGGAAACCTGTTTTTTTAGGACTTTGCATGAACATGATTAAATCGAATATACATACGCACACCACTTTTTGCGATGGTAAGGATACCCCGCGCGAGATGGCTGAGGAAGCGTTGGCAAGAGGCTTTGTTTCACTTGGTTTTTCGTCGCATAGCCCCATAGCTTATCATCCATCGTGGGGCATGAGGGATGAGATGGCTTATATACAGGCCATCGCTGCCTTGAAAGAAGAATATAAAGGCCGTTTGGAAATTGCCTGCGGTGTGGAGTGGGATTTTGATTCTAAAATTGATCTATCTTCTTATGATTATACCATCAGCAGCGTGCATCAGCTTCATTATGAGGGGCGTGTATATCCGCTTGATCTTTCAGCAGAGAGCCTGGCCGATTGCGCGAAGACTTGCTTTGACGGCGATTATGATAAACTGAACCAAGCCTATTATGCCTTGGTCACAAAAGCGGCCCTCAGAGAAGGCGTTGATGTGGTGGGGCATTTTGATTTAATTACAAAATTTAATGATGCCTGCGGTCTTTTTGAAGAAGGAGCCGCTTATATGGAATCGGCGCGTCATGCCATTGATGTTATCAGCGCATCAAGGCCGGATCTTATCTTTGAAGTGAATACGGGTGCGATGGCCCGTGCCGGCAGAGCTGAGCCATATCCACGATATGCACTGCTTGCGTATTTGCGGCATAAAAAAATGGCCGTCACCATTACGAGTGACTGCCATGATAAAACGAAACTTGCGGTTGGCTATGAGCAAGCGATGAACGAATTAATGCGTGCGGGCTACCAATCTGTGAAGGTTTGGCAGGACGGCGCCTTTCGCGATGTGCCGATCGCTTAATTTTCAGGGAGCAATTCAACCATAACAAGTTCAGGCGGATTGCCGAATCGGGGCAGGCCGATGATGCGGCTGGTGAGCCCTCGGCTGACCACCAGCGTTGTCCCTTTTTCTTGATAGAGACCGCCGGCATGTTTAGGAAAGAGACCGCTATGACCGAGAAGGCCGTTGATTTGTTTTGTGCGCCATATGCCGCCATGTTCATGGCCGGATAGAATTAAGTCAAAAGTTCCGCCGGCCCAGCTTAATACCTTTTCGGGATAGTGGTAAATGAGAATATGGAACAGGTCGTCCGGCGGGGCTGATTGTTTTGCGCTTTGCTCGCGTCGGGTGAGTCCAGTTATCCATAAACGCTGTCCTTTGTCGGTTGTAAACGGGGTGCTTTGACCATCTAAAATCGTCATTCCCAAATTGCGCAGCGTAGCGTACAATTCTGTACGTTCTTTAATGTACAGCTCATGATTGCCCGGCGTATAAAAACAGGCATAGTTTTCGGTCAAACTGTCCATAAGCTGCAAGGCGGGTTCATTGGCCGCACGGCGATCAAACAAGTCGCCGCCAATGATGACAAGATCGGGCGCGTGATTTTCGACGGCGCGTTCTAATCCATGCGGGTGTTCGCTGTGAAGGTCCGAAAGGAAAGCGATTTTTGTTTTTTTCGTAATTTTACGATGTCGTATAACATAATTTTCTGTAAACATAAGTTGATGTCTCTTTAATTGATTTGTGTGGCAGAAAAATTCTTTATCTATTATAATAGCACATGCTTATAAACACGCAAAGACATGTTTATAAATTTTTTAGGAAAGGGGCCTCATAAATCATGGAAAAAGTGTTGATTACAGGCGGCAGCGTGGGCATTGGCGCCGCTCTTGTTACGGTTTTTGCCGGTGAAGGGTATGAGGTGTTATTCACCTATAATCGCCATAGAGAACAAGCAGAGGCATTGGCGGCCAAGACGGGAGCGGCCGCTTTGGGCTGTCAGTTAGAGGATGTTGCCTCTATTGACCGTGTGTTTCATGAGGCTGGTGCGGTGGATATTCTAATTAATAATGCAGGCGTTTCATGGACGGGACTTATCACCGATATGGAAAGGGATGCCTATCGTCATTTAATGGCCGTGAATCTTGACGCTTGTATATATACTTGCCAGCAGGCGCTGCCGGCGATGGTTCACCGGAAAAAAGGGCACATTATCAATATATCTTCTATCTGGGGTATGGTAGGCGCCAGCTGTGAATGTGCGTATTCAGCCTCAAAAGGCGGCGTTATTGCTTTGACAAAGGCTTTGGCCAAAGAGGTAGGCCCTTCTGGTATTCTGGTGAACTGCATTTGTCCTGGTGTGATTGAAACCGACATGTTGGCGGCCTTAGGCACAGAAGATAAAAAAGCGCTGGCCGATGCAACACCCTTAATGCGGCTTGGAAAACCGGAAGAGATTGCAAAAGCTGCGCTTTTCTTGGCACAAAGTACGTTTATTACCGGACAAGTCCTTTGTGTGGATGGAGGATTTTCTTTATAACTCATGCTCTGTGACGGATAATCCTTTGTTGAAAAAGTTTTTTATGATTTGAGAGGGATGGTATCGGTAAGCAGCAGACCCCAATCTTGTGCCAGTGAATGGGTCGTCTTTATGGCGTCATCCCATAAAGAGCGCGGGTTGTGGCAGTCAGAGCCAATGACAACCGGCAGCCTCGCACGGGCGGCCCGTTGCCAAAATTCCTTGAACGGATAGGGGAATCGTTCGCCCTCTTTGTACTCGCCAAAACCGCGGCGAAGACCGTTTGCGTTGAGTTCTAATACCGTGCCGCTATCTTTGGCGGCCGTAACGATCATGTCACAGGCTTCTTCGGTATAGCTGTCCCAGCCGATATCGCAGATAAAGGGTACGTCCGGATGGGCTAATATAGAGAAAAGTCCGGTTTCAAGCGCTTCTTTTATACTGTAAGCATAGTCGAGCATCAACTGAGAAGAGGGCATGTCATAAACGCTGATGGTCTCATGTAAAGAAGGAAAAAAATGCTGACCTAATAAAAGATAGTCAAGCCCCCGCACTTCGAGCAAATTTTGATAATAGGCAAGGGAGTCTTTGCAAAATTCGATTTCTACACCGGCCAAAATGGTTAATTTGTCTTGATAGGTATCTTTTAATTCCCTGACACAAGCAAGGTGTGTGTCCAACTGGCTGTAAAGCATACGCCCACCGAAACGGTCATCAGGGAACGGACCGTGATCACTGAAGCCAAGAACATCTAAATGATTGGTGAGCGCAGCGTTCACATAATCCATTTCGGTGCCGTCTGCGTGCTGACATAAGCAGGTGTGTGTATGATAGTTGACTTTTTTCATGTTATAAACCTCGTTTTACATTTTATCTATCATCCAAAAGGAAATTTAAAATATCTATATGTTTCGTGAATGGACGATTCTTTTTTATATTATAAACAATCTGTCTGTAAAATGTATGAACAACTGATAAACGTGGTGAAGGGAGGACGCTTTGTATAAAATTTGTATCATAGAGGATGATGAGTCGATTGCGAAAAGTTTATCCCTGTTTTTAGAAGAGGAGGGTTTTAGCTGTTCGCTTGCCGGCGGGCAAACAGAAGCGCTCACCTTGCTTTCCGAAGGAACGTTTGACTTAGTGCTTTTAGATGTTTCGCTAAAGGATGGCAATGGATTTGTTGTGTGTTCGGCAATTAAACAGCGCTATGATGTACCGGTGATTTTTTTGACGGCTTCTGATGATGAGTATAGTGTGGTTACCGGTCTGGAACTGGGTGCGGACGATTATATTATCAAGCCTTTTCGCCCGCGTGAGTTAGTCTCACGGATTCGCACGGTTCTTCGCCGCAGCGGCCGGGGAGGGCAAACGGTTTCATTTGGGGATATTTGTATCGATACCGAAAAAGGCGTTGCCTATAAGGCGGGCAAGGATTTGTATCTTTCGGCGCTGGAATACCGCCTTTTGCTGCTTTTTTTCAATCATCCCGGCAAGTGCTTTTCACGCAATGAACTGCTGGCCGATTTGTGGGATGCGGCCGGCGATTATGTCAACGATAATACGCTGACGGTATATATTAAGCGATTGCGTGAAAAAATGGAGGATGATCCTAAAAATCCTGCGATTATCAAAACCGTCCGGGGCTTTGGCTATAAGGTGGGTGATTAGCTTGTTTCGGAATCGAGAGACAAAAATCAGCGTCATAATTTTTATGTTTCTGTTCATGGCCGGATTGACCGCAGGGTTTGCTATTCATGTTTATGCAGGACTGCTTGTGTTTCTTTTATGCCTTTGTTTTGGCGTGTATATTTTTGGCGCTCAGGCTCTTCGCTATCGGCACATGCGGCATATGACAGAAGAGATTGATCAGATTCTGCATGGCAATGAGGAGATTATCCTCGCATCGTATCAAGAGGGCGATCTTTGCATTTTGCAAAATGAACTTAGCAAGTTAGTGGCAAGACTGCGTGAGCAGGCAGAGCTTTTGCAAAAGGAAAAATGTTTGATGGCTGATTCGATTGCCGATATTTCGCATCAGATTCGTACACCGCTGACCTCGGTCAATCTTATGTTAGAGAATATCCATCAGGGTTCTGATGAGCGGCCCATCAAAGAAATCGAAAAACAGCTTTTGCGGGTGCAGTTTTTGGTTGGGTCACTGTTGAAAATGGCCAGGTTGGACGCGGGAACCATCACCTTTCGCAAGGAAACCATTGCCTTTGAGGAGTTAATCGAGCAAGTGATGGCGCCTTATGCCATTTTAATGGAACTCAAAGGCCAGACGCTGCACAAAGATCTGACTGGTTCTTATACTGGCGATTTGCTCTGGTCGCGTGAAGCCTTTGGCAATGTGATCAAAAACTGCATCGATCATATGGGAGAAGGGCATTTATATATCCAATCGAAAGAAAATGCGCTGTTCTCGGAGCTTGTGATTCGTGATACGGGCTCTGGTTTAGATGAAGAAGATTTGGCGCATCTGTTTGATCGATTTTATCGAGGCAAGAATGCTTCTGATGAAAGTGTTGGCATTGGGCTGTCTCTTGCCAAAAAAATTATTGTGTCACAGAATGGCACCATCAAAGCAGAAAATTATAAAACGGGCGGCGCTATGTTTACGGTGCGATTTTATAAAAGTGTGATTTAAACCTTTATGTGAAAAGGGGAAGCCATGTTTAAAATTTATATCGTTGAAGATGATGATATCATTGCGAAAGAACTATGCCGCCATATTGAGTTATGGGGCATGGAGGCGGTATGTACAACCGATTTTCGCTTTGTGTTGGAAGAATTTTTATCGGTTGATCCGCAATTAGTCTTGTTAGATATTTCGCTCCCTTATTTTAATGGCTATCACTGGTGTACAGAAATACGCAAGGTCTCAAAAGTGCCCATTTTGTTTTTATCCTCAGCCGCCGACAATATGAATATGATTATGGCTATGAATTTGGGCGCCGATGATTTTATTGCGAAACCGTTTGATTTAAATGTGCTGACGGCGAAAGTACAGGCGATCTTGCGGCGCAGCTATGATTATAATGACGGCGTTCGTTTGATCACGCATAGGGGCGCGATTCTCAATCTTTCCGACGCTACGCTCACCTATCAGGATGAACGGATTGATCTTTCCAAAAATGATTTTAGAATCCTTGAGACGTTGATGGAAAATCGCGGCGGTGTGGTCAGTCGCGAAACGCTGATGCATAAGCTGTGGGAAACAGACAGCTTTGTCGATGAAAATACGCTTAGCGTGAATATAACCAGACTGCGGGGCAAGCTGGCCCTTTTAGGGCTTACCGACTTTATCACCACGAAAAAGGGATTGGGGTATATCGTTGAATAAAAAATTATTCGTTGCTTTTCTGAAAGAGCGCATGTGGGCGATGCTTCTTTTGATTTTCTTTTGCTTCTTATTTGCTTTGATTTTTAAATTGTTTCAGATTGAAACCGCCGCTGTGCTCTATGCCGGCGCGTTATGTGCTTTTGTGGGCATGGTCTATTTGATTTTGCAGTTTATGCATTTTCGGAAAAAACATCGCCAGCTTGCGTCGTTGCTTTCTGAAATTACGATCACAGCCGACCATATGCCGTCCGCAGACGGATTATGGGAGAGGGATTATCAAGCCGTCATTCATAGTTTGTGGGAAGAACTGCGCCGCAAAGAGACCGAAGAAAATAAGCGCTTTGATGCTCTGGTAGCGTATTATACAACCTGGGTTCATCAAATTAAAACGCCGATTGCCGCCATGCGCATGCTGCTGCAATCATCGAATGACGCAGCAGTAAAAACAGCTGCTGCAGCATGCGCTGCTGCTGAAAAAACTGCTGCCGCGGGTGAGTTACAAAAAATTGAGCAGTATGTCGAGATGGTTTTGTGCTATCTGCGGTTAGATGCAGATTTTACGGATTATGTGATCAAAGAATATGAGATTGACGCTATCATCAAACAGGCGGTGCGCAAGCAGGCAACCTTTTTTATCGGCAAGAAAATTACCTTGTCGTATGAACCGCTTCACACCAAAGTGCTGACCGATGAAAAGTGGCTGCTTTTTGTGATTGAGCAGGTGTTGTCGAATGCTTTGAAATATACCAAATCTGGTCAAATTACCATTACCATGCAGCCGCCCAAGGTGCTTTGCATCGAGGATACCGGCATCGGCATTGCGCCGGAGGATTTGCCCCGCATTTTTGAGAGCGGATTCACCGGATATAACGGGCGAATGGATAAAAAAGCCAGCGGCCTCGGTCTTTCGTTGTGTCGGCGTATTTGCAAGAATTTGGGTCACACTATTTCAGCAAAATCAGAGCCAGGCAAGGGCACCTGCGTGCAAATTGATTTGGAAAGTACGCCGCTTAAGGTAGAATAGGCGCCGGGAGACAGGCGGCGCCAGCGTTTGAAGGGAGAAAAATAAGTGTCATATGAATGTCAAAATCAGAAAATGGAAATTATCCGATGCAAGCCAGCTGGCGCGTGTTCTTTCCAATAAAAATATACTAAATAATCTTCGTGACGGCATCCCATATCCTTATACCGAAAAAGACGGCGGGGCGTATATCGCCGCCATGTTGGCGGCCGATGAAAACGATACATTTGCGTTTGCGATTACAGTGGATAGTCATGTTGTGGGAAGCATTGGCGTTTTTCGTCAAGAAAATATTCAAAAACAGACCGGTGAGCTTGGCTATTATCTGGCCGAAGAATATTGGGGCAAAGGTGTCATGACCCAAGCAGTGAAACAGATTTGTGCATATGTTTTTGACAAGAGCGATATCATTCGTATCTATGCAGAGCCGTTTGCCAAAAATGCCGCTTCTTGCAAAGTGCTTGAAAAAGCGGGCTTTGTCTTGGAGGGTACCCTGCGAAAAAATGTAGTCAAAAACGGGAGCGTGCTGGATACAAGGATGTATTCTTTGCTAAGAACAGACAGAGAGTCGTAGCAAAGCGAAGCGCCAAACATCGGCAACCTTACAAAATGGTAAGAATGGGGAGCAAAGTGTAAGCTATTTCGATAGTTTTGCATTTTGCTTTTTAGTATAATACAAGAAAGCTTACAGCTATCTTGAAAAGTTTACCGTTTTTTGTTAAGCAAAATTCCGGCAGGGACAGAATCGTTAAACTTTCAGCGAAGCAACCTATCGAAATCTTTTTGGTGGTGAAAATGGTTAAGCACACGGTTTGCAAAGTTTGCAAACGGCAGCATACGAAAGAAAGGATGTTTGGCCTATGGCAATCTTGGAAGTAAGAGATGTAAAGAAAATTTATACCACCCGTTTTGGGGGCGATAAGGTGCAGGCCCTGCGCCGGGTTACCTTTGAGGTGGAAAAGGGCGAGTATGTGGCGATCATGGGTGAGTCAGGTTCGGGAAAAACAACCCTGCTCAACATTTTGGCCGCTTTAGATAAGCCCACCAGCGGCGAGGTGATCTTAGACGGCAGGAGCCTTGGCAAAATTAAAGAGTCTGAAATGTCGGTTTTCCGGCGGGAGAATTTGGGTTTTGTTTTTCAGGAATTTAATTTGTTGGATACTTTTACCTTAGAAGATAATATTTATCTGCCGCTTGTCTTGGCCGGTGAAAAGTATTTAGCTATGAGGGAGCGCCTAAATCCGATTGCTGAAAAATTAGGTCTTACCGCTCTGTTAAAAAAATATCCCTATGAGGTCTCGGGCGGTCAAAAACAGCGGGCCGCTGTGGCCCGGGCCATTATATCAAACCCCAATTTGATTTTGGCCGATGAACCGACCGGCGCCCTGGATTCAAAATCGACCGATGAACTTCTTCGGTTGTTTGAAAAAATCAACCAAGAGGGACAGACGATCGTTATGGTCACTCACTCGACCAAAGCGGCCAGCCATGCCGGCCGAGTTTTGTTTATTAAAGATGGCGAAGTGTTCCATCAAATCTATCGGGGTCAGGCGACAGAGGAAGAGATGTATCAGAAAATTTCAGATACGCTAACCCTGCTTGCAACAGGCGGTGATCGCGCATGAAACGTGGCTTTTATCCAAAACTCGCCTTTTCGGGCATAGCGAAAAATAAGAAAATCTATGTGCCGTATCTGCTTACCTGTATCGGCATGGTGATGATGTATTATATCATTTGCTTTTTGAGCACCAACGAAAATGTGGCCGGGGTGCGCGGCGGCGATATGATGCAGATGATTTTGTCCTTGGGCATCGGCGTTATTGGCGTTTTTGCGGCGGTTTTTCTGTTCTATACGAATTCATTTTTGATGCGTAACCGCAAAAAAGAATTTGGTCTTTATAATATTTTGGGCATGGGCAAGTGGAATATCATGCGCATGCTGATTTGGGAAAGTCTTATTTTATGGGCTATTTCTATTGTGGGGGGCCTTGCCTTGGGTATTCTGTTTTCAAAGGCGGCCGAGCTGATTATGGTGCGCACATTGGGCGCCAAGGCGACCTTTACATTTTCCATAGGCGCTGACGCAGTGGTATCCTCGATTTTCGTATTTGCGGCCATCTTCTTTGTCATTTTACTGCGCGCTGTCTGGCAGATTCATTTATCCAAACCTGTGGAGCTGCTTAAAGGAGACCAAGTGGGCGAAAAACCGCCTAAAGCAAATTTTGTGCTTGCTTTTCTTGGCATAGCTGTGCTGGCTGGCGCCTATTATTTGGCGCTGACCATACAAAACGCGGTAGATGCCCTGACCCTATTTTTTGTGGCGGTGATTATGGTCATTATCGCTACCTATATCCTGTTTATTGCAGGTTCGGTGGTGTTTTGCCGACTGCTGCAAAAAAACAAGAAATATTACTATAAAACCAATCATTTTATCTCGGTTTCTTCCATGACATACCGGATGAAACGCAATGGGGCGGGGCTTGCTTCGATTTGTATTTTATCAACTATGGTGCTTGTCATGCTCTCCTCTACTTCGTGCCTGTGGGTGGGCAGTGAAGATAGTCTGGGGCGGCGGTATCCGCGCGATATTATCATCAATACCCAAACCATCGACGAAAGTGCGCTTAGCGTGGTAGACGAAGTGGTGGAGCAGACGCTGGCAGAGCAAGGTCTTGCCAAAGAAAACGTTTTGCGGTATCGTTATTTGAATCTGACCGGGTTTATGGCAGATGACAGCGTCGTGTTCGACCAAGATAAGATAGAGCGTTTTTCGATTGCCGATTCAGGCCGTATCAGACAGATTATTTTTGTGCCCATTGAAGATTATAATCGCATGCTTGGTGACAACATATCTTTAAAAGAAGATGAAGTTATGCTTTACCACGCTTCCGACAATGAGCAATATACGTATAGCTATTTAGAGCTTGAAGGGTTAGGCCCTATGAGGGTGGCCGGAAGCGTGACGTATTTTGTCGAGAATGGTACCTCAGCTGCTATGGTGGTACCGTCCATTTATGTGTTTGTGAAAGATGTGTCGATCATTGAACATATGTATGCGTATCAGCAGGAACTTTTTGGTGAGTTCCAGTCTTTTACGCATGATTATTATGGTTTTGATCTAAGTACTGATGACGAGGCAAAACTGCAGCTCGAAGAAACGCTGCGCGCCGCCCTTCGTGAAATCGGTATACAAAATAAGAACGCGCCTTCTATTCGTATTGAAGGCTTGGTTTCAGAGAGAGGGTCTTTTTACGCCTTAAACGCGGGCATCTTTTTCTTAGGCATCCTGCTTGGGATTGTCTTTATCGCCGGCGCGGTTTTAATTATGTATTACAAGCAGGTCACCGAAGGCTATGAGGACAAAGATAAATTTGAGATATTAAAAAAGGTAGGTATGCGGCGGGGAGAAATCAAAAAGAGTATCAATTCACAGGTGCTTACGGTCTTTTTCATGCCGCTCATTGCCGCGGGCATTCACACGGCGTTTGCTTTTCCGTTAGTGCGCCAGCTGCTCATGCTGTTTCAACTTTATAATACCAAACTGTTTTTGTTTGTGACCTTGGCTTCTTTCATCCTCTTTGCCGTGTTCTATACTATTGTCTATTTGCTGACGTCCAAGGTGTATTACAGTATTGTGTCGGGCAGCAAAAAGGAGTAAAATGTAAAGTGACATAATTGTCATTTGCCTGTCATGTGAAAGTCACCTGGGCGTGATATAATAAAAGCAAGTTAAAAGCTTGCTTTTATTTTTTGCATAGAGAGATCAGGGAGGAATCAAGCGTGGAAATGATCAGGGTGGAAAATTTATTTAAAGTGTATGGCAGAGGCGAAAACGAGGTGCATGCCTTAGATGGGATTTCGTTTTCAGTAGAAAAAGGCGAGTTTGTGTCGATTATCGGGCCGTCTGGTTCGGGCAAGTCGACCCTGCTTCATATTTTAGGCGGGGTTGACCGACCGACCTCCGGTCATGTCTATATTAACGGGCAGGATGTCTATGCGCAGGACGATGACCATTTGGCCGTGTTCCGCCGGCGTGAGGTAGGGCTGATTTATCAGTTCTATAACCTGATTCCAGTTTTGAATGTGACAGAGAATATTACACTGCCGGTGCTGATTGACGGGCGCAAAGTGAACGAAGAGCGTTTAGAAGAACTTTTAAATATTCTGCGCTTAAAGGGCAGAGAGGAGCATTTGCCAAATCAGCTTTCGGGCGGTCAGCAGCAGCGAGTTTCCATCGGCCGGGCGCTGATGAACGCGCCCGCCGTCGTTTTGGCTGATGAACCGACCGGTAACTTGGATTCAAAAAATAGTCAAGAGATTGTTGAACTGTTAAAAGCGTCGAACAAAAAATATGAGCAGACATTGATTGTCATTACACACGATGAAAATATCGCGCTGCAAGCCGACCGGGTTATTGCCTTAGAAGATGGCAAAATTGTTCGTGACGAGGTGACCTTCTCATGAATGTGCTTAGCAAAGTGACCCTTAGCACCATGAAAAAGAATCGCACCCGCACCGTCGTGACGATTATTGGTGTGATCATTTCAGCGGCTATGTTTACCGCGATTCTTTCTCTTTGCACTAGTATTCTATTTTTCATGGAGAGAAGTTATATCTATAAATGCGGCGATTACCATTTTTCGGCTTTGCAGACAGAGGGTGCGTTTGCCGAAAAGCTAATGGCCGATAAACGGGTGGCCTCGGCCGGTTCGCTGCGTTATATTGGCTATGCCAAGTCAGAAAGCCAAAATGAGAGCAAGCCGTATGTGTATGTTTCGGCTTATGATCAGGCTTTTATTGATTCCATGCCGGTGCACCTGACCGAAGGCTCGCTGCCGGCGAATGATACGGAAATTTTGGTGCCGGCGCACTTGGCGATAAACGGCAAGGTGCATTATCAGATTGGCGACACCCTTGAACTTGCTTTAGGCGATCGTACCTGGGCGGAGGGCCGGTTTTATCAAAAGACTCCTTATGGTGAGGAAGAAGAAACCTTTGTGCCGCGTGAAACGGTGCGCTATACCGTTTGCGGCTTCTATGAGCGTCCTGATTTTGAGAGCTATTATGCGCCGGGCTATACCCTGCTGACAAAACAAGAGAGCACGAAAGAGGATACAGGCGTTTATGATTTGTATTTTCATATGAAAAATCCCAAAAAAGATATGGATGCCTTTATCTCCGAGTATGGTCTTGAGCAAGTGGATTTTAACTGGAATCGGCTCATGTTTTACGGCATGTCCCTTTATGCCAATTTTGGCAGCGTGATCTATGGCTTGGCCGGCATCTTTATCTTTTTAATCTTATTAGGTTCGGTTTCCATGATTTACAGCGCGTTCTCGATCTCCATCGGAGAGAGAACCAAGCAGTTTGGCCTGTTATCGTCGGTGGGCGCTACCAAAAAGCAGATTCGCAAAATGGTTCGTTTTGAAGCGCTCACAGTCAGTGCCGCCGGGATTCCGGCCGGTGTGCTGGTCGGCATTTTTGGCATGGGGGTCACTCTTCATTTTGTTGGCGATAAGTTCCGGCATTTAATGGCCTCGCCGTTTCGGGTATCGCTGCATCTTTCGCCGGTTGTTTTGGCGATCGGGGCGGCCATTGCGTTTGTCACGGTGATGATTTCGGTTTTCATTCCGGCAAAAAGGGCGTCGTCGGTCAGCGCGATTGAAGCCATTCGGCAAAATCAGGACATTGCGAAAAAAGGCCGCCCTGTCAAAACATCCCGATTGGTTTATAAAATGTTTGGGTTAGAGGGCCTCTTGGCGAAAAAATATTTTAAACGGGCCAGACGCAAATACAGAACAACGGTCGTATCCCTTGTGATGAGCGTGGTTTTGTTTATTTCTTCCAGCGTGTTCTGTATGTATTTGAGAGAGTCAGTGCAGGTGGGCTTATATACCGCCAATTATGACGTGGGCTATATGGGCCTTGATACCGACACCGATATCGACGGCTTGGTTTCCACGCTTGCTGTGCAGCCGGGTGTGCAGGCGGTGGCCTGCAGCACGATGGATCAGCGAGAAGCAAGTTTCGACGAATCGACGTTAGACCCTTCCTATAAACAATATTTTGAAGATGTAGAAGGGAGCGGCAGAGAACTCTCCCAGGACGCCATCTTCTATTATTTGGATAAACAATCATACGAGGCATTGATTCGGAACAATGGGTTGGATGAAAAAACCTATCTTAGTACCGAAAATCCACCGGCTGTGTTACTAAACCGGAGCAGCTTTACGGCCGAGTACTATATTGATGGCAAGCTTCGCCGCATGAGTTATGACCTTAAATTCATGAAAGATGGTGTAAGTGAGCTTCGTGTTGTCAAACCGGCTGCCCCGCGCGAAGGGTATTATAGCATGCTGCATACCGAGCAAACAAACGCCGGCAGAGAAACGGTCTATTATTATATCAAAAACGAGGAAAGGCCCGTATTTGATGAAAATAATGTCGTGCAAAATGGCATTCGAGTGCCGGCCGAGTATGAGAGCGTTTCGCTTGGCGACCGCATCGAAACCGCACCGCTTGGTATTCCGAATGTATCTAATCGGCCGGTGCTTATCTATCCCTATAGCGCGTGGAACAGTCAGGAGCTTCCCATTGGCCAGATTTATCTGAAAACCAGCGACTATCCCGTGATGATGGATAGCATAAAGAGTGCCTTAAAACAGCAGGGATTTTCCGATTCTGAGGGCAGCTTTGATGACCGCATTGCCGATGACAAAGAAAATAAAGACCTGATTACGCTGATTAACGTATTAGCTTACGGTTTTATTATTCTGATTTCACTCATGGCCGCCGCCAATGTGTTTAATACGGTTTCTACGAATATTGCTCTGCGCCGGCGTGATTTTGCCATGATTCGTTCGGTGGGCCTTACCGGCCGCGGCTTGCATCGCATGATGAATTATGAGTGCATTTTGTATGGTACGCGCGCCTTATTCTTTGGCTTGCCTTTGTCGGTGCTTATGTCGTATTTAACCTATCGTGTGGTGAGACAAGGCGCTTATTTGATTTTCCGCATTCCAGCCTCGGCCGTTGTCATTGCGGTGTGCAGTGTGTTTGCCGTTGTCTTTGCCACCATGCTGTATGCGATGCAGAAAATCAAGAAAGACAATCTAATGGACGCGCTAAAGAACGAGAACTTGTAAATAAGCCTTTACTAAACTCATAGGCTCTAAAACATAAATGCTGCGATAAATAAAAGACGGTCGGCTGTGTTTTTTCAGCCGGCTGCTTTTTATTTTTATGATTCATAGTTTTTTTGATTGAATTCCCGTTTTATTTATGTTACACTGTATTTGTCCCAGAGTGAATCTAACATTAAAGAGATGAATATGAAAAAGTTATCAATTGTTATTCCCATGTATAATGAATCAATGTTAATTGCCGAAACAGTGGCTGCGCTGGTTCAGTATTGCAGCGGCCTTTCTTGCGAATGGGAACTCATTTTTTCAGATGACGGCAGTGTCGATGGCTGCGCTGAACCCATCAGGCAAGCTGCTGGGAGAGACGCGCGTATAAAGCTTATTCGTTCAGAGGTTAATCTTGGAAAAGGGGCCGCTGTGCGAAGAGGTATTTTGGCCTCATTGGGCGATACGGTGCTGTTTACCGATTGTGACCTTGCTTATGGTATCGAACAAATGGACGCTCTGCTTTGGTATCATGTAAATAGTGGAGATGATATTACACTTGGCTCGCGTTCGCTGCATGCGGCAGGATACAGCGGCTATTCTTTGACAAGACGGATGATGTCTCGTGTTTATCGACGGTTTCTTTCCCTTTATACGGGCTGTCCGCTTTTTGATTCGCAAACAGGGTTAAAATGTTTTAAGGGTGACACGGCCCGAAAGTTGTTTTCTGTTTGCAAGACTGATGGTTTTGCGTTTGATTTAGAGGTGATCTTGCTTGCATGTGCGTTGGGGTTTACATTGACCGAATTCCCCGTGAAAGTGCTTCCGCTGCCAAGCGACGCCGTGCGCAAAAGCCGGGTGCGGATCTGGCGGGATGCATGGCATATGCTTGGGGATATCCACAAAATGAAAAAAAGGGTAAAAGAAATTGGATATAAAAACGATCAAAGAGTATAACCGCAAGGCGCTGACCCTGTTTAGCGCCTTTTTGAATTTGTGTCCAGATGAGATGGACGGCGCCGATGTAAAAGAGATTGCGCAAAGCTGTTCAGTATCAGAGGATTATGCATATGCTGTTTTGTTAGCCGCTTTTTGCGGTTTGGTGGCAGAGGGAAAGGACAAAGTCTTTTTTGACGGCTGGTTTGTCCCTGCTATTCGTAAGAGGGATCCAGACGTATTCTTGCAGGATCCGTATTATCAATCGATTTGCGTTCCGGAAATGAAAACCGATCGATGGCAGTTCAAAATGATGGAAATAAAGTCGTACGAGGCATTTGTATGCGGCGATTTAAAGTGTTTGGCCGATGGCAAAATACAGCCGCAGCTTGGCTTTTTTGAAAAGCCGTTTCGCTATCCCGCTGTTTTAGAGAACGGCAGAGAGTGGATGACCATTACACCGAACGAAATTGTTACCATGGCAAAACCCGTGAAAGAAGCGAGCGGACGAGTGTTGACCTTCGGCCTTGGGCTTGGTTATTTTGCCTATATGACCGCCAGAAAGAGCACGGTTGATTCGGTGACGATTGTGGAAAAAGATCAAGAGGTCATTGATTTATTCGAGCGATTCATTCTGCCGCAGTTTGAAACACCTGAGAAAATCAAGATTGTTCATGCCGATGCCTTTCAATATGCAAAAGATGAAATGCAAAAGGGGTCTTTTAATTTTGTGTTTACTGATATTTGGCATGATCCGTCAGACGGCGTGGACGCTTATATGCAAATGAAAAAGTTCGAGACTAAACTGCCAGCCGCGTCGTTTTCTTATTGGATTGAAGAGACGCTAAAATGTTATCTTGCGTCGCTTTGAATCAGGTAAAAAGGTTTGGCGATGCTGTCATAGAATGTTTCAGAAACAAATTGACATCCGTATCGCTGTATGGTAAAATGAAGCAAATCAAAGATTTACTTTGCGATTGGCAATTGGAATATACGGCGGGATTCAACCATGTATGTAATGAGGTTATATTCGATTAAAAAAGGGTGAGTTATGTTCAGTTTGAATGGAACTGAGCTTACTGCCTTTTTCTTGTTTCATGATATAAATTGTTATTTTTTGTGGTCATGGCTCGCTATGGGAGGTTAACACATGGAATGGAATAAAATGAAAACCGAAATGCGCAATGAAAATACAGCCAAGATTGATACATTGCCTACATTGGAAATGATCCGCTTGATCAATGAGGAGGATAAGAAAGTCGCCTTGGCGGTGGAAAAAGAACTGGGTAAAATTGCCGACGCAGTTGATTTAATCGCTGCAAAGCTCAAAGAAGGCGGCCGGCTGATTTATGTTGGCTGCGGTACTTCGGGGCGTTTGGGGATATTAGACGCGGCCGAATGTCCGCCCACTTATTCCACGGAACCGGACCAGGTGATGGGCATTATGGCTGGTGGTCATGCAGCCATGTTTCAGGCGGCTGAAGGGGCGGAGGATCATGAAGAAGCCGGCGCAGACGATTTGAAAAAAATCGCTTTGTGTGCTAAGGATGTAGTCGTAGGCATTGCAGCCTCAGGCAGAACGCCCTATGTGCTGGGCGCTATGGCCTATGCAAAATCGGTCGGGGCGGGTGTGTTAAGTATTACATGCTGTCCGGACTCTCCCGTAGAGGCAGCTGCTGAAATTGCCATTGTGCCGGCGCCCGGCCCGGAAGTCGTAACCGGTTCTACACGAATGAAAAGCGGAACAGCGCAAAAAATGGTATTGAATATGCTTTCCACCGGCGCCATGATTAAGCTTGGCAAAGTGTATGGCAACTTAATGGTGGATGTAAAACCGTCCAATGAAAAGTTGATTATTCGTTGTCAGAGAATTGTATGTGAGGCCACCGGTGCCGATGAGGCGGCGGCAAAAGCCGCGTTAGAACAATGTGACCACCATCCCAAAACGGCGATCGTGATGCTGCTTCTTGGGGTTGATGCTAAGCAGGCAAAGGGGTTGCTTGCCGAACATGACGGCCGCATTGCCGATGTGTTAAATCAATAATATAAAATAAGATATATTAGAGGAGACAAGTTATATGGTTACTTATGGCATTGATCATATTGATCAATATAAACATCTTTTGGCCGATGGCCGTGTTGCATTGCTGACGTCTATTACGGGACGAAGCAGTGCGAACAAATCGACGATTACTTTGCTTGAAGAGGTTTGCCATTTAACGGCTCTGTTTGAGCCGGAGCATGGCCTGCGCGGTGCCCATGCGGCAGGGGATATGACACAAGATTCGATTGATCCGGAAACGGGGCTGCCTGTTTATAGTTTATATAGTGCGAACAGCAAACATTTAAGCCCGCAAATGTTAGATGCATTTGATATTTTAGTGTATGATATACAGGATGTTGGTTTACGTTTTTATACGTTTTTAACCAGTCTTTGTTATATGTTAGAGGACTGTGCTGCCGCCGGCAAACGGCTCGTTGTATTAGACCGCCCGAATCCGCTGGGCGGAGAGCGAGTGGAGGGCGGACTTCTTGGGGAGAAATTTCAAAGTTTTGTTGGCTGTCGGCCGATTCCGATTCGCTATGCGCTTACTTTAGGTGAGTTTGCGGTGATGATCAACGAAAAAGAGTCCTTAGGCTGTGATTTACATATTGTACCATGTGACTGGCATGGAGAGGCTTTTCCGAACTGGGGCAAGATTTGGCAAATGCCGAGTTTAAACCTGCCTGCTTTTGAAAATACAGCCCTATATGCGGGCACTTGTTTGTTTGAGGGGACGCTGCTTTCTGAAGGACGCGGCACCGCAGCGCCGTTTCGTATCATTGGCGGCCCGAATATCGATTCAGAGAAAATGGTGCAGGCTTTCTCGGAACGCAAGTTGCCGGGTGTGGCGGCCACACCCGTCTATTTTACTCCCACCACCTCGAAGCATCAGGGCACGCCCTGCGGCGGCCTTATGCTGCATGTGACGGATTTTGAGGCACTGCGCCCGGTGGAGTTGGGTGTAGAATTAGTTGATTTGTTTCAGCAGATGTATCCTGAACAATCACAATTTATTGCCAAGGCTTCGCCAACTGATTTGGCTTCCATATCGAGATTAACCGGCTGTGATGATTTTGTACCAGGATGGAATAAAACAGTCGTTTTAGATCGTTGGCGGCAGGAGAGCGAACTCTTTGCCAAAGAAAAAACGCAATATCATATTTATGAAAGGTAGTTTGTTTGAACGATGAATATGACGATTCAGCAGAAAATTGGTCAGCGATTGGTGGGCGGATTTCCGGGAACAACCATGAGCGAAGAGTTTATCCAGTTAGTGCGGCAGTATAAGATTGCCAATGTCATTTTATTTCGGCGCAATATAGAAAGCAATACACAGCTTGAACAATTGTGCCGTTCCATTCAAACCCTTGTGCGCGAGGAAACCGGACACGATGCCTTTATTGCCATCGATCAGGAGGGGGGCATGGTGAATCGCTTGTCGCCGGACGGCGTTAACCTGCCGGGTGCCATGGCCTTGGCGGCTACCAATGAGCCAGAGAATGCATATCAAGCGGCTCTTTTAACCGCAGGGGAGCTGCGTGCTTTGGGTGTCAATTTTAACTTGGCGCCTGTGGCCGATATCAATAATAATCCCGATAATCCTGTTATTGGTGCGCGCAGTTATGGCGATACACCGGATACCGTCGAGCGGTTTGCATCTGCGGCAATGCGCGGTTATTTAGACGGCGGTGTCATGGCGGCCGCTAAGCACTTTCCCGGTCACGGCGACACTGCCATGGATTCACATGTCAGTTTGCCTATGGTAGATAAACCGCGCGAAGTGTTAGAAGCATGTGAGCTTAGGCCTTTTAAGGCCTTGTCTGATGCGGGTTGTCCAGCCATCATGACCACTCATATTTTATTCCCTGCGTTAGAACCAGAACGAGTGCCCGCTACCATGTCACGGGCGATTGTCACTGGTCTTTTAAAAGAAAAAATGGGTTTTAAAGGTCTTGTGGTGAGCGACTGTATGGAAATGCAGGCCATTCAAAAGGATTATGGTACGGCAAAGGGAGTCAGCGCCGCTATTGCGGCCGGTGTCGATTTGGTTTTTGTCTGTCATACAGCCAGCCGAATCGAGGAAGCGGCGAGGACGATCCGTGAAGGATTAGAAAGCGACGTGCTCTCTATAGAAGAAATGGATCAGTCGGTCGAAAAAATTTTGGCTTACAAAGAAAAATATTGTTTGCCGCCGGTTGGCGTGCCAGCTGCACCGGCCGTAAAAGAAGCGGCGAATGCCCTGCGTACACGTACCATTACGCTGGTGCAAGGGAAGATGCCGCCGCTTGGCAATTCGCCCTTTTTCTGTGGCTGTGCCGATTATCGCATGACCGGTGTTCAGAACGAAGAAAGCAATATAGAATCGTTCGCCGGCTTTATGGCATCACGTCTTAGCGGCACGGCTTGTGTTGTTTCTCATACACCATCCGAAGAAGAAATAGCCGCTGCTGTAGAAGCCGCTAAGGGACACAGCGCCCTTGTGGTAAATACCTACAACAGCCATTTGTTCGCAGGGCAGCAGGCGCTTGTGAAAGCACTGTCTGCGCTGGATATTCCTATGGTGGTGGTGGCATTGGCCAGCCCTTATGATTTGCAGCATCTCGCGCAGGATATAACCGCAGTTGCCGCTTGGGATTATACAACAGAAACATTAGAGGCTTTGATTCCTGTTCTATCGGGCAGAGTGATAGCACCAGGAAAATTGCCCATTACGTTCGGTGAATCATGAAATTTATAGCAGGTATAGATGGCGGCGGCACGAAAACGATGATCGAGTGCCGCGATGTAACAGGAAAAGTGCTGAACCGGAAGCGTTTTGGGGCCTTTAATATCAATAGCATTGGCGAAGAAGGCTTTGCCGCCTTAATGAAAGAGATCATTTTATTTTTACAATCGATGGGTGAATGTGTTTCGCTTTGCATTGGCGCGGCGGGTATTAGCAATCCTAAAATGAAAGGGCAGGTAGAGGCGGCGCTTGCCGCCTCGAACATTCGTAGTTGGCAGTTGGTGGGTGATCATGAAATCGCCTTGTATGGCGCTTTGTCGGGCAAGCCGGGCTGTGCCCTTATTTCGGGTACAGGCTCAATTTGTTTTGGCAGGAATGAAAAGGGAGAGACCGCGCGCAGCGGTGGATGGGGCCACTTGATTGACGATGGCGGCAGCGGCTATGCGCTGGGCCGAGATGCGTTGGCGGCGGCCGTCAGACAATGGGATGGCCGGGGAGAAGAAACCTGCCTTTCCCAAATGATTTTAGATACGCTTGGCGTCGAGACCAGAGAAGAACTGATCGCCTATATATACAGCGGTGATAAAAGCCGAATCGCGGCGTTCGCCTCTTTGCTGGATGAAGCATGGCAGGCGGGCGACCATGTAGCCACCCAAATTTTACAAAGAGAGTCTGCGGCTTTGTGTGAACTTGTGTGCGCGGTGGTGAAGCAGTTGCGTTTCGACCAGTGTGAAGTGGCGTTGCTTGGCGGGCTGCTGGCACATGATACACCTATGCGGACTATGTTGATTGCTCATCTGGCTAAGCAGTGTCCGGAGGTGGATTGTGTTTCGCCATATGAAGACGCGGCCGCCGGTGCGGCGCTTATGGCAGCTGCTCAGCTGTCATAATACAACGCCGAAAGTATGTATACAAGAAACACATCTTGATTGATGGCATGTATAATAGAGAGGAAAAATAAATGCAGCCTTTAGCGGATAAAATGAGACCACAGCAGTTTGACGATATCGTGGGACAAACCCATTTGTTTGGCAAAAATGGGGCGATTCGCCGTATGCTGGACCAGCATTATATGACGAATATGATCTTTTATGGTCCGCCTGGTACAGGCAAGACAACGGCGGCCAAATTAATTGCTGGGGCCTCGGATATGGAGTTATACATGCTTAACGCAACATCGGCTACGCTGGCCGATGTCAAAGAGGTGATTATGAGCACCTCAACAATATTTGGTCAGAACGGCGTGCTGCTGTATTTAGATGAGATTCAGTATTTTAACAAAAAACAGCAGCAAAGCTTGCTCGAATATATGGAGGATGGGCGTATTACGCTCATCACTTCCACGACCGAAAATCCGTATATATATATATATAATGCGATTATTTCCAGATCGGCTGTGTTTGAGTTTTTTCCGGTCGGCGAAAAGGCGATTCAGGACGTGTTGCAAAAAGGCTTACAGAGCTTAAATGAGCAGAATGACAGGGAAAAAACAATCGAGCAAGAGGCGCTCTCTTATCTTGCCGGAGCGGCGGCCGGTGATGTGAGGCGTTCGCTCATGTTGTTAGAAAGTGCCTATTTTGCTTGTGAAGAGGTGATTCGCAAAGAAGAAATTTTAGCGTTTTCACCGAAAGTCATTGGCTCTTTTGATAAAAGCGGCACTGTGCATTACGATATGCTCTCCGCTTTGCAAAAATCCATTCGCGGGTCAGACCCCGACGCGGCGATTTTTTATTTGTGCAAAATATTAGAAGGGGGCGATTTGCCTGGGGCCTGTCGTCGACTGCAGGTAATCGCCAGTGAGGATATTGGCTTAGCCTATCCGCAAGCCGCGGCGATTGTGCGCGCTTGTGTCGAATCAGCGAAAGACCTTGGCATGCCCGAGGCCGCCAATCCTTTGGCCCATGCAGCCATTCTGTTAGCGACAGCGCCAAAGTCAAACAAAGCCCATATTGCCTATGCCAAGGCGAAAGCGGCGGTGGACGCCGGTAAAGGGCAAACGGTGCCTTCTTGTTTGCGTCCTTCAAACAAATATGCAGGCTACCTTTACCCGCATGATTATCCAGGGGCGTATGTTTCTCAGCAGTATTTGCCGGATGATCTAAAAAACGAGACGTTTTACGAATTCGGCGAAAATAAGTTAGAGCAGCAGGCCAAGCAGTATTGGGCGCAAAAAAAGGGAAAAGACATGCATTAAAAGCGAATAGAACAAAAAACGGCAGCGGGTGAAGCTGCTGTTTGTACGTTATATAAATGAAATAATGTTTGATGGAAAGGATTAGGTTTCGATATGAAAAGCAGAGGCCTTATCAGGCGTTTTTTGCCTTATTATAAAAAATATACGAAAACACTGGTGTTTGACCTGCTTTGCGCGGCGTTTACCACCGTGTGTGAGTTGGTGCTGCCTATGATTGTGCGATCGGTCACCAATGCGGCCGCCTATGATCCGGCGTCACTGACTGTTTCTTTTGTGATGCATGTGGGCGTGTTTTACCTTGTATTGCGCATTATCGATGCTGCCGCCTATTATTATATGGCTTCGGTAGGCCATATTATGGGATCTAAGATGGAAACGGACATGCGGCGGGATTTATTTGCACATTTGCAAAAGCTGTCGTTCCGCTATTATGATAATACTAAAATAGGCACGTTAATGTCCCGCATAACCAGTGATCTTTTTGATGTGACTGAGTTTGCGCACCACTGCCCGGAGGAATTTTTTATTGCGTTTGTCAAAATTGCCGTATCGTTTGTGTTGTTATGCACAGTTCATGTTCCGCTGACGCTGATTGTGTTTGTTATTGTTCCGATTATGTTGACTGTGTTGATGTATTTTAACCGCAAAATGCGGGCGGGATTCAGAGAACAGCGGCATAAAATTGCGATTTTAAATGCACAGGTAGAAGATAGCTTGCTTGGCGTTCGTGTCGTTCGTTCTTTTACAGGCGAAGCTATTGAAGAAGAAAAATTTGCAAAAGGCAATGAAGACTTTTTGCGGATTAAAAGCCATGTCTATCGCTTCATGGGCCAGTTTCAGTCGGCCAACCGTTTTTTTGAAGGCTTTATGTATATTGTCGTGGTGGTGGCCGGCGCGCTGTTCCTTATTTATGGCCGGATTGACGCGGGCGATTTGGTAGCTTATTTGCTGTATGTAACCACGCTTTTAAATTCCATTCGCAAAATTGTCGATTTTGCCGAGCAGTTTCAGCGGGGTATGACAGGTGTAGAACGTTTCTTTGAGATCATGGACGAGGTGCCGGATATTGTTGACGAGCAAGGTGCGCGTGCTTTAGCTAAGGTCATAGGCGATATCGAGTTTAAACAGGTTGATTTTTCCTATAACGATGGTGAAAAAAGAGTTCTAAATCATATTAATCTAAGCATTCACGCAGGTGAGAAATTTGCTTTGGTTGGCCCCTCTGGCGGGGGAAAGACCACTCTTTGCTCCTTGATTCCCCGTTTTTATGATATTAGCGCAGGTTCTATTTTAATTGATGGTGTCGATATCAGAGAATTTACCATTGCCTCTTTGCGAGAAAAAATTGGCGTGGTGCAGCAGGATGTTTATCTGTTCTCTGGCAGTGTGCGTGAAAATATTGAATATGGTCGTCCCGGGGCCAGCGATGCTGAAATCGAAGCGGCCGCCAAACAAGCCGGTGCGCATGATTTTATTATGGGGCTGCCCGAGGGGTATGATACCTACGTGGGCGAGCGGGGCGTCAAGCTCTCGGGCGGACAAAAACAGCGCATCTCGATTGCACGGGTCTTTTTGAAAAATCCACCTATATTAATTTTAGATGAGGCGACCAGCGCTTTAGATAACGAGAGCGAGCAAATTGTGCAGCAGTCGCTTGAAAAGTTGGCTCTTGGCCGGACGACCATTATTGTGGCCCATCGACTTAGCACCATTCGGTCGGCCGATAAAATCGCATTGATTACAGAAAATGGCGTAGAAGAGGAGGGCACTCATCAAGAATTGCTCGCCGCGAACGGCGCCTATACACGACTTTATCAAGCTTCGCTTGGGGCTTCGCTTGGGGCTTCGCTTGGGGAAACTTCACTTGAATAAGCGGCTGTCATATATCAAATAAAAAAAGCATCCCTCGGGCGCTCTCCGTAAGGAAGTGCAATACCTGCTGGGAAACAATTGCTTCACAGCAGGTATTGTGTTATGATGAACTGGCTGATAAATAGGTAGTTATAGGTGAGAAGTAATGAAAACGAAATTAGATAAAAAGCCAATAGAAACTTGCGTATTTATTTTTCTGTTATGTAGTGCGGTTAGAATGATAGAGTATTTTGCAATTAGAACAGATGAAACAGTTTTGGCAGAAAATTTTTTACATAAGATTTTCGGAATAGTTATACTTGCTATAACGCTTAGGCGTGTAAAGATTTCTTGGGATAGTATTGGATTTAAAAAAGTAAATATCGTACAAAATATTTTAAAAGGCTTTGCGTTTGCAACAGTATGTTTTTCAGTTGCTTATTTTATAGAATGCATATCGCTTTATTGCATGAATGGGAGTGTGAAGCTTTCTGTATATATAAGCGGATTCTCATTAAACGGCGAGATGATTAAGCAAAATGGGATTATATTTGTAATTCTTTGTATTGGATTTAATGTCATAAATGTTTGGATGGAAGAAGGAATCTTTCGAGGTTTATTCTCTAAATTGCTTATATCCAAAATGAAATTTGGCGTTACAATATTTTTTATTGCATTACTATTTGGAATTTGGCATTGGGTTATGCCACTAAGGGATTTTATTGAGGGGCGTTCATCTGTTGCAAATCTACTTGTAATGGGCATTGGATACACTGTTTTAGCTGGAATTATGAGTATAAAATGGTCAATCTTGTATAAAGTGTCCGGTTCATTGTGGATAGGGCTGGGGGATCATTTATTTAATAATGTTATAGTTACGAATCTTTTGCATGTAATATCTAATAATGATGCAGATAGTATGAAAATTGTGAGAATTATGATAGGACAACTAATATCTTTCTTGCTGGTAATGATTTATTATAGAAAAACAATTGATAATAATGAGTAGATTTGAGACAAGTTTATAATCAAGCCCAACTTCCGACTTATTCAGCTTTCCTGCTGTCATCTTTCAGCACCGGTTGAAAGTGTCATAGTGGGTTATACGATAGAAAAGGAGCAAGACAGTCATAATGATTTGCCTTGCTCCTAACTTCTTTACGGAGTGTCTCCCCTGATGGGATGCTTTTTTATTTGTATTATTCCGCTAACGCGCATACAGTACCGTCGGCGGCCGCGGTTGTCAGTTGTCTGACCGCTTTTGTACGGCAGTCGCCAGCGGCGTATATGCCGTCTATATTCGTGCGGCCGTCTTCTGCAGCAATGATATAGCCGTAATCATCAAGCGACACAAGTCCTTTACAGATTTCATTGTTGGGGATATGGCCGATATAGATAAACAAACCGTCCAGTGCCAGCGTCCGCTTTTCCTTGGTGTCCGTGTGGGAGACGATAACGCCGGTTAAAGCGTTGTCTCCTTCAATTTGTTCAATAGTGCTTTTTAAAACAAATTCAATATTTGGAATTTGTTTTAGTTCATTTGCTAATCTTTGTTCCCCGCGAAATTCATCTCGACGGTGAATCAAGTACACCTTTTGGCATAGGCCCGACAGCAATTTTGCACTTTGCAGTGCAGAACTGCCACCGCCGACAACAGCCACAGTTTTATTCTTGAAAAAGGGGCCGTCGCAGACAGCGCAATAGCTCACGCCGCGGCCAATCAGTTTCTCTTCATTGTCAAGGCCTAACATGCGGTGCTTCTGCCCGGTGGCAATGATGATTTTACGGCAGCTGCGTTTGATTTCGCCCGCTTCCGAATATACGCTTTTCGTTCCGTCTGGGTTGACCTCAATGCGGGTTGCCTCTTCAATCACAATGGTAACGCCGAGGGCCAACGCTTGCTCATAGAGTTTATCAGAGAGTTCTGATCCGCTGATCTTTTCAAATCCCGGATAGTTTTCAACTAAAGGCGAAAGACTGATTTGTCCGCCAATACCGGCCGATTCAAGCACTAACACGCTTTTTTCGTTTCTGGCTGTGTAAATAGCAGCAGTGAGGCCGGCAGGACCGGCCCCAATAATGATAGTATCATAAAAATCGATCATGAAACAACTGCACTTTCTGTGAATTTTTTGATGTTAGAGGCACCTGCATAAGCGGTGAAATCCTCACCGTTTGCAACCACCAAAGTAGGCGCTTGACGGATGTCAAACTGTTCGGCGAGCGCTGCGTTTTCATTGGCGTCGATGATTTGATAATCAACCCCTGCCTTATCTAAGAAGCCTTTAGCTATTTTGCAGTTTGGACAGGTGGCGGTGGTAAACAGCAAAATATCGCCGCTTGTGATTTCTGCGCTGCTGCATTCGTCAGCTTCTTTTTGTGCGCAAGCATCTTTTGCCTTTAGAACAGAACGCTCAATATTGTAAATTTTACGGTCTTTATATTCTTGTGCTTTACCGTCGTTCCAGTTTTGTACAGGACGGTAATAACCAGTAATACGGCTGTAAACCTCTGCTTTTTGGCCGCAGTGCGGGCATTCAAAATGCTCACCGACTAAATAGCCATGGGTGCGGCAAACCGAATAAGTCGGTGAAAGGGTATAATAAGGCAGTTTATAATTTTCTGCAATTTTGCGTACTAAAGAGGCGGCCGCCTGCCATGTTGGCAGTTTTTCACCTAAGAAGGCATGGAATACTGTGCCCGAGGTGTAAAGAGTCTGCAGTTCATCCTGAATATCAAGGGCAGAGAAAATATCTTCTGTATAGCCAACTGGCAAGTGCGAACTGTTGGTGTAGTATGGGGTATCATCGGCTGTGCGTGCCGCGGTGATGATATCGGGATAACGCTTCACATCGTTTTTCGCTAAACGATAGGTGGTCGATTCAGCCGGCGTTGCCTCTAAGTTGTAAAGGTCACCATACTGTTCTTGATAGTCAGAGAGACGCTCGCGCATATGGTTTAATACATTTTGAGTGAACTGTTGTGCTTTTTCGTCGGTCAGGTTCTTCTGAATCCATTTCGCATTGAGGCAAGCTTCGTTCATGCCGACAAGACCAATCGTAGAGAAGTGGTTGTTAAAGGTGCCAAGATAACGCTTGGTATAAGGATAGAGTCCTTCATCCAACAACTTTGTCACAATGGTTCGTTTCACTTTGAGCGACCGTGCCGAAATATCCATCATGTGGTCAAGCTTTTGATAAAATTCCTCTTCGGTTGCCGAGGTATAAGCGAGTCTTGGCATGTTAATGGTAACCACGCCGACTGAGCCGGTGCTTTCGCCGCTGCCAAAGAAACCGCCCGACTTTTTGCGCAGTTCGCGTAGGTCTAAACGAAGTCGGCAGCACATAGAACGCACATCGCTTGGTTCCATATCGCTGTTGATATAGTTCGAGAAATAGGGCGTGCCGTATTTTGAAGTCATTTCAAAGAGAAGACGGTTGTTTTCAGTGTCCGACCAATCAAAATCGCTGGTGATAGAATAAGTAGGAATCGGATATTGGAAACCGCGGCCATTTGCGTCCCCTTCAACCATAATCTCAATGAACGCTTTATTGATCATGTCCATTTCCCGCTTGCAGTCTTTGTATTTATAGTTCTGCGGTTTTCCGCCTACAATACAGTCAAGCTCTGCTAAGTCGTTCGGGACAGTCCAGTCTAATGTGATGTTAGTAAAGGGAGATTGTGTGCCCCATCGACTGGGTGTGTTGACGCCGTATACAAAAGACTGAATGCATTGTTTTACTTCTTTATAGGTCAAATTGTCGGCCTTGACAAAGGGGGCAAGATAGGTATCAAAAGAAGAGAATGCCTGTGCGCCTGCCCACTCGTTCTGCATAATACCGAGGAAGTTTACCATTTGATTACACAGGGTAGAAAGGTGAGAAGCAGGGGCGGAAGTGATTTTTCCCGGAATACCGCCGAGCCCTTCTTCAATTAGCTGTTTAAGCGACCAGCCGGCGCAATAACCGGTCAGCATAGAGAGGTCATGAATGTGAATGTCAGCCTCTCGGTGTGCATTAGCGATTTCTTCATCATAGATTTCAGAGAGCCAGTAGTTGGCCGTGATAGCACCTGAGTTGGAGAGAATCAAACCACCTACCGAGTAAGTAACGGTTGAGTTTTCTTTCACCCGCCAGTCAATATTTTTTACATAGCTGTCTACAATATCCTTGTAGTCAAGCACAGTCGATTTCATATTACGGATTTTTTCTCTTTGCTTCCGATACAAAATATAGCTTTTGGCAACATCGCCATAGCCGGCGGCAATGAGAACCGATTCTACACTGTCTTGAATATCCTCAACAGTGACGGTACCGTCTTTAATTTTATTTTCATAATCAGCCGTTACTTTTAAAGAAAGCAGGTCGATGATATCGGGATTAAATTGTTTTTTCTGTGATTCAAAGGCCTTGGTAATAGCCGAACTGATTTTAGAAATATTGAAGTCTACAATTTTTCCATCTCTTTTTACTACTTGATACATTTGTTTTTTCCACCTTTAGTTCTATGTCTATTGAGATATTGTATTCTTATTATACACGATATTGTGATTTTGTCAATAGCAAAACACAAGATATTGTATTTATTTTTTATATTTCTTTTTATCGTATTTTGCCTGTAAATGGCATGTTTATGGATTTATTCAATTTCTCTAAGGGCTGCTGTCGGAATATAGCGGGCAGCAATCTGGCGAAATTTTTCCAAATCTTCTTTGGCATACGCAGAAAGTCCCTTGCAGAGCGTGTCGCCCGAATCGACAAAAGATTGCAAAAAATATTGTTTAGCGCCTTGCAGCCACCGGCCAATATCGTGAAAATCTTGTTCGTCATGAAGTTCTTTCACCACAGTGGTGCGAAATTCATAAGGAAAATTTCCGTTTATAAGAAATTTTGCGCTTTTTTCCACTTCCTCGATGTTAAAATGGGGTAGACCTACGGTAAGCGGATATTTGGCAGGCGCATTTTTGATGTCCATGGCCACATAGTCGATTAACTGACGTTCGATGAGCGAAACAAGCATGTCATATTGCTGTCCATTGGTGTCAAGCTTAATGCTGAAACCGAGTTCTTTGATGGCAGAGAGAAAGGGGACAAGTTCTTCTTCTTTTTGCAAAAGCGGCTCGCCGCCGGTGATACAAACACCGTCTAACAATCCCTTTCTTGTTTGTAAGAAACTTAGCACTTGCGCGTCGGAAATGCCATCGTGGTCGATATGTGTGACAAGTGAGGCGTTGTGGCAAAATGGACAACGGAAGTTACAGCCGGCTAAAAAAAGAGTCGCGGCAATTTTGCCGGGATAATCAATCAGTGTTAATTTTTGCATTCCATGAATTTTCATAAGTAAGTGGCGCCTTTCAAAGGAAAAGAATAGATGGCAGCAAATCTATGATTTGCTGCTAATATCATATCATATGTTTAGGTGGAATGCAAATTAAAAAGTCAGGTCAAAATAAGTGAAAGTAAGCGATACATGCAATAAAAATATATTTTTCTATATAATAATTGAAAGGAAAATGAAGATGGCAGTAACACAAAAAAACAGACTCGCCGGCGAAAGTTCGCCTTATCTTTTGCAGCATGCAAATAATCCGATTGATTGGTATCCATGGTGTGACGAAGTATTTAAAAGAGCACGCAGAGAACAAAAAGTAATCTTTTTGTCCATTGGCTATTCTTCATGTCATTGGTGTCATGTGATGGCGCATGAAGTATTTGAAAATGAGGAGGCCGCGGCTCTTTTAAATGAGCATTTTATCTGTGTGAAAGTAGATCGTGAAGAACGGCCAGATGTGGACCATCTGTACATGGAGGCCTGCGTAGCCCTCACGGGGTCGGGGGGCTGGCCGTTAAGCCTTTTTTTAACGCCAGAGGGGTATCCGTTTTTTGCAGGCAGTTATTTTCCTCTGTCTTCTTTCTTAAATTTGGCCAGCAAAGTGGCAAGACTTTGGCAGGACCGGCGAACCGATGTAATGCAGGCCTCTGGCCAGGTGCTAAGTGCGCTAAATCGCTCCATTAAGAAAGATGCTTGGCAGGAATCACTGCCTAAGAGAACCTTTGAGGCGCTGCAAGCAATTTTTGATGCAGAAAACGGCGGATTTGGCCCGGCACCTAAATTTCCTTCGCCGCAAACGCTTCTTTTTCTGATGCGTTTTGGCGTGTGCTGTCAAAATCAGACAGCGAAAGATATGGTAAATCGAACGCTTGACAAAATGGCTCTTGGCGGATTGTTTGACCATATAGGCGGCGGTTTTTTTCGCTATGCAACCGATGAGAAATTTTTAATTCCTCATTTTGAAAAAATGTTATACGATAACGCAATGCTGCTGCTGGTTTATGCTTGGGCCGGCCGGCTGCCTGTTGCAAAACGTGTGTATGATTTTTGCGTGCGGTCGCTCATGAGTCCCGAAGGTGCTTTTTATACTTCGCTCGATGCCGACAGCGAAGGAGCGGAGGGTAGCTATTATTTGTTCTCGTATGAAGAGGTACAGCAGACGTTAGGCGACGATACGGAATCCTTTTGCCAGTGGTATGGCATTACGCCAAGCGGGAATTTTGAGGGAAAAAATCATTTGAATCTTTTGTCACACGGCCCGCTTCGTGAAGAAGAGGAACCGATAGCGTCTTGCGACAGAGAAAAATTGTTTGCCGTGCAGGCCAAGCGGGTGCCGCCTGCCAGAGATGACAAAATTCTTTTGTCATCCAATGGTTTGATGTTGGCGGCGTTATCGGTGTATGGTTCTGTCACCGGCCATGAGACAGTCATCCGACAAGCAGAGCGATTGGCCGACTTTTTGTGTGTACAAATGAGAGAAAAGGACCGGTATTATGCGTCTTTTTGTAAAAGTCTCGGTACACATCCGGCCACCAGTGAGGATTATGTGTATCTTGCTTTTGGCTTGCTGCGTCTGCATCAAGCTACGTTAGAAAAACGATGGCTTCACGCGTGCTGTTCGGTTTGCGAAGAACTCATCATCCTGTTTGCGGATACGGATGGCCTTTTGTTTATGGCCGGTCGGGATGTAAAAGATATTCCTATCCGAACAAAGGATACGTATGACGGAGCGCTGCCTTCTGGCAATTCGCTCGCCGCCGAGGTTTTTTATAGTTTGTATCTGTTGACCGGAGAAGAGGCCTATCGACAAGCTTTTGATCAAATCAAACAAGCGCTGAGCGGTCAGGCGAAAGCGCATCCAACTGCATATACGGCCCTGATGTCGGCTGTTTTGTTTGCGCAAAAAAGCATACGGGTGGAACTTTCAAAAGATTGTTTTAGCTCGCTGCATGGCTTTTATTCATTTGTTTGCTTTGCCGAGTCAGATGCATCCCACGGCGTTCGCATTTGCCAGGCCGACCGTTGTTTTGCTTCAATGACCGGGCCTGCTGAATTAGAAGATATCTTGCAAGTGTACGAACAAACCGGCCGCCTGCGTATAGAGCCTATGGCAGAATGATTGGTCTGTTTTCCGGAAAATAACGGGTAAGGCGATCAAGAAAGAAGCTTTCTGCTTGGCGGCGCAGCTCTTTTCGATATCGATAAAATTGCTGTCCAGTCATGGTCGATGGATCAAGTATGTCAATGGCGCCGGGAAATGCAATGAACCTTAGTTGCTCTTGTGTGGGATAATAGGTTAAAAAACGGACCGAAAAGGATACCGTTTGGCGTGCTTTGAAAGAGAGCATAGCAGCCAATTGCTCCAAAAAATGATCGTAGAGAGATTGCCAACCATCGATTAAAAGAATAGGCGCGATGCAAAGTTCCGTCGGGTAGTCCGCTTCACACAGTTTGTTGACTGCCTCGATTCTTTCTGCTAAATGAGAGGTACCGAATTCGGTTTGCCATATGAGTTCATCTGGGTTTATATTCATCTGGGGAATGACCCGCCCTTGGTGGGGCAGGGGTAACAGCGGATCGATTTGACAAAATCGTGTCGCAAAGCATAAACGGCCTTTGGGCTGTGCGCAAAATTCTCGGATGGTGCAGGATAAATTGTCGGTTATCGTATTTTCAATTACTAAATCGCTGTCTTGGCCGATATCAAAAACACTTTCGCTTGGTAAGCCCGCGGCTCTTTGCAACAGTTTTCCCATGATTTCTTCTCGATTGACAAACAGCTGCAAAAAGGCAGAAGAGCAGTCGGTTTGTAGAAGCGGACAGGTTAAGCAAAGTGCCGGACAGCCGGAGGAGGTGTGCGAGACGTGAAAAGAGCCGGTGCGGCGGCTTGGTTTAAGATAATGAATATGACGTATGCGCAGCGAAAGGCTGCGCTTTTTTTCTTTATAGTTGGCTATATCTTGTTTTAGCATAGTTAGGTTGGCATGTGCCGTGATTGCTTCCATTGGAATTTTTTGGGGAAGGTAGGTTTCTATGAGCTGTTTTCCAAGAGGAAAGGATAAAGCGGCGGGCTCATAAAAAATTTTTTCAGGTATAAATTCTTTCAAGTTGGCTTCTCTCCTTGGCTTTTTATTATTATTCGAGCCATAGGCCAGACAATACCTGAAAACGCAAATTAATGTATGTTCTAAAAGAAATTTCAGCCGTGATCAAACGACGTTTTATCATCGATTTTGCAGTAATTCTGAATTTAAAATAAAAAAGTGAAATAATTAGCCATAATGAGCATTTTTTTGCGGCGCCTGCTTGACAGATGTGATAAACGCGTTTACAATGAAAATAAACCTGCACAAAAAGGGTAAGCGTTTCATATATTGATGAAAAGCGCCAAGACAAGCGTTGCCCCGCAATTGCTTTGGTGCTTGCAAGAAATAAAAAAGGTAAGGAAATAAAAAATGAAACGAAAACAAAAAAGCCCCTTGCTTCTAAAGGAGTGTGGCTATGAGTAACTATCCTTTTGTGGACTTCACGCAAATTTCGCCGAACCGGACCAGTCCGCGCAAAAATGCAGTGAAAAAGATTACCATTCATCATATGGCGGGCATGCTAACAGTCGAGCAATGCGGCGCTGGTTTTGCTTCACCGCAAAGACAGGCCAGTGCAAACTATGGCGTAGATGCGGATGGGCGCGTCGGCATGTATGTGGAGGAAAGCGACCGCGCTTGGACGAGTTCAAGTGCTGAAAATGACAACCAAGCGGTTACGATTGAGGCGGCCAATGATGAAATGGGCGGACAGTGGCATGTGAGCGACCAAACGATTGAAAAGCTCATTGCGCTGTGTGTGGATATTTGCCGCCGCAATGGCATTGAAAGACTAAATTATACAGGTGATAAAACAGGCAATTTGACCATGCATAAAATGTTTGCCGCTACGGCCTGCCCCGGACCGTATTTAGAAAGCAAATTTCCGTATATAGCGGAGCAGGTCAATCAACGATTAGAAGAGGGAGAACCAATGACAAAGGAAGAAAAAGCCGCCTTTGATAAACTGGCAGCTAAAGTAGATATACTGGAAAAAGAAAATAAAGAACTCACAGAACGCTTGGGCAAATATGACAAGATGGGCGTTTATGAGAATGTAGCCATTAAGTGGGCCTATAACGATGGCAATTTGCCTTCTTGGGCACGGGATACCGTGAAAAAGCTGACCGATAAAGGATATTTATATGGAAATGATAAAAACTCGCTTGAACTTTCTTATTTAATGCTGCGTCTGCTGGTTATTCTTGACCGGGCGGGCAGTTTTGGCGAATAACGCGAGCATCAAAAAAAGCCTGCGGCCATTGGCTGCAGGCTTTTTTGCTTACATACGTGTGCAAAGAGATTAGTAGTCAGTAAAGAAATTGTCAACACCCGCGAACTGCGCGTCTAATTCGACTACCGTTTTGTCTGGGTCAATGGTAAAGTCTTTGAGCGTGCCGTCTTCGTTGTATACAAGGTCAAATTGGTAGTCGTAATGGTTGCTGTTCCAATAAAATTCTTCTTTTTCTTGTTGAATAATTTCGTCTATTATGGCTCTGTCAGGCTGAAAGAGCTGAATAATTCGGAACATGCTGATTTTTTGATGAAATTCAACCTCTGTTTCGACGTCTGTTTTTTCTTCATCTGATTTTGCAATAATTTCTTGTATGTTATGGTATTTGTTGATAAGGTTTGTTTTAACCCGGTGAAAACTTTCCTGTTTATTATGTGTTATTTGTCTTTTCTCTACATCTCGATAATAGGCTTCGATGGCCTCCATATCATCCGAGTATAGAAGGTCAATGTTGTGTAAGCTGTCCCATCGGCTATTGCAGTATTCTTCAAAGGTTTCCCGCGGAATTTGAAAATAGTCGATAAATGTTTTCATGTTTTTTTCAGAGTATGGGCAGTCGCTTTCAATGTCACGGCTTGCTTCTGTGGTTCTCTTTGACCAATTCTGAAATTCTTCTTGATCCAAAAGATCGGTTAAACTGGCAGACAACAGATGATACTGTTCGTCATGCACTTCGCAGTGCCCTGTACCGCCTGTGGCAACAGACGGTTCGGTGTTTTCGGTCATAACCGGTGGGTCGTTCTGTTGGGGCGCTTGCTGACAAGCCGTGCAGCAAGCGAATAGCAGGCAGATGCCGAGGATCAAAATCCATATTTTTTCATAGTTGGTTACTTCCTTTCTTAGTCGATGTAAATACGCGGGTCCATATAATATTTTCGATTAGCGTCTGATGCGGCGGTTGAAAATGCGTCAACCTACTATCCATATAATAACATGAAACCCATATATTATAAATAGCAATATATGACGAAAAGAAGATTATATTATGTACAAAAGCACCAAATCGAATCGGCAATTGAATAAGAAATTGTTATATAATTTCATTTTTAACAGATTATAACAATAGCTTCTAAGTTTTCATTTTGCAAACAATCCGAATATCTTTCATGTGCGGCAATTGTCTTCCTTTTTGAGTTAAATTATTGTTCGTATTAATATAAAATATTGACATAAATATAATTTTATATATAATAAAACTGATATCAATATGACTTTTATTGGTCCAATCTTTATTGGTTTCTATCTTTTATATAGTTTTCTAAAACAATCTAAAGGGGCGCTTTGAGAAGAAAGGAGATTTTGCATGAAGAAAACATTTGTACTTGGGTGTCATACTCATCCTTTTGCGGGCATTGCCTGCATCTTAGCAGTTTTGGTGCTGTTTTCAAGCTGTAAAAATCAGAAAAGTACAGATGATAGCGAATCCACCGATGCAATAGAGACCGAAATCAGTACGATGGCTTCGGCCCCTTCGGTGGGCGCAACCGAAACCACGCTCTTTTTTGACCCCACGCCGTATGTGATAAAGACCGACGCGCCGGCGGTCATCCTTGCTGCCGAATATGAAAAACAAGCGGTGGACGTCTTAAATGGTGGTTCGTTTAATTTTGTGCATCAAATTTCGATTCCCGCGTTAGATTCGGATAAGCCGGGGGCAAAGGCGCTGAATGCAAAGATTTTTGAGCAGCACAGCACGCATATCGAGGAACTCAAAACAGATGCCGAGGATAATCGTCTGTATCATATTTTTTATTCTTCAAGCAAACTTGGCAGCATGGTGTTTATTAACGTACAGACAACAGTTGGCTGGCAGTATTCTGAGATGGGTTTTGCTAACTACTACTATTATTATGATGCAGCCGCCGATCGCGAGGTCAGTGCGGAAGAATATCTTGCGTATTTCGGATTGGAGGCGGATACGCTTGCTAAAGAGGCTGCGCTGAGCGATGCCTATCTGCGCGCGGTGGATACACAACATTTTTACTATGGACAAATTGAGGACGAAGAACTCCGCGGTTTGATGAGTGCCGCATCGGCCGTGCCCGAGGCCTATGAAGTGACGGCAGAAGTCATTCACGTGTGGATGCGCACGGTAGAGGATTATATTGACTGCAGTTTTATCTGTGATATTGACACCGAAAACGGCATGCCATGCAATCCTTCCTATGCCTTCAAGGCAAAGGAGTTTATCCCCGATGCAGACAGCAATGGCATTGTATTTGATTTTTCCGACCGAACGCTGCGGGGTGTAAAGGCTGCGCCCGAGGTTTGCTCTGTCATTCAGAGTGCGTATGTCACCAGTGCATATGTGGCGCTTGTCTGCACGGCCGCATTGCCGGATCCATACGGATACGGTGTAGAGGTTCAAGTAAATGGGAATCCAGTTGGCGCCGGCAGTGCTCAATACGGGCAAAATTTTCATGTTTACGCCTATATGATCAAAGAGTATACGCCGCTTAAGGATTTGAAAACAATTGAAATGGTAATTTCGACAGAGTAAAAGCAAGCGGCCCTGTTTGCATTAAATTTAGTGAAGCAAGGGTTATAAAAACGATACAATAGCAGCATCATACTCTATTTCTCTAAAACTAGCAAAAAATATCGAAACACAGCTTTAAGCAAACTGTATAAAAATGGTAAGCAAAATGAAAAAGCCGCCACGAAATTGCTCTCGTGGCGGCTTACATTTATTTTATAAAAATATAAAAAGGCTGAAAATGCTCATTTGATAAAACTTTCTTACTTGTCTAAGGATATAAAAGAGATATTTTCGACGGTTGAATTTGAACCCTTGCATCTCGCAAAAAGCTGGCAGCAAGCCGAAGCGTTGTGAGCGCGCTTGCGAGCGAACAGCGTAGGCACAGCGTGACTTTTTGGGAAAAAGGAGGAGCAGTGGAGCGGGTGACAGATTATTATAAAATAAAAAATCGGAACGAGTGTAACCCGTTCCGACGTGGCGGAGAAGGAGAGATTTGAACTCTCGCGCCGGTTACCCGACCTACACCCTTAGCAGGGGCGCCTCTTCGGCCAACTTGAGTACTTCTCCGAATCATAAATAATATAAAAGCTGAAATCATGCTATAATCAAACAAGCTTTCACTTATCTGATTATAGCATATCATTTCACAATTTGCAAGTCTTTTTAATCGACAAAAATGTCATAACCAATGTTTTCTTCACCAAAGACATGGTTTGATGAATTAAAATCATTCATAAAATCATTTGGATTTTGGTCATCTTGATTGTCTTGATTAGAGGAGGATGGATTCTGATCGTCCGCTGTAGAAGCGTCGTCCGTTATCTCATACGACAGGTCATCCGATCTTGTCATGGCGGGAAAAGCCACCATAAGGCTGACTGTCAAGCAAATTAGTGTGACAGCACCGCATAGCATGGGAACGATAGCTGGCAGATCTTTACTTCCTTCTTTGTCTAAAATCAATTCTTTTTCTTTTTTTCGTTTCATAGGCAGATTATATCATTTTTTTTCAATTAAATCAAGCTATATCTTTTTGCTACTAAAATTTAGTGATCAGCAAAGAAACGTGTGTGGTTTATAAAGGGCGAATGACAAAATGAAAAGTAATGTTTTTATCATTCAATTGATAGCGCGTTGGCAGAACTGGCCCGCAGGAATGAGAACCGAGACCGGAACTTTTATAGTCAATGCGCAGATGGGTTGCATATATATCGCCCAATTCGTCGGTATGCTCTGCCCGATAAAGTTGCTCAGTTCCATAGGGGAGCACCGCCGCTTCAAAGAGACCTTCAAAGCGCAGTCGGCCTATCTCAAGCCACCGTACCTGTGTGTGATTGCCGTGCTCTTGCGGCCGTACATAGGGGATATATTCTTGACGGGCTGTGCTTTGATAGAGACCCATGCGGGCGGCATGGTTTGAATCGCAGTAGTTTTCATATGGTCCCATGCCGTAATATTGAAATGAGTTCGTCTCTGTCGGAAGGGTAAAGGAGAAGCCAAGCCGGGGCAGCCACGTGCAGTTTTCTCTTATTTTTCCTTCCAATTGTACAGCAATCGCGCCGGTGCTGTCAACCGCGGCGGTCAGTGTATACCGGAAAAAGGGTGCTCGTGAAATGCCGGCCAGCGATGCAGTGGTGACGATTTTGTTATCCCGCACTTTCACATCATATACTTGGTTGAACAGGCAGTCGAAATTTTCGCCTTCCCAAATATTGATATTGGCCCAGCGGGGCAGCATTTCTTTTTCGTTATCGATTGGCGCGCGGAAACAGGTTAAACGCACAGGCGCGTTTAGTTGTTCTTCACCCCCGATGGATAAGCTTTCAAACGTGCCCTCTTGCTTGTTGAAGCGGTAGGAGAAGCCTTCTCCATCGGCATAGATATAGAAAGCATCTTCACGCAGCGGGCACAGGGCAGCCGCCTTTGAAGAATCTTCGATTTGGTGAAAAGGCAATGCGCACTGCAGCGTGCCTTTTTCTTCACCATCCTTGTCAAGCATGGTGACGGTTGCATAGGCACCATAGCGGGCGCTTAGTGAATCGATCTTGGTAAGGACAGTTGATTCACCCGGGCGAGTGCTGGGTGTGCTGACACCAGATAATTGGGTATGCCCGTCACAATCGATAGTATATTGGAACGAACAGCCCTCAAAGGAGCGGAAAGAAAAAACGTTGTAAAGGCAAAGCTGTCCTTTTTCATATGAAATGCGAAAAGGCGCATAGGTCGCTTGCACTTCATAAGAACCTGCTTTGAGAGTTCGGTCTGCAAATACCATACCGTCACAGCAGAAGTTGCCGTCGTGGGTTAATTCATTAAAATCACCGCCGTATTTCGGCACGCCATCCTGCATGACCACATGATCAGCCCATTCCCAAATACAGCCACCGATTAAGGCGTCGTTTTGATGAATGAGTTCCCAATAGTCCCAAAGTCCCCCTGGGCCATTGCCCATAGCATGGGCGTATTCGCACATAAAGATAGGTGTTTTTTCGGTTTGCGTAAAAGAGATTAAATCTTCTAACGAAGGATACATGCGGGAATAGACGTCACTAAAGCCGGAGAGGCCTTGTCGGCTGGCGTCCTCGCAATGAATGAGACGCTCGGTGTCCTTGGCGCGGAACCATTCAATCATCGCGGCATGGTTTTCGCCAAATCCGCTTTCGTTGCCGGTAGACCACATGATAATAGACGTGTGGTTTTTGTCTCGTTCGTACGCCCGTTCGGCTCGTGAGACAAACTCCTGCCGCCAAGCCGGGTTGTGCCCCGGCCATTCTTTACCTTTGTCGTATTCATAAGGAACGGCGGCAAAGCGGCGCAGCATGCCATGTGTTTCAATATCGGTTTCTAAGATGACATAAAAGCCGAGCTCGTCACATAGGGAAAGAAAAACCGGAGAGGGTGGATAATGGGAGGTGCGCACGCAGTTTATATTTAACTGTTTCATTAAAAGAAGATCTTTTTCGATTTCTTCTTTTGTCATGGTCCAGCCTTGTTTAGGATGGGTGTCGTGGTGATTAACCCCTTTGAGTTTCACGGGCGTTTGGTTGATGAGCAGCGCGCCTGTTTCCAGGACCGCAATGCTCCGCAAGCCTGCACGCAGGTGAATTTCTTCTCCCGCGCAGGTAAAGTAGAAATCATAGAGCTTTGGTTCCTCAGCGTTCCAGAGAATCGGTTTTTCGGGTGCGATGATGCAAGGCTGGTTTGCGATATCATAGCAGCCGATGATTTCTTCTTCATATTGCAGTGTCAGCTGACAGGGCTTGTCAGCGCACACGGTAAATTGTTTGGCGGTGCTTTGAATGTCAATATCTCTTACATGTCCCCTTGGCCGTTCTAACAAATAAATGTCTCTGAAAATGCCGTTGTAGCGAAATTGATCCTGGTCCTCAAGGTAACTGGTGCAGGCCCATTTGGTGACTTCAATGATGATTTCATTGACCCCATCCTGTAAGTATTGTTGAATGGCAAACTCGCTTTGCAGGTGATTGCCGGTTGTAAAACCTGCCATTTGGCCATTGATTGTAATGCGCGCGCTGGAAGAGACCCCTTCCAAAATTAGATAATAGCAGTGATCTTTGTTATAGGACAAAGAAAAAGTGCGCCTGTAAATGCCTTTAGGATTAATGTTTGGTACATAGGGCGGGTCACACGGAAAAGGATAGTTGATATTGGAATAATTCGGGTGATCATAGCCGTGGTTTTGCCAGCAGGAGGGCACGGGAATCGAATCCCACTTGTCGGCAAGAGTACCAAGATCGGCCTTGTCACCATTTTCAAAATACTGAAAGTCCCATGTGCCGTTTAGGGATAGGTGTCGGGCCGCGCCCGAAGGGATGTAATAGGAACGCTGCGGTAAGCGGTTTTGCTGTGTTTGTGCCACATTTTCATAATATCTCATTGCCATAAATGTTGTGTAAAAACAAATGATGATAAAGAAGCCGGCTGTGTTTTACACGATTTCTCCCTTTTTTATTTTTCTGATTCTATCATGAATAGAACACAAAGTCAATGCACAAAAATTTTGTATCGAGGCGCGGCGAATCAAGTGTTTATAAAATAAACTGCAAGTGATTTTTCACTTGCAGTTTAGATACATTGATAGAGAAAAAGTCTACTGACAGTATTTGGCGGTTGCTTCTTCTCTCATTTTGTATTTTAGAATTTTGCCGGCTGCATTCATGGGGAAAGCTTTGACAAAATCTACATATCTTGGCACTTTGTGCTTGGCCATGCTGGCTCTGACAAAGTCTTTCATTTCTTGCTCGGTCATGCTTTCACCATCTTTTAAAATGATGCAGGCGCATATTTCTTCGCCGTACTGTTTGTCTGGAACGCCAATGACCTGCACGTCCTTCACCTTAGGATTCGTATAGATAAATTCTTCGATTTCCTTGGGATAAATGTTTTCACCGCCTCGGATAATCATATCCTTAAGCCGGCCGGTAATCTTATAGTTGCCTTCAGGCGTGCGGCAGGCCAGGTCACCGGTGTGCAGCCAACCGTCTTTGTCAATCGCAGTCGCGGTGGCTTCGGGCATTTTGTAATAGCCTTTCATTAAGTTATAGCCGCGGGCGACCATTTCACCATTGACATTATCGGGACAGTCCTCGCCGGTATCGGGATCAATGACTTTGCACTCGACATGGGGCAGGGCATAGCCCACCGTCTCGCACCGTTCATCCAACGGGTCATCGAGTTCGCTTTGGGTAATACCGGGGGAGGATTCGGTTTGGCCATAAACCGAGAGAATGCCGGTCATATGCATTTCATCTGGCTGGGCAGCCCGTTTCATCAGTTCGGCCGGACAGCCAGAGCCAGCCATAATGCCGGTGCGCATATAGGAGAAGTTGGTTTTGCGGTAATCCTCATGATTCATCATGGCGATGTACATGGTTGGCACGCCGTGCATGACCGTGATTCTTTCCTGATTGATACAGGCAAGTGAGTTTTTCGCTGAAAAATAAGGCATAGGGCACATGGTAGAACCGTGGGTCGAGCAGGCGGTCATGGCTAATACCATGCCGAAACAATGGAACATGGGTACATGAATCAGCATGCGGTCGGCCGTAGAAAGATCCATGCGGTCGCCAATGCACTTACCGTTGTTCACCACACTGAAATGGGTCAGCATAACGCCTTTGGGGAAACCAGTCGTTCCTGAGGTATACTGCATATTGCAGACATCGTGCGGGCTGACGGCCGCGGCCATGCGCTTGACTTGCTCGATTGGCACCGCATCGGCACGGGCCATGGCCTCTTCCCATGTTAAACAGCCTTTCTGCCGATAACCCACCGTAATGACGTTTCTTAAGAAGGGCAGACGGCGGCAGTGTAGGGGTTTGCCTGGTTTGGTGTCAGCCAGTTCGGGGCACAGCTCGTCAATAATTTCAGCGTAGTTAGAATCTTGGCAAGATTCAATCATCACTAACGTGTGGGTGTCCGACTGTTTCAGCAGATATTCAGCCTCGTGTATTTTATAAGCTGTGTTCACCGTAACTAAAATCGCGCCGATTTTTGTGGCCGCCCAGAAAGTGATATACCAAGCGGGCACGTTGGTTGCCCAAATAGCCACCTTGCTGCCGGCTTTTACACCCATCGAAATGAGCGTGCGTGCAAAGGTATCAACCTCATCGCGGAATTCCGCGTAGGTGCGGGTATAATCAAGCGTGGTATACTTGAACATGTATTGATCGGGAAATTCCTCTGCCATGCGATCGAGCACGTCGGAGAAGGTGCAGTTAATCAGGCTTTCCTTGGGCCACACATAATTTCCGGTGTGAATTTTATTGGTGTAGAGAAATTTTTTCTCTTCCTTTTTATCATAGCGGTTCATAAAGTTGACAAAGTGAGGGAAAATCACCGACATGTCTTGCAGCTCTTCGAGCCAAGCGGGGTCCCACTCTAATGATAAAAATCCATCGTAGCTGACTGAATCTAACGCGTTCATCAGTTCATCCAAAGGCAGGCTGCCTTCACCAATTAAGCAAAATTCAGTCTTGCCGTCCACGATTTCAGAATCTCGGATATGGACGTGCTTGATATAAGCGCCTAAGTTGGTAATGGAATCCTGCGGACTTTCGCCGTTTTCGCGATAGGGATATTGAAAATCCCATAATACAGCTAAGTAGTCGGACGCATAGTCGTTGAGCAGATTGCGCAGCCGCTCGGTGTTAGCGTAAAATCCCATGGTCTCCATCAACAGCACAATATTGTTTTCTTCGGCCGTGGGCAGAACGGCGTCGATGATTTGTTTTATGATGCGGTCTTTTTCTTCTTCCGAACTAGTCAAGTCTTGTCCAATGGCATGCAGACGGATATAGGGAACTTTTAGGTTTTTCGCTGTGGTTAAACATGTTTGAATTTCTTGGCACTTTTCTTCTTCAGTCTGAGAAGAAAGCAAATCAGTAATCGAATTGATACAGGGAATGGTCAGCTTTTTACCCCACAGATCACGATAAGTTGCCGCCGCGGCAGCGGGGTCGGCCGGTCCTCTTTTTTTAGAAAAGGCCGGTGTATGTATATTGTGAATTTCAATACCAGAAAAGCCCATGTCCTGTGCGGCAAAGACAAATTCTTCCCAGCTGACATTGTGCCATCCTTTCGTCGAAAATGATAATTTCATCTTGTGAATATCCTTTCTATAAAACATTAAACCGAGAAATACGAATCTTTCTGGTTCATTAAAGTGCAATCGTTAGTATCGGCCATTTAATTGTTGCTTTCATATACAATCTTATTAATGGCGGCAATGTAAGCGCGAATGGCGGCGCCGATAATATCGGTGGAAATGCCGCTGCCTGAATACAGTCTGCCTTCATAACGCAGTTTGACAATGGCGCTGCCCACCGCTTCTTTACCTTCTGTGACGGCACGGATTTGGAAATCGTCGAGTTCATAATAACTACCGGCCACCTCTTCAATGGCATTGAAAGCGGCGTCAATCGGTCCGTCACCGGCGGATATGCCCGTTAGCATTTCACCATTTTTCTCAATTTTTATATGCGCCGTTGCGCTGATGATATTACCGGTGTTAATCACGTAACTTTCTAATTTGTAGGTTGGCGGCACTTGCAGAGCGGTGGAGGCGACAATGGCGTCTATTTCTTTAATGCCAATTGGTTTTTTGGCAGCCACACGCAAAAATTCTTCGTATACTTTGGCGCACTCTTCTTCTGCCAAGTCATAGCCCAAGGTCTGAATGGCCGAAGAAATCGCGGTGATGTCATCATTTGCATCGTAAACAATATGTTCGTCATCTGGGTTGTCCCCTTCGTGGCCGGCTACGGTGTTCATTGCGCTTTGTGTATTGGTAAAACGCAGAATTTGTTTCATCGTGCGGTTCAGTTCGGTGGCCTTAATCGTAGCATAAATACCGAGTGAATCACCCCGTTGCGAAAGAATATTCGAGAGGGTTACAATCTGCGGCGCGTCGCTGCTGTCAAAGGTTGCTTTAATGCCGGCCGCACCAACGCCGACGGCCGTGATGGAAGAAGCGGCCGCCAAGCCTAAAGCGTCGTTGCATAGCACCTTGAGAAAAATATTTTTAAGCGAGGGGATATGGTCGTATAATTTTTGTACAAAAGCGGCGAATTCTTCGGGCAGCATGATGCCGGCCGTATCGCAAATGGTGATGCTGGCAGCGCCAGCTGTGATTGCCGTTTCGATGGCTTTTACTAAAAATTCAAATTCAGCGCGGGTGGCATCCTCGGCGCAAAATTCCACATCTTGACATAAGGACGCGCATTTACGGGTGAGCTTATCAATCGTCTCAACCATAGCGGCCGGCTTTTTGCGAGCTATGAACTCCATCTGCACACTGGAGACAGGCAGGCTCACCACCAACCGGGGCCGTACTGCACCGCTTACGGCTGACCATGCAAGTTCCGCCTCGCTCTCGCTCATGCCGACCGGCAGAGATACAGCTGCGTTTTTAACGGCAGAGGCAATGGTTTTAATCAGCAAAAGATCTGTTTTTTGATTGGTAATGGGTGAAAGCTCAATGGCACTGACATTCAGCCGGTCTAATGCCTTGGCGATTTCAATTTTTTCTTTGAAACTAAGGGAGCCGTTTTCGGCGGCTTTCCGAATGGTGACGTCGGTTATGCTTACCTTTTTCATGATGAGTTGTCGTTCCTTTCTAACAGACAGCGATTGTGAAAAATCGCGGTATTAAATGAATGTTTGAAACGCAAATGAATAAAAAAATCCCTGAGGCTTGATAGCCTCAGGGACGAATCAATCGCGGTACCACCCTGATTACTGCAAGTATGCAGTCACTCTTTGGATTCAATCAAATCCATAGCCATGATAACGGGGCATCCGTAACCCTCTACTGCGCTTTCAAGGGTTATGCTCAGAAGTGAGAGCGCTTTACAATCAAACCACCGATTCTCACCTGCCATCGGCTCTCTTTCGATTTGCGGCTGCAAAGCTTAGCTTCTTCAATGCATTTCAATTTTTGATTATCATAGCACAATAAAATCGGCTTGTCAAGGCTTTTTTTGCATTTACTTTGGTAAAAAGTTCTTGACAAAAAGCGAAAACGGTAATAACATATATGGGTAAGATAAAATGATGATATTTTGATTATTGTTATTTAAGAATCGTGTAATGTTGTAGAGTTCTTAAACCGAACAGAACTACGATAAATAATTTGAGAGCCGTGTAATTTTGTAGAGGGCTTTTTAAAGCAAGCAGGTCGGCGGAAAACAAACGAAAAAAGGACTAAGTATATCACTTGTTCTCATAGAAATAGGTATAGACGACTGTTTGGCTATGTTTTTTTGTATTTTGTATGAGAAAATATACCAGGCAGAGTTTTGCTGTATAATCATCAGTATGGAGGATTTTTTATGGTGAATGATTTTGTGATCTACGCGGATACCGCGTCAGATATTGATGAAAAACGTGCGGAGGCGTATGATGTGCAATTAATCAAACTGCCGCTGACGATGGATGGTTCGCCATTAGATGATCATTTTGATACAAAAGTTTTTTATGATAAACTGCGTGACGGCGCCGTGGCTTCGACCTCGGCAGCCAATACGGCTACTTTGACCGATTTATTTGAAAAAGAACTGGCAGCGGGAAAAGACGTGCTTTATATTGCCTTTTCATCGGGTTTGTCTGTGACTTATGGCTGCGCTGTTTTGGCTAAAGAAGAATTAGAAACGCGTTTTCCTGAACGAAAAATCTGTGTGGTCGATTCGCTCGCGGCTTCCAGCGGATATGGACTTTTAGTATATTATGCGTCTAAAATGAAAAAAGATGGAAACAGTATAGATGAGATCGAGCAGTTTATTACCGAAAACCGGCTGCATTTGTGTCATCAGTTTACGGTGGATGATTTGTTTTTCTTAAAGCGTGGCGGGCGTATTTCGGCCGCAACGGCTCTTGCCGGCAGTATGCTCAACATTAAACCGGTTTTGCATGTGGATGACGAAGGCCATTTGATTAATATTGGCAAAGCCCGCGGAAGACTTGCTTCTATCAAAGCGCTTGCCGATAAAATGGTTGACACCGTGATCAATCCTTTAGAGCAAAAGGTTATGATTGGCCATGGCGACTGCGAAAAAGATGCGCAGCTTTTGGCCGAAATGATTCGGAAGCAAATGGGCATTACCGATATAGAGATTTATTATATAGGGCCTGTCATCGGCGCCCATTCAGGACCGGGTACCCTTGCTCTGTTTTATTTAGGAACACAGAGATAAAACGAATATAAAGAGAGAGTAGATATGAAGATTAACGGAGATATTTTTCGCGACATGGTCATCAGCGCAGCGAACGCGCTTGACAATCATAAAGAAGAAATCAATAATTTGAATGTTTTTCCTGTGCCGGATGGAGATACGGGCATTAATATGAGCCTTACGATGAGTCAGTGCCGAACCGATCTTAGTGACTTTGACGGCACACTTTCCGACTGTGCTGAAAAAATCGCGGGGCTCATGCTGCGCGGCGCAAGAGGAAATTCAGGGGTTATCTTATCGGTCTTTTTCAGAGGCATGGCCAAGAGCCTCAAGGATAAAACAGAGGCCGATGCAATTGATATGGCCAAAGCCATGAGCAAGGGCGTTGAGGACGCCTATAAAGCGGTCATGACCCCGACTGAAGGCACCATTTTGACGGTGATGCGCGTATGCGCTGAACAGGCAATGGCGGTGGCCGAGTCTACTTATAAAGAAGACGCCGTTGGTTTCTTTCAGTATTTGTTGTCAGTCGCGGTGGATACGCTTGGCAAAACGCCGGATATGCTGCCCGTTTTAAAACAGGCGAATGTTGTCGATTCAGGCGGGCAGGGTTTTGTAACGATTCTCGAGGGCATGCTTGCCTCGCTTGAGGGCAAACCGGTCGTATGCAATGGTCCGGCCGAAGACGCCGCGCCGGTGAGCGCATCGACTGCTAATTTTGATCAGTTTAATACAGAGAATATCAAATTCTCCTATTGTACCGAGTGCATTGTAACCAAGAGCGAAAAATATTTTGGCGAAGAAAAAGCAGGCCGCCTTCATAAGTATATTATGGGCATGGGCGACAGCGTTGTGTTTATTGAAAATGCAGATATGATTAAGCTGCATGTCCATACGAACGCACCGGGCAAAGTGCTGACAGAGGCATTGAAATATGGTTCTCTGTTTACGGTAAAAATTGAGAATATGCGCAATCAGCATACAGCGTTAGTAAAAGAAAAACCGGTCGAGAAGCCGGCGGAAAAACCGAAAAAGTACGGCTTTGTCACCGTGTGCATGGGCGATGGTCTCAAAGCTTGTTTTGAAGATTTAGGGGTAGATTTTATTGTATATGGCGGTCAGACAATGAATCCGTCCACCGATGATTTGCTGCATGCAGTAAGTCAGGTGAATGCAGAAAATGTGTTTATTCTGCCTAATAACAAAAATATCTATATGGTTGCTAAGCAAGCCGAAGAACTTTCAACTGATAAGAAAGTCATGGTGATTCCAACTAGAAGCGTGCCGCAGGGTCTTAGCGCTTTGATGGCCTTTGATGAAAATGTAAACGCCGATAAAAATATGGATGCGATGCTCGATGCCATCGGTCTTGTCAAAACATTCTCGGTTACCTATGCGGTGCGGGACTCTGTGATAGGGGAGAACACCATTAGTGAAGGGGCCGTGCTTGGCCTTGCCGAAGGAAAAATTGCCTGCGTGGCTGACAATGATCTTGAGTGCGTAAAAGCTATGACAGAGCGTATGAAAGACGCGTCTATGATTACGCTGTTTTATGGTGAAGATGTCTCAGAAGAAGAGGCCGCCAAAGCGGGCGATCTCTTGCGGGAAGCGGCAGGCGACTATTGTGAAGTGGTTGTGCTGAGCGGCGGTCAGCCTCTCTATCACTATATTATTTCTGTGGAATGAGAAGACGGGGCTTTGCTCCGTCCTTTTCGTTACAGGCATTTTGTTTATAAGAAGGGAATTATTGTTATGTCATATAAAATTCTTACTGATTCGGCCAGCAATTTGACCCCGCAGGATGCGGAACAATACAAGATAGAGGTTGTCCCGTTTACGTTCAGCATGGGCGGCCGAGATTTTAAGTGTTATGCGCCCGGTGTGGATCAGGCCGATGAACTGGCCCGATTTTATGAATTAATGCGGGTAAAGGCGGATGTAAAAACATCTATGGTGAACGCTGACCGTATGTTAAATGCGATTGAATCGATTTTTTTGAGTGGTGAAGATGTGCTTTTTATTGGCATTTCCGGACAGATTTCGGGCACTATGCAGGCGGCGCGTGCGGCGGCTGAAGAAGCGATGGAGCGTTATCCTGAGCGAAACTGCGTTATCGTTGATTCACTTTCTGCTTCGCTTGGAGAGGGCTTGCTTGCGATTCGTGCCTCAGAAATGCAGCAACAGGGGTTCACGATTTATGAAACCGCCACGGCCATTGAGGCGCTGAAAATGAAGTTGTGCCAGCAATTTACCGTGGACGATCTCTATTTTTTAAAACGCAGCGGCCGGGTGAGTTCTCTTTCGGCTTTTGCGGGCAGTATGATGGGCATAAAACCCATGCTGTATGGATCTGACGCGGGGCGCATCGAGTTGTCAGGCAAGATTCGGGGTCGCGCGAAAGCGATGGCCGCTTTGGCTGATTCGTTGGCGGCGCATTGTCAATCAAAAGATGATTTAATTGGCATCACGCATGGCGATTGTGAAGAAGATGCGCTTTTACTTCGCGATATGATTATGAGCCGCACGGGCGCTGAACATTTTATGATTCGCTGTTTTGATCTTTGCACAGGTGCGCATGCTGGGCCGGGGGCGTTGGCGGTATTTTATATTTCCAAAACAGGCCGCCGTGTTTTGCCGTGATTATTTGGCTGAACGGCGCGTTTGGCTCAGGAAAAACACACACGGCGTATGAATTGCAGCGGCGGCTGCCCGACGCTTATGTGTATGATCCTGAAAATATCGGATATTTTATACGCAAGAATCTGCCGTTGTCTATGTATGAGGACGATTTTCAGGATTATCCCATGTGGCGGGCAGGTAATTTTGCTATGCTGGATTACATAGCGGCGCACTATGACGGAGATATTATCGTGCCGATGACGATTACGAATCCGGTCTATTATACAGAAATGATTGGTGCGTTGGCAGAGAAATACCCGCTTAAGCATTTTATTTTGTATGCAGATAAAGAAACATTGTTAAAAAGATTAGCTTCGAGGATGGAGGGCAAACATTCTTGGGCGGCGCTGCAAATTGATCGGTGCATCAAGGCGTTTGATGAAACAATCACCGGGTGCCGTATTGATACAAATGGCAAAACACTAGTTGAAGTGGTGGAGGAAGTCGCGGCGCGCTCGGACAAAATATTAATCAAAGACAGCCGCTGTCGGCCGCGTCGATTTTTTGACCGCTTATCCATTCGCCTGAAACACATAAGGTAATCTTAGGAGGATCACTTGGGGATTCACTGGCTGTGTGCGGATGGCACGGCCTGTTAGCAGTGATAGTACTGTAAAAATTCTCGGTTGCTAAAAATTTGTGGTATATGAAAAGGTATGCTTACACAGGGCAGTCGAAAGCCCCAAATCCATTTGTTTGCGTTTTGTAAAATGAGAGCAAAAGCGGATTTTTTCACTCGATCTGTTTGTACTTTGACTTGACAGATTTGTTTTTATATGGTAATATAATACACGGCGCTTCGGCAATCTGGGATTAATAAACGGAGGGGTATCGAAGTGGTCATAACGAGGCGGTCTTGAAAACCGTTTGGGCTCACGCCCACGAGGGTTCGAATCCCTCCCCCTCCGCCAAAATAACCGTTTTGTACGAATGTACAAAACGGTTATTTTTTAATTCCCACTCAATATTATAAAGGTTAAAGGGGGACATTTCATGTACGACATTGAATCGGCAAAAGAGCAATTTGGTCGACTGTTAATCAAACATTTAGAAAGAGCAGAAAGAATCAAAAACGATAATGGGGCGACCGATTATCAGTCGCTTGATACCATTGTGATCGGTGCCTTAGGCGGAGACGGCATTGGCCCGGCTATCACAAATCAGGCTGTGCGGGTGATGAAACACGTGCTGAAAAAAGAGATTGAGAGCGGCAAGGTTGAGATTCGGATGATTGATGGCCTCACGATCGAGAAACGGGTCGAGGAAAACAGAGCGATTCCGGCGGCTGTGTTAGATGAAATCAAAAAATGTCATGTTGTGCTGAAAGGGCCTACCACTACGCCGCGCAAAGGCGATCCATGGCCGAATATTGAATCGGCCAATGTGGCTATGCGTAAAGAATTGGATTTGTTTGCCAATGTTCGCCCTGTTTCAGTACCCGAAGAGGGCATTGATTGGACTTTCTTCCGTGAAAATACTGAGGGCGGTTATGCAGCCGGTAAGGAAGGAGTCATTGCCAGCGAAGATGTGAGCATTGATTTCACAATTGCGACCACGCCCGGCTGTGAGCGTATTATTAGAGCGGCTTTTGCCTTTGCTAAAGCGAATGGCAAAAAGAGGGTGACCGCTGTTACTAAGGCCAATATTATCAAAGCAACAGACGGTAAGTTCTTGGATATTTTCTATCAAATTGCAAAGGAGTATCCGGAAATTGCGGCCGATGACTGGTATATTGATATTATGACTGCGAAATTGATTGACACAAAGCGCCGTTCTGAATTTGAGGTGTTTGTACTGCCGAATTTGTATGGCGATATTTTAACCGATGAAGCAGCCGAACTGCAAGGCGGCGTTGGCACGGCCGGCAGTGCCAATTTAGGTTCGCGCTATGCGATGTTTGAGGCCATTCATGGTTCGGCCCCCCGTATGGTACAAGAGGGCAGAGAAATATACGCTGATCCGAGCAGTGTGATTCGCGCCGCCGCTATGCTGCTTCGCCATATTGGCTATATACAAGAAGCGGCTGCGATTGATCAGGCACTGGTGGCTCTTTCTGGGGCTGATTGTCCGGTAAAGATTACCGGCCGGGATACTGGTTCCACCAGTGAAGCGTATACCGATTATCTCATTTCTAAACTTTAAGTGGATCAAAATTTGATATAAAGCAAATAGCATCTTAAATGTTTGTATATAATAAACAACGACAGCGGTTTTTATCATCGGGCATTCTATTTTAACTTGGTAAGGGAGATTCAAATGGAAGTATTTGAAATTGTAGGTGATGTGTTGCCGGAAGAGGTTGAAACCTCGGCCGTCACGTTAATTGATTTTTATGCAGACTGGTGCGGGCCATGTAAAATGATGGCTCCAGTGATTGAGTCCATTGCGGCGGCAGAAGAGACCACGGCCATGATCTGTAAGTGCAATGTCGATCAAAATCCAGAAATTGCGTCTGCCTATGGCGTCATGAGCATTCCCACTTTGGTTATTTTAAAAGAAGGCGAAGAATATAGCCGTATGGTTGGTGTGCAAAAACAAAGTGCGTTGACCGACGCTTTGAAAAAAGCGCAAGCAGAGTAATTGCATACGGCCTATGTAAGCGATCAAAAAAAGGCGAACCTTTTAAGGTTTGCTTTTTTTTCGTTGCTTTCGTTTATCATTTGCAGATGTACATAAGTTGTATGATTGCCTGAAAGACAGGCGATACTATAACGAGATAATTTATTTTACGATATGCTTATCGACTGATATTGAAATCAGAAAGGAATAGGATGAATAGTGATGAAGAGCGAATCAATTTGGCAAAAGACGGCGAAACGATCCCCCACAGCTTCGTTGCAAGAATCAATTTCTTGTGAAGCGTGTGTGATTGGCGGCGGTATGGCAGGTGTGCTGACAGCTTATTTTTTAACGCAAAAGGGTGTGGACACCGTTTTGGTAGAGGCTTCTTCGATTGGCAGCGGGCAAACGAAGAACACAACGGCTAAAATTACCGCGCAGCATGGTCTTAAATACGCGCATCTGACACACGAATTTGGCATAGAAGCGGCAAAGCAGTATGCCTCTATCAATCAAGGGGCCATTTCAGATTATGAGCGTATCATAGAAAAACACAAAATCGAGTGTGATTTTGAGAAATGTTCGTCTTATTTATATACATTGGAGGAAGAGGAACGAGTCAAGGCGGAATATCATGCCGCGAAAGATGCTGGCCTTGCGACCTATTTGACCGATGAAACGCCGCTGCCTTTTCCGGTGAAACTGGCGATGGTATTTACCGATCAGGCGCAGTTTCATCCATTAAAATTTTTGTATGCGTTAGCCGATACCATCCGCGTGTATGAAAATTCACGTGTGTTGACGGTAGATGAGCATATAGTGAAAACTGAAAAAGGAGAAATTCGGGCCGATCATATCGTGTTTGCTTGTCATTATCCGTTTATTAACGTACCGGGATTTTATTTCGCCAAACAGCATCAGGCGCGCAGCTATGCGATTGCTTTGGCACAGGCCCCTGCGCTTGACGGCGTTTTCTTTAGTGCCGATCAAAATGGCTTTTCGTTTCGCAATTATAAAGATTTTCTTTTGCTGGGTGGCGGTGGTCACCGAACAGGCGAAAATGAAGATGGGGGCCGTTATGCGTTGTTAGAAGCGAAAGCAGAAACTTGGTTTCCCGGATGTCAACTTGCGGCCCGCTGGTCTGCACAGGATTGTATGCCAGTGGGTGCTGTGCCTTATATAGGGCGCTATGCCGAAAGCCGGCCTTATTGGTACGTGGCAACCGGTTTTGGCAAATGGGGGATGACTTCATCTATGTGCGCGGCCCGTGTTATAACCGGGTTGATTCTTGAAAAAGAGGAGGAGCGTGGCGCGGTTTTTGCTATCAGCAGAGCTAAGATTTCTTTTGCAGATGATTATGCGGCAGAGAGCTTTCAGGCAGTCAAAAATCTTTCTAAAGAACTTTTTTCGATACCAGAGACATACACGAATGATCTCAAAAAAGGTGAAAGCGGCGTCTTTATTTATAACGGTGTGAAGGCAGGCGTTTATCGGGATGAAAATGGTGATTTGTTTGCCATTGATACGAAATGCCCGCACATGGGATGCCAACTGACCTGGAATGCCGACGAAAAAAGTTGGGATTGTCCCTGTCATGGATCCCGGTTTACCTATAAGGGTGAATTGATTGACGGCCCGGCGCAGGCCGATTTATTGGCCGCGCAGGAGCAGGAATAAAGTGGTTATCAAACAGGAAATAAATTCCAGTCACGGCTTGAAAATGAATGGGACGGATGGTATAATAGAAACAAATCAGAGATTTGTTTCTAAAGTTTATTTTGTCACCTATAGGTCGTACTGCAAGCGTATAAAGGTTTAAAGGCCAAAAAATAAATTGATGCGTTTTATAAAGGAAACAGAAGGGAGAGGATTATTATGTATTGTACAAGAAAAGTTACCCATGATTTGACGTGGGTTGGTGGTAATGATCGCCGGTTGGCTATGTTTGAAGGGGTTTATTCTGTTCCTGGTGGAGTTTCTTATAATTCCTATTTGTTAATAGATGATAAGACCGTTCTTTTTGATACGGTAGACCGGGCTGTCGGCGATGTGTTTTTAGAGAATATTGCCCATGTGCTTGCCGGACGCAAGTTAGATTATGTAGTGGTGCAGCATATGGAGCCTGATCACTCGGCATTGCTTATGGATTTAGTGCTGCGCTATCCCGAACTGACCATTGTGTGCAACGACAAGATCGTGCGCATGATTAAACAGTTCTTTGATTTTGACATTGATTCTCGTGTGCAAGTGGTTGGCGAAGGGGATGTTTTAACAACCGGACGGCATTCGTTTACTTTTGTTATGGCGCCTATGGTTCACTGGCCTGAGGTCATGGTGACCTATGACCAAACCGATAAAATTTTATTCTCGGCTGATGCTTTCGGTACGTTTGGCGCGCTGAATGGTGCGCTCTTTGCCGATGAAGTTAATTTTGAAAGAGATTATTTAGATGAGGCCCGCCGGTATTATTGCAATATTGTCGGCAAATATGGTCCCCAGGTGCAGACGCTGCTGAAGAAAGCGTCAGCGCTTGACATTCAAATGATTTGCCCGCTGCATGGTTTTGTTTGGCGGGAGAACATTGCAGATTATGTACAAAAATATGCACTGTGGAGCAGCTATACACCCGAAGAAAACGGGGTAATGATTGCGTATGCATCGGTTTATGGCAATACCGAAAGAGCCGCCGAGATTGTAGCTTGCCGGCTGCGGGAGGCAGGCGTGAAAACGGTAATGTTTGATGTTTCGGTGACCGCTGCTTCTGAAATCATCGCGGCTGCATTCCGGTGGAGCCATCTGCTGTTTGCGTCTACTACTTACAATGCTGGCGTTTTTGTTAGTATGGACGAGCTGCTGCGTGATTTGGCGGCCCATAATATTCAAAATCGTACCGTGGCCTTTATCGAAAATGGTTCTTGGGCGCCGACAAGCGGCACCCAAATGCGAAAGATTTTAGAAGGCTGTAAGAATTTGACCTTTATTGAGCCTGCCTTGTCGCTGAAATCCTCTTTAAAGACCGCGCAAGCCGATGAATTGTCAGCCTTTGTATCGGCGGTTGCCGAAAGTGTGGCAAAAGAGCCGGAAAAAGAAGCAGTTCTTTCGGATCAGCAGGCACTATTTAACTTGACTTATGGCTTGTTTGTTTTAAGCGCGAAAGAGGGCGATAAAGATAATGGCTGTATCATTAATACTGCTGCGCAAGTGACCGACGCACCGCAGCGTATTTCGGTTACAATCAGTAAAGATACCTATACGCATGCGATGATCGAGCGTACTGGCGTGTTTAATCTTTCGATTCTTTCCGATCAGGTTCCTTTTGATGTATTTGAAAAGTTTGGCTTCCAGTCGGGAAAAGAGAAGGAAAAGTTCGACGGCTCAGTGCAAACAGCCCGGGCTAAGAACGGCGTGCTTTATCTGACTGAATATGCGAATACGTTTATTTCGGGCAAGGTTGTACAGGTGATCGACTGTGGCACGCATAGTTTGTTTATAGCCGACATAACCGAAAAGAAGGTGTTAGATGCGGACAAGTCAGTCACCTATGCCGATTATTTTGATCATATCAAACCGCCTCGCGCACCGGAAAGCGAAAAAAAGAAAGGCTTTGTCTGCAAAGTGTGCGGCTATGTGTATGAGGGAGATGTATTGCCGGATGATTTCATCTGTCCTATCTGTAAACATGGGGCAGAGGATTTTGAACCGCTTGCATAAATTGAAATAAAAATTCAGAAAGGACGGAAATCAAGATGAAATATGTTTGTGATGTCTGCGGATGGGAATATGATGAGAGCGTAGGCAGTGAAGAAAACGGAATTGCACCTGGCACGAAGTGGGAAGATCTGCCTGATGATTTTGTATGCCCGCTATGCGGCGTAGGCAAAGATTCATTTTCCAAAGCGGAGTAAGTGCAACGATAAAAAATCCTGCGAAAGAAAATTCTTTCGCAGGATTTTTTTGATAGTTTTGACCATGCTGGCTTATACTAATAAAGTCTGCAGTTTTTATCAAAGACAATCAAAAACGGGGTGGCAAAATGGACAACATTATACAAGCAATAACACAATTTCTCTTTCTTTGTGATCAACCGCAAAAGGCGGATGTGATTATGGTTGCCGGCGGTTCATCGCCCGAATTACCTGAGTATGCCGCAATCCTTTATCACCAAGGGGTTGCCCCTCTGATTATGATTGGCGGCGCCTATAGTATCGAGCGGGGTTCTTTTCAAGGGCCAACGAAAAAAATCGATGTGTACAAAGGCCCTTATCAAACCGAATACGATTTTTATGCCGATGTGTTGGTGAAAAAGAATGTTCCGGCACAAGCGGTTATCGGTGAAAAGAGCTCTATGTTTACAAAGCAAAACGCTGCATTTGCCAAAGAGACAGCTATAGAAAAAGGCCTTTTTTTCCAAAAGGCCGTTTTGGTTTGCCGTCCCTATCATGCCAGACGATGTTCCATGTATTACCGATTGTTTTTTCCCGAAACACACTTTTTTGTTGCGCCGCCTGTCTGTTCCCCTAACCGTGATGATTGGTATAAAACAGCCGATGGCACGGCGTTGGTATTCGGTGAATTGACGCGTATTGGTCAGCAATTTGATTATGCCGACATCAAAAAGTTTGATTCATAGAAAATCGATGTGTTGGTATCGTAAGCGGGGGCGTTGTTCAGTTTAGTTTGGTTTGTACGAATGCCTCCATTTCGTCAAAAGTTCCTTTGTTCTTGGCGAAGGCGGTATCGCCTGAAGCATACTCGGTAATTAAAAAGGATTCGATGCCAAGCGCCTGAGCCGGCACAATGTCCTCGGTTACGCTGTTGCCGATCATGATGCATTCATCCGGCGAAAGGCCGATGCGTTTAAGAATATCCTCATAGTAGTGAACAGAGGGTTTGCAATAGCGAGAGTTTTCATAGGTAGTGACCAATTCAAAATCATCGAGAGTAAGGTTAATCCATCCTAAACGGGTCTGCACTGCGCAGGCAGGAAACAAAGGATTTGTCGCTAAAATGATGCGAACATTTTGTTTTTTTAGATTCTCAATAAAGGTCTTTGCCCAAGGATTGGGTTTGGTAATGCCTTTGGTCAGATGAAAATCGCCTTGCCTGTAAAAATCATCAAACTTCGTTTCATGCGTTAACACTTCCGGGCCAAGTATTGAAGAAAAAGTTTGCCAAAAGGTATCGTGATTGTTTTGCGTGCCATCGCTTCTGGTCAGTGCGTCTACCCCTTTCCACATGGCAGAGATCATTTCTTCCCCATTATAACCAAGCGGTGCCATCACGCGGCACAAACGGGATAAATAGTCATTGATAAAATCTTTTTCGTCCATTCTTAACAGTGTTCCGTCTAAATCGCATAATACTGCTTTAATCTTCATAATCAAAACTGCACCTTTCTTGTAAATAAGGATTGTATTTTTCGCTGATCGCTTGATGTGCAGGGTGTGTTAAATACTGCTCAAGCACGTTTGGATTTGTTAGTGTTAGTTCGATGAGCAAATCCATACCCCGGCCCGCCAAACATTTTTCTCTGATAACATAAGAAAGAAGGATATCCGGCAGGTCGTGCTTGATTTTTCGATAGGTGTTTTCGATTTCCTCTTTAACTCGAATGTTATAGGCATTCGGTTGAAATTTCATGAGTACTAAATGTTTCATGATGGTGTTCTCCTGCATTTTTAACAAATGAAAAGCAGTAAGAGCTTTGTTGCTTTCACTGCTTTCCACGCTATACTTACATTATAATATTTTAATCATTGAAGAATCCCACATAGCAGGCGCTTGATAACCGAGCAGGTTGACCGTGGTGGCCGCTACATTGGAAAGCCCATAGTGACCTTCAAATAAAATTGTGTAATTATCTTTATAGAAATTATCATAAATGATAAAGGGGACGGCATTCAGCGTGTGACTTGTTTTGGCCTTAGGGCCGCCTTGTTCGTTGGTTTTGATATTTCCTTTTTTATCTAACTCAAACATTTCATCGGCGTTGCCGTGGTCGGCGGTAATAATCGCAACCCCTTTGTATTTGTCGACGGCTTCCAAAATGCGCGCCAGCTGCAAATCAAGTGCTTCTACCGAAATCTCTGTGGCGTCAATGTTGCCGGTATGGCCGACCATGTCGCCATTCGGGAAATTAACCCGCAAATACTGATAATCGCCAGAGGCTAAAAATTCCAACAGCTTGTCGGTAATTTCAGCGCATTTCATCCAAGGACGCTGTTCAAAAGGCACTACGTCCGAAGGTACTTCAAAATAGGTCTCTAATTCATCTGAAAATTTACCGCTTTTGTTGCCGTTCCAGAAATAAGTCACATGGCCATATTTTTGAGTTTCAGATATAGCGGCTTGTTTGATGCCCGTATTTACAAGGTATTCGCTTTGTGTATTGGTGATTTCCGGCGGGTTTACTAAATAGCGATTGGGAATGTGCAAGTCGCCATCGTATTCCAGCATGCCAGCATATAATACTTTGGGCCGGCGCACACGGTCAAAGTGATCAAAGTCAGCTGCGTCAAAGCATTTGGAAATCTCAATGGCTCTGTCCCCTCTGAAATTAAAGAAGATAACGCTGTCGCCGTCTTGGATAGTGCCAATTGGTTTACCGTCCTTGCCAATAACAAAAGCCGGCAAATCTTGGTCAATTACATGCAGTTCGTTGCGGTAGGTGACAATTGCCTCCTCTGCGCTTTCAAACTGACGGCCCATCCCTAACACATGTGTTTGCCAGCCGCGTTCGACCATGGGCCAGTTGGCTTCATAACGGTCCATTGTGATGGACATGCGGCCGCCGCCGGAGGCAATTTTGGCGTCAAATGCAGCGCTGTTTAATTCCTCCAAAAAGGTCTCGAAAGGAAGTACATAATCAAGCGCAGAGGTTTCACCCACGTCGCGTCCATCTAACAGGATGTGAATGCGAACAGTCGCGATTCCTTCTTTTTTGGCTTGTTTGATCATCTCTTTTAAATGATCAATATGGCTGTGCACATTGCCGTCTGAGAAAAGTCCGATAAAGTGCATGGTTGATTGATTTTCTAAACAGTTGGCGCTTAACTCTTTCCAAGAGTCAGAGGCAAAGATTTTACCCGACTCAATGGATTCTGAAACTAATTTGGCCCCTTGGCTGAATACTTGTCCGGCGCCAAGCGCGTTATGGCCCACTTCCGAGTTGCCCATATCATCGTCGGTGGGCAAACCAACGGCCGTGCCGTGTGCTTTTAGCTGCAGGCAGGGATATTTTTTCATCAGCATATCGAGTGTGGGTGTGTTGGCTTTTGCAACCGCGTTGCCATCGCTTGCAGCGGCAAGGCCGATACCGTCCATAACAATCGTAACAACAGGACCTTTCACACCATTAAATTGAGGTAATTTTTCTAATTGTTTGTTCATTGATATTCTCCTATATTTATCAAAAAGATATATGAATTAGAAACATGAGCTATGTTTACATAGGCAGTTGATTTTTTAAAAAAACGTAGAGTTGTTTATGTTATAAATATTTCCACAATCCATTATACCACAAAGTTTCCGTTGCCTGAAAGTTTGTCGGTTCTGGCTCGGCCGGAATATCACCCCTTTCGGGTGACAAGATAAACTTTGGGAACAAATCTCCGATTTGTTCCATTATACCACAAAAAGGAAGTGTGCACAAGAAAAAAGGCTTGAAAATTGTTTGTTTCAATGGTACAATTCTTGTCAAAGAGGTTACGAATATGTCGGAAAGAATTTATAAAAACGAAGATAGTGAACTGCACAAAAAGCATCGGCAAAGGGTAAAGGAAAAATTCAGAAAGACCGGTTTTGAAAGTTTTTCTGAAATTGAGATTTTGGAAATGGCTCTCTTTTTCGCCAAACCGCAGGGAGATACCAATCCGCTTGCCCATCAGCTTATCAATCGGTTTGGGTCCCTTTCGGCCGTTTTTGACGCAAGCTATAATCAGTTAAGAGAGGTGCCTGGCATTGGGGAAAATGCGGCTACTTTTCTGATGAGTATTGTAGCGTTTTGCAGAGCATATCGGTTAGATAAAATCATGGATGACAATGTGTTTGAGAGCGAAGAAAAAATCGGCCGATATCTGATGGCTTATTTCATGGGCGAGCATACCGAAAAAACAGTCATTTTGTGCTTTGATCGCAGACGCAGATTATTAGGCTGTGAAACTGTGTTTGCCGAGGGGATGGATAATATGTCATCGGCTAAAATCCGGCGGGTCGCCGAGTTGGCGCTGGCGCACAAGGCTGCGGCGGTTGTGATGGCGCATAACCATCCAAGCGGTATTGTCGAGCCATCTGAGTTTGATATGGCAAGTACCAATGGCCTAAAGGCCTCCTTGAGCGGGGTGGGCATCCACTTTATTGAGCATTATGTGGTGACCAATGAGGATTATTTGGGTATTATTAAATATATGGAAGATTTCGGTTATGGCACAAGCTTATAAAGACCACTTGTTTAGTCCATTTGTTCAAGCGGCGTGTATCTGAATTCGGCTTCTACACCGATATTGCCATCCGGCAGAATGGTTCGGAAATAAGAAAGATCGGCAAATGAGTTTTCATATACTTTAAAGGTCACACCGTCAGGGGCTTCATGCAAATAATTGATGGATACCGAACGCACCTGCTTGTCTGTATGATCATTTACGAAACCGAACAGCATGTCAGGGTAAACTGTATTGTTCATGTGTCGGTTTAGATCAACATCTGCATACATAACCGTGCGTTCGCCCACTAAATGCAAAGGCAACTCTTTTGGAATGCGAACTTTTAAAGGCAGCTCTGGCTGAAGCGCCGGTTCGGTGCCGAAATCAAAAGATACATCGGCAACGCGCAGAATGGCTCCGTTTTCGGCGTCGAGCAGGGCCCAGGCAGAGGAAAGCGCTGCGCAAAGTTCGCCATTTCGTTCAATTTTGCTGCAGCGGTTAAAGATAGCCCCTTTGCTTTCACAGCCCCAAGTGCTGACGTCAATTTCGTCCCAGCTGTATAGGGGTTGATAAATAGTGAAAGAAATTTTAGAAGCTACAAAATAGCGGTTTTCTGCACGCAAATCGTCCGACGATGGTTTTGAAACCGAGAGCTGCAGATTGGCGGCCTCCTGCATATATTTTAATACGGCAGAGGGCTTGACCATGCCGCGTGCGTCGGTATCGTGCGAATTGATAATAGTGTGGTAAGTATACTGGTGATTCAAAGTGGCGGGTCCTTTCCTGAGTGAATCTTTTTGATGTATTGTATATCGCAATTCGTCGGATTGCAACAGAGCGTTTTTAAAAAGAATGTGTATGAAATATAAACAGATAGCATGAAAAAAATTAGATATTACAATTGCTTACAATCGTTGGCTATGGTACAATAAGAACAAGCCGCATGGCTTGTTCTTAAAAAGTTCATCTTGCAGCCTATCAGGCAGCATTCCAGCGGAGCTGGAAACGATGAACTTTGAGGTAGCTGTAAACTTTATGGTACAATAAAAGCAAGCCGCATGGCTTGTTCTTAGAAAGTTTATCTTGCAGTCTATCGGGCTGCATTCCGGCAAGGCTGAATGTTGGATTTTGAGACAGAGAAAGATTTATAACAAAATATGAAAAAGTGTTTAGGAGGTAAGCACCAAATGATATTAACAATCGCAAATGGCGGGCGTCCCGCGATTGCAAAAGAAGATGGAACGATTCTTTTCCACTCGATTTACATGGGCAACCGGTATTGGGGCGACATGTATAATGTGTTAAAGGACTATAACGGAAAAACGTGGAGCATCCGCGAATGCACGCTAAAGGAAATAGCAGAGGATGGTAAGGATTTTTCGATTCTGCATCAGCCCCGCTGCTTTATCGCCGAGTGTGAAAATGGACGTTTGCTTGCTGCTTTAGATGATCATAACGCTTTGCTTAAAACCGAGGTGAAAAATGAAGGCAATATCGGTGGCGCCGGAGCGGATAAGGAGCCTTTGCATGTAATTGCTCTTGGTGGTATGCATGCCGAGCGGCTGGACCGGGCTATGTATAATGGGTTTACCACCTATAACGGCCTGAATCAGTTAGATATGAACGCAAGAGTTGATATCAAAATTTTTGCTGAAAATGAATATTGTGAAAGTGCCGTACATATGCCTTTGATTGATAAGGCTGGCAAGGCTTATCATTTCGGCTTTGTTTCGTTTGAACAATATTTCACGAGCATATTTGCCTGTGAAGGCGGCACGATGGAATATCGTCTTTTCATGGACGGCCGCAATATTAAACCGGATAGCACCATTGTTTCGGACTGGATGTTGTTTACGCCGATGGCGGATACCGTCAGCGAACTTCCTGACTATACGCGGTTTATACGTGATTTTAATCAATTCCAGAAACCCAAGCGTGAGATTCCGGTTGGCTTTAGTTCTTGGTACTATTACATGGGCAATATCAATGAACGCATGGTTTATGAAAACTTAGAGGCGATTGATAAAATCAAAGACCGGGTGCCGTTCAAGGTTTTCCAGATTGACGCAGGTTGGGCCGATGGTAATCATCAGGGCGAACCGCATGCCGATCGCTTCCCGAAGGGCATGAAATTCTATGCCGATCTGATTCGTGAACATGGCCTGATACCGGGTATTTGGCTTAATCCTTTCCGTTTTGATCCGGGCGACGCGGTTTTAGAGGAGCATCCTGATTGGTTTGTGAAAAACGACGCTGGTGAAGATATGACGCATGAGGGCTGTCATATGCTGGATGTGACCCATCCGGAAGCGAAGCAGTATGTACGTGATTTGTATCATAAATTGACCTATGATTGGGGTTATCGATATTTAAAAATTGATATGGTGAGTGATTTTATCGCTGCCGGACATCATCATGATCCTTCGGCAGGCGCGCTTCAAAATCTGCGTGAATATTTCCGGTTAGTCAGAGAGTCCTGCCATCCGGATACCTATATTTTATCCTGCACCTGCCCGATGTTTGAGGTTTCTGAATTTGTGGACGGCAGCCGTATCTCGGTTGATATTTTTGAGCGCTGGGAATCACTTGTCAAAATGTTCAACCGGGTGCTCAAACGGTATTATATGAACGAGAATTTGTATATTGCCGACCCTGATTGTCTCATGATCCGCAAAAAGGAGAATGAAGATGACGACTGCCGGCGGTATTGCTCGCGTAATGATGATGAAATCCGCACTTTCCTCACCGCTATGTATGCAACTGGCGGCGCGCTGCTTATATCAGATAAGCTGCCGCTGATGAGTGAAGAACAGATCGGCTTATATGAAAAGCTGTTCCCGCTGCCTGGCCGTACTGCCAAGCCGCTTGATTTGATGGAATCTTATATCCCGGGTCTCTTGGATCTCGGCTATAAAGACGATATTCGCACCATCGCCTTCATCAACTGGGGGGAAAGAGAACGTACTTATACTGTTGAGATTGAGGGCGCTCATGAGGCAACCGAACATTGGACAGACGAGAATTTGGGCGAGGTAAGCGGCGCTTATACCGTAACGCTGAAACCGCACTGCTCTACACTGATTCATTTCAAAAAGAAATGATAAGATTAACCCTGACGGTTTCATCTTAGGATAGTGAAAACTTTATAATAGATTATAAACTAAAACCCAGAGAGAATTTCTCTGGGTTTTATTTTTTTTGAAGAGCATGTTGTCCATTTATACTAACTTTGTTTTTTTGATAAATGACTTTTGTGCGCCTTGTATTATGGTGTCTTCAGGTTGTAGAGTCCCTAAAAGTAAAGGGGAAGCAGGGGCATGATATTGATAATTTTCAAATGCTTTATGGGGATTTTTGTTGGCATAGCAATATTTGCATCCATTCATACAGGTATCGTAAGCACCTATATCTCGGCTTTCGATACAATGACAGCCCCGTCTTGTTCCTTTGTGTTTTAAATGTTTGAATACGATGCCGTTTGCCTCACCTAAAATATCCAGCGTCATGCAGCCGGAGGCATGAATGCCGTAGCGGGTGTAATCGCCATTGGTGCCGCAGGTTTGAATATGTATGCCGTATTGGCCGGCAATGCGGCCGAATCCTTGCGCTAATATGTTCATATCCTGCAAAGACAGTGGAATGAGTTCAGGCATGTTGGTTTGCAGTTTTTTATAGATTTCCACAAAACTGAAAATGCAGCGATCGATATAAGGGGACAGAACCTTGGCCATGTGTTCAAAAGTATCCAAATGGCGCTGCATGGTATAATTTTTAGTCAATAAAACGGGGTCGTAGCGCCAGGAGACCCGTTTGGCGCCAACTAATTTAGACAGTTCGATCAAAGTTTCTATGCTCTGCTCGATCGAGGGGACACCGGGCTCAATATCCTTGCCGTAGGCAGTAATCGTGTAGTGAAAGTATGTATGAAAATGGTCGGTGATTTCATGGATTCTGTGCAAAATAGGCTTGTAATTTTTAGAGCAAAATACCACGCAGTCTACCTTGTCCGGCGTCAACTCATAACGTGTTACTTTGTTCGGAAATAATGGATTGCGCGAGTAAACATAACCTTCTGCAAATCGGTTTAGCAGCCACTCTGTGTAGTATTGTACCGTATCGGTTCGCCCGCCTGTATTGATGATCATGCTAATACCTCCTTTGTTTTCACATTCATGTTTTTATCTTACTATATTTTTTGACTTTCTGCAAGGCCGAACCAGCTGCGCAAAGCAAATCAGTGCGTTTGGGCGCATGCTTTTTCCAGTTCTGTTAGGACAAGACTCGTTTTACATAAAATGATTTTCGAAAACAGTTCTGTGGCATGGTGCATTTAAGACAAAATTTATATTATCGATTGTTTTTTAATTGTTTGTGCACATCGCTTGTGATATTATTAACAAATAACAGGAGGAAATAGCAGAAAAAATAGATATTTTTCATAAATTCGACATAATTATACAAAAACGAAAATTTACATATGATATCATTACAATGAGAAAGTATATTTAAGAAAGGAGCACGCACACATGAAAAAAATCACATATCTTGCTCTATTGCTTGCAGTTGCTTGTTTGACGACGAGCCTAATTAGCTGCGGCATCAAGTCGAAAGGGGGAGAAGAGGTGTTGAACACAGATATATGGGCCGATGTATGGGCCGCAGAGCCAACCGAAACACAGACCGAACCTGCGACCGAAGCGCCCACCGAGGCCCCGACAGAGGCTCCAACTGAACCGTCGACCGAAGCGCCTACCGAGGCGCCAACAGAGACCCCCACTGAACCCGAGGTAGAAATTACCATCAAGGCCAGAGACACTATGCTGGAGGGCACAGCAGTTGGATTTAATGTGGGGTATAAAACAATTCGTAATTTTCCCAAAAACACCAAATACACAAATCCGAACGCTGGCTTGCTTCCCTATATCACCGTGCCGATTCAAGACGGTATAGAGGGAGAGGATCATCGTTCCATCTGTGTACTGGTTGTTCGCTCTGTCAACGAATTTCACGAAGCAGTATCTATTTTTGAAGAGAAAAACTGGCTGTCTGAATATGAGCGATATGACGAGTCGTATTTTCAAAATAATATTTTGTTAGTGTTATATGGCCATGAGCCGTATTGGCAGATCAAAACGCTCAAAAAAGACGGAACTGAGTTATGTCTTGGCTTTGACGATGCTGTGTTATTGCCGGGGAATTACCGTCCAACTGATGTTACTTTTGTTCAGTTGGGTATCGAGATCAGTCGAGTTGATTTGGAGGGCGTAGACACCATCAGCATCTTTGACCGGGCAATTAATACAAAATAACAATAAACTTGTGAAAAAGAAAGAAATGGAAAGACAAGAATGAAGAGAATCATATCGCTCATCATCGCGGTTGGCTTAGTATTGATGGCCAATACAACCGTCATGATATGGGCCGAAGATAACGACACCCTTTCGGATAAAATTATTTGTCAGGCCACCTTAGAAGATCATTTTACTGATGATTGTGTAGTGGTGGTCATTGACAAGAACAATAGCGGTGTCAATAAATTTTTCTCCAAGGAAAAATTTAAGGGCATTGACCTGACAAGCGTTGAAGATTTAACAGAGATTGAGGGAGATCCCGATACAAAATTGTATTTGGATCAAGAGAATTTTAAACAGGTACTCAAGCTAAGCTTAGTCAAGACCGGTAAAAAAGAGGTCTTAAAGGCCATTCGCAAATTAGAAAAGCTGGATTTTGTCTATTCGGCCAGTCCTAATTACTGTTACACGATCGATGAAGCAGAGCCTTTACCCGTTGGTGGGACAGAGGAGGACCTTGGGGCCGAGATCAAGGCAGAAGACCCACAAACAGGGGAAAAGTCTGAACCAGACGATGGAGAGACAGTACAAGAAGAATCGACAGAATCGACCGCGCCGGGCGCAGAAGACGGGGTACAGCCTCTGGCGGCGACACCGAATGATCCTAAATATAGCAGCCAATGGGGACTAAGCGCGATCAAAGCGCCCCAGGCGTGGGATATCACAACCGGCGATGCTGCGTCAACCCCTATGTCAAAGCGAGTTATGGTGGGCGTAATTGATACAGGCGTGGCTGATCACCCTGATCTTAGAGACAATGTCTATTGGGACATGGCGCAGGATTTTTATCATGATACGGCCGGAAAATCAGCGGTAAGTGATGATACAGATGGCCACGGAACAATGGTTGCCAGCGTAATCGGGGCGAAAGGCAACAATGGTATCGGTGTTTCGGGTATATGTTGGAATGTCGCGATTGTGCCTATGCAGACATGTGATGATGGAGGGAGACTTTTGGATGGAAATGCAATTCGAAAAGCCTTTACCTATGCCATAAATAACGATATTCCTATTTTGAACTGCAGCTACGGAGGATTATCAGAAGACGAATCAGCTGCTTCATTTATGAAAAACTATAAGGGGTTGATTGTTTGTTCAGCAGGAAATGATGGCAAAAATACAGATGTTAATCCACATATGCCCTCCTGTTTGCCGTTGGATAATATCATTTCTGTTGCTGCTACCAAAGCAAACAGTGTGTATTTAGCTACCTCAGATGATTGGAAATTTGGTTCCAACTACGGTGTCTCAACGGTGGATATCGCTGCGCCGGGGACGGGAATTTATACGGTGAAAGCCGATGGCGGATATGACGAAAAGTTTTGTGGCACATCTTCAGCCGCGCCGCATGTAGCGGGCGTGGCGGCGCTGATCTTAAGCAAACGGCCGGGGCTCACGGGCACGCACTTGAAATATCTGCTGACCGCTTATGCCAGCGGCATGGGAGAATTAAAGGGCAAGGTTGCAAACGGAGCCTTTTTGAACGCGGCGTCAGCTGTAAACGGAGCAATGAACGACACTGTGAAAGTGACCTTCAATACCAACGGCGGTGCCTGTGAGGATTCATATCGGTATTATGTGAAGGGACAGAAATATTGGGATTTACCCAAAGTGACCCGAACCCAATGTGCGTTTGATGGCTGGTACCAGAATAACACCAAGATCACAGAGACAAGCACAGTGCCAAGCAGCAATGTTACTTTATATGCAAACTGGAAAGCAAACATTTATTATCGTAATTTGGGCGTATTGGAAGGCAGCGAAGAAATTTCATTTGGCCAAAGCGGTATGTTAAAGATAAGCAAAACGCTGACCAAGACAGGATACAAGTTTAAAGGCTGGCAATATAAAGGCGTAACCTATCTGCCAGGTGAGTCTATAAAAATTCAAGAAAGTGCTACCTTAGAAGCCCAGTGGGAAGAACTATATAGCGTGATCACCTATGCCACCCGGTATTTTTCGCCCAAGTGGACCCAGCAAATCAGTTATGCAAGCGCCGTCAAGAACGGGGACAAGGTTCAAATACCATGTTCGCTGTTGGAAAGCCCCAGTGTGGGATTGTATGTCTTTAAAGGGTGGAACATCAAAAATGGCGATAACACACTCTATACCCCGGGCGGCACCGGGAACCTGCCGGCGTTTAAAAGCTATATATTAGAAGATGTGGCGGATCGAAGAGCAAAAGGCGATGTTTCGTTTGATGCCAACGGCGGTAAAAACCCGCCACAGGCACAAACGTTTTATTATGATGATATTACGATTATCATTCCGAAACAAGAGCCGACAAGACAGGGTTATAGTTTCTTAGGATGGTCGGAATCGGCGGAGGGCGATGCTAATTTTGCGCCCGGTTCTTATTACAGTGTGCCTTTTAGCACCACCTTGTATGCAAAATGGGTGTCTGATGGGTTTGTGATTCGTTTTGACACCGGCACCAATACGAGCGACGAGGTGCAGGCATATGACCCGCCGCTATCTGTAACCTATGCGGTGGGCGGCCAAAACACGGGCGTTACACTGCCTTCTCAGATTCCAGTGCGTTCGGGTTATACGTTCAAGGGCTGGTCGTATACTTATAATGGCAAGACTACTGTATATAACAAAGAACAAAATTTCAAATTGCCGGCCGCTGTCTTGGCAGGGTTCAATGCGGAAGGCGGCAATGTCGTTACACTGAGCGCCGTATGGGAGCGATATCCCGAAGAACAGCTGATGGCGTTTGTAGATCTCACAAAATATGGCGGTCAAACAAATCAGGTGTATTTGCGCAATGTGACGCGGGGCGGCACTTATGGTAATGCTTATGAGCCCGACGACGCGTCGAAAACGGCTGCTTTTCCCACGCCCGCTGCGCGCACTGGCTATTATTTCGATGGCTGGGCCGATGTCAATGGCCGTGCGGTCACTGCCCAGACGCCGGTTAGCAAAGAGGGATTCCACATTGTTTATGCCCGCTGGATTAAAGCGGCAAGCTATGATGATGTTTCGTCGAGCAATCCTCTTGCATCTTATATTTCAAAGTGCAATGCCTATGGTTATATGGTGGGCACAGATACCAGTCAATTTTCTCCCGAAGATCGAGTTACCCGCGGGATGGCTGCGGTTGTGATTCATCGCATGGAGGGATCGCCGGTTTGCGGGAACAATTCGTTCTATGATGTGAAGACGAAAACAGCAAGCGGTACGTCGAATAAGACCAGCGAAGCCATCACATGGATGTATGAAAACGGTATTGCCTCAGGAATGTCTGCCCATTATTTTGGACAGGAAGAAGAGGTTACTCGTGAACAGCTTATGATCATGCTGTATCGCTATGTCAAATATCGGGGCGGTTACGAAGAAGGAGATATAAAAGCGGGCTGTCTTGATGTATATAGTGACAAAGACGAGATCGCATCTTCGGCGTTGGCGGCCATGCAATGGGCGGTGTCACAAAAAATAATGAGCGGTGTTTCAGCCACGTCGCTTTCGCCTAAGGGTACAGTGACGCGCGGACAGATGGCCGCCTTTATTATGCGGACAAGGCAGCTGTTCGTGGAGAGATGTAAAATTGTAGAAATGAAAACAAATGGAGCGGCTGTCAACTATGCAGCGGATCGAGTGGGCCTTGTGCACCAAGCACTCCAAGATAATGCATGGGAGCAAATCAGTGCGGCTTCACAGGCGGGTATCGCCGATCTGTTATGGCGTGTGGGCGATGAAAAGGAAGTGGAGCTTTCGTATGGCGAAAAGCTGACTTTGCAAATCTATGGGTTTAATCATGATAACCTCACTGAAGGGGGCAAAGCGGGCATAACATTTGGCCTTAAGGATATCATGCAGGATGCACGTGAGATGGATAGTGTCAATTCAAACGAGGGCAGCTTTACAGCAACTTCGATGCATGAATGGCTGAACGGGAATGTTTATCGGTCGCTACCGTCCGACTTGCAGGAAAGCATCAAGGCCGCTGATAAGAAAACTTCGGTCGGCGGAGGAAGCTCGCAGATTCGAACCGATAGTATGAAAATTTTCTTATTCTCGGAAGTTGAATGTTTTGGTACAACCTACCATTCAGCAGATGGGGAAGGCAAACAATATGCTATATTTACCGATGATGCAAGCCGTATTAAAGTGTTAGAAGGCCCGGATATTTTTGAATGGTGGGAACGTAGCCCAAGACTTGCTGATACGGCTGCTTTCTGTTTGGTTCATGCCACTGGACATGCAGGCTATGGCGAGGCCGGCTGGCCTTATGCGGGTGTTAATTTCGGATTCTGTATTTAGTATACAGCGTGAAGGGGGCTCTTCTTGGATTAGAACGGCTTCATATAGTAAACGAAAAAATATTGACAGAAATAACCCCCTATATCGAGTAAATGCAAATAAAAAACTCTATGTGTTTTCGGAATGATTCACATAGAGTTTTTATTTATGGCAAGCAGTGATATGATCATATAATTAGCTGCTTGTTCTTGATAAGAAAATATACATTTCATGAGAAAAATTCAAAAACTTGGATAAGAATATAGATAGAGAGTATCATTGATAAATGAATGATTTTATGGTATAATCTATAGTCAGGTTTTTTATGTTCTTTATCTCGTTCGCACTGTTTGCCAAACGGATAAAAGTGGCTCGCTTTGCCAAGCAGCATCATCGTTCTTGTATGAAAAATATGCAGGTGCTTTCCTGCATTCTTACCCTGCATTAACGATAACAACGATTCAAAAAGGAGGTTTTGCAGTGGATCATTTTGAATTAGTGGCCCCGTATAAGCCCATGGGCGATCAGCCGCAGGCAATCGATGAGTTAGTCAAAGGACTGCATCGCGGCGATCGCGGACAAACGCTTTTGGGTGTAACCGGCTCGGGAAAAACCTTTACAATGGCCAATATTATTGCCAAGTTGAACCGGCCAACGCTGGTTTTGGCTCATAATAAGACATTGGCGGCTCAGCTTTGCAGTGAATTTCGTGAATTTTTTCCGAACAATGCGGTGGAATACTTTGTCTCCTACTATGACTATTATCAGCCAGAGGCGTATATACCGGGCAAAGATATTTATATTGAAAAAGATTCCAGCGTGAATGATGATATTGATAAACTTCGTCACAGTGCGACCAGCGCACTGTTTGAGCGTCGGGATGTGATTATTGTGGCGAGCGTTTCCTGCATTTATTCGTTGGGTTCGCCCGAGGACTATCAGTCCATGACGGTGTCGGTGCGAAGGGGACAGCAGTTAGATCGAGAAACTTTTATGGAGCGGTTGATCAGCATTCAGTATGATCGCAACGATATTTCCTTTGAGCGCAATAAATTTAGAGTCAGGGGAGATACAGTCGAGGTATTTCCTGCCTCCAGCGACAACAAGGCAATACGCGTTGAATTTTTCGGCGATGAAGTGGACCGCATTAGCGAAATCCAGGTGTTGACCGGTGAATTGTTAGGACAGCTTAATTACGCGGCTATTTTCCCGGCGACGCATTATGCGGTATCACCCGAGAAAAAGGACGAGGCGCTCACTGAGATTTATGAAGAAATGGTTGAAAGAGCCGCCTTTTTTAAAAGCCAAAATAAACTCATTGAGGCGCAGCGTATTGAAGAGCGCACCAAGTATGATTTAGAGATGCTTTCAGAGGTTGGCTTCTGTTCAGGTGTCGAGAACTATTCGAGAGTGTTATCCCGCCGGCCGCCGGGTTCTACCCCATATACGCTGCTCGATTATTTTCCGGATGATTATATCATGTTTATTGACGAGAGTCATGTCACCCTGCCGCAGGTGCGGGGCATGAGCGGAGGGGACAGAGCACGTAAAACCAATTTGGTAGAATATGGCTTTCGCCTGCCTTCCGCTATGGATAACCGTCCCCTGTTTTTTGAAGAATTTGAGAAAAAAACCAATCAGGTGGTGTATGTAAGCGCAACGCCTGCCGCTTATGAAAAAGAGCATAGCACGCACATTGCAGAACAACTGATTCGTCCGACGGGCCTTCTTGATCCTGAAATTGATGTACGGCCCATCGAAGGACAGGTGGACGACGTCATGGGCGAGGTCAAAGCAAGGGCCGCAAAGGGAGAGCGGACTCTGATTACCACCCTGACGACCAAGATGGCAGAGGATTTAACCGAATATTTTGAAACGAACGGCATTCATGTGAAATATATTCATCATAAAGTAGACACGTTAGAGCGCATGGAAATCATCCGCGATCTGCGTCTTGGCGTTTTTGACTGTTTGGTGGGTATTAACCTGCTTCGCGAGGGGCTTGATATACCCGAGGTGTCTTTGGTGGCTATCTTAGATGCGGACAAAGAGGGCTTCTTGCGCAGCGAAACCTCTTTGATTCAAACAGTAGGGCGTGCCGCCCGTAATGCCAAGGGCAAGGTGATTATGTATGCCGATACAATCACAGCTTCAATGAATGCCGCGATTACCGAGACAAACCGCCGGCGCAAGGTGCAGATGGAATATAATGAAGCACATGGGATCAAACCGCAAACCATTGTCAAAGGAGTGCGTGATTTGATTGAAATCGGCGTGCCAGATCCTTCGGGCAAGGCGGAACTGAAAAAACGCAGACTTTCTAAGACCGAAAAAGAAAAGACGATTGAGCGTATGAAGCAGGAGATGAAAGAAGCCGCTCGTTTGTTAGAGTTTGAAAAAGCGGCGTTCTTGCGAGATGAAATTAAGAGACTTGAAAAGGGGGATGGCTAAGTGGATAACTATTTAATTGTGAAAGGCGCAAGAGTACACAATCTTAAAAATGTTGATTTAAAAATACCAAGGGACAAGCTGGTTGTTTTTACTGGCCTTTCGGGCAGCGGCAAATCATCGCTTGCCTTTGATACTATCTATGCAGAGGGGCACCGGCGGTTTGTGGAATCGCTTTCCTCTTATGCCAGACAGTTTTTGGGACAGCTTGATAAGCCGGATATTGACAGCATAGACGGTCTTTCGCCCGCTATCTCCATTGACCAAAAAACGACTTCCAAGAATCCGCGGTCAACGGTTGGCACAGTGACCGAGATTTATGATTATCTGCGGCTGCTCTTTGCCAGAGTCGGTGTGCCCCACTGCCCGGTTTGCGGAAAAGAGATCAGACAGCAGACAACCGAGCAGATTATTGAAAAAGTGCTGCTTCTTGCCGAAGGGACCAAGTTCATGGTGCTGGCTCCCGTGGTGCGGGAGAAAAAGGGCATGCATGAAAAAGTGCTGGCCGACGCGAAACGGAGCGGCTATGTCAGAGTGCGAATTGATGGCAGTCTGTATGATTTGGCAGAAGACATTGTGCTTGATAAAAACACCAAGCATACCATTGAAGTTGTGGTGGACCGATTGGTGATGAAAAAGGACATTCGGTCGAGGCTTGCCGATAGTATTGAAATGGCCCTGAAGCTTTCGGAGGGGAGCCTCTTGATTTCGGTCATTGATGGCGAGGAATTGTCTTTTTCACAGACCTACGCTTGTGAGGAGCATGATTTTTCGATTGGTGAACTTTCACCCCGTATGTTTTCGTTCAATGCGCCTTTGGGTGCCTGTGCCCATTGTGCGGGACTTGGCGAAATGAAAACGATTTCTTTTGATTTGGTTGTGCCGCATAAGGAACTTGCGTTGTCAAACGGCGCGATTCAGGTCAACGGATTTAAGACGATGGACGAACATTCGTGGAATGGACCTTTGTTTGCCGCAGTGGGCAAAAAATTTGGCTTTACTTTGAAAACGCCCATCAATAAGTTTTCAAAAAAAGCGTTAGAGGTCTTAAAATACGGCGATAAAGAAAATCTATATGATATCGTGCGTTATTTTGACAATACCTCTCGCAGACAGCAGGTTACCTTTGACGGCATTTTGAACATGATGCAAAGCCGGTACCATCAAAATCCCAATATGTATGAATATTATGAGCAATTTATGATCGACGAGCCTTGTCCTAAGTGCGGGGGCGGTCGGCTTAATGAAGCGGTGTTGGGCGTAACGGTGGGCGGAAAAAGTATTTTTGATGTATGTCGGCTCAGCGTGACGGACGCCCTGTCTTTTGTCGAACAACTCAATTTTACCGAGAGTGAGTGGACAATTGCGCGTGAAATTGTGAAAGAGATTAAAGCGCGTTTGGGATTTTTAGCAAGCGTGGGTCTTGAATATCTGACTCTTTCGAGAATGGCAGGCACTCTTTCGGGCGGCGAAGCACAGCGCATCAGACTGGCTACCCAGATTGGTTCGGCGCTGATGGGTGTATTGTATGTTTTGGATGAACCAAGCATCGGTTTACACCAGCGGGATAATGACAAACTCATTGCTACTCTCAAAAAACTGCGCGATACTGGCAATTCGGTGATTGTGGTAGAGCATGATGAGCAAACCATGCTCGAGAGCGATTATATTGTGGATATTGGGCCGGGTGCGGGCGTCCATGGGGGACAGGTGGTTGCCTGCGGCACGCCGGCCGAGGTAAAGAAAAATAAAAAATCCATTACCGGTGGCTATCTTTCAGGAAGGCTTAAAATTCCAGTGCCCGCACAAAGACGAGAGGGGAATGGAAAGTTCTTAGAGGTTATTGGCGCCAAAGAAAATAACTTAAAAAATATAGATGTTCGCTTTCCATTGGGTCTGTTCGCCTGTGTTACAGGTGTATCGGGCAGCGGCAAGAGCAGTCTTGTTAACGGCATATTGTATAAAGCACTGGCGAAAGAGTTAAACCGAGCCAATGTATATCCAGGCCGGCATGAGACAATTTTGGGTATAGAACATTTGGATAAAGTGATTGCGATTGATCAAAGCCCGATTGGTCGAACCCCTCGTTCCAATCCGGCCACTTATACCGGCTTGTTTGGCGATATTCGAGAGATTTTTGCACAGACCAAGGATGCCAAAATCAGGGGCTATAAATCCAATCGTTTCTCTTTCAATGTGCGGGGCGGCCGCTGTGAACTGTGCGAAGGAGACGGAGTCAAGAAGATTGAAATGCACTTCTTGCCGGATGTTTATGTTACCTGTGACGCCTGTAAGGGTAAACGGTATAACAAGGACACGTTAGAGGTGAAATACAAAGGCAAAAATATTTTTGATGTCTTGGATATGACGGTTGACGAAGCGCTTGCGTTTTTTGACGCAGTGCCTAAAATTAAACGTCGTCTGCAAACCATACAGGATGTGGGTCTTGGTTATATTAAGGTGGGTCAATCCTCTACCACCCTTTCGGGCGGTGAGGCCCAGCGGGTTAAGCTTGCCACCGAGCTTTCCAAAAGGAGCACCGGTAAAACGGTCTATATTTTAGACGAGCCAACCACCGGACTGCATGCAGAAGATGTGCGCAAACTGATTGAGGTACTGCAGCGCTTGGTAGACGCGGGAAATTCAGTCATTGTCATTGAACATAACTTAGATATGATTAAAACAGCCGACTACCTGATTGATTTGGGACCCGAGGGCGGCGACGGGGGCGGAACCTTGGTCGCTTGCGGTACGCCCGAACAGGTGGCCGAAAACAAAGCGTCTCATACAGGCCGTTTTTTGCAGTTCGCTTTGCATGATTATGACCATGCTTATCTGCAAATAAATGAAGCGAAAGAAGTTTAACGACTCTTTCGCTTTGTTTTCGATGCATAAATCGTATTGTTTTGGGGAATCATGAGGGGAAGGGCCTTTTCGCTTTGGTTTGTAAATCTATGATTTTTATGGACATAAACATATAAAACAAAGAAACAGCCCCTTGTTCAACCAAGGAGCTGTTCTTGCTTTTATTTTGTTACATTAATTTTCTGTTTGCGCAGCGCTCTCAATCGCCTTAAAGTATTCATCAATCACGCTTTTTTCGAGAATTTCACGGAATTCTGCCGTAATAGGATGCACGATGTCACGGTAAGAACCATCGGCATTTTTTCTTGAAGGCATAACAATGAAATATTTTTCTTTGGCATAAATCACTTTAATATCGTGCAGTGCGAGTGCGTCGTCAAATGTGACGGATACAACGGCTTTCATCGGACCGTCGTCGTCAAATGTTTTTCTGATTTTGATGTCTGTAATTTGCATTTTGGCCCTCCAAATGTAATTTGACAGGAAAAACAGTCCCTGTATCTTACTGTAGTTAGTATAATTGAGGAATGTGGAAAATATTCAAATGACACACATCGTTTTTATAAATTATCTATTTACAATCTGTGAAATAGTGAATATAATAAAAGATAAAGAGAATCCAAGCGAGGCAAATTATGGAACGAACCGAGTTATTCAACCAATTAAAAAATGCTGAGAATTTATATTTTATCGGTATTGGCGGTGTCAGTATGTCGAGCGCGGCGATGTTTGCGAAAGAGCGCGGCTATCATGTGGCCGGATCCGACAAAGCAGCATCGTCTATAACCGAAAAATTAAAAAATGAAGGGGTTTCTGTGTTTATTCCGCATCAGGCTGATAATGTGGCCGGCGCGGATATGGTCGTTTATACAGCGGCGGTGAATATGGAAAACCCGGAAATGCGCTATGCCAGAGATCATGATATTCCGCTGGTGACCAGAGCCGAGTTTTTGGGGTTCATTATGTCGTTTTATCCCAATCGTATCGGCGTTTCAGGCACGCATGGCAAAAGCACAACGACGTCGATGATTTCACATATCTTTTTATCTGCGTCGCTCAACCCGACCATTGCGCTTGGGGCGGAACTGGCCCGCATCGGCGGCACCTATCATATTGGCCGCGGCGATGATTTTATTTATGAATCATGTGAGTATAAAGATTCATTTTTATCCTTTGACCCGAGCATAGCCCTTATATTGAACATAGATCATGACCATGTTGATTACTTTTTTACCATGGAACAAATGGAAAGAAGTTTCAAAAAATCCATTAAAAACGCGCACACCGTGATTGCAAACGGAGCGGATGAACGGGTAGAACGAACCGTTGCCGACTTTGGCGGAAAAGTGATTCGCTTTGGTATGGAGGCGTCTTTTGACTTTCATCCCGAAGGGCTTTCTTATCAGCATGGCTGTGCCTCTTTTATCATCACTGCGTTTGGTAAACCTCTTTGTTCTGTATCGTTAGCGGTGCCGGGCGAACATAATATTTTAAATGCGTTGGCGGCCGCTGCCGCTGCCTATGAATGCGGTGTTGACTCTGCTTTAATTGCCGCGGGGTTAGAAAGTTTTACCGGCGCGAAGAGGCGCTTTGAAAAAAAGGGGCGTATTCATGGTGTGGATGTGTATGACGATTATGCGCATCACCCAACCGAGATTAAAGCAACCCTTGCAGGCGTCACAAAATTAGGCTATCATAAAATATTCTGTATTTTTCAACCCCATACGTATACACGAACAGCCGAGTTGTTCAGTGAATTTGTACAGTCCTTTGCCGGGGCCGATCAAACTATTTTTGCCGATATTTATTCGGCCAGAGAGGTCAATACCTCAGGAATCACCAGCGCTGATTTGGCCGAGGCTGTGCCAGAGGCGGTGTATTTTGATTCTTTTGAGAAAATTGTGCACTATTTGCGGGAAAATGCTGGTGCAGGCGATTTGGTGCTGACAATGGGCGCCGGGGATGTCTATAAAATCGGCGAAATGCTGCTCCAGGAAGAGTAAATGATGGATAAAAGCGAAAAAAGGATGCGGAAAACATGATAGAACAGGCTTATAGCGCGATTGCAAGGGGATATGATCGATTTAACGAAGAAATTGATTATGATGCCTGGGCCGCCTTTTGTGCGGCTTATTTTCCAAAAGAGGGACTGATTTTAGATTTAGCTTGTGGTACAGGCAGTATGAGCTTAGCTTTGGCACGTCGTGGTTATGAAGTGATCGCGGCCGATCTTTCCTGCGATATGCTGGCCATCGCGCAGGAAAAGGCGGCCGCTGCCGGCTATTCCATTCTCTTTTTGAATCAGGATATGACCAAATTGGATTTGTATGGCACCGTGGATGGCGCTGTGTGCTGTTTAGATAGCATCAACTATTTGCTTGATGAAAAAGATCTTTTGGCTTGCCTAAAAGGGGTGTCTTCCTTTTTGAATCCGGGTGGCGCGTTTGTGTTTGATGTCAATACGCCATGGAAATTTGAGCATGTTTATGGGGACAAGCACTATGTGTTAGAAGAACCGGATATGTTAATCGCTTGGCAGAATCAGTTTGATGAGAAAAGCGGCCTATGCGATTTTATGTTAGATGTGTTTTTAGAAGAAAAAAACGGGCTCTATCGCCGTCAAAGTGAAATGCATCAAGAGAGGTGCTATCCGTCGGCTGTGTTGTGCCAAGCGGCAAAAAAGGCCGGCTTGGTTGTTGAGGGGATTTATTCTGATTTTTCAGGCACGGCCTATACCGAGGCGGACGAGCGATGGTATTTTGTACTGCGCAAAAAAGATACAGACGCGTAAAGGAAAGGAATTATGATGGGAAAAGTACTAAGATGTATGTCTAAAGACGGCAGCGCAAGACTGTTAATTGCTAATACGACCGATGTCGTTAATGAGGCTTATAAACTGCACCATACAGCACCAACCGCGACCGCGGCGCTTGGCCGGGTGTTGACCGGCGCTTCGCTCATGGGGTGCATGTTAAAGGATAAAGGCAATACGCTGACGCTGAATTTTAAGGGAGAGGGAATTGCCGGCGGTGTGATGGCAGTTTCAGATTATATGGGCAATGTCAAAGGGTTTATTGGCAATCCCGCGGCGGATTTGCCTAATAAGCCGAATGGAAAATTAGATGTTTCCGGCATTGTGGGTTCCGGCCGTCTGTCGGTGATGAAGGATTTAGGTCTCAAAGAACCCTATGTGGGCATCACGCCGATTGTCAGCGGCGAAATTGCAGAAGATATCACCCAATATTTTGCCGAGAGCGAGCAAGTGCCCACGGTATGCGCGTTAGGCGTGCTGGTGGATACCGATTATAGCGTAAAAGCGGCTGGCGGCGTTATGATTCAGCTTTTGCCTTTTGCAGAAGAAACAATTATCGATCAAATTGAAAAGAATATACCCGCTTTTGCCGAGGTTTCTCGTCTTTTTGCGGCGGGTCTTAGCAATAAAGAGATCGCGAATATCGCGTTTTCTAATATTCCTTTTGACATTTTTGATCAGTATGACATATCATATCAGTGTGATTGTTCTAAGGAGCGTATGGAAAAGAATTTGATTACGCTAGGCAAAAAGACCCTCATGGGTATCATCAGGGAACAGCATAAAATAGAGGCTTGCTGTCATTTTTGCAATCAAAAATATCGCTTTGATGTAGATGATTTGGTGCGGTGGGCGAAGGCCGGCGCGTTTGCCAAAGAAGAGGCTGCAAAAAATGAATCATAAAAAATATAATAAAAAGTGTTGACAAATAAAAAACACTATGATATAATACAAACCGTCGTGGGCGATAGCCCATGATAAACGGGAGCATAGCTCAGTTGGGAGAGCATCTGCCTTACAAGCAGAGGGTCATAGGTTCGAGCCCTATTGTTCCCACCAATTTTTGGCCCGGTAGTTCAGTTGGTTAGAACGCTAGCCTGTCACGCTAGAGGTCGTGAGTTCGAGTCTCATCCGGGTCGCCATTGTGGTATTCACTTGACTGCCACAACTTTGCCTCTGTAGCTCAGTTGGTAGAGCAGTGGACTGAAAATCCACGTGTCGTTGGTTCGATTCCGACCGGAGGCACCATGTTGGTGCTAATTACGCAGAGGGTACACCTGTTCCCATTTCGAACACAGAAGTTAAGCTCTGCAGTGGTGACAATACTTGGCTGGCGACGGCCCGGGAAGATAGCTCGGTGCCAACTTAAGATGCGGATTTAGCTCATTTGGTAGAGCGCGACCTTGCCAAGGTCGAGGTGGCGGGTTCGAGCCCCGTAATCCGCTCCAAAGGATGGGCAAACTATAAGAAGTATTATAGTTTGCCCATTTGTAATAATTGGCGACATAGCCAAGTGGTAAGGCACGAGTCTGCAAAACTCTGATCCCCGGTTCAAATCCGGGTGTCGCCTCCAAAACAAAAATCCGTTCTTGTAAAAGAACGGATTTTTGTTTTGCATAAATAGTTGTATATGATCAGTAATAAAAATATTGACATTTATCAGTTATGTAGACATAATATGTTTATGTCGAGTGGGCGTACATATAGAAAAGAGAGGTAATATAATGGCGTTTCATGTAAAATGTCCGAAATGTGGTGGTGTAAAAGTCCAGTTGTCAAATGAATCGAGCAAACACGGCTGTTTGTATTTAATTCTTTTTGGTTTGTGGTACTTTTTGTGGCTGCTCTGCAAATGGATAATTGGCTTGATGCTTTTTATTTGCTATGATTGGTGGATGTGTATTGTGCATGTAGCGGTCGGAAAAGGACATGTATGGCAAGCGAAAAGATGGTTTTCAAATCGCAGAAGAATCTATTACTGCCATGATTGCGGAACTAATTTCAGGGCATAAATACAAGGTTATGCCCTGATTGAGAAATAATATGATGAATATGTAAGACTAAAAAAGTCCCCACAAAAGCGGAGGCTTTTAAACTACCTATGTATGAAGAAAGCGGCCCAAGGCCGCTTTCTTTGTTGCAAGCTCAGTCGAATTAATTCCAACCGCATCTGCAGCGGTTCTGACTGCATCCGCAGCGATTTTGGTTGCGCTCACAGCGGCTTTGGCCGCATCCGCAGCGGCTTTGACCGCATCCGCAGCGGCTTTGACCGCATCCACAGCGGCTTTGGCTGCGACCGCAGCGGTTCTGGCTGCAACGGCAGCGGTTATGACATAAACAGTTACAAATCATTTTTTTTCACCTTCCTTATCGACTGTATTCTTATTATATGATGGCCTTGTGAAAAGGTGAAAAGGGCATACTACGATCATAAGGAAAAAGACATAGAAGTAAAAAAGACAGCGAAAAAGCTGTCTTTTTTACTATGTTTTTTAATATAATGTGCTGCCGGTGGCGATATCTGAAAATTTGAAGACATCCAAATAAGCAGTCTCGCGCGGCTGATCATAACAATAGAAATCAAGCATTGGCTGTTCGACTTCTTCGATTTTGTCGTATTTGCCGGCGCAATAATCTTTCAGTCTCTGTGCTGCCGAGCGTAAACGTTCTTTGGCGCCGCCCATGTAAATTTCTTGCACATCAAAGCCAAAGGTTTTGTTCTCATAGTACCATTGTTCGCGGAAGGCGTCTTCATATAATTCAAACCGACGCAGAATTTCAGGAATGCGCTCATTGGCAATGGAAAGCAGGGCTTCTTTATCGCCTGCCTTATATGCTTTGCGAATGTCGAGCGAAAGGGTCGCTTTCTTTTCTAATACTGAGCAAAGCAGTCCAAGAGAACGGAACATATAGCCTAAACGCTCATGATCGGCATGAGCCATCAGCTTTTTGGTGTACTTTTCATAATTGGCCGGATCCTGCTCGTTTACATGCAGGTCCATAATGCCCCCTAATGGATCATTAAACAGCAGGTATTTGCACTGTGCTGTGGGAGCCGGTGTTTCGGGGTTGTAGTTCACGCCGTGGTTGGGGCAATCTAAGGTTAAAAAGTCTTCTAAAGAGAGGCCGTATAACTCTTTTAAGCGCTGATCCAGCCAGTCGTTTGTTACATCGTCATGATAGCAATATTCCGCAAACTGCAAAAGCGCTGGTATAACAGAGAACTGCGAGGCCTCGCCGCCTTTATCCCCCCAACCGGTTGTAAATACGATTTTGACCTTGTGCTTTTTGCACATTCTTAAGTGGCCGGCACCGTTTTTTAGTGAGAGCGCGTTGTTGGGTGCCTGGCCGATCCATTTCCAAGCGCCGCCGGCAAAGGCGAATTCGCCGCCAAACTGTTTGTGGCATTCCATCATATTGTCGGCCGTAGCTTCGTTGCTGTAATAGTCCCAGTAAATCGGAATCACTTCTTTTGGCTTCGCATTGACAGATTCTTCGCTTAAACGTTCGGTTGCTGTGTAGTATGGGCCGCCGAGCTGGGCACGGAAGAACATGTCGCTCCACATCATTGTCGTAAAGCCGTATCGTTTTGCAATTTCTAACACTTTATCTAAGTGCATGTGCATCAGTTTGGTAACTTCTTTTTTCTCACCGGTTTGGGTGAGGTATTGTCCTCTGCCCATGTTGTGCGCTTCGTCAAGACCTAAATTAATGCGGCGGCTGGTAAAGCATTCAGCGCATGTTTTTAACATAGCGTCAATCAGTTCATAGGTTTTAGGATCGTTAATGTTCAAAATATCGTCGATATCGCGAATTGCCTCAAACGTAAGCCATCTGAATATGGCGTTCAAATGAGCAAGAACCTGAATGCAAGGGATCAATTCCATACCGAGCGAAAGCGCATATGCGTCTAATTCTTTCAGTTCCGCTTTAGTAAAGCGGCCGCGCATATGGCCGAAATAAGGGTATTCTGTGATTTCATAAGTGTCTTCGGTATACAGCATCATGGCATTGTAGCCCATAACCGATAAATGACGCATAAGCCGTTTAGCGCCGTCAATGCTGAGCACAGCGTTTCGGGAACAGTCGGGCATGTAGCCGAGCGTGTCGAAAGCGGCCTCTTCGGTCAGCGTTTCCTGGTCGGATTCATAAAAAGCAGACAAACGGCCAAGTGCTCTTGTGAAATCAGAGATTTTGCCGTATTCGATTTTTACACCGTTGTTTTCTTTGACTAAGCGCAGTCCTTTGTCTGTTTTTTCAGACCATACAGGAATATCACCGCCTGTTTGCACGCCGGTTTCGACCGATAACTCATTGATAAGATAAGTAAGTTCCTTATCGCCATTCCATTGAATTTGCATGTTGTTTTCATCCTTTCGGCTCGGCAAGCTGGTATGATATCTTTTTAGATTTAAGACCAGAAAATTGGCCGTTGCAAGCTGCTGCAGTTTATGATATCATAAACAAGATCTTACCGATCATATTTTCATGTTGATTTGGTGCCATGTTACCATAATTTATGCCTATCGTCAATATAAATTTGGTAAATTGCCGAAAATAATTAAGGAGAAAAAATGCAGCTTACAAATCCTTCTGAAATTAAACGAATTATGGATAAGCACGGGCTTGTATTCAAGAAAAAATTTGGGCAGAATTTTTTGATCAATGCGGCCATTCCTGAACGGATTGCTGAGGCAGGTGCAGGGGAATATACTCTGGAAATCGGGCCGGGGATTGGCACGCTGACAAAAGAACTGGCACTTCGTTCAAAGAAGGTGGTGGCTGTTGAAATTGATGCGGGGCTGATTCCCGTTCTGTCAGAAACACTGGACGCTTTTCCTCATGTCAAAGTGATTGAAGATGATATTTTAAAAGTAGATTTAAAAACGCTTGTCAAACGCGAGTTCGCCTCGGGACGTGTGAGTGTTTGTGCTAACTTGCCTTATTATATTACGACGCCTGTGCTGATGCATTTGTTAGAAAGCGGCGTTCCCTTTGCTTCGATTACCGTGTTAGTGCAAAAAGAGGTAGCTGATCGGATTTGTGCGCCGGCTGGCAGTTCAGATTATGGGGCTATTTCCGCCGTGGTTGCATACTATGGCCGGGCCGAAAAGCTGTTTCGGGTTTCCGCCGGTTCGTTTGTGCCAGCGCCTAAGGTCGATTCTACCGTGATGAAGCTGACCCTATATGATCATCCGCCAGTCGAGACAGTGTCGGAAGAAAGGCTGTTTCAGATCATTAAAAGTGCTTTTGGAAAACGACGCAAAACGCTGGTGAATGCGCTTAGCGGGGATTTTTCTCATATAGGCAGAGACAGGATAGAGCAAATTATTGAGAGCAGCGGTTTTGATAGCCGGGTACGTGGAGAGAAATTAAGTATTGAAGATTTTGCCTACCTTGAGCGGGAATTTGCGAAAATAAATTGAAAAATTTGTTAAAATAATCACAGGTCTCTTGCAGTTTTGTGCTAATAAAGGTATAATGTATCCTGGAGCACGATGTAAATGATAATAAAAACTATATTAATGGAGGAAAAATATGACAAAGTGTGTCAACAAACATGTAAATGCATGGATTGATGAAATGGCCGCTATGACAAAGCCAGATCAAATTGTCTGGATTGACGGCAGTGAGGAGCAGGCACAAAAGCTGCGGGATGAGGCATGTTCTACTGGTGAAATCATCAAGTTGAATCAAGAACTTCTGCCGAATTGCTATCTGCACAGAACCGCAGTCAATGATGTAGCCCGTGTAGAAGGCAGAACCTTTATCTGTACCTCAAAGAAAGAGGACGCCGGCAATATCAATAACTGGATGGAGCCGCAAGAGTGCTATAACAAGCTTTCTAAGCTGTTTGAAGGCTCGATGAAGGGCAGAACCATGTACGTAATTCCTTATTCCATGGGCGTTGTCGGTTCTGATTTTGCTAAAATTGGTATTGAGCTTACCGATTCGATTTACGTATGTCTGAATATGCTGATTATGACTCGCGTGGGCGATCATGTGTTAGAAGCGCTTGGCGATTCGGCTGATTTCGTTAAGGGACTTCACGCAAGAGCTGATGTAGATGAAGAAAATCGCTATATCTGCCATTTCCCTGAGGATAATACCATTTGGAGCGTGAACTCTGGATACGGTGGAAACGTTTTGCTTGGCAAGAAGTGTTTTGCACTGCGTATTGCTTCTTATCTGGGCCGCAAAGAGGGCTGGATGGCTGAGCATATGCTGATTCTTGGCTTAGAGGATCCTACCGGCGATATTAAATATATTGCGGCTGCTTTCCCATCTGCTTGTGGTAAAACTAACTTAGCCATGCTGATTCCGCCGGAATATTACAGAAATAAAGGCTATAAGGTTTGGTGCGTAGGCGATGATATCGCTTGGCTGCGAGTTGGACCGGACGGCAGATTGTGGGCCGTTAACCCTGAGAATGGATTCTTTGGTGTTGCACCTGGAACAAATGATAAATCCAACCCCAATGCACTGGCTACCACCAGAAGAGACACTATCTTCACCAATGTTGTGCATGATCTTGACAACAATACTGTTTGGTGGGAGGGCTTAGATGATAACCCACCGGCCAATGCGATTGACTGGAAAGGCAATCCGTGGGATTATAAAAAATATGACAAAAAAGACAAGAGCACCTGCGGCGCGCATCCGAACTCTCGTTTTACAGCGTTGGCTAAGAATTGCCCCTGCATTTCGAGCGAGTTTGATTCGCAAACCGGTGTGCCGATTTCGGCAATTGTCTTTGGCGGCCGCCGTGCTAAAACAGCACCGCTGGTTTACCAGTCAAGAGATTGGCAGAATGGTACCTTTGTTGGTTCTATCATGGCTTCTGAAACAACTGCAGCTGCTTCGGGTGCAGTCGGCGTAGTACGCCGCGATCCGATGGCGATGAGACCGTTTGTCGGTTATGATATGGGCGACTATTTCCAGCACTGGCTGAATATGGGTAAGAAGATTCCGAACCCGCCGAAAATTTTCCATGTAAACTGGTTTAGAACCGATGAAGAAGGCAGATTCATTTGGCCTGGCTTCGGTGACAACATGAGAGTACTTATGTGGATTTTGGCTCGCTGTGAAAATAAAGTTGACGCTGTGGATACAGCTATTGGCTTTGTTCCGAAAGCAGAGGATATCAATATTGAGGGACTTGATATTGATTTAGATACCATGAAAGAGCTGCTGCGGGTAGATACACAAAGCTGGAAAGAGGATGTAGAGAACATCAAAGCCTTCTATAAAGAAATTGGCGATAGAGTACCGCAGGAACTGTATGGCGAATTAGCGAAATTAGAAGAAAATTTGAGTAAATAATGAATCAAAGAGAGGCGGCCTTAGGACGCCTCTTTTTTGCAGATGGAGGTTTAATTATGGTTAGACATGTGGTTATGTGGAAATTTAAAGAAGGGACCGAGAAAGAGGTCGAGCAGTTTTTGACCGGTCTTGCCGCCCTTGACGGCGTGATTGACGAGATTCGTTTTTCACAGGTGGGCAGAAATGAGAATCCAGAGAATGACTATGACGCGGTGCTGATTGCCGATTTTGCGGATTTTGAGGCACTTGAGCGATATCAAAAAGACCCGCGGCATCAAGCTGTCGCAGCGATTTGTAAATCCATCCGACTAAGCCGAATCGCCGTTGATTTTGTTTTGTGAAACAAATATGAAAATGTTTCGTGGGATTGGTTGACTTTGTATAGGAATGATGATACAATTAACCTAAATTTTTGAGGGAGGAATCGGATATGAAGAAGTGTTGGGCAATGCTTATCGCCGTCAGCCTTTGTATAAGCTGCATTTGCTGTGCAGGGATTCTTTCATCAGCTTTTGTTCGTGTAGAAGAGGGGTGGGTTACGCTGCCTCAATATGCCGAGACCGACGATATGTTTATCGGTTGGCTGGCTATGGTGGGTATGACGCCTGTTTTGCTTCCGCCTGGTGCTGAGTATAAAGCACAGGGCGAAATGGTCTTTAAACCGATCAGTATTTCTATGTATATGGAATCGGCTGGATCAATTCGCACAGAAAACCCAGCAGGCCTGCGTTTTACGACCAAAGTCGGCGCAAAAGGATATGGTACGCTGCAATCAGCAGGGGTAGCGTTTTCTTTTGGTACATTGATTGCCCCGACTGATTCGATTCCAGATGAATTTACGATCGCTGCCTTTGAGGCTGCCGGGAACCCTTATTTAAAGATAGAAACGAATGTTTGGCAGTCGTCAACCGAAAGCGAACGTACTTATACGGCCGTGCTTGCCGATCTATATGAATCCAATTATATGCGTTCTTTTTCGGCTGTGCCGTATCTTGAAATTGAATATTCGGATGGTTCGACCGGTGTTTTTTACGGCTCTTATGAGCCTTCTATGCATACAGCCTCTGTTTACCCGCTGGCGGTCGATGCCCTGGCAAACGCGGCGGATTATACAGACGAGCAGCTAACTGTGTTTCAACAGTATTATGATGGTGTCGGTGTCGATATTCAACTGCCGCCGGCGGTAGTAGGCGGAATGCCCGAAGAAGCCTTTTCGAATATAGACGGTGCAGCTTATGACGTGTCCACTGAATGGATGTGTCAGTTTGTCGACTCTATGCACGATTGGTTTCAAGACGATTGCGGTTATCAGGCAACTATTACCGTCACGCCAGCGCCAGGCGCCGTGTTTACTGAGAATACCAAATTGTTTTTTAATGGCGAACCCCTTTTAACAGGCTATACGCTCCAGGATGGAGCTTTAATAATAACACGACGATATGCCTTGGGCCATTATACCTGGGCTTATTAAGGAGGTTTATGATGCGTGAGACGCTCAGTGTGAAGTTTATTTCTTCACTGGAAAAATGTTTTTTAGATGAAAAGTTTGAAGACAAACCGGCGTTAAAATCGATTTCTATGCTCAATAATGAGCATCTTTCGGTGCAGTATTTGATGTATGAATCGGATTTGTCGGTACAGACCAAATTGGTTTGTAAAGTCAAAGTGGTTTCTGATTTAGCCGATTGCATTACTTTGCGTGGGGTAGAGCAGGTTAATGTATCCATGCCGGCTACAACAGGCTGGAATGATGATAACTATCTGCGCAAAACACCTGGTTTGTATCCGGATCTTCTGACCCCTTTGCGGTATGATGGCTGCGCGCTGGCATCTGTGAGAGAACTGCGCTGTTTGTGGGTGGATATTCGTCCGAATGGCAAATACCCCGCCGGCAAATATCCGGTTACCATTGAACTATATGATGAACAAGGGCAGACGCTGTATGCCTCGGCTTCATTAGAGGTTGAAATTATCGGCGCTGCTTTACCCGAGCAGAAGCTGATTTATACCCAATGGTTCTATGCAGATACCTTGGCTGTGTATTATAATGTAGAGATGTTTTCAGAGCGCCACTGGGAGATTATTGAGAATTATATTAAAGCAGCGGTAGACGGCGGTATTAATGCGATTTTGACACCGATTTTAACTCCGCCTCTTGATACAAAAGTCGGGGGTGAGCGCCCTACCAATCAGTTGGTTGATATTTATGTCAATAACGGTGTATACTCCTTTGGTTTTGATAAATTAGACCGTTGGATTGATCTTTTGCTGAAATATAATGTAAAGATCATTGAGATGAGCCACCTGTTTACCCAATGGGGGGCGAAGCATGCGCCGAAAGTAATTGCTACCGTAGACGGTGTGACTAAAAAAATATTTGGTTGGGAAACCGATGCACGCAGTGACGAATACGGCGATTTCTTAGTGACGTTTTTAAAGGCTCTTCTTGCCTACTTAAAAGAAAAAGGCGTCGACCAGATGTGCTGTTACCATATTTCAGACGAGCCGCATTTAGATCATCTTGAAAGCTATATAGCGGCTAAAAGCAAGGTGCAGGAGGTTTTAAAGGACTATCCCATTATCGATGCATTGTCTGATATTGATTTTTATAAAACTGGTGCGGTGGAGCATCCTGTACCCGGCAACAATACCGTAGAGGCGTTTATCGAGGAAAAGGTTGAACATTTATGGACTTATTATTGCTGTTCACAGGCTGTCGATGTTTCCAATCGCTTTGTAGCAATGCCGTCGGCACGCAACCGGATTATCAGTACTCAGTTCTATAAATACGATATTGAGGGCTTTTTGCACTGGGGTTTTAATTTCTACTTTAATCGGTTCTCAGATTCGTTGGTGAATCCATATCAAGATGCATCAGGCGACTATTTTGTGCCGGCGGGCGACGCATTCAGCGTTTATCCGAAAGCAGACGGAACCGCGCTTGATACCATTCATTTCCTTGTGTTTAAGCATGCGATTGAAGATTTGCGTGCTATGGAACTTTGCGAGTCTCTTTATGATAAGGACTATGTAATGGAGTTGATTGAAGGTGATCTGTATGAAAAAATTACCTTTACAAAATATCCAAAGGATGCAGAGTATTTGCTAACCTTGCGCGAAAAACTCAATGCGGCTATCAAGGCGAAGTTATAATAGAAACATGGGTGATTTGAAAGTTTAAAATAAACAAGTGATGCGGGTCGCAAATGCGGCCCGCATCGTTTGTTTGTGTCGATATTGATTAAATACGTTTTGTTATTCAGTGTTAAATTTTTACTTTTATATGCTAAAAAATTAACATCATTACGTAAATGTGGAAGCAAGTGTTCTGTTGACTTTTGTCGCAAAAAATGATATGATGACTTATTGAAAACAAAAGGAAAAGAGTGAGTTTAGATGACTAAAATTGATATATTTTCAGGCTTTTTAGGAGCCGGCAAAACAACACTGATCAAAAAATTGATTGCAGAGGCTTATGCCGGTGAAAAAATTGTGCTGATTGAAAACGAATTTGGTGAAATTGGCATTGACGGTGGTTTTTTAAGTGAAGCCGGCATAAATATAACTGAGATGAACTCTGGCTGTATTTGTTGTTCGCTGGTCGGTGATTTTACAAAAGCGTTAAGCCAAGTGATTGATGAGTATGCGCCCGAAAGAATTATTATTGAACCCTCTGGCGTTGGCAAACTTTCGGATGTGATTTCGGCTGTACAGAGTGTGCCTATGAAAGATGTTGTGTTAGGCGCGCGTGTTTGTGTGGCCGATGCGAAAAAATGCGTCATGTATGCAAAAAACTTTGGTGAGTTTTTCAATAATCAGATTGAAAACGCTTTTGCGGTCATTTTAAGCCATACAGGCGGCCTTGCGCAGGACAAGCTAAAAAAAGCGGTTGCGTTGATAAAGGGACTCAATCCGAATGCGGTTTTAGTCACCACCGAGTGGGATCAAATTGAAGGTTCGCAAATTAAAGAAGCGATTGAAGAGGGCAATACATTGGCAAAAGCCATGATGGAAGAAATGGAAGCAGAGGAGGTTTGTCCAACCTGCGGCCATCATCATGGTGAACATCATGCGCATCATGAGTGCCATCACGAGCATGGGCATCACGAGCACTGCCATGAGCACGAACACGAGCATGAGCACCATCATCATGAAGGATGCGATTGCCATGGCGGGCACCATCACCATCATCATGCGGACGAGGTGTTTGAAAGCATAGGCGGTCAAAGTGCCAGACGGTATACCAAAGATGAAATACAAAACGCGCTTAGTGCATTAGACAACCAAGAAATCTATGGTATGGTATTGCGTGCGAAGGGCATTGTTGAAAGCGTGGACGGCAGCTGGATTCATTTTGATTATGTGCCTGGTGAGGCGGATGTGCGAACCGGCGGCGCCGATACGACCGGCAAAATTTGTGTGATTGGCTCAGGGCTTGCGAAAGAAGCGCTGAAAGAGTTGTTTTTATTTGACTGATTAAAAGCTCGATGCGTAAGGGGGATGGAGATGGAAATACCTGTTTACTTGTTTACCGGTTTTTTAGAAGCGGGCAAGACGAAGTTTATACAAGAGACGTTAGAGGATCCACGTTTTACCGATGGTACATCTACCCTTCTCCTTGTTTGTGAAGAGGGCGAGACCGAATATGATGAAAAGCGCTTTCCGGCCGATGGCGTTCATATTGTTTATATTGAGGATGAAGAAGAGATAACCGAAGAGAAGATAAAATCTCTTTGCTGTACCTACCAGGCCGAGCGGGTGATGGTAGAGTATAACGGTATGTGGAAGAACGCTTCATTTTTCAGCGCTATGCCGAAGGATTTTGTGATTTATCAGGAAATTTGTTTTGTGGATGCCACTACGTTTCTCATGTATAATCAAAATATGAGAGCGCAGGTGGTGGATAAATTTAGCACGGCCGAGTTAATTGTATTTAATCGTTTTATGGATAAATACGGCAAGATGGAATTTCATAAAATTGTCAGAGGGTTAAGCCGATCGGCCAATATCATCTATGAATATATGAATGGCGAGGCTGTGCAGGACGATATTGAAGACCCGCTTCCCTTTGATAAAGAGGCCGACGCGTTTGCCGTGCAGGATGCAGACTATGCGCTATGGTATCGGGACTTTGGCGAAAACATGATGGATTATCAAGGCAAGACCGTTACCTTTAAGTGTATTTTTTTGCAGGATGATTCCATGCCAGCGGGTTATTTAGCCGCCGGTCGGCCCATTATGACCTGTTGTGTTGATGATATACAGTTTTCCGGCTTTGTGTGTCATTTCCCGGCCGGAGAAATGCCAGCTTCGCAAAGCTGGGGCGTGCTGAAAGCCAAGATCGATATCAGATTCAGCGAAGTATATGGCCGGGAAGGCCCCGTGCTTGAATGCCTTTCGCTCACGCCTTGCGATAAGGCGGAACCAGAGGTAGCAACATTTTATTGATGAGAGGAGATATGCCTATATGACTGAACTCAACACCTGTTATTCTATGCCGTCATTGGGCATCGACATTGGATCAACCACAGCCAAGGTGGCTTTAATTGAAAACGGAAAACTAATTTACCAGCGGTATGAACGGCACTACTCGTTTGTCAGACAAAAAACCTTAGAGATGATTCGGGATATGCGCGAGCTGTTAAGGGGTAAAGATTTTACGGTTGCTATCAGCGGCAGCGCGGGCCTTGGCGTAGCGAAAACGGCGGATATTCCTTTTGTGCAGGAAGTTTTTGCAACCGCCGAGGTTGTAAAACAATTAGAGCCAGATACATATGCTGTGATTGAGCTCGGCGGTGAGGACGCGAAAATTATTTTCTTTCAGGGCGGTACGGATGAGCGTATGAATGGTTCTTGCGCGGGCGGCACTGGGGCCTTTATTGATCAAATGGCTACGCTGCTCGATGTGTCGGTCGGCGAGTTAGACGAGCTCTCACTGCAGCATGAAAGGATTTATCCGATTGCTTCCCGCTGCGGTGTGTTTGCCAAAACGGATATACAGCCCCTTCTCAATCAGGGCGCCAAAAAGGAAGATATTGCCGCCAGCATTTATCAGGCAGTTGTCAACCAAACCATTGCTGGCTTGGCACAGGGGCGCAGTTTAGACGGAAAAATTATGTTTTTGGGCGGGCCGCTTTACTTTTGCAAAGGCCTTCGCGAACGATTTGTCAAGACATTGAAATTAGCGGATGAAAATGCGGTATTTCCGGAATATGCCCGGGTATCTGTGGCGATGGGTGCCGCTATTTTCGGCGGAAAAGAGGCAAAGGTTTATACGTTTGATCGTTTGGTCGGCGCGCTTGAAAATGCAACGACGCAGCAGGCGGTGTCAGGACGCTTGTCGGCTCTTTTCCAGACAAAAGAAGAGTATGAGGCTTTTTGCAGCCGTCATGCACAGGCGTCTGTGGATTCGGTTGACCCCTATACGTATACCGGCGATGCTTATTTGGGCATTGACTGTGGCTCTACAACCACGAAACTTGTGTTGATGAGCGAAGAGGAGAAGCTGTTATATACTTATTATGATTCAAACAAGGGCAATCCGGTGCAGATTGTTAAAGAACAGCTTCACTATATCAATACACTTTGTGCAGATCGCATCCGCATTCGCGGGAGCGCTGTCACCGGTTATGGAGAAGAATTAATCAAAAATGCCTTTGGCGTTGACAGCGGCCTTGTCGAAACGATGGCGCATTTTTTGGCGGCGCGGCATTTTGATCCGCAGGTTGACTTTATTTTAGATATCGGCGGGCAGGATATCAAGTGTTTCCGCATTAAAAATAATTCAGTAGACAGTATTATGCTAAATGAGGCTTGTTCTTCGGGCTGCGGTTCGTTTATTGAAACCTTTGCTAAGAGCATGGGTTATGAGATTGGCGAATTTGCCAAGATCGGCTTGCAGGGCAAAGCCCCGGTTGATTTGGGCAGCCGTTGTACAGTATTTATGAATTCGTCGGTAAAACAGGCGCAAAAAGACGGCGCGGACGTTTCAGATATTTCGGCCGGTTTGTCTATCAGTGTCGTTAAAAATGCGGTCTATAAAGTCATTCGCGCGGGCAGCGCGGATGAGCTGGGCAGCAATATTGTGGTGCAAGGTGGTACTTTTTATAATGATGCGGTTTTGCGCGCTTTTGAATTAGAATTAGGCCGTCTGGTGGTTCGACCGACGATTGCTGGCTTGATGGGCGCTTATGGCGCGGCTTTGCATGCAAAAAATACGCGCAGGGAAACATCTTCGCTCATTACGCCCGAGGGACTGGCGCATTTTGTGCATGAGTCGAAATCCACCGTGTGCAAAGGATGTACCAATCGTTGTCATTTGACTGTAAATACATTTTCTTCTGGACAAAAATTTATATCCGGCAACCAATGTGAACGGGGCCTTGGTATTCAAAAAGCACCCGAAGAGGAGCTGCCGAATCTGCATGAATATAAACGCGGTTTGCTGACGTCTTTACCGCTTGGCGAGGGTACAAGAGGAGTGATTGGCCTGCCGCTTGCCCTTGGCATGTATGAATTAGCGCCGCTGTGGCACGCTTTTTATACGGCGCTTGGTTTTCAGGTCAAGATAACTGGTTTATCAAATAAAAAGCTGTATGCAAAAGGGCAGTATTCCATTCCATCCGATACGGTGTGCTATCCGGCCAAATTAATGCATGGTCATATTGTCGAATTAATCGAAAACAAGGTGGATGCTGTTTTCTATCCGCGTCTGACCTATAATGTGGACGAGGGCAGCGGCGATAACCACTATAACTGTCCAGTTGTTGCCTATTATGCCGATTTATTGGCTGGCAATATGGACGCATTAAAAGACACGACATTTTTATATCCATATTTGAATATCAATTCGCCAAAGCAGTTGGCGAAAGAGATGTATCAATGTCTGAATGGCACACTCGGCACCTTTACGGCGAGAGAAATTAAACAGGCTGTGAAGGCGGGCTTTGCTGCCTATGATGCTCATATGAAAGCAGTGCGCAGTTACGGCGAGCGTGCGATTGCGTGGGCAAGAGCCCATGGCAAACGCATGATGATTTTAGCCGGCCGGCCTTATCATATTGATGCCGAGATTGGCCACGGTATCGATAAATTAGCGACGTCTCTTGGGTTTGTTGTTCTCAGTGAGGATAGCGTCAGTCACCTTTGCGGCGGTCGGGTCAAGGTTGGTGTGTTAGACCAATGGACTTATCATACGAGATTATATAGAGCCGCGGCATTTGCTGCTGAAAACAACGATGTAGAGCTTGTGCAGCTGGTGTCGTTTGGCTGTGGCTTGGATGCTGTGACAACCGACGAGGTGCGGGCTATTTTAGAGGATAAAGGCAAACTGTATACACAAATCAAAATTGATGAAATTACAAATTTGGGCGCGGTGAAGATTAGACTGCGTTCGCTCATAGGCGCACTTGAGGAGAGGGGGAAACAATTTGCTGACTGAATATCCTGTTTTCACACCTGAAATGAAAAAGACCCATACGATCCTTATGCCGAATATGCTGCCTATGCATGAAAAGCTGATGGAAAAGATTTTTGCTTCCTATGGCTACCGGGTGAAGCTGTTAAAGAACAGCGGGCGCGGGGTGGTTGAAAAGGGGCAAAAATTTGTGCACAACGATACCTGCTATCCGGCTCTGCTCGTGATTGGACAGTTTATTGACGCAATTGAAAATGAAGGGTATGATCCTGACAAAACCGCGGTGCTGATTACCCAAACCGGCGGCGGGTGCCGGGCTTCTAACTATATTCATTTGCTGCGCAAGGCACTGCGTAAGGCAGGTTATGGACAGGTGCCGGTGATTTCTTTCAATATGTCCGGGTTAGAGAAAGATACAGGCTTTAAGCTGACGCTGCCTTTGGTCCATCGGCTTTTGTATGCGGTGATGTATGGTGATCTTTTAATGCTGCTGCGCAATCAAACCAAGCCATATGAAGTGGTTCCCGGCACGAGTGAGACTCTGTGCGATACATGGGTGAAACGGCTGACCGATGAGATGCAGTCGACAAGCATACACTATAGGCGCATTTTAGCGAATTATCGGGCCATTATTGATGATTTTGCCCGTATCGAACGTCAAGGGGACCGCAGGGTTCGAGTTGGCATTGTGGGCGAGATTTTTGTCAAATATTCTCCGTTAGGCAATAACGATTTAGAAGCGTTCTTGATGCATGAAGGGGCAGAAGTTGTGGTTCCTGGTCTTGCAGATTTTTGTTTATACTGCGTTTATAACAATATGATGGATTCGACCTTGTATGGTAAATGGAAATACAGAGGCGCTTTAGCAAGAATCGCCATGCGTTTCTTGTTAAAGAAACAAAAAGATATCATTTCGTTGATTCAAGAGGAGGGGTCGTTTGATCCGCCGACGCCGTTTGATCATACCTTAACCTTAGGCACTGCCTTTGTGGGGCATGGCACTAAAATGGGCGAGGGATGGCTTTTAACCGCTGAGATGGTAGAGCTTTATGAGCAGGGTGTGAAGAACATTGTCTGCGCGCAGCCATTTGGTTGTTTGCCCAATCATATTGTGGGCAAAGGGGTGATGAAACCCTTGAAGGAAAAGTTTCCGGATATTAATATCGTAGCCATTGATTATGATCCGGGCGCTACGCGTATTAATCAAGAAAATCGCTTAAAACTGATGCTTTCCAATGCACAGGCATAATGTGCATTTGTGATGGTGATGTTGATTCATTGACAAATTTGTATTTTATGGTATAGTATAAATAAGAATAACTCTTACGAGTTATTCTTAGCAAGTTTACCTTTTCGCTTATCCAAGCGAAATTCCGGCAGAGCCGGAAACGCTAAACTTGCAGGTTGCTGAAAGGTTGAAGAAGTTATAAGAATAACTCTTATGAGTTATTCTTAGCAAGTGTACCTTTTCGTTTGTGCGAGCGAAATTCCGGCAGAGCCGGAAACGCTAAACTTGCAGGTTGCTGAAAGGTTGAAGAAGTTATAAGAGTAACTCTTATGAGTTATTCTTAGCAAGTTTACCTTTTCGCTTATCCAAGCGAAATTCCGGCAGAGCCGGAAACGCTAAACTTGCAGATTGCTGAAAGGTTGAAGAAGTTATAAGAATAACTCTTACGAGTATTCTTAGCAAGTTTACCTTTTCGTTTATGCAAGCGGAATTTTGTGCTTTTTTTCCGAAACGTCCGACTGACTGCTTTGCTGAAAATTTGTACTTATAGGCTGAGCGAAGATGTTTTGCCTTCCGGTTTGCAAAAATATTTATGATTTGTTAAAGTAAGAGGTCGTTATTTTGAAAAAAATTCTCCATGTATTGAAATGGGTGTTTCTTACCTGCATGTCTTTTGGACTTGCTTGTGCTTTGGGCTTTTTTATTACCGTGGGCTGCGGGGCTTTTCCTGAAATTCAATCAATTTGGATCGGAACAGCTATGACTACCGCCAGCCATAAGTTTTATGCAGAATGGTTTATCCCTGCCAGCGTGATTGAAACGACAATCAATACCGGCAAGGTTGATGATTCTAATGTAGAAAGCAAACCGATCGTATTGCCTAAATCAGAAGTAGATGATGAAGCAGAAAAAGATCAAAAATACGCAGCCGAAGGATATGAAAAGCTGGACACGGGTATTTATTTGAAAAAGATAACCGGCAGCACTAATTCGGGTGTTTATACAGGCTATCTAATGCTTTGTTCGGATCCCTCCAGAGTTAAGTTAGTTGATACAGACCGCCAGTTTGTCTGCGGGGCTACCGTGGCGATGATGATTGAGAAAGCAGGCGCGGTGGCAGGCATCAATGCCGGCGGGTTTATTGACGGCGCGAATTATGATTCCAACGGCGGTCAGCCTTATGGTATCATCATTGAGGATAATGAGCTTGTGACGCCGCGTGGAGGCTATGACGGAAGCTATCGTATTATCGGGTTAAGTCCTGAGAATGTGATGACATTAAAAATGGGCAGCGCAGCCTGGGCCATGGAAAATGGTTTGCGCAGTGCAGTTTCGGCTGAGGTGTTCTTGATTGTAAATGGCGAGGGCATGTTCAAGGCCGGCGACGGTGGCTGGGGTATTGCGCCAAGAACGGCGCTTGGCCAAAGAGAGACGGGTGAAATTCTGTTTTTGGCGGTTGATGGCCGACAAGTTGGCTATAGTATCGGTTGTGATTTGATCACCTTGCAGGAAATTCTAATGGAAGAGAAGTGCGTAAATGCGGCCATGATGGATGGCGGTAGCAGCACCGTGATGGAATATGCTACGTATGATGTACGGGGCAATTGCAATGTGGAGCTGATCAATTCACCAAATCTTGGACCCACTTTGAAAGATCAGCGGTATATTAATAATGCATGGGTGATTATGCCGGTGCAAAAAGCGGCCGTAAAAGACAGCGGTTCTCATAAGGGGCAATATGTAAAATGACAGACAAGCTGCCTTGCGAGATACAGGAAATAATCGATGCGCTTGCAGAAAAAGGGCATGCGGCATATTTAGTGGGCGGTTGCGTACGCGACCGCCTTCTTGGTTTTGTGCCCGCTGATTATGATCTTTGTACTTCGGCTACACCGGATGAGATGAGGAAATGTTTTGCGAGCATGAAGGTGATTGAAACCGGCGTGAAACATGGTACGTTGACCGTAGTCCATCGTGGGAGGGCGTGTGAAGTCACAACCTTTCGGACCGAACAAGGTTATTCAGACAGAAGACGGCCAGATCAAGTCTTTTTTACGTCCCGCATTGAGGATGATCTTACAAGACGGGATTTTACCATAAACGCTATGGCCTATGCGCCAAACGGCGAGAGTGGTGAGTGTATTGATTTGTTTGGCGGCAGACAAGATTTACAAAAGGGTGTGATTCGTACCGTGGGCGATCCTGCTGAACGCTTTACAGAGGATCCGCTGCGGATCTTGCGGGCTATTCGTTTTGCCGCAAGGCTTGATTTTGTTATTGAAGAAAATACATTTGCCGCTATGGAGGCGCACAAAGCGCTTCTGGCAGGCATCGCTAACGAGCGTGTAACGGCCGAACTCATTGGCTTTGTGATGGGCAGGGCGGTCAGGAGGGTAAGTGAACAGGCGGCATCTATTTTGTCGAGTATTTTAGCAAGGCCATCGGTGGTTCACGATTCGCTTGCGAAAGATCCTTGTGTGCGGCTGGCGGCATTATATCGTCAAAGCGCAGATTCGCTTGCTCATTTGCGTTTATCCAAATCAATGGCGCATTGCGTAAAAACGCTTCTTTCTTATAAAGCACCTTTGCCCCAAAGTCAGTCAGAGGCTTTATTTTTGCTGCATGAAATAGGGGAAGAACAAGCCGTCAAGCTTTGTCAGTTTCATGAAGATACAGCGGCGCTTTCCTTGGTGATGGCAGCCAAAGAAAGCGGCATGCCTTATACCATTCATCAATTAGCGGTCAATGGAAATGATTTGCTGCAGGCAGGGGTGCCTGGGCGAGCGATTGGCTGCCAGCTAAAGGAAGTGCTTGTATTGGTCATGGAAGGCAAATTAGTCAATCAAAAAGAGGTCTTGTTAAAACATATTTTGGAACAGCAAACATAGCGTTACAATCACTTGGCCAAGAGTTTGGTTATAACCAATGATGCTGTGTCGTTCAGCAGGGTAAAAATTTTTTGCTATGATTTTGTGTGGGGCCAATATCTGTATTTTTCAAAAAAGTAAACATAGATCGCTCATTGTTGATTTACAGTACGCTTATTTACATATGTTTCTTTTGGTGTTATAATAATAGTGGATTATTTTTGCTATTTCATTTTAATCGATTATGTTTTTTAAGATCCGGCCGAGGAGTTCGGCAATGAGTCATTTTAAAGAATGACTAAAACGATTGTGACTCGTCATCATATCATTTGTTCTTAAGGTAAGGAAATGTTGAAAGATAAGAATAAAAAGATTAACCATCAAACGATAAAATCAGCTTTGTGCTTTGCGGCTGCTATTATTTACATTGTTCTCTATATGATTTTATGCAATATGGGGTCAAATGTATTGTTTTGCGGCATTATGATTTTGGTTTGCTATATTTTTACAGCCGCCGTGTTAGAGATTTTGTATTATTTTATTTTGTATCGGAATCTTCAAATATCAGAAGAAGAACAAAAAGCCGTTTCAGATATTACCAGAGAGTTGTTAATCAGACTTGACATGCCGGTGGTTATCTGTGATGGACAAGGTAAAATTATCTGGCATAACAAGCTTTTTTCAGATATTTTCGGTGATGAAAATTATTTCGGCCGTGGCATTGAAGGGTTGTGTGGTATTGACTATCGCAGGCTGACAAGCGAACAGGAGAAGAACAGCTTAGCCTGCGAAATTAGAGAGCAGTTTTTTACCCTATATAGTTACGATGTGAAGATTGAGAAAAAAGACTATAATGTCTTGATGTTTCATGATATTACGGCGCTGAAAGCAGCGTATAAGCGCATTGATGAAGAGGCAACGCAGGTGGCCTATATTGTCATTGATAATTTGTCAGAAATTCTGCAGTATGTGCATGAAAAATATCGTACCGTTTCGGCCGAGATTGAATCGATTTTATCTGGCTGGGCGGCTTCGGTTGGCGGTATATTTAAGGAATATGAGCGGGATAAATTTATTTTTCTCTTCCACCGCATGCATTTGCGTGAATTTGTGGATGGTAAATTCGATATTATTAATAAAATTAGGGATATTCGTATGGATGAAGGCGGCTTGCCAGTGACAATATCCATTGGGGTGTCTGGGATAGAGGGTCCCCTTTCAGACAAAGAAAAGGCGGCTAGGGCGGCGCTTGATATGGCGCTGCAGCGTGGCGGTGACCAGGCGGTGGTCAAATATCCGGCTGAAATGCTCTTTTTCGGGGGAAAAACCAAGACAATACAAAAGAAAACAAAGGTGCGGGCGCGTGTGTTTGTAAACGAACTCACCCATGCAATTCGTATGAGCAGCCGGGTTCTTGTCATGGGTCATGCCAGAGCAGACATGGATTCGTTAGGGGCGGCGCTCGGTATTGTCAAATTGGCCAGATTTTGCGGCGTGCAAACGAACATGGTGGCGGATCAGAGTGATCCCAATACACTGCGCTTTTTCAAAAAACTGTCAACAATGGCGGGGTATGAGAATATAGTAATAGACAGAGCTGAGGCGCTGGAATTAAATAGCTCAAGTTGTCTATTAGTGGTTGTGGATGTCAATAACAGAGATAATTTTGAATCGCCTGATCTTTTTGCCAGTGTCAATAAAACGGTTGTTATCGATCATCATATTACAAATGATGAATATGAGACTACTTTCTCTTATATTGAGCCATCGGCTTCCAGCACTTGTGAGATCGTGGCCGAGCTGTTGGAACAAGCGCTTCCAGAAGGCAATTTGACCAAAGATGAGGCGGATATAATTCTCTCGGGCATTTTGCTTGATACCAGACAATTTACCCGCAATACCGGTTCGAGAACCTTTGGCGCGGCGCAGTATTTACGTGATCAGGGGGCTGTTCCCTCTGATGCGCAAAAGCTGTATCAAAGTTCGTTTGCGGAGTTTGCGAGGGAAGCACGTTTTCAAAGCAAGCTAAAGATGTATAGAGACAATTTGCTTATCGCGGTCAATGATTGTGAGGACAATGTTATGTCGGATCGCATCATTGGCGCTAAAATGGCCGATAAATTGTTGGAACTTGAGCAGGTAAGCGCGTCCTTTACCGTATGCCGCATTGATTCGGATGTTTATATTTCCGCACGCAGCGGTGGTAATATTAATGTGCAGATTATTATGGGTTATCTTGGCGGCGGCGGCAGCTATAACTCATCGGCGGCCCAAATTCCGGGCGTTCGGTTAGAGGACGGCGTTATGAAATTGAAAGAAGCGATTGATAAGTATTATAGTGAAGATTAAATCGAGGGGAGCGTGAATCGAATGAAGGTAGTATTTTTAAAAGACGTTAAAGGGCAAGGCAAGGCCGGCGATGTAAAAGAAGTTTCAGATGGATACGCAAGAAACTTTTTGATTCCGAAGGGCGCCGCTGTATTGGCCGATGCAAAAGCGCTGAATGAAATCGAGGGCAAAAAGGCATCTTTGGCTCATAAAAAAGAAGTGGAACGGGAACAGGCCATAGAGACAGCGAAGAAATTGGAAGATGTCTCGGTTAAGATTCAAATGACAGGCGGTGCCGATGGGCGGTTATATGGCTCGGTTACCAGCAAAGAAATTGCAGAACAGCTTAAAGCGCAAACTGGCATCGAAGTAGACAAGCGAAAAATCACCCTTTCAGAGCCAATTAAAGCATTTGGTACATATAAGACAACCTGCAAGCTGTATAATGATATAGGTGGCACCATTACGGTGATCGTGGAAGAAAAATGACAACCGATGTATCCGCGCGCAAGATGCCGTTTTCTTTAGAGGCCGAGCAATCGGTGCTTGGTTCTGTTTTGGTGGATGCAGAGAAACTGACCGAGATTACCGGCTTTTTGAAGAGTGAAGACTTTTATCTTGACGAGCATAAAGAGATTTATTTGGCTATGCAGGAGCTATTTTCTGTCAGCCGCAATATTGATATCGTTACCCTTATTGAGACACTCGTGAAAGGCGGCGTTTACGACCGGGATCAGAGCATGGCTTATTTAAAGGTCATTGCAGACACGGTGCCGTCGGCTTCCAATGTGCTCGATTATGCGCAGATTGTAAAAGGGAAAAGCACCCTGCGTAAGTTGATTACCGCTTGCGACGAGACCTGTGACGAAGCATTTTTAGAGGCCGATGAAGTGAATATGATTCTTGATCGGGCTGAGCAGCGCATATTTGATATCGCCGATCGTGAGAATGCGAAAGGTTTTTCGCATATTCGCGAGGTATTGGTTAATACCTATGACCATTTAAAACAGATACAGGCCGATCCGACAAGCGCAATGGGAACGCCCACTGGCTTTGCGATGGTTGACCAATTTTTAGTCGGCCTTGGAAAAGGGGATTTGTGCATTGTCGGCGGAAGACCGGGTATGGGTAAATCGGCTTTTGCCATCAGCGTGGCCTTGAATGTGGCTAAAGCGACGAAAAAGAAAGTTTGTATTTTCTCGCTTGAGATGTCTAATGAGCAGGTTGTGCAAAGAATGTTGTCCAGCGAAGCGCTGGTGGATAACTATAAAATGCGTTCGGGTCGTTTAGACGCGAAAGACTGGGAAAATTTAGCGCATGCATCGGCCGCATTAGCTGAAACGGATATTTATATCGATGACAGCACAGCCATGACCTGTGCGTCGATGAAATCAAAACTGCGGCGCATGCGGGATAATTTAGGCCTTGTCATTATCGACTATATCGGTCTTATGCATAGTGAACGAAAAATTGATAACCGGGCGGTAGAGGTTGGCGAAATTTCCAGAAACTTAAAAATCATGGCGAAGGAAATGAATGTGCCGGTCATTGTATGTGCCCAGTTAAACCGTGGGACCGAAGGACGGTCTGAAAAGCGTCCTTCAATTAGTGACCTTCGAGATTCGGGTGCAATTGAGCAGGATGCCGATGAAGTGCTAATGATTTACCGTGGCGAATATTATGATGACGGTGGTGAGAATGATAATATGGCTGAAATCATCATCGGTAAAAACCGGCATGGCGGCACGGGCACCGCAAAAGTAGGCTGGTATAAAGATTATGCAAAATTCACCTCGATTGATGACAAATTCAGTGAATACTAAATCAGTACTTGAAAAGAAAGCGCTTGCCGCGATTGAAAAATATGAGATGTTAGCAGCCGATTCGGTCGCAGTGGGGTTTTCCGGCGGAGCTGATTCGGTTGCTTTGCTTCATTTTTTGGCAGGTCAGGCCGCGTCAAAAAACTTTCGGCTTTACGCTGTGCATATTCATCATGGTATAAGAGGTGAAGAGGCAGACCGGGACGAAGCGTTTTGCGCGCGCTTCTGCCGGGAAAGGAATATCGCCTATACATGCTATCGCTATGACGTGCCCAACATGTGTTTGCAAACAAAAGAGAGTCTTGAGACTTGCGCCCGCCGCGTGCGTTACTTGGCGTTTGACAAGTTTTGTAAAGAAAATGCCGTGAATTGCATAGCAACTGCTCATCATGCACAGGATAATTTAGAAACGGTCTTGTTCCATGCGGCCAGAGGCTGCGCACTGCGCGGCATATGCGGTATTCCACCAAAGCGCGATCACATTGTCCGGCCGCTTATTTTTTGCACGAAAGAAGAGATTATGGCCTATATAGAGGCTCATTCGCTGCCCTATATAACTGATTCCAGCAATGCGGATGATCAGTATGCACGCAATCGGATTCGCAAAGTGATCGTGCCGGCGCTGCAATCGATCAATCAGGGCGCCGTTCAGCATGTGATGCATTTTTGTGAAGAGGCCAGGGATGATGAAGCTTTTTTAAGGGAATTTTCGGAAAAAGCAAAAACAAGCGTGATTTCGGATTTACGCGCGCTTCATCCGTCAATACTGAATAGAGTGGTTCGTATGCTTTATGAAGATGCATATGAAAAAACGCCCGAACGAAAAGTGGTGGAAGAACTGATCTGCCTTATTCGTTCTGGCACGCATGGCAGCAGACGAGATTTTGCGGCAGGCCGATTCGCTTATATCGATCGAAATTATATTCGATTTGGCCAGTCGGCGCGGGGGGAAAAGCCAATTTCTTCGACGTTTATGTATGAAATGCATTTAGGCGAGAATCCGATTCCGTTCATGAATACAATGGTGTTGCTAACCCCTAACAAACTTACCGAATCACAACTTGAAGATTATTTGTTTATTTACAAAAAGTCTATACACAGTGTACTGAATTCTGCTAAAATCAATAGAGTATTTCTTCGTGAAAGAAGGGGTACAGATGGCTATAAGATTGGCGGCATGACCAAAAAAATAAGAAAAATGCTGCAGGAAGATAAACTGACTTTGCGTGAAAAAGAGCAAAGACCAGTTTTTTGTGACGATAGGGGTGTATTCTGGCTGCCAGGCCACCCTGTGCGTGATGATCTTAAAGCCGATGATGGACTTCATATCTATTACTTCATAGGAGCATGAGCATGTATCGAGACTTGACAGAAGATATCGCAAAGGTTTTGCTGACCGAAGAACAGATTCGGCAGCGGGTAGGAGAAATTGCAGAAGCGATTGATCGGGATTATCGGGCCATGGACGGCAAGCTGCTTCTTCTTTGTATACTGAAAGGTTCAGTTGTTTTTATGGCCGATTTAATGAAAGCAATTTCGCTGCCGGTAGACATTGATTTTATGAAGGTCAGTTCTTATGGCAGCGCAACGGTTTCCTCCGGCAATATTCAAATTCTTTTAGATTTGCATAGAGAAGATATAGCAGGTTGCCATATCATTATTGTAGAGGATATAATTGATTCAGGCAAAACCTTATCTCACCTGACAAAATATTTAACATTAAAGGGCGCTAAGAGTGTGCGCACTTGTACGCTTCTTGATAAGCCTGAAAGACGAGAGGTTGATTTTACACCAGATTATTCAGGCTTTATTATACCGGATGAATTTGTGGTCGGATATGGCCTTGATTATAATGAATCTTACAGAGAACTATCTTTTGTAGGGATACTTAAACCATCTGTATACAGCAGCATGCACAGGGAGGAAGAAGATGAAAAGTAACCTGAAGGTTATTGTACTATATATCGTCATTATTTTAGTTCTTTTGAGTATAGCAAGCATTCTTTTTGGCAATATGCCTGGGGACCGCAAGACATACAGCGATATTGTGACGCTCTTTAAAGAGGATCAGGTGGAGCGTTTTGAGGTTTCTACCGAAAATAGGTTGACGGTTGTTACCAGAGATAATCAAACAATTAAATACACCCTGCGGGATGTTTATTTGTTTGTGAATGATTGCCAGCCGTATTATTCAGAACATGATGTGAAATATGACTTTGAAGAGCCGGTATCTGCATGGGTTAATTATATTCCCTATGTCATTTTGATTGTCCTTTTCATTATCATGTATGTATTCATTATTCGGCAGGCCGCCGGCAAAGGTGGCAAAATGAATTCCTTTGGAAAAGCGAGAACTAAACTTGGTTCAGAAGAAAAGAAAAAGGTATATTTTGCTGATGTGGCCGGTAATGATGAAGAAAAAGAAGAGCTGCAAGAAGTGGTCGAGTTTTTAAAAGACCCGACTAAGTTTACTAAATTAGGCGCTCGTATTCCGCATGGTGTGCTTTTGGTGGGCCCTCCCGGAACGGGTAAGACTTTATTAGCGAAAGCGGTGGCCGGTGAGGCTGGCGTACCGTTTTATTCCATTTCAGGTTCAGACTTTGTTGAAATGTATGTCGGTGTTGGTGCTTCTCGTGTGCGTGATTTATTTGAAACGGCCAAGAAGGCACCTGCGAGTATTGTGTTCATCGATGAAATTGATGCAGTGGGTCGTCACCGCGGCGCGGGTCTTGGCGGTGGGCATGATGAAAGAGAGCAAACACTCAATCAGTTATTAGTCGAGATGGATGGTTTTGGCGCTAATGAAGGGGTTATTGTTATGGCGGCTACCAACCGTCCGGATATATTAGACCCTGCACTGCTTCGTCCAGGTCGTTTTGACCGACAGATCACCATTGGTTATCCAGATCTGAAAGGACGCGAAGATATCTTAAAAGTGCATGCAAAAGGAAAGCACTTTAGTAGTGAAGTGAATTTCAGTCAAATTGCCAAAACAACCGTCGGCTTTACAGGCGCAGACCTTGCTAATTTGTTGAATGAAGCGGCGCTCTTGGCGGCTCGCAGAAATAAAAGCCTAATTGGTATGGATGATATCGAGGCGGCCACCCTCAAAATTATTGTGGGTACGCGCAAAAAATCCATGGTTATTAAACCGGAAGAAAAGAAAAAGACCGCTTATCATGAAGCAGGACACGCGATTATGGCGTATGCGCTTCCTTCGGTTGACCCTGTTCGCATGATTTCGATTGTACCAAGTGGGCGTGCGTTAGGCTTTACTTTAAATCCGCCTGTAGAAGACAAATATAGTGAATATAAGAGCGGTTTAAAAGAAGAAATTGCTATGCTATTAGGCGGGCGTGTCGCCGAGAAAATTATTTACGACGATTATTCCGGCGGTGCCTCCAACGATATCCAGCGGGCCACGCAAATTGCGAAAAAGATGGTCACCAAGCTGGGTATGAGCGATGTTTTAGGTCCGATTGTCTATGGCTCTGGCCATTCGGATGATGAAGTGTTCTTAGGGCGTGACTTTAATAATAATCGCGATTATTCAGAACAAACGGCTAAGCTTATTGACGATGAGATTCATGCAATCATTGATGAAGCCTTTAAACTTTGTGAGAAAGTTTTGCGTGAGAACATAAACAAGCTTCATTTTATTGCTGAATATTTGGTGATTCATGAGGAGATGGATGAAGATCAATTCAAGCTTGTAATGGAAAGCGATGAACCGTCAACAGAAGCATTAGAAGCGATTGCACAGCAAAAGCAGGATCAGGCACAGTTTGAAAATGCGAAACGCGCGAAAGAAGAGGCGCAAAAGGCCGCAGAGGAGGCTTCGCGTCAAGAGGAGAAGCCGCAAGCAGACCAACAACCTCCGCTAAGTTAATTATTATTTTATAATGAAAAAGCCAAGCAAAGATATTTTGCTTGGCTTTTTATATAGCGGATATTAGATTAGTTTTTGGATTAATTTTTCGGCTTGTTCGTTGTCTTTTGTCACTAATAATACAGCATATTTTTCTTTGGAAAAAACCTTTGCTGTCATAGTAACATCATAAGCGTCTGGATTATACGCAGCAGCATTTTTTGATTGCAGCAGGTCTTTTCTTGTTTGCAGAGCCGATAGAATCTCCGGCATGTTCGAAGTAGCACGCGCTTTTAAAATGTGGATCTCATAGGGTGCACCACCGCTGCCCATGAATACAGCGTACTCGGCACACAGCGCGTTGATTTCAAAATCTTGATAGTAAATTTTAGTGATATACTCTTGCGTCATAAAGTTTTCTGTGTCTGGATTCGCATCATTATAAAAAATCATGCGGGTTTCGGGTACGTCCTGCAGTTCGGTAACTAAACGTGCCATCATGTCTGAGGGCTTTGTTGAAGCGCTGCAAGAGGCTAAAAGAAGGCTCATACAGCATCCTATACATATCATTACTTTTTTCATAGTAAGAACATATGAAAGTGCCGGTTGTTTTATGACTAAGCACTTGGCGCTATTGCAAAAGAAAATGATATTGGTGTATAATACAAGAAAACTTTCAGTTTGCTTGTTACTGATTAAGAGTAATATCCTGGAGATGCTGGATTCCAGCTATGCCGGAGTTGTACTTTACGGCAGTTAAATTTCGTAAGAATAACCCTGTAAGGGTTATTCTTAGGTATTCAATAAAATTTTAGCTATCATGAAATTTAACGATGCCGGTTTATCCAGCAGGACGTGCGGGTATTTATGCACGGCCAGTTAAACGTTCAATTGCATTTTTACAGTGATATGGGGAGATAAGAGCATGATTTTACACTCAATTCCGCCTGTTTACGATTCATCGTCGCGGATTCTTTTGTTAGGCAGCTTTCCTTCGGTGCGATCAAGGGAAGATCAATTTTTTTACGCGCATCCCCAAAATCGATTTTGGCGGGTCTTAGCGGCAGTATTTTCGCAGCCGGTTCCGGTTTCAAAGGATGAGAAATTGGCGCTTTTATCCTATGGTCGTATTGCGTTGTGGGATGTCGTCGCCGAGTGCGATATACAAGGCAGCCAAGATAGTTCCATCCGCGATGTAAAAGCTAATGATTTAACCGATATTTTTCGTACTTGTGCGATTGAGAAGATCTATGTGAATGGGAGGACAGCCGAGAAATTATATCAAAAACATATGCTTCCACTAACCAATCGACCGGCATATTACCTGCCTTCAACGAGTCCGGCTAACGCCTCGATTTCGTTTGAAGGATTAGTGACGGCTTGGTCTTGTTTATGTAATTATAAATAGTTTATATGGAGAGATAAAAAAGCAGCAGTGCATTGGCACTGCTGCTTTTTTATCTGAATACGGATAGTTTATTTATTTCAAATCTAAAAATTCTGTATTGTCGCTGGTAAAGGACCAGAACTTATAGGGAGAGACCGGGACACCAAATACTGTAATGGAACAGTGTAAATTACCCGACAGGCAGGTGCCAATGACATCTCCTTTCGTTACGGTGCTTCCCACAGCGAGAGAAGAATCAACCGACGCCATTTTTACATACCAAGAACGAAGACCTAAGCCATGTTCAATGACAACCACAGTATCCCCCGAAGAGAGATCACCAATATAAGCAATCGTACCGCTTGCCCCAGCATGTATATTGTCACCGGAGGTAACATTGGTAAAGTCAACACCGTTGTGTTTATAGGAATTGTCAACTATACGGCCAAATCCCTTTAGACCCGAGGTGGAAGAGACTGGATTGGCAAATCCGCCGGCGAACAAGATTGAAGAATCTGCCGGTGTGCCAATTTGCTCGGAAATTTCGGCAAAATCATTTTGATAGTTTGCTTCAGACAAGCCTTTGAGCGTGTCAAATCGCTTTTTTTGATAAGGCAAAGTCACAACCGTAGAGGAGCCGCCTGTTTCAATCGTAAAGGTAAATTCACTTACATTGCCATAGTCTTCATAAATGCTAATAGGTACCAGCGTGTAAACAGACCCTGTTTCATCATCGGAAAACCAAGTTGGTGTGTAACTGATTTCAGGCGAGGAACTAAAGACTATTTCATTTATGTCTTTGATGTTTTTGCCAGTGATGGCAAGTACACTGCCTTCTTCAACAAAGTCTCCATCGCTGGATACCATAGAGAAGAGCGGCGGTGGTACTAAATTGGCTTCAAATCGATAGGTGGCTTCGCCCGCATACACTTGTGAAACCGATTCATACCATTCTGCATTAATTTCAACAATGGCTGGTTTTCCAAGATCTAAGGCCGCCGGAATGGCTAAAGCGTCGTAATCTCCTTTATAGATTTCTTCATTGTTTTGCGTAATCGTGATGTAAAAAAAGTCTGGCTGCACCGAAAATTTCATGGCAAAATTCGATGAAACATCATAGCTGTTTACCGATTTTGTTGTGGTATAAGTTGGTGCATAGTTCACATATTGACTTTTAACGTTGCGGAAATTCCAGTTCATCGTGGCAGGGGTAACCGGATTGGTGTCCGAGAGTGTAAGCTGCGGCAGTTCGGCCCCTTCATATAACGATCTGGCATAATAGCTGCAAATAAAAGAAGTAGCATCGCTGGGTGAAATTTTATAAACGCCGCCGGTATTGTTTACATAATATGCATTTTCGGCAGAGAGCGAAAAATAATATTGATAATCGGTTTTCACGGCGTAGTTGTAATAGGTAAAAATAAATGGTTTTGTTTGTGCAATGTCAGTGGGCAGTGCATCAACGCTTTTCGCGTTTTTGTTTAAAGAAATAAAAAATTGCAGATCTTCTTTTTCCGCCGCGCTGTTTTCTTTATCGAGGTGGAATACGGTGTCGGCTAAATCGGTAATATCTAATTTGGATACATTTCGATATTCAATGGGGGTGTTTTTTAAATAGGCATAGTTTGCAACGGCAATGATACTGGGTATAAACATGACCGCAATCAGCAAAACGGTAATTACATTTTTTTTCATTTCATATCCCCTGTTATTTATAAAAACCTTCTTATCTTTATCTATTATACATGTCTTTTGAACGACGGTCAAGTGAATTTTCAAATAACAAAACAGCGCGGTTCATTTGACCGCGCTGTTTTGTTATTGATCGGCTTGAATTTCTTGATAAGTTTTAGTTAAAAAGTCAGCGCTGGCTTGAAGATTGGCCAGTTCTGAGCGGGTTAGGGATAGGCGTATGATATTTCTAGCGCCTGTGTTTCCTACAATACAAGGCATGCCAAGATATACGCCTTGTAAATCATATTCGCCATTCATTTGACAGGAAATCGTTAAGATTGATTTTTCATTGTTGAGTATGGCTTTACAGATACGGACAATCGCCATACCAATACCGTAATAGGTGGCCTTTTTCGCTTTTATGATTTCATAGGCTGCCATGCGCACTTGGTTACCAATGCTTTCAAGGTCTGCATGCTTATATTGCTCATGCTCAAGACAAACGGTTTCAATGGGCTTGGTGCCAATCATAGCTTGACTCCATGGTATAAATTCGCTGTCTCCGTGTTCCCCAATGACATAAGCGTGAACACTTTTAGGATCGATATCAAAATACTCACCAAGCAGATAGCGCAGCCTGGCTGAGTCAAGGGTTGTGCCGGTGCCAATGACTCTTTCAGCGGGAAATCCGGAGAGTTCTTTCGTAATTTTTGTCATAATATCCACTGGATTCGAGGCAACTAAGAAGATGCCTTTGAATCCGCTTTCTATAATGGGATGGATAATGGACTCAAATACAGCGGCGTTTCGCTTTAGCAGGGCGACTCTTGTTTCCCCTTCCTTTTGGGCAACGCCAGCGCAGATGACGACAATGTCGGCGTCCTTACAGTCTGTGTATTCACCCGTGGTAATTTCCATGTTGGATTGTGCAAAGGCCAAACCGTGATTTAGGTCCATTACCTCACCCTTTGCTTTTTCCTTATCAATGTCAATAATTACAAATTCATCGCATACATTTTGATTCAGCGCGGCATAAGCGAAACTCATGCCCACAAAACCAGAGCCTACTAATACAATTTTTTTGCCGTTTATATTCATAAAGATTCCCTATCTTTCTTTCGCGGCTTTGCCATATGCACAAATAATGGAGAAAGCAAAACCATGATTGATTTTTTCTTTTTTAGTATTAGCCATATTTTCAAAATTATCAGCATAGAAATGGAACAAAGCGAGGATATATGGTTGAAATGGACAAGTAAAACTGCTATAATTTTACAAAAGAGAAGAAAACAGTCATTTTATTGATAAAGAATTAAAACGAATACGATGAGTTTGCATTCTCTATCCTTGAATGGTGTCGAATGCAAAGGCAGAAAGGGTTATCATATATGGGCGAAGAAGATAAGATTGATCAAATTTTTAATGAGATACCTTCGGGTGAACCAGCGAATGAACAGGAGGCAGACAGCTCGCTTGCTAAAGCGGATAACCCGCCGCAGGGCGAAGAATTGGCTCCTGTATACCAAGAGGAAAGCGCACTTGTACCCGAAAAAACAGAAGCTGGTTCTTCGGCGCTTGATTCCCTTGTTTTAGAGGAAAACGAAGAGAAGGCGGCCTCGCCTGAAGCACAGGAATCGGTTACGGTATTACCGGGCAAAAAAACGAAAAAGAATGAACTTCATTTTTTTGCCCTTGCTTTGGTGCCGCTTCTGCTTTTGCTGTTGCTTGGTGGTGGGTTGGTGATATTTAAATTAACATCGGGAGAGAGCGAAAGTTTGTTTTCGCTTTTCAAAGGCTCTCCTGGTGATCCTATGGAGGCGTTTATGAACAATGCGGATCGTGAGGTAAGAGGCGTATATGTCGCCACTGCGTATAATATTAATTATCCCTCAAAGCAAAATCGAAATGAAAATCAATTAAAGAAGGAATTAGACCAGATCATTGATATTTGTCTTGCCGATCGACTCAATGCGATTTATTTTCAAGTGAGTCCTAATTCAGATGCATTATATGCGTCGGACATTTTGCCTTTTTCCTATGTGCTGACGGGTACCGAAGGTGAAGAACCGCCGGGAGGGTTTGATTCCTTATCGTATTTGCTTGAACAGGCACACGAGAAAAATATAGAGGTGCATGCATGGGTGAATCCTGTGCGTGTAACGACTAAAAGTTTATCGTTTGACAGCCTCAGCGCGGACAACCCTGCCCGCGTACATCCTGAGTGGACTGTTCAATATGGCGGGGAGGTTTATTATAATCTGAGCCATCCCGAGGCGCGGGCTTTGCAAGCGTCTGTGTGTGCGGAATTAGCTGAAAAATACGATATAGACGGTATTATATTTGATGATTATTTTTATCCTTATCCAAAAGAAAATGAAACTTTTGATGATGAAGAGGAATACACCGCTTATGGCAGTGCATTTGACAGCGTAGCGGATTATAGGCGTCACTGCACGACTGAATTGGTCAAAAGCTGTTATGAGGAAATAAAAAAAGCAGCGCCGGATTGTCTTTTTGGCATTGCTCCGTTTGGTATTTGGCAGAATGATGATGGGCAAAATGGCGGCAGTGCTACCAAGGGATTTGAGAGCTATAAGTCTTTGTATTGTGATACCCTCGCTTTTATCGAACAGGGATGGGTTGATTATGTGGCGCCGCAGCTTTATTGGCAAATGGATTATGATGCTGCTTCCTATACGGTGTTATGTCATTGGTGGAACGCAGCGGTAGAAGGAACAGACGTGAAACTGCTTATCTCTCATGCGGCTTACCAAGCGAACGATTGGGCAAGCAAAACCGAGTTTTCGGAGCAAGTCACCTATGCCGAAAAATTAAAAAATTATCGGGGCAGCATTTTTTATGGACTTGCTGCCATTGAAGCCAACGATGCAGACATTGCTTTGCAGCTTCGTGACGTTTATCAAAGCGAACGGGTGTATATGGATTTTTATTCCACAGGCGAAGAAGTTAAACTGACCTCGGTCCGTATGGAAGGCGATACTGTTTTGATAGAAGGGACCAGCGATGTTTTCTATCCTTTATATTATGGCGCAAAACCATTGTCGTTGCAGAAGGATGGATCCTTTTCTTTCACGATGAAAAAACCTGATGATGGTCAAATTCGTTTAAAACAAAATGACCGCGAATATACCTTTTCGCTCGATGAAAGAGAAGAATGAGTTCAGTTTAATCGGTCATCATGCCATATGGTGGCAATCGCAAATAAAAAGTATATTGAAATATTGACAAAATAAGGAAAATCACGTATAATACTAATGATATAATATATCATTAAGTGGGTAAAATGAAAAGAAATACAACACAACGGGCCATCGTCTATGAGATGGTTTGCAACATGCATTCACATCCTTCAGCCGAGACGGTTTATGAAGAGATAAAAAAGAAATACCCCGGTATCGGCAGAGCAACGGTATACAGACAGCTTCGCGATTTAGCAAGAGAGGGCAAAGTGCGCTGTGTGGCTCTTTCGGTGGGGGCTGATCGGTTTGATTTTACATTGAGGTCGCATTCGCATATTGTTTGCCGGCGCTGCGGACGAGTAGAGGACATCTCTTTTGATGATTCTTTGCCTGTTGCCGTTCCGCCAAATGACCCTGTTTCTGGTTTTTTAGTTGAAGGCTGTGATATGATCTATCGGGGTTTGTGTCCAGTTTGTCAGGAAAAAGCAGAGCAAAGTTAATTTTTCGTAATCTAAGCTGTTTTTGCTTAGCAAAAACGCTAATAATAAATGAAACTAATGGAGGTATTTTAAAATGGCAGAATTAAAAGGAACAAAGACAGAGCAAAATTTAATGGCGGCTTTTGCCGGTGAGAGCCAGGCAAGAAACAAGTATACATATTTTGCTTCTAAGGCAAAAAAGGATGGTTATGTGCAGATTGCCGCTATTTTTGAGGAAACAGCCAACAACGAGAAAGAGCACGCTAAGATGTGGTTTAAGCTTTTGAACGGCGGCATTGACAGCACGCTGGATAATTTGAAAGCGGCAGCCTCGGGCGAAAATTTTGAGTGGAGCGATATGTATCCTACCTTTGCGAAAGAGGCGCGTGAAGAGGGCTTTGATAAGATTGCTGAGTTATTTGAAGGCGTAGCAGCAATTGAAAAAGAGCATGAGGAAAGATATAAGAAGTTAGCAGCGAATGTAGAGGGCGGACTTGTGTTCTCTAAAGAGGGCGACGCTGTTTGGCAGTGCGCAAACTGCGGCCATATTGTCATTGGCAAAAAAGCGCCGGAGGTTTGCCCGGTATGTGCGCATCCGCAGGCTTATTTCCAGCAAAAAGCAGAGAATTATTAAGTAAAAAAAGAAAAAAGCATCGTAAGATGCTTTAGGGAAAAAGAAAACTGTGCTTGCCAAAAGCGGTGAGCACAGTTTTTTCTTTTTAAATATTTTATTGATTTTCAAGATAGAAGAATCGCAGCCGGCCGTTCAGATACGCTGACATTTACACTGTGTGCGGTGTATGATTTGTTTTTTACTTTTTTATCTATGTCTAACGGTGTGCCTATCGTACATTTCACGGCAGGGCAGTCAAAGCAAATCGTAATAAAAACTTATGCCGGCTCGCTCTCTGTCACGATGATTCGTTTGACCCAGCTTCCCCTTTTCACAAACACATACCCGAGCACGCATTTGATTAGATTCAGAGCTTGGCTGATGGCATACAGCGGTATGATTGGTAACGCCGTAAATTGTACAAGGCAGTATGCGACAGGTATGCTGATGAGCCAAACAAAACAAGAATCAAAGATAAAGGTAATAAAGGTTTTTCCGCCTGAACGCAGTGTAAAATACGAAGCATTTGCAAAAGCGTCGATCGGCATGATACATGCAGAAATCTGCATCAGGCTTGTTGCAAGAAAACGAATCGATTCGGTTGTATTATAGATTTTCGGAATATATAATGCGCATATGGCGTAGAGAGCGCCGACCGCGACGCTGAGCAGGACAGAAAAGGTAATCATTTTTCGCGCGCTGTCTTTCGCCCCTTCGCTATCGCCCGCGCCTAACTGCTGACCGAGCAAAATGCCGATTGCCACGCCGAATGAAAGGAATACAACTGAAAACACATTCCAGAAAGTTGAGGAAATATTAATCGCGGCAACTATATCAAGTGAGCGTCGAGAATAACATTGATTGAGCAGGGCCATGCCCGCAGCCCACAGACTTTCGTTAATCATCAGCGGCAGTCCTTTTGTTGCAATTTGAGCAATCAGGGCGCGCGGTACCCGCAGACTGCGGTAAGCGCCGATAATAAAGAGATTGCGTGCGCTGTGCAAATGTGTCCATAGGATAACGATAAATAGTTCTGCAAACCGCGAAATGACCGTGGCAATAGCGGCGCCCGCCACGCCAAGCGCGGGCGCGCCGAAATGCCCGAAGATGAGAATATAATTTAGGCATAGATTGATAAGTACCGCCGATACACCCGCAACCATCGGTAACATAGTTTGCCCCGTTTCGCGCAGGGTGGAGGAATAGCACTGTACAATGGTATACGGCAGCAAACCAATCATCATCCAAAATAGATAATTGAGCCCATATTCAAGGGCCGACCTCGCCGCCTCGGCACTTCCTTTTCCACGCAGATAAAGTCCGATCAGATCATCGCCGAACAGGATAAAAGCGCCTATGCTTATCAGGGTTATGGCAACACAAAAGATCAATTTAAAGCGAAAAGTATTGCGTAATCCCTTATGATCACCGCCACCATAAAATTGTGCGCCGAAAATACCCGCGCCTGATACCGCGCCGAATACACATAAATTGAATACAAATATGAGTTGATTGGCGACGGCTACACCGGTCATTTGCTCGGTACCGACCTGACCAATCATTACGTTGTCAAGCATACTAACAAAATTGGTGATGCCGTTCTGAATCATAATTGGTATAGTCAATACGAAGATTTTATGATAAAAGGCCTTATTGCCAAAATATTTTCTAAGCATCTTCTGTCCTCCATATAAAAAATTCATGTTATTATATGGCTTTGTCAGGTGTTTGTCAAGTGATTTTCTAAAAAATGTTCCATGAAAAACCGCGCGATCAGCTTTGGGATAATACGTTCAGATTGAGATCAAGCATGAAAAAAGAGACTGCGTGCTTTGAAAAATAAAAACTGTGCTTGCCATTTTGGGTAAGCACAGTTTTTTCTTTACGAGTATGAAGAGCGAGTTTGTATACACTTTGCATATTTCTCTATGAGATTTTTTGTTTTTTTAATTCTTCATATTTTTCTTTTACGCTGATCATGTCTTGCAGCATCTCTTCTCGCCGGCGGGGGTCGCGCAGCAATAGAGAGGGATGATACACCGCTGTCATCAAAAAGTCTCCCTTTTGCTCCCATATGCCATGATCACGGGTGATTTTAAAGTCTTCACGAATCAGCCGTTGGGCTGAAATGCGCCCTAAGCACACAATCATTTTCGGTTTGATTTGTCGGATTTGTTCACGCAGATATTCAAAACAAGCGTCTTTTTCTTCTGGCAGAGGATCACGATTCTTAGGCGGACGGCATTTCAGCATGTTTGCTATATACACATCTTCTCGTTTGATGTCGACCGCGCTAAGGTATTTATCAAATAATTTACCGGCTGCGCCAACAAAGGGAATGCCTAACTCATCCTCTTTGGCACCTGGCGCTTCGCCAATAAACATTAGCGTTGCATCGGGATTGCCTGCACCGAATACAGAATGAAGCTTAGTTGCGCCAAGCGAACACTTGTCGCAGTTGATACATTCTTTTTCTAACAAATCTAAAGTCATTTGAGTATAGACAACCGTTCTACCGCGTTCTCAGCGCATATGGCAACGCCATGTTCCTTAATAAAGGCTAAGCTCTGATCAGCCCGTATGCGTTTGCCGTATTCACTGAGGATGGGATAGTGAGGAACGCCTTTCCCCCTTTCGTTTACCGAGTATGTATTATTGTTTTGTTTAAAATCTTCACTAATGGCTAAATAGTATTTTTCGTTTAACGAATAAAGCGCGCTTCTGTCTTTAAAGCCGTATTGCTGAAGGAAATGGCAGGCTTGCGCAAGAAATGAAAAATCATCAAAGCAGTATACAGCACTTAGCGCGTGAAGTTCTGTATCGATTTCATCAAACCCAAGTTTTGTGACATACATTTCACAACCGCCGCAGCGGCCAGGATAGATTTGAACAAATATTTTTTCATCCCCGGTGTCAAAGCCAGTTTCTTTTTTGGCTTCGTTTAAGATCTCTCGAAAGGCTTCTTTCGTTGCACTGCAATCATAATCTAATTTATCGCAATCAAGGTTGTAGCATTTAAGATCGCCTTCGCTCAGCATGACCTTCAGTTTGCTTTCATTAATTTTAATCAGTTCCACATTTAATCACCTGTTATCATTATATATCGAAAAGGCGATTTGCGTAACCCCTAAAAATCTGTCTTATTTTCATTATTTTACCACAAAACTATTGAAAAGGGAACAGAAAAAAGGTATCATAAAGAAAAAAAGAAAAAAATAACGAAAAAATGTCAAAAAACAAAAAAGCAATTTTAAAATTATCTTTGTTAGCCGCTCTTTTAGGGGGGTGTTTTTTGACGTTGTTATCAGGTTCGGCGCCCGCTCAAAGGCACAAGGTTACGGATGTCATGTCCACAAAAGGCGCGCATGATCTGTGGCAGGTTTGGCATGAAATTGAGCAAGGCCCGTCTTTTGTAGGAAAGGCAGGCAAGGATTACAACCAGGGAATCATGACCAGTGATACGGGCACATCGGTGGATTTGGTGGTGCAGTGGGAAGCCAAGCACTTAGAGGAACAAGCGGCGATTGAGTTAATGATACGCATTTATTTGGTATATGAGGATTCGATCACACTGCCCGAAAAAACAGGAAATCGTCTTACGGTCAATGATAAAACGGTTTATTTTGCAGTAGATGAGGCGGTTGATTATCCGTCAAGTGCTTCACCTCTTTTGCTATATGTCTATCAAACAAGAGTGGAAAGGCCTTTAGAGGGCGAATTTTTGGTGCAGGTGGCAGCCGAATATGATTTTGGCGGGCAGATTGACGGATATGATTTTGAAACGCTCAAAGCGCAGGGAACGATTTGTATTTCGGATAAATATCGTGATATGCCTGAGCAAGCCTCCCTCACGATTGACATGGTGCGGCAGTATCCCGAATTGCCGAATGGCTGTGAAACCACCTCGCTTACCATGGTGTTAAATCATTTGGGTTATTCGGTTTCAAAGATGGATTTAAAAAATCAGTATTTGCCAATTGGTTCTGCTAATTTTTATGCATATAATATTGGCGATCCGGCCGACCGTCATAGCTATGGTTGTTATTCGCCAGTCATTGTTGAAACGGCCGACAAATTTTTGAAAGATAATGGCGGCGTGCACCAAGTATATGATTTGACACATTATGATATAGAAGAAATTTATTATCAAGTGAGCATGGGGCATCCTGTCATTGTGTGGATTACACAGAATTTGTTGATCCGTCCGTCAATCACAAGGGTTTGGCAGGAGGCAGACAAAGCGTATTATTGGAAGGGCCCCCTTCACTGCGTCGTTCTGATTGGTTATGATCAGCAGGAAAACACGGTCACGTGGGCAGATCCTTTATATGGCGTGAAAACGGGAGAGATGGCTCTATTTGAGACGCGGTGGCACCAAATGGGAGAGCAAGCGGTGGTTGTTTATTAAATGAGAAAATCGGGATAAATGTTGTCTTTTAGGGGGATTCTCTTGTCAGTAGAGTGCCGTGAATGCAATGATAGAATGGATTTTTAAAAGGATAGGTTGCAAATTAAGTATCTTTTTTCTAAAATGGTAAAAAATGTTGACAGAGGTTTACCATGAAAGAAAAATGTGCAAAAATCATACGAATTATCAGTATACCACCTATTTTGGTGAGCGCTTTGCTTGGGTTTCTTTTTGTGCAAAGTACAGGGGTGGTTCATCATGCTGCCGAACTATGTTTGTCGATTTTATTTTTAGCGATTATACCGGCTTTGGCTTATCCGTTACAAAAAGTTTTTCCTGCCTATCGGCATAAAGGACGTGCAGGTCAGCGGAATTTGGCTTTTTTATTTACCATTGCGGGTTATTCGGCAGGGCTTATTTATGCGGTGATTTATCAAGTAAGCCGGGGACTTTTTGAAATTTATTTAGCCTATTTTTTATCCTGTGCGGCCCTTTTGTTTGTCAATAAAGTCATGCATAAAAAGGCCAGCGGACATGCGGCGGGTATTGTAGGGCCGCTATTATTTTTAATACGGTTTATCGGCCCGTGGATGATTCCTGTCACGATGATAATTTACGTTCTTATCTTTTGGTCCTCTGTGACGCTTAAGCGTCATACGCCGGGCGAATTTGTGTTTGGTACGCTGCTCAGCATAGCGGCTTTTGCTGTGACTTTATTGATTAGTATGTTGATATACTAAATGTGAAAAAAGTATTGACAGCAAAAAACGATTGTGCTATACTAACAAAAAATAAGAGCAAACCGATGAGGCGAGAGTAAAGTCATAAATGACGCCTACAGAGAGCGGGGAATGGTGGAAACCCGTGGAAGGTCGTATGGCATAATGGTTCGCCGAGGGGAAGGGGAAAGACCGTATGTGGTTTAGTATCCAGACCGTAAGCCTGCGTTAAAGGCAGAAATGTGTTAGCATTTTGGATGAGGTCATTTGTATAAATGACAAATAAAGGTGGTACCGTGGATTTATTCCGCCCTTTGAGCAGTTTCGCTCAAAGGGCGTTTTGTTTTAAGCAATATAGTCACCGTGTGGCTAAAGTAAATGAAAAGAAAGAGGTGTATGGATGTGGCCAAAATCGATTTTGCATTTCCTGCCTATACCATGGGTGAAAGCAGCTATGAGCGAATATTTGAAATATGCAGACCATATGGTGAGCGGGCTGTCCTCATCGGTGGGAAAACGGCCTTGTCTAAGGCCGAAGCAAAAATCCGGCGGAGTGGCATGAACATTACCAGTGTTCTGCATTATGGCGGCGAGGCCAGTTATGAAAATGTGCAGATGTTGCTGGAACAAAAAGCAGTTGCCGATGCGCAGATGATTTTTGCCGTGGGCGGCGGCAAAGCGCTGGATACCGCCAAATGTGTGGCGGCCAAAACCGGGTTGCCGGTTTTCACGTTTCCAACCATTGCGGCAACTTGTGCTGCTTCGACAAGTGTGTCGATTATGTATCATGCCGACGGACGTTTTTTGGCTCCTTATTTCTTTGAGCAGGGGCCTGTACATGTGTTTATTGATACAACCATGATAGCAAAAGCACCCTCTAAATATTTTAGGGCCGGTATGGGAGACAGCTTGGCTAAGTATTTAGAGAGTGAGCTGTCAAGCCGGGATGAAGCTGTGCCGTCTTATATTGCCCAAGGGGTAAACAAAGCGAAAGAGGGTTATGACGTCATCATGCGTTATGGCAAAAAGGGTTATGAGGCCGCTTTACAGGGGCTGGCGGACGAATCGTTTGCCAAAACGATAGAGGCTGTGATTATGACGATTGGTGCTGCGTCTGTTTTATTGACAAAGGATCACATCATTGATTATAATACTGGTCTTGCACATGCTGTGTTTTATGCGATGACCGCGTATGAGCATATCGAAAAGAACTATTTGCATGGCGAGGTGGTCGCTTTTGGCTGTTTAATTTTAATGCTGGTTGATCACGCGGCCGATTTTGAAACGCTTTATGATTTCAATCGATGGTGTCGCTTGCCGACACAGATGAAAGAATTAGCATTTACCGATGCTATGGAGGTAGAATTGCTTCCTAAAATTATAGCTATGCCTGATATCGCGCATAACGCATATCCGATTGAGCTTGCCATGCTGCAAGAGGCATTTAGCCAATTAAAAACAAAATAAAATAGATAGTTTTGATAACGAAAGGAAAATACAATGAAAAAATTATTATTGATCATGTTGGCCCTTGTAACGGCCCTTTTGGTCTTAGCCGGCTGTCAGAATAACGAAGAAAAAACAGGCGATACAAACCAAACGGCTGAAAAACCGAAATTTGGCGTTATTTCGCTGGTAGAAAACAGCGCGTTTACTGACATGAGGGACGGTATTTTTGAAGGACTTAAAAACTATGGCTATGTAAACGGCGAAACGGCTGTCATTGATTACCAATGCGCCGGCGGCGATATGGGGACGTTAGCAACGATTGCTTCCAGTATGAATGATGGCAGTTACAAAGCTATTTTCACGATTGCCACCCCGCCAACCCTTTCCTTTTTAGCAACCGAGAGTGAAACACCTTTGTTTTTCTGTGCGGTGTCGGGTCCGGTAGCAGCCGGTGTAGTGGCAGATTTAAATCAGCATGCTGAAAACGTAACAGGCACCTCAAATGCCATACCCGTGGAAGATATTTTTGCACTTGCCGATAAACTGACCCCCGGCTACAGCAAAGTGGGCCTTATTTCAAGCGGCAAAGAGTCTAATGCGACCAATACGGCGGCGTTAGCTAAAAGTTATTTAGAAAACAAAGAAATTGATTATTATGAAGTAACAGCTGAAACCTCTGCCGATGTCGAAACAGCGGCCAATGCGATTGCGGCTGAAAAATGCGATATTTTATTTATTCCGAATGATTCTGTGATTCAATCGGGCGTGGCAAAGTTGGCGGAAATTTGCAATGAAAAGGGCATTCCTACCTATGCTTCTTCGGTGGCTACCGTGGCTTCGGGCTGTTTTGCTACTGTCGCGATTAACGACTTTGATATTGGTAAGCTGACGGTTGATTTATATGCAGAATACAAAAACGGCAAAGATATTAAAGACATTCCTGTACTGGTGTGCGACGCGGAATACTGTACCGTCACAATTAACAAAGAAACGGCGCACGCATTGAATGTGGATATACCAGAAACATTGCATGCAGAATTGGTTGAAAACAATTAAGTGAGACAATCGGCAAGAAACATAGAGCGTAGAGAGAGTTATTGAAATGAGTTATTTTATTGGTGAAATACCGATGGGCCTTGTGTATGCGGTGTTGGCTATGGGCGTTTTTATTAGCCTGAGGGTACTGAATGTGCCTGATCTAACAACCGAAGGCTCTTTTGGCATCGGCGCTATTTTGGGCGGGGTGGTCGGTGCGTCGCTGGGGGCGTTTTGGAGCCTGCCGGCGGCGGTACTCGCCGGTGCGTTTGCCGGCCTGCTTACCGGTTTTATGCAGACAAAACTTCGTATACATCCGGTACTTTCGGGCATTATTACGCTGAATATGCTGTATAGCGTGAATTTGTATACGATTCATGTGGCCACTGAAAAATTGTCCGGCATTAAAAATACCAATCTGAATTTTGGAAAAAACACGATTTTTCGTATGATTATGGATAAGCTGTCTATTGCCCCGAACTCGATAACGGGCAGTGCTTTGAAAATGGCTGTTTTGTGTGCTGTGCTGGCTATTTTGCTGATTCTTTTGGTCTGGTTCTTTTCGACCAATACGGGTCTTGCCATACGCGCTACGGGCAATAATCCCGATATGGTACGTGCTTCCAGTATTAATGTAGACCGTATGAAGATCATGAGTTTATGTATCTCGAATGGATTGGTGGCGCTGTCAGGCGCGCTTTGTGCGCAGCTTGGCGGATACACTGATTTTGGGCTTGGCAGCGGTACTTTGATTCGCGGCCTTGCCGCTGTGGTGCTGGGCGGTGCCATTTTAAAAGGCAGCCGGATTTTGACAGGTCTTTTAGCCTCTGTTTTGGGGGCGCTGTTGTATCAGATTTTGGTGGCCTTTGTGGTTCGCTACAAATTGTTCGGCGCAGATAGTTCGGATATGAAGTCGATTACCATTGCCGCTGTCATGGCGTTTGTGCTGGCCTTGCCGGCCATCCGGACGTATATAAACAGTAAACGCAGCCATAAACAAGGGGGGCGCAAAAATGCTTGAAATCAAAAATGTCTCCAAGACCTTTGCGCCTGGCACAGTAAATGCCAAAAAGGCGCTGCAGCAGCTTTCTTTGACTGTCAAGGATGATGATTTTATTACGATTATTGGCTCGAACGGAGCTGGTAAAAGCACTCTGTTTAATGTGATCTGCGGCAATTTCCTGCCGGATGAGGGACAGCTTATACTGGATGGCAAAGATATTACCTATGAAAAAGAGTATAAAAGAGCAAGGCAAATCGGGCGTGTATTTCAAGATCCTATGCGGGGCACAGCGCCGGATATGACATTGGAAGAAAATTTGGCGCTTGCTTATAAAACATCTGGTGAGCACGGCTTTTGCAAAGCGTTAAGTCGTAAGAAAAAAGACTATTTTAAAGAGCAAGCGGCCCGCTTTCATATGGGGCTTGAGGACCGAATGAAAACCAAGGTGGGCCTTTTGTCAGGCGGTCAGCGTCAGGTGGTAACGCTGCTGATGAGCACCATGATCACCCCGAAACTGCTTTTGTTGGATGAACATACAGCCGCGCTTGACCCCGCAACGGCGGAAAAAATCATGGAGATTACAAAAACCGTGGTGGCCGAAAACAAAATTCCAACCCTTATGATTACCCACAATATCGAACAGGCGCTCACCACCGGAACCCAAACTGTGATGATGGACGATGGCCAGATTCTTCTTGCCATTGACAATGAAAGACGGGCTGGTATGAGCGTTGAGGGACTATTAGCCTTATATAAGGAAAAAAAGAACGAAAATTTTGCGAACGATCGGATGTTGATGTCATGAGCAACGTCACTCTCATTGGTATGCCGGGCTGCGGCAAAAGTACGCTGGGCGTGCTTTTGGCCAAAATATTGCTCTATCAGTTTGTGGATACGGATCTTTTAATACAGCAAAAAGCTGGCGCACCGCTTCGGCAAATTCTTTCAGAGCAAGGGAACAGTGCTTTCAGCGTTTTGGAAAATCAGGTGATTGGTTCTTTGTGTGCTGAGAGAACAGTCATTGCCACCGGCGGCAGCGCGGTTTATTGTCAAGAGGCGATGACGCATTTAAAACAAATGAGCAAGCTTGTTTATATTAATATTTCATATGAGGAAATGGCGCGGCGGGTAGGCGACTATTCAGCCCGTGGAATTGTGCTGCGAGAGGGCATGGACCTTCGTGCGATGTACGAGGAACGATTGCCTTTATATCGAAAAGCCGCCGATATAGAGTTTGTTTGGGAAAAACAGAGCGCGTCAGAGGCGGCCACCAAGATCGCAGGTATGCTGCAAGTCTGTATGCAGTAAAATCTTACTTTTTTGTTAAGAAATAATCATAAAAATTAAGCGATAAAAAATCTTCTTTTCTTGTCGAAAAGAAGATTTTTTGCTATAATAATAGTATGAAAAAGAAAAGAATGATTGTGGTCGGCTGTATAGCCGGCGGTTGCATATTGCTTGCTATTTTGGGCTTTTTACTTGTAAAATACATAGCGCCTGAGTTGGTTTTGACATTAAACGGATCGGATGAGTATGTGGAGGTATTTGCCGATTATACCGACAAGGGAGCAAACGCTTATTATGGGGCGCCGATGACGCCGCATATTCCTGTAGATGTAATCAAAGAAGGGAATGTCGATACCAAACATCCCGGTGAATATGTCATTGAGTACAAAAGCCAATACAAAAAATTTACAGCGTCTGTTCGCCGCAAAGTCGTGGTTGTGGATACCATGGCGCCGGTGATCACATGCGATTTATCTGAATTAACCCTGTGTTATGGACAGCGCTACGAGGCCGCCTGTTCTGCTTATGATAATTATGATGGCGATATCAGCGGACAAATTCAACAGACCTTGACGGATGATGCATTGATATTGTCAGTCACTGATTCCTCTGGCAATGAAGCGAAACGGGTCATACCGGTGAAGTACAAAGAGGATGATGAACCGCCCACCATTACATTGATAGGAGAGAAGGATTTCTTTGTGGATCTGTCGGAGGGGTATATCGAGCCTGGTTTTCAGGCGAAGGATAATTGTGACGGCGACATAACCAGCAAAGTGAAGGTAACCGGCTTGCCCGTGTCTGGCAAGACAGGGGTGTATACAGTGACGTATACGGTCAGTGACGCGGCCGGCAATCAAGCCGAGGCTGTCCGTACGGTGATGGTATTTTCAAAATTGCCTGATTCCTCAAGAGAAGAGGCGCCGACGGCGCCGACTGTCTATTTAACCTTTGATGATGGTCCATGCGGCTATACGGCTGAACTGCTTGATATTTTGAAGGAATATAACGTGAAAGCGACCTTTTTTGTGACTGATCAGTTTTCTTCTTATCGGCATTTAATCGGTCGGGCGCATAACGAGGGTCATGCTATTGCCATTCATACGCTAACTCATGACTTTTCCATTTATCGGTCAACAGCCGCTTATTTTGAGGATTTATATGCTATGCAGGAGATTGTCAAAGAACAAACCGGCGGGTATACTGATCTTGTCCGTTTCCCCGGCGGCAGCTCCAATACGGTCAGCGCTCGGTATTGCGAGGGAATTATGACCACCCTCACCCGCATGGTAGAAGAGCAGGGATATCATTATTTTGATTGGAATGTAGCTTCTAATGATACAGGCACGACCGATCCTGACGTTATTTATCAGAATGTGACGTCCGGCATAGCGGGTAAAACACATGCCGTTGTTCTTATGCATGATTTGAAACCGGCTTCGATTGCCACGATCGAACGAATCATTCAGTATGCCCGTGCGAATGGCTATCGGTTTGATTCGTTATGCGCAACTACGCCGCCGGTTCATCATCCGGTCAATAACTGATAGGCGTTTTCGCAAAAAGGCTTGACTTTATCACTGAAATTGATTATATTTATTTGGTAATGATTGTTACGGCCAATCAAAGCGCAAGTCGGAGACTTGCGCTTTGATGATGTAAATGCTATGATAAGAAGGTAAAAAATGATAAGCATTTTTGGCTGGGTTGGCACATAGAATGCAAATAGTTATGCAAAAGGGGACGCTTAAATGAAAAATCGAAAAAGATTGACGGCATTGCTTTTAGCGGTGTTTTGCTTGATGTCATTGGCTGCGTGCAGCAAAGGGCCTGAGGAGCAGGCACCGGAAACGGTAAGCGATACATTAGTGGTGGGGTATGATTCGTTAGCTGGACAACTTAATCCTTTTTATATAAAAACAGAGGCGGATACAGATGTCTGCGCGCTAACGGCTGTTCGGTTATTAACGAGCGATCGGGCCGGCAGTATTGTGTTAAAAGGCATCGACGGGGAAACTATTTCTTATCAGGGAACTCCTTATACATACACAGGCGTGAGTGATTGCACTATTGAAAAAAATGAAGATGGAACGGTCACGTATGCCTTTACGCTCCGCGATGACATTGTTTTCAGCGATGGCGAACCATTGACGGCGGATGATGTGATTTTTACGATGTATGTGCTGGCTGACCCTGCCTATGATGGCACAATTGGTTTTGCCTCTCTTCCTATTGTAGGTCTGCAAGAATATCAAAACGGTATGCAGGTCGTTGCTGATTTAATTGCAGAAGCGGGAGAAGAGAATACTGATTTTACCTATTGGACAAAAGACCAGCAGGAGGTCTATTGGTCTTTGCTAACGGGAGAGGCTGGGACCGCTTTTGCACAGGAAATTGTGGATTATTGTATAGCGAATGGCCATGCTTCAAACGTGGCCGAGGCGATGGAAGCATGGGGACATAGTGATGGCGTGGACCCAGATAAAGAAATGACCGCCGCTGATTTCTTTGCGTATCTTTGTGAAGCCTATGATTATGCATATGCCGATTTTGCAGAAAAAGAGGCGGCTGGCACCAGCTTGTTTGCTATCGCAAAAGAACTTGCCAGTAAGAAAGATCCAATATATGCCACCGCGGTGCAAACAGGCGATACAGCTGATTCGATTATGGGTATAAACCGCACGGGGGATTATTCATTTACAATTACAACCGAAGGCTTTGATGCAGCGGCTATTTACAAACTGGCTATTCATATTGCGCCATTACACTATTATGGCGATAAAGCAAATTTTGATTATGATGCAGGTCGCTTTGGTTTTGAAAAAGGAAATTTGACGCCCATATTATCGAAAAATGGTGCGCCGCTGGGCGCAGGGCCGTATCGATTTTTAAATACAGAATCTGGCGTTGTTTCTTTTGAAGCGAATGAGAAATATTACAAGGGACAACCGAAAATCCAGACAATCAAGTTCCGCGAAATGGTCGGTGATTCGGCTAAAGTCGATGGCATCACGTCGGGCAGTTTGGATATCGCAAAACCTTCTCTTAATGCAGAGATCGTTCAGGCAATCAAGAACGCAAACGAAGAGGGAGAACTGACCGGTTCTGCTCTGACTTGTGAATTGGTGGACTTTAATGGCTATGGGTATATTGGTATAAGCGCCAATCAAGTGTTAGTTGGCCATGATGCGGGCAGTGATGAATCAAAGAATCTGCGTAAAGCATTGGCTACGCTGATTGCCGTATATCGTGAAGAGGCCATTCAAGCCTATTATGGTGAAATGGCGGAGGTCATAGAGTATCCCATTTCAAATACTTCTTGGGCGGCGCCGCGTGTGGGCGATGCAGGGTATGAAACCGCTTTTGCCAAAGACGTTGATGGTGAACCGCTTTACGACTCGGCTATGACTAACGAAGAAAAACAGCAAGCGGCTTTAGAGGCGGCCATTGCTTATTTGATTGCGGCGGGCTATTCGTTTGATGAAGCGGCTCACACTTTTACCGATGCACCGCAAGGGGCGAAAATGACCTATACAATCATCGTGCCAGGCGGCGGACAAGGGGATCATCCTGCGTATGGTATAGCGCTTAAAGTAAAAGAGGCGTTAGCGTCAATCGGCCTTACGCTGAATATCAGCGATCCTGCTGACGCAAAGGAATTGTGGACGGCGCTTGACACAGGCAAGGCGGAACTTTGGGCAGCCGCCTTTGGCGAGACCTTGGATCCAGACATGTATCCTACTTATTATTCTGAAAACGTACCTACCAATGATTCGGGAACCGGCCGGAATAATTATTATGTTGCGGACGATGTGTTGGATCAATATATTTTAGATGCGCGCAACAGCGATGATACCGCCTATCGGAAGGATGTTTATAAGGATTGTTTAGCCATTTTGATGGATTGGGCTATTGAGGTGCCAACCTATCAGCGCTTAGAGGGGATTCTTTTTAGCACGCAGCGCATTCAAATTGATACGCTCACGCCCGATATGACTCCTTATTGGACATGGCTTTCAGGAATTGAGAGTATGACACTTCGTTAATCATAGCATGATAGAAAAAGAAAAACGGTTCAGGTGCCTGAACCGTTTTTTGCATGATATTCTACAAATTTTTTGATGGCGGCGAAGCTTTCTTGACTGACTACGTGTTCCATGCGGCAGGCGTCTGTCGCGGCTATGGCAGGGTCAACACCCATAAAAATAAGCCAATCAGTTAAGAAAAGGTGCCTTTCATACATTTTTTCTGCGATGGCAAGTCCCTGTGATGTTAGTGTAATTAAACCGTTTTTGTCAACGGTTATATAGCCGTTTTCCCGCAGATTTTTCATAGCGACACTAATGCTTGGCTTTGAAAAACCAAGCTCTGTGGCAATATCGATGGATCGCACGGTGCCGCTCCGCTTTTGAAGCATTAAAATGGTTTCTAAATAATTTTCAGCAGATTCTTGTATTTTCATATTACTATACCAATTTTTGCAGATTAATTTTTTGATATGTGCGTAAATATTGATAATGATTGTTTTTGTTATAAATAAGTTGAGGCAGACCGCAAGGTTTATTAACAATAATCTTACAGTTTACCGCAGGATTACAAAAAACTCATAAAAGGTTCTTGTATGATAGCATGAATATTTCCGCTAATCTCTGAAAGCCAGAATGTCACCCTAATGGGTGACAAGACAAACTTAAGGAACAAATCTTTGATTTGATTCCGATAAACAACGGCGTTAGCCTGTGTTTATTATAGCATAGGCTGTACATGATTTGCAAGCGACAAAAATATTGGGAAAAAATCCAAAATAACTCTTGACAATTTTTACTGAAAGTGGTATAACTATCAATGGTTAGTTAAGACTAACCCAATGTACGTTTTTTGATAACAGAAAGGAAAAAGGTATGCCGCTTACTTTTGCACAAATCGGAGAAGAAAATGTGATTCGAAAAATTGGGGGCAATACGCAAGTGCGTTCGCATTTGGAGCATTTGGGTTTTGTGCCCGGCGGCTTAGTTGAGGTTGTTTCCTCAATGGGCGGTAATTTAATTGTCAATATCAAGGGGTCGCGCGTGGCTATTAGTCAAGAGATGGCCAATAAAATTTTAATATAGAAATTATCATAGAGCGGAGGAGACAACGATGAAAACACTAAGGCAGATAAAAATTGGTGATACCGTTACTGTTGTGAAGATTCACGGCGAAGGGGCAGTGAAACGGAGGATTATGGATATGGGTATTACACGCGGCACAGAAGTGTATGTACGAAAAGTGGCGCCACTCGGGGACCCTATGGAACTTAGCGTTAGAGGGTATGAATTAACCTTACGTAAGGCGGATGCTGAGATGATCGAAGTGGAGTGAACAAGGGCTTTGCAGCCCTATTTTAAAGAAATATAGTTAGTTAAGACTAATTGATGATACGAAAGGAATTTGGTAGAGATGAGTATTCGAATTGCTTTGGCGGGCAATCCAAACTGTGGCAAAACAACTTTGTTCAATGCGTTGACGGGATCCAATCAATTTGTAGGAAACTGGCCGGGTGTAACGGTAGAGAAAAAAGAAGGAAAGCTGAAAAAGCGGAGTGATGTAACGGTTATTGACCTGCCTGGAATTTATTCGCTATCTCCTTATACACTGGAAGAAGTGGTAGCGAGAAATTATTTGATCGGCGAGAGGCCGGATGTCATTCTCAATATTGTAGATGGCACAAACTTAGAGCGTAATTTATATTTAACAACCCAGCTTGTTGAACTGGGCATCCCTGTTGTGGTAGCTGTGAATATGATGGATACGGTGCGCAAGAACGGCGATCAAATCAATATTAAAAATCTGTCTGAACAGTTATGTTGTGCGGTTTTAGAAATTTCGGCATTAAAAGGAATGGGTGTGAGCGAAGCCGCTGCGGCCGCTATCGAGGCGGCGAAGCGTGGGCAAATGATTCCGCGGCATACCTTTTCAGGCGTGGTGGAACATGCGTTGGCGCATATTGAAGAAGCGGCTGTACATGACCTGCCGGAAGAGCAGCAGCGCTGGTATGCCATTAAAATTTTTGAGGGCGATGAAAAGGTTTTAGCGCAATTGAATATTGACAAAACCGTGATGAGCCATGTGCAAAAGGATATTGATAAAGTGGAAGCGGAACTTGATGATGATGCAGAAAGCATTATTACCAACGAAAGATACATATATATAGGTAATCTCGTCAAAACTTGCTATAAGAAAAAGAATAAACAAAAGCTGTCTGTTTCGGATAAAATCGACCGGGTAGTCACGAATCGATTTGCGGCTTTGCCTATTTTTGCGGCCGTGATGTTTATTGTTTATTTTGTCTCGGTTACCACGGTAGGTACTTATTTTACCGATTGGGCGAACGACGGTTTGTTTGGCGACGGATTCCATTTGTTCAAGATAGGTACAGCAGATTATGAAGAAGCGGCCGAAGCGTATGCTGAACCCGCGGCCATGATCGAAGCTTTTGAGGGTGCGGCGGAAGAAGCCCAGCTTGATCCATCACAGGCGTATGATTTGAAAACCACTGCTTATCTATATGATGACGATGGAAATATGGAGCAAGAAATTCCGGTTAATTTTGCTTCTTATGAGGAGGCCGCCGCGATAGAGGAGCCAGACCCGGCTGCCTATGGCATCTGGGTGCCAGGCATTCCCGTGCTTGTTGAGAACGGATTGACGGCTATACACTGCGCCGATTGGCTGCAAGGGCTGATTTTAGACGGTATTATCGGCGGGGTAGGCGCGGTACTTGGCTTTGTGCCGCAAATGTTGGTTCTGTTTATTTTTCTTGCCTTTTTAGAGGCATGTGGTTATATGGCGCGTATTGCATTTGTGATGGACCGCATTTTCCGCAAATTCGGCCTTTCGGGTAAGAGTTTTATTCCCATGTTGATTGGCACGGGCTGCGGCATCCCCGGTATAATGGCCTCGCGGACGATTGAAAATGAGCGGGACCGTCGCATGACCATTATGACCACTACCTTTATTCCCTGCGGTGCGAAACTGCCGATTATCGCACTCGTTGCGGGCGCTTTGTTCGGCGGTGCATGGTGGGTAGCGCCAAGTGCTTATTTTGTGGGCATTGCGGCGATTATTTGTTCTGGTGTCATGCTGAAAAAAACGAAGATGTTTGCTGGTGATCCCGCCCCGTTTGTGATGGAACTGCCGGCTTATCATCTGCCGACGGTGGGCAATGTGCTGCGTTCGATGTGGGAGCGCGCTTGGTCATTTATCAAAAAAGCAGGCACGGTTATTTTGCTCTCGGCTATTGTTATTTGGTTTTTACAGGGCTTTGGTATTGAAAATGGAACATTTGGCATGGTGGAAGAGTTAGATCATTCTATCTTAGCGGTAATCGGTAATGCTATTGCGTGGCTGTTTGTTCCGCTTGGCTGGGGCAACTGGCAAAGCGCGGTCGCTACGATTACCGGTTTGATTGCGAAAGAAAACGTGGTCGGTACCTTTGGCGTGTTGTTTGGCGGTATAGAAGAGGTGGCAGAGAACGGCTGGCAGATTTGGACGAATATGCAAGAAGCGTTTACCCCCTTGGCAGCCTACTCTTTCTTAATTTTCAATTTGTTGTGCGCTCCTTGTTTTGCCGCCATTGGCGCGATCAAACGGGAAATGAATTCACCCAAATGGACCTTGTTTGCCATCGCTTATCAATGCGGCTTTGCCTATGCGGTTTCGCTGGTTGTCTATCAGCTTGGCCTGCTCTTTACAGGCAGTGGGAATATTATTGGTTCGGTGGCGGCTTTCCTGCTGCTCGCAGTGTTTGCTTACTTGCTTTTCAGCCCGTATAAAGAGAGCACTACACTTGATAAAAAGGTGAGAGTGTGATATAAAAGAATAAATCTCTTGTAGAGAAAGGAATAAAATGCTGGATTTTTTGCTTGATAATGGAGGTACGATAGCGGTTGGCTTTTTGCTTGCGGCTGCTGTTTGCCTAATTGTTCTTAAAATGAGACGGGACCGTAAAAAAGGGCGCACCGCTTGCGGCTGCGGCTGTCAGGATTGTCCGTCGAATCATATGTGTCACAAAAAGTAAAAAGAGAAGAAACACCCAATACACACAGGTGTGTATTGGGTGTTTTGTTTGTTAAATGAGAAAATAAATAAGCGGTATTTGTGCACAATCCATAATATTTATTTAATAATTTGTCAAAAATTATATTGACATTGTAAATATAATATCATATAATGAAAATGCATAGGAAATAAATGGTAAAAAGAAAGATTGGGTGATTCCAATGAACAGGTAAAGGGCGCGTCAAATACCGGTAAGTCAAAGTAAATCATGATAAAAACGTTAGCAAAACAGTAGGAGCAATCAAAATGAAGACAAAAACCGAGGCGAAGCGTTTTCCTGCATTGCTTGTTAGCTTGCTGTTGCTTTTGGCTCTTTTTTCCTACTGTCCGCAAGGACAGGCGGTGGAACGGCCTATAAACAGCGGGCACAGCTATTATCTGCGTAACAAGAACAGCGGCATGTGTATGGATCTTGTCAAAAGCGGCACGACGAATAAAACTGAACTACAGCAATATCCCTTTGGCTACCCGTCCGAGCTTTTTAAATTTACCTGCAATTCGGAGGGTTACTATATAATTGAAACCACCTTAGTGGGTGCTGCCCAGCGCATGGTGTTAGACGGACGTTCCAACTGTGTAGAAGGAGCGCAGGTGATTCTCTATGAATATGATGCCAGCTGTACTGAGCAGCAGTGGCAGGTTAAGACAAATAGCAATGGAACTTTTTGCTTGTCACCCCGACGGAATCCATCGCTCAATTTAGCCGTTGAGAGCGGTTCCGCCGCCAGCAATGCCAGACTGAAGTTGGCTAAGGCAAATGCAGGGGCGGCCAGTCAACAATGGTATATCGATCGGCCGTCTGATGCAGCGAGTATACGGATTCCTAGTCTCTACAATATCCGCAATAAGAAAAGCGGCAAGTATTTAGACCTCCAGGGCAACGGACAGGAAAACGGCACGCATTTTCAGCAGTACACGTATGGGGCGGCTTATTCATCCGAGCGGTTCAGGCTGAATGAAGGGGATGATGGCTATTTTACCGTGTGGTCGGCGGTTTATCCGGATAAAATGCCCTTTATGGCCATGGACGGCCGCTCTGATTGTGTGGCGGGCGCCCAGGTGGTTCTTTATCAGTATGGATACCAGTATCCCGAACAGCGATGGCACATTCGGCGCAATGCAGACGGCAGCGTGTTTATCTCGCCTAAGAAGAATGTGTATTTGAATTTGGCGGTTGAGGGCGGCTCGACGGCGAACAATGCCAAGGTGAAGTTAGCCGCTCGCAATGAGAATGATGATGCACAGAAATGGATCATCGAGCCGGTAGATGCCAGTGTATCTGGCTACGGATTCCGGTATATGATTCAGACCAAGCCGAATTTTAATAATATTTATTCGGGCTACAAGTTGCCGGATCGCTTAGATCATTATGCGCTGGATATTACCGGAAATGGTGTTTCTATCTATGGTCAGCCCGTCTGTGCTCCTGTGAATGGAAAAGTGTTTTATACAGAAACAAATGAGGGTGCGTCAGGCAATTATCTGGTATTGGAGACCGATTGTTTCTGGACGGGCAGCGGCCAGCGTATTCGACTGGCATTTGCGCATATGCAGTCGGCCCCTCTTTTCGAAGAAGGCGATTTAGTGCGAAAAGGAGATGTTCTCGGCTACGTGGGCAGTACCGGCGATTCGAGTGGTCCGCATCTGCATTTTGCGGCTTATCGGGTGATCAATGGAAATGAGGAAAGAGAAACCGCGAGCACCAGTTTAAACCCGGAATATTTTTATCCACCCTACTCGTTTGTGGGTAAATCTTCTGCGGTGAGGCCGTAATACTTTATGGAAGGAGAGACATAAATGATGAAAAAATATATGTTAATATGCTTGCTGCTCATACTCAGTATGGTATGGATAGGGTGCAGCCAGGCCAACCCAACACCGGGCGAACCGAGCGAGACAGAACCACCGGTCACCGAACCGGCGGTTACGCAGCCAATAGATCCAAATGAACCAGAACAAGGTATGGGGGGAACAGGGCGTGCGTCTTTAGAGTATAAATATGATATTTATAAACATTTTTATAGCTTATCAACAAGTTTTGTTAAGTTGGCGGATGAAGAGGACTTTCGCCAATGGCGAGCGACCTTTGATAACGAGGATGGTACAACGAATTATGATGGCATAAATCTTCTTTCATTCATTGAAGAATTTGATATCCCTAAAGAAGCATTTGTTGAAGTAAACAACAGTTACTCATATCCTCTTCTTACCGACGAGCAGATCGAAGCGCTGTATTCGAAGGACAAAAAGCAATTGGCGGATTGCTTTATAAATCCAAATGCTATACGCGTAGGCGACGAAATCTACCCGCCGAAATGGGTGGCTACCCATACGGCAGAGGAGATTGCCGAGGCCGGCATCACGTTGGAGGTGTTAACCGAGAAATGCGCCGAATGGACAAAAACATTTGGCGAACTCTCTGAAATACACGCCCAAACACAAGCAAAGCTTGCAGAATATAAAGAATACGTTGAAAACAAGCAATAATGCAGCAAGTATTGTGCTTGTACCCCATGCCCAGAGAGTGCCAGCTCTCTGGGCAAAATTTTTGTTATTTACGATGCAATAAGAATAAGCCTGCGGTTTATTCTGAAAAAGTTTTACTTTACGCTTTTCCCAGCGTAATTCCAGCAAAGCTGGAACCGTTAAACTTTTCGGTTGCTGAAACTTTGTGATGCAATAATATTTTTTATGACATTTTGTCTTGACAATCGATGATTTATTGATTATGATAGAATGGACTCTTTAGAAAAGAGAAAGATAACGTGAAAGAAATTGCCACCATTCATACTGCCTTTCCTGAAAAATTTGGAATTCCGCGTCAAAGCGGGTTGGTCGAAACGCAAGGATATATCATTTTTGCACCCGCTTACCGAAACGAAGAGTGTGTACGCGGGTTAGCTGATTATTCACATATTTGGCTTTTGTGGTCTTTTTCGCAGAATCGAAAAAACAGCTGGGCTGCTACGGTTCGGCCGCCGCGATTAGGCGGCAATCGGCGGGTGGGGGTCTTTGCCAGCCGTTCTCCCTTTCGGCCGAATCCAATTGGCTTGTCTTGTGTTCGTTTAGATAGAATTGAGTTCTGCGCCGGGAAAGGTCCTGTGCTTTATGTGACAGGGGCTGATTTGCTGGACGGTACGCCGATTTTGGATATTAAGCCATATCTTGCGTATACCGATAGCCATCCGGAGGCGGTGTGCGGTTTTGCAGACGCAGTGTTTGATCAGGCCCTTCATGTGGAGTGGCCGGAGGGATTAGCGCCTTTTTTATCAAATGAACAAAAAGAACAAATTGCGGCGTTGCTGAGACAAGATCCGCGGCCTTCTTATCAAAATGATCCCGCACGTGTGTATGGGATGGTGTTTGATGGTTATGAGATTCGATTTTCCGTTTGCCAGACGGTGGTTCGTATACATAGTGTGGAACAAACGGATAAAAAGAAATAAAAAGAAAAGAGGATTTTCAGTATGGCTTTTTTACAGGTGGATTTTTATTCAAACGTATTAGGGCGCTGTACCAATATGAATGTTTTGTTGCCCCAGGGCGTTGTATCTGAACAAAATGAAACGTATCCAGTGCTTTATTTACTGCATGGCATGAGTGATGATCATACTGGTTGGATGCGGCGTACTTCCATTGAACGATATGCGGCAGAAAAACGCTTAGCGGTTATTATGCCGGATGCAGAGCTTAGCTTTTATACCAATATGCTGCATGGCAGCGCTTATTGGACGCATATTGCCGAGGAACTGCCGGCAGTATGTCATGACTTTTTTCCGCGTTTGTCGCAAAAGAGAGAAGAAACCTATGTGGCGGGGCTTTCGATGGGCGGTTATGGCGCTTTCAAATTAGCTTTACGCTGTCCAGAGCGTTTTTGCTTTGCTGCGGCCTTGTCCGGCGTTTTGGATGTACAGGCGTTTATTCAAAAAGCAGCTCCTGAGCGAAGAAAAGTGCTTGATCTTGTTTTTCCGAGTACAGGGGTGCCGGCCGAAGAGGATTTGCTGCCATTAGCAGAAAATTTGGTTAAAAGCGGTAAACCTTTGCCTAAGCTTTATTCATGGTGTGGTGAGGAAGACTCGATCTTTGCCGACACACCCGCTGTCTGGGCGCGTTTTAAAGAGCTCGGATATGACATTACCTGCGAGGCTACCGAGGGAAACCATAATTGGAAATGCTGGGATCAAAAAATTCAAACCGTTTTGGCCATGCTGCCGTAAAGGAAATGCTTTATTCGTTCAGCGGTTGATAGCGGTTATCGGATGTCAAAAAAGAGAGGAAAGAATGATAAAACAAAAATCTGGCATATTATTGATTATTTTGTCGGCTGTGCTGTGGGGCACCATTGGTACTGCTACACGGTTATTTTCTGCAGCGGGGCTTTCCTCTCTTTCTCTGATTTTTTATCGTTCGTGTGTGACGGCTGTTTTAATTTTGGTCGTTCTTTTAATAAAAAATCCTGCGCTGTTAAAGATTCGTGTTTGCGATTTGTGGATGTTTATTGGTGCGGGCATAGTGAGTTTTTTTCTTTTTAATGTGTGCTATATGCTTTCTATTGGCCTGAATTCTTTAGCGGCCAGCGCTATTTTGCTTTATACCTCGCCCATTTTTGTGATGCTGTTTTCGATTTTATTTTTGCATGAAACTTTTACAGCCCAAAAAGGAATCGCGCTGATATTGGCTTTTGGCGGCTGTGTGCTTGTCTCTTTTGGCGGTGCGTTGCAGATCAGCGTACCGGGGCTTGCGCTTGGCTTTGGCTCTGGGATTGGCTATGCACTGTATACCATTTTTGGCGCTATTGCTTTAAAACGGTATGATACACTTACGATCACGTTTTATACATTTTTATTTGCATCGTTAGCCAGCATGTTTACAACTGATTTTGCTTCTGATATTCAATTATTTAGTGAAAAACCAATGCTTTTGCTGCTGGTCGTTTTATATGCCGCATGGTCTACAACGTTGCCCTATTTGCTTTACACGGTCGGTTTGACGGTTATCCATGCCACGACAGCTTCTATCATATCAACGATTGAACCGGTTGTAGCGGCTATTCTTGGTTTTTTTGTATTTGGCGAAAAGCTTTCTTTGACCGCTTTATTGGGTATGACGCTGGTATTAGGCTCTATCTTTTTACTGAATGTTACATGGCTTGCAAAAAAGAAGGAGTTATGATATAATAAGAACAATCATTACAGATTACTCTTAAAAAGTTTCACTTTACGCTTTTTCAAGCGAAATTCCAGCGAAGCTGGAACCGCTAATCTTTACGGTGGTTAAAATATTTATTGGATGCAATAAGACCAAGCTTTGGAGCTTTTCTTGCATTTTTGTTTAGTCAATTGAATAAGGAGGCGTAGCTCAGTTGGTTAGAGCACTTGCTTGACATGCAAGGGGTCATTGGTTCGAGTCCAACCGTCTCCACCACGTCCGGAGCAAAGGTTTCTTTGCTCCGGCTTATTTTTTTGTGAAATAGTCGCCTACCTGCTCTCTTGTTCATCCTTTTTCGCAAAAGGTCATGTTCGCGCCGCCGGTTTGATTGTCAATGCATTCACAACGGCTTGTGATGATTATCAATCTTTTGCAAGCCTCGTGTTTTTTTGTTTTTCTGCATTTTTTGCAGCATCTGCCATGATAGCCAAGAAGCCTTATGAATAAAGGCTTTTTTCTTTTGCCCGCAGGTTTTTACATGATTTTATGATGCTTGTAGTAGCATGAAATGGCGTGAAGTCATATTGAAAAATAATAACATAAATATTGCTATAATATGATATTAATGCTATAATTAGCCAAATAAATGCGATTTGTTTTTGCAAAATACGTTAAAATTATATAAACTCGCGTTCAACACAAACATTATTATAAAGTAAACATTTTAAGAGTAGGAGAGAGAAATGAACGTAAAAAAAGCAAGTGTAAAGGGAATGAGTATTTTGCTTATGGCCGCCATGCTGATCGTATCGTTTCCTGTGCCGCTTTTGGCGCAGGAAACAGAGTCTATGATGCCACATGGTGAAACGCTTGTCGGCGCATGGAATCAGGATGATTTTGCGGTCGGACAGCAGTCAGCCATATCAGAGCCTTATGTGATAGGCGAAGATATATCGCAAAGAGAAAGCGCATTGAAGAAATTTCGCATGTCGGACGGCAGTTTTACCGCCGTTTCATATGGCACTGATGTGCATTATCAGGATAGCGACGAATGGTTAGAGATTGATAACACGTTAACACGGGAAAACGATGGTATTACGAATGCGGGCTCAGATGTGCATTATACCTTTTCGGCCGACGGCACGAAAATGCCGGGTGTAACGGCTGTTTTCGATCGGTATCAGGTTTCATTTTTTGCTGCACAGTCAGTTGCAACAAATGAAAATGAGGAAAATGCGCTTGAAGCAGAAGCTGTTGTATCAGAAGCAGTGTCAGAAGAAGTATCAGACGCGTTTGCAGATGATATACCCTCTGATATAGATGGAACATCAGCTGAAGCTGATGAGCTGTCAAATGATTTGAAAGAGCAAGAAACGGAACCCGAGTCGTTCCATGAAGATGATGCTCTTTTGGGTGAAAATACGCAGGTCGCAGACGAATTTGAAATTGAAATTATAAATCCAGCTAAAGAAAAGACAGCTGAGACATATTCGCTGTATGCCGCAAAACAAACAGACGATACAGCGTCTTTTACGGTAGAGGAAGCCGCGGTTGTCAAGAGCCTTTCCTCGGCTGTGCAATACCGAAATATCAAAGGTGCAACCAGCTATACATATGAACTTCGAGGGCGCAATTTGAAGGAAAGCGTCATTGTGAGCGAACCCGCGAAAGAGTATACCTATCACTTTTCGCTTGCGCTTGAAAATTTGACGGCCGTTTTGCGAGAAGACGGCAGCATAAGTTTGCTTGATGAAGATGAGGCTATTTTTACAATACCTGCCCCCTATCTATATGATGCGAAGGGTGCATACAGCAATGACGCCGCTTACACATTGACTGAGACGCAAAGCGGTGTTTATACACTGACATTGCAGGTGAACGAAGCCTGGATGAATGCGAAAGAGCGTTCTTATCCAGTGGTGATTGACCCCACTATTTATACAAGCAAGAGTGATGCGGCCGATTACGATATCTATACCGATTACCGCTCCGAAGATGATATGGTGACGTCGCATCAGGGGGAGGACTTCTTTTACGGCGGGCGCAGTGCCTACGGCGCGGGAAATCTGTATTCCCATATGAAGATAAATTACCTGCCGAGCCTGCCTTTCAATACGAAATTCTGCAAGGCATGGGTGAGCATTCCTTGTGCGGGTTATGTGGATGAAGGGGCTTCATCATTTAACCTTTTTGTGCAAAAGGCGCTGCCCGATTGGAAAAGTCAATTTACCGGCACAGCGAACACAAGCCGTATTTTGGATTATGCTACTTTGTCGAAAGAGTCTGTCAAAAATTATATAAACTTAGAAATTTCAGAGGCTGCAAAAGACTGGTATAACGGCGAGAAAAATTACGGCCTTGTTATGTACAGCAAGCTGACAAATGGCGAAAACATGACCGATGCAGCTTATGCCATGGCTCTTTTTCAGGGATACATTAATGATAAGGCCACCGAATATGCGTGCCCTTATCTTGCGGTGAGTTATCGCAATATCCAGGGTGTTGAGGATTATTATTCCTATGAAACGGCCGGCGCCGGACGGGCCGGAACCGCCTATGTTTCAGATTACGTGGGCAATATGACCCTGCTTCATACCGATATAAGCGACGGTGGTTATTCACTTTCGCATGTTTATAACAGCAACTATGGCGATCGTTTGTTCGGCACGTCCGGTTCTACCAATCAGATGATTTTCCATACGGTGGACTACAGCCATATGCTCATTGGCAAAGGCTGGAAGCTAAGTGCGCAGGAAAGCGTGGTAGAATACAGTATTACCAAGCCAAACAACGAAAAAGAAACCTATTTAATTTATACCGACGCCGATGGCACCGAGCATTATTTTTATCAAAACAATAACGACACGACTTATCAGGATGAAGACGGATTAGGACTGACGATTACCAAGTCTGGCTCTCATTACACCATGAAAGATGATAAAAATAATCAAAAATATTTTGCCTATGGGTATCTGACAAAAATCACCGACGCAAACGGGAATATAACGGCGTTTGTGTATAACGGCAAAAATTATGCTTCGGGTTCAACCGCGTGGCATCCCGGCAAAAGCGGCAATCAGTTGACCAAAATTGTGCAGCATTATAAAGGCAAAACAACTTACACCGTGGCTACGCTGAACTACGATAGCAGTTATCGTCTGGTTTCAGTGACCGACCGCTATGGAAAGAAAACCGAGTATGCAGTAGGCGATTCCAATCAGTTAGATAGAATCACCGAACCTGACGGGACAAAGCTGCATTATCTATATGGCGGCGGCAATGTCCGCATGAGCTGCGCTTATGATAGTGAAAGCCATATGGGCCTTGATTTCACTTATCAGGCGAACAAACCGGCACTCACTTCGATATCGAGCTTTTCTGCCTCTGCTTATAATGCGGCAAGAACGGTGCAGAGCCAGCTGATGATGGAGGTAGAAGAGGGACAAAGCAAAGTGACCGACTGCGGCCTTGACGGAAACGATGATACCAAAGACGACAATGTGACCTATACCTATGTGTTTGATGATTTTGGCAGAACGGTCACTGTTGCCTGTATGGATGGGGATAAAAACATTATCAGCGCCGCCGGCGGGATATACAGTGAAAAAAGGGATACGGCGAAAACAAACAACCGGCTTCTTTCTGAGGGGTCGTCGGGTGCTGTCGCCCAAAATATTCTACGCAACGGAGACGCCGAAAGCGACCGAAATTGGAGCAACCTGCAAACCAAGGCGGGGATTTACTCAAACTCCTATACATCGGACTATAAAAAATCCGGCAATCGTTCGGTGCGTTTAAACTTGGAGGATAATACAACTTCCTCTACCGTGTATCAACGGGTTTATATATCCATTCCCGGTGTGCATACCTTATCTGCTTATCTAAGAACGTCGGATAATTATACCGTCACCGATCAGAGTTTGGCGGGCGCCAGACTGCAAGTTGAAGATGATAATAATACACCGCTAAGCGCGATCAGGCAAGATATCATCAAACAAAAAATGCCGAAGGACGTCAACAACGGCTGGCAGCGTGTGACGACGGTTGTCGATGTCAAGACCGCCGGTTATTACTATGTCCGTATGGTCGTGGCCCGGTGCCAAGGCACGGTCTATTTTGATGAAATACAGCTAAGCCGCGGTGAGGGCGAAAGTTCATTCAATTTTATTGAAAACAGCGATTTCACCTATGGCATATCCGACGCAACGAATGCCGTGAATGCTTCTTATAGCGATAATGGCAGTAAGCACAACAACGGCTATTATGCAGACGCGTTGATTTTAAAAGGAGAGCCGCATAAAACATCGGTTTATTCGAAGAAAATTCCGCTGACCCTGAGCGCGGCCCAAGCCCAAAATACAACCTTCCTCTTTTCGGGCTGGGTCAGCGCGGGTTCTATTCCCACGCACGATTTAAGAACTCTGCAAATATCATTGGAGTTAAATTTTGCAAACGGTAAAACACAATATGCCATCGGCAAATTTAATGCCGATGTCAAAGGTAAATGGCAGTATATCTGCATACCGGTCGTGCCCGAGCAAAAAGCGGCGGTCACTTCCATTACCGTCCACTGTTCCTATAAGCATAATTGCGGCTATGCTTATTTTACCGACCTTGCCCTGCTGATGGAGCCCTGCTCGACCTATACCTATAACAGCAACGGCAAGCTGACGGCGGTCAATGCGACCAATCAAGATGAAATGCAGTTCGCTTACACCGGGGCAGATCTGATTTCAAATTCGGGCGGTGCGAACGGTAATTATACCTATGAATATGATGCCGCCCACAATATCAAAAAGGTTACCAACGGCGATTTGTCGATGTCGGTGAACTATGACGCCGCCGGTCATGCGACCTCTACGACGCTTGGCAATCAAAACACCCTGTATATGAAGACCGAGACTTTGTACTCTTCCGACGGCAGTAAGGTGACCAGTACCAAAGATACGCTCGGCAATACAACGACCTATTCAGAAACGCATACCGCCGGCGGCAATACAACAACAAAAGTCAATACACCGGTGTCTGCAAAGGGGCGGGAAGATACAAGCATTTCATGGATCAATGGGTATTTTAAAGATTATGATCCGAGCAACTGTCCGTATTATGAAGACAATTGGGCGGTTTATACCGGCTGGGATAGCAGCTATTTGTATGTGCGCTTTGAAAACAAAGAGCTGATATCCACGCGCACCCGTTATTTAGACTGGTATTTTGACAATAACGGCGTGCCTTATCGAATGTATGCCCGCTGGGAGTATGAGACCCAGTCAAATTATGAAATTTGGTTCGGGCGGGATGATACAGGCGAAGCACTTGATAAAGGGAAAACCCAATATACCGTCAATGTTAAAGAAGGCTATGCCGAATTTAAGGTGGATTTACAGGCGGCCGGCGGTATCGCGGCCGGCGACAAGATATTTTTAAACCGTGCTTTTGTGTGGAGCCCCACATGGGAGATACTCGCGTCTGCCAACATAAACCGGACTGTGTTAAAGGAATATGATTATACCGACAGCACCCTAAGCGGCACAGTGACTACAAATACCATCACCAACGCGGCCGACCGGCCGATAAACAGTTATATCACCGATGTAGTGTCGACCTCCTCGCAGTATCAGAACGGTTTGCTATCGTCCATCAAGCGTGGCGGCTTTATACAAAACGGTGAAAACAAGGTGCAGGGCGCGTTTGCGGATTATTATAGCAGCTCGATTGTCTACAAAGACGACGGCTGGACAGTCTATGTGCAGGGTGGTACCGACGGGTATACCTATGTCCGCTTTGAAGCCGACAAGCTGTATGCCAACGAAACCCGCTATTTAGACTGGTATTTTGATAACGACGGCATCCCCTACCGGATGTATGCCCGCTGGGAATATGAAACCCAGTCAAGCTATGAGATCTGGTTTGGGCGGGATGACACGGGCGCCACATTAGGCTATAAAGACACCGAGTATGCGATAGACGCAGCGCATGGCTTCGCCGAGTTCAAAATCAATTCAAGCATAGGGGGCATACAGTCGTATACCGGCATGAACGAGGTGGGGGGCTTCCACCTGAACCGCGCGTATGTGTGGAGTCCCACCTGGCAGATTCTCGATTCAGCCAGATTTGACAGTGAGGTGCAAATTTCCTATAATATAGACGGCGAGGGCAAGAAATATCAAAACTATACGTTCGGGTATGACCTGTTCGGCAACTGCACCAAAACCATGGTGGGCAGCCGCACTTTGGCTACAAACAGGTACGACCAGTACAAGCTGTTAACCGATGTTCGGTATGGCAACGGCAGTGGGGTGTTCTATACCTATGACAAATTAGGGCGCATGACCGGCCGGGATAACCTGCAATGGAAAGAAAGCTATGCCTATGACGCAAATGGCAATATCGCCCGTCTGCATGCGGAAAACGGCAGCCAGGTGCGGGATATCCGCTATGAGTACGATACGCTCGGGCGGCTGGTGTACAGCGTGGAGACGGATGAAGAAAACGAGATCGTGCGGTATGTCTCGAACGAGTACGACAGCAAAAACCGGCTGATCAAATACAGCTATTTGGATGGCAAGGAACCGCGCACCGAAAGCTATACATATAATGAAAAGGACGGCACCGTCAAAACCTTTACCGTGTCAAACGGAGATAAAATCGCGGTGGATTATGACGCGCTGAACCGGGTGAGCAAAAAAACCGTGACCCAAAGCGGCAAGAGCAGCCCGTCCTATGAAGTGCAGTATAGCTATGTCAACAAAACATCTACCCAGACCACCTCGCTGGTGCAGAGCGTCAAGTATGACTACAGCAACAACAGCGGCACAAGACGGGACTATCAGTATAACTATGAGTACGACAACATCGGGAACATCACCCGCGCCTCCTATAAGACCGCGGGGAATACAGCGACTGAAAAGGAGCAGGAGGCCGGCGGCTACCTGTACGACAAGCAGAACCAGCTGGTGTTTGAAGAGGTGTATGGGGACGGCAGTCCGTATACGCTGCTTTATACCTATGATACGTATGGCAACATCCGAGAGGTGTTCAAGGCCTCAGGCGTAGGCTATGACTCCCTGTCCCAGGTGTGGATGTACGGCTACCCGAATAAGGTGGAAAGCTATCAGTATGCTGACGAGCAAGGCTGGGCCGACCTGTTGACCGAATATAACGGCCACACCCTACGGTACGACCAAATCGGCAACCCGGTTACCTACTACAGCCCCAAGCGGAGCGAAAACTGTTACATGAGCTGGAACGGCCGTACATTGCTTGGCATGACGGCGGGCAGCGACAAGATTAGTTACCGCTATGACGCGGATGGTCAGCGGACGGGCAAAAAGGTCGGGAACCAAAACTACGAGTATGTATACTATGGCGGCCGATTGACCGAGTATGTGCGTGGCGGCTACTATGAAATGCACTTCCTGTACGATGAGACAGGCAGCGCGCTGGGCTTCACCTACAAGTCGGCGGACAGCAGCGGCACTTATTACTATGTGCTGAACGGACAGGGGGATGTGGTGCAGCTTCGCAACAGCGAGCAGGAGGTAGTGGCCAACTATCACTACGACGCATGGGGCAGGCTGCTCAGCATCACCAACGCCACCGGGCAGAAGATCACCAGCACGAGCAGCATAGCCTACCAGAACCCGATCCGCTACCGCGGGTATATATACGATGAGGAAACAGGTTTCTACTACCTGAACAGCCGGTACTATGACCCGCAGATGAGGCGGTTTATTAATGCGGATGGCTATGCCAGCACCGGGCAAGGGTTTGGCGGTTACAATATGTTTGCGTATTGTAATAACAATCCAGTGATGTATGGCGATCCAAATGGAGGATTTCTTATTTCTGCTTTCATTTTAGGTGGTATCGTAGTTGGCAGTCTGTTTTTAAGCGGTTGTTCTTCAAAACCGGAACCCGAGCCGTACCAATCTGCTGACGAGGCGGCTATGGCATTTGCAAATTCTACATATAGTTCAAGTAGATATATTCGTCACGAATACGGAACCGTAATATATTCAAGAACAATTAATGGGACAACAACATACAATTATGCAAAACCTGTTTCTGGAAGTCCTCATAGCGTAGGCTATTCTGATGTAAAAGTGCCAAGTGGTACAACAAAAGTGGCAACAGCACATACACATCCTAATAGTAATAGCTTTTCTGGACTTACACAAGGAGCGACAAGTGGTGATATTCCTAACGCCATAAAGCGAAAAATGGATAGTTATGTTATTGGACCGAATTTGAATTTGCAAAAGTTTAGTGTATCATCAAAATCAGTATCTATAGTTGGAATTGCTTCACCCGTTGCATTAACAAGTCAACAGCAATCGGAGTTGATTTCACAATTTCAAATATCTTGGGATAATCATTTAGGTACGTGTAATTTTGAATGTGAGAATATGTCTTGGCCGACGCCTTAAAGAAAGGAGCACAAGGGTGCGAAAAATATTTTTGATACTAATAGTACTATCGGTTCTGATATCCTTTAACGGATGTTTTGATACAGAAAATGAGAGAGAAAAAATAATGGATGATGCTGTAATGAAAGAAGTTGAGTTTATTGAAATTGAACAGTGTGGTATTGATTGGGAGCAAATTGAGTTTTCAATAGATTTAAGTACAATAGATTTTTTGTCGGAAGCGAAATCAATTGAAACAAGGCAGGATGCACTAATGATTGGAAAAACTCTCATAGAGAAGTGCCATGAGAATAATATTTTTATAAATTATACTTTACTTTCTATTGTTTTTTTCAGGCAAGATGATATATGGCGTTTTGACTATTCGGTTGACCAGCGCCACAAACATCCTGAAGAACTAGAGGATTGTGGAAATTTATATATTGCTGTTCACGGAAGTGATGGAAAATTAATTAAAGCGTGGAGCGAAGAGTAAATAATATTATCCATCCCGACAAGCATCGCCTTAAAAGTGCTGTTTTACCCGAACGGCAGCCAGGTGCGGGATATCCGCTATGAGTACGACAACATCGGGAACATCACCCGCGCCTCCTATAAGACGGCGGGGAATACAGCGACTGAAAAGGAGCAGGAGGCCGGCGGTTACCTGTACGATAAGCAAAACCAGCTTGTGTTTGAAGAGGTGTATGGGGACGGCAGTCCGTATACGCTGCTTTATACCTATGATACATACGGAAACATCCGAGAGGTGTTCAAGGCCTCAGGCGTAGGCTATGACTCTCTATCCCAGGTGTGGATGTACGGTTATCCGAACAAGGTGGAAAGTTATCAGTATGCTGACGAGCAAGGCTGGGCCGACCTGTTGACCGAATATAACGGCCACCCCCTTAAGTACGACGGAATCGGCAACCCGGTTACCTACTACAGCCCCAAGCGGAAAGAAAACTGCTACATGAACTGGAACGGCCGTACACTGCTTGGCATGACGGCGGGCAGCGACAAGATTAGCTACAGCTATGACGCGAATGGTCAGCGGACGGGCAAAAAAGTAGGCAGTCAAAACTACGAGTATGTATACTATGGCGACCGGCTGACCGAGTATGTGCGTGGCGGATATTATGAAATGCACTTCCTGTACGATGAGACAGGCAGTGCGCTGGGCTTCACCTACAAGTCGGCGGACAGCAGCGGCACCTATTACTATGTGCTGAACGGACAGGGGGATGTGGTGCAGCTTCGCAACAGCGAGCAGGAGGTAGTGGCCAACTATCACTACGACGCATGGGGCAGGCTGCTCAGCA
>JAAWDG010000015.1 GCA_022793655.1 Clostridiales bacterium
AACAAGAAGCGTCAGAGAGCTTAAACGACACATGCATTTTTGCATGTAAAAAAGAACCTCTGTTATACGGTAAATGCAAAAGACATAACGATATTAAAAAACATATCGTTATGTCTTTCTTTTTCCTATGAAAAAGAATAAAAAAGGATGATGCATGCCTATATGCGCTTAGTATCCATGAGTCAGGTTAATGTGTAACTATATAAAATCCGGTAGAAAACATAACAAAAAAGCCTGCTCTATTAATAGAGTAGGCTAAGTAAGCAGGGGAGGCACTTTTGCATGCTTCTTGGCTTTGTCATTATGCTAAACATGTATATATCAGATATGATATATACACCGTTAACATAGCTGCTCCCTGCCATTTCATGAATTTTTTTGTAAATATAGGTGGAAGCAAAGCAATACAGGTTACCAAAAGGCAAATCGGAATATCGAGCCTGGCTGTGGTGGCTTCTACTGGCAGAGAGCCGCCTTTAATCATCGCGCACACAGGCAAAATCAGGGCAATATCAATAATGTTGGCGCCAATAATATTGCCAACGCCTAAAGAAGGTTCTTTTTTTATTAGAGAAGAAACAGTTGTTACTAACTCAGGTAAACTGGTTCCGATTGCGATGGCAGTGAATCCAATAATTTTTTCAGATACGCCTAACATTTTAGCAATTACACTGCCTTTATCGACTAACAACTCCGAGCCAATTACGATAGCGGCTGCACCAATGATCAGTAAAACAACTTTTTTAACAATATCGGTCTTTGTCGCAGAATGCATAGAGGGAATATTCTGCATTTCGCTTTTGGCTCCTTTGATATTTTCGGCAATAAAGATGATAAAAAGAATTAGCAGAACAATACTTTTTTGTATAGTCAAGGTGCCGGATAAGCAAAGAAGTGTTAGTGAAATGATTGAAATAATTAATAAAATTGCTTTAGGAAGAAATTTTTTGCGTTCAATGATCGAGGGCATAAACAGTATACTAATTGCCAAAATCATACCAATATTGCAGGTGACCGAACCAACGGCATTGCCAATGGCCATGAGCACTTTGTCATCGGCCATCGTGCCGGTAAGAAAACGAGAGTCATAAGCGGCTAGAGCGGAAACAAGCATCTCTGGCATAGTCGTAGCCAAGCTTACAATCGTGGCGCCTATGATAAATTTTGGTACACCCGATACTTCGGCAATAAAACTGGCGCTGTCAACGAATAAATCGCCGCCTTTTACGATTAGCAAAATGCCAATTCCAAATAAAATGAAAGTGAAAATGTTTTCTGTCATTGTATTCCTCCAAAACATAAAATAAAAGACTTTTGGCACATAGGTACCAAAAGTCTTGTTCCTTACAAAGAAGGGGCATACCCAGGATTTTCATCCGAGATTGTTGAGTATACCTAATAACTACTCCCTTTTGATATAATAGCTCTATCAATAATATAGGGCTTGCCTCTATATTATTTATATTCTATCATAGGCTCTCTCATTCTATTTTAAATGCTTTTTGATCATTTGTAAATAGCTTGTTGTCGACATATCTCGTGCAGCATAGTAACGGGGAATGGCCATGCTGGGTGTAAAGCCCTCCTGGCCGTATGTTTTAGCTAAATAACAATATTTGAAATACCGTTCAGCTACGTCGATTACATTTTGATCAAACTTACCACCGGGATAAGCCAAAGCGGTGACTTTTTGTCCGGTCAACTCTTCAATTTTAGTGATCGATTTCTCAAACTCTTTGATTAATTGTTGTTCGTTTAAATTAGGCAGGGAAGGGTGTGTGGCGGTATGGCTTTCAAATTTAACAAGACCACTGTCCGCCATTTCTTTAATTTGTTCTTCTGTCATATGCTCAGGATGGCCGATCATATCGGTAATCAAAAATATGGTTACTTTAACATTATATTTTTTGATAATCGGAAACATGGTTGTATAATTATCTAAATAGCCATCGTCAAAGGTAATCATAATGCTTTTCTGTTGTGTTTTGCGGTAATCATTGGCAAAGAGAAAAACATAATCTTCTTCGATAAGAGCTTTGATCTGATCTTCAAAATCACCTGGGCGAACAAAAAGAGCTGGCCATGGGTTGCCCTCAAAGGGTTCTTCCATAATCAAATGATACATGACAGCGGCCGGCAAATCACCGTTTTCATCGTAAATAACTGGCGAATCGGTTGGCTCTGTTGTGGTAGGTTCTGTCGTTGGTACAGTGGATACAGGTTCTGTTTGCACAGGTACAGTCGGGGCTGTGTCTGATTCAGAATTTTTATTTTCCGCATCCTTCTTACAAGAGACTAAAAGCAACAAACAAGCTGCAAACAAAAAAATGAGTAAAGAAAATTTTTTCATTGAATCCTCCTAATTGTAAATTCGTGGGATTATTCTTTTACATCTGCTATAATAAATGGAAATATTACCATTTATAGATTCAAAGCAACAATATGGATTATACAATAGAATAGCTGAATATGTCAAGGTAAATAGGAGATTTCGGTATCTTGCATAATGATTGAAAAAAGGGATATACAATTTTATAAAAGCATACTTACTACGCTATTTTGTCCATTTAATTAGCAATCTCAATGCGAATGCCAATAAACATACAAATAGGATATGAAATATAATCGCGCCACATCACCTCGTGATTGACAGACATTTGATTATGAATTATAATTAAAATAATCTTTGCCTTTATGTTTGTATAAAAAGACAAGAGAATTAACGATTTTACTAGGATAGTGTTTTATTTAAATTGGGGAAAGGATTTTAACATGAAGATTCATTTTTTTGGCTCATGCTCTGGTACAGAGCCATGGCCTGAGCGGCACCATTGTTCCTTTGCGATTGAGACGGAACAAGGCTTTTATTGGTTTGACGCAGGCGAAAACTGTTCTTATACAGCTTATCTCATGGGAGTTGATCTTTTACGGACGCGAAAGGTGTTCATTTCTCATTCGCATATGGATCATATTGGCGGACTTGGTAATCTGTTTTGGAATATTCGCAAGTGTTGCTGGGTTAAATCAAAAGAAGCTTGCGATGTGGATTTATATTTACCAGAGCCGGCGGTGTGGTCGCATCTTGAAGAAATCTTAAAACATACAGAAGAAAATTTTGAGAAATCATGGGAAATTTTTCCACATAAAATTACGGATGGTATATTATGCGATGACGAAATAAAAGTCAGCGCTTTGCATAGTCATCATCTGGAAAAAAATGACGATGGTTGGCGCGCATTTGGTTTTTTGATTGAAGTGGAAGGTAAGCGCATTGTTTATACAGGCGATACGCGCGGATATGCTGATTATGAAGAGTTGTTGCCGTGTGATCTTCTCATTACCGAGACGGGTCATCACCGCGCTGCGGATGTGGCGCGCGCAGTACAGGAAGGGGGCAAAACAGTGGGAACGCTGCTTTTCACTCATCATGGCCTTGCTATGCTGGCTGACCCGCAAGGAGAACTGGCGGCAGCTCAAGCGGCTTTTGCCAATCCAATCATGGTAGTAAACGATGGACAAACGATTGAACTATAAGCAAAGTTATATTTGAAAAAGGAGCCAAGATTTTTCACTTGACTCCTTTTATTTTGCGTATCTTTGATGTTTTACATAAGCATTCCGCGGCCGAGAAAAATAACTTATTACGTTGTTATACAGGCGATTGATATTAATCCTATATCTGTTAATTGTACTGGATTGCGCCGGATGTTTTGGGGAGTAAATAGTAAAAGAGCCGGGGGAAAACTACCCTCGGCTTTTTTCTTTTTGCGCAAATGCTACAGCAATTAGCAACCTTTTCAATAAAGAGTGTAGTTGCGTGGTTCAAATTCGCGCCATTTGGTGCAGGTAACAGGACTTGAACCTGCACGAGGGGTACTCACCAGATCCTAAATCTGGCGCGTCTGCCAATTCCGCCATACCTGCATATCGGTTTTAGTATATCATAGCGAATGAAATTTGTCAATTGTAAAAATAATTAAGCAAGACGAAGCACATAATAATACTATGATAAAAAGTTAGAAAAGAGTGATTGTTATGAACATATGGCATGATATAGCACCGCATCGCATATCGCCCGAAAAGTTTACAGCAGTGGTTGAAATTTCAAAGGGAAGTAAAAACAAGTATGAATTAGATAAAGAAACGGGACTTTTACGCTTAGATCGCGTATTATTTACATCTATGCGTTATCCAGCTAACTATGGCTTTATTCCGCATACGTTGTCATTAGACGGCGATCCGCTGGATGTTTTGATTTTTTGTCAAGAAGATATTGTTCCTATGACGCTTGTAGAGTGCAGACCTATTGGTATATTAGCCATGACTGATGAAGAAGAAATTGACGAAAAAATTATAGCTGTGCCTGTTTATGATCCTTCAATGAGTGATTATGTGGATATGGATCAGCTGCCCGCGCATCTAAAAAAAGAAATTAAGCACTTTTTTGAAGTGTATAAAGCACTAGAAGAAAAAACAACGCTGATCGACCAAATGGCAGGTTCCAAGACAGCGAAAACAGTTATTTTGCGCGCCATGCAAGAATATAAGACTAAAAATCCTAAAAATGGGAAGTAAATATAGGAAAAACGCTTGACAATGGGGACGAGATATGCTATCATATCCTTACCTCATTTGAGAGGTGTTTTTTTGCATGTGTTTGCAGAAACTCAATTGAGGGAGGTTGAGAAGGGCCATAAGGCGCTTCATATACAAAAGATTTTTGTAGATCAAAATCAGGAGGTACCGGAATGAGAGTCAAAATTACATTGGCTTGCACAGAGTGCAAACAGCGCAACTACGATACAAAGAAAAACAAGAAAAACGATCCCGATCGTCTTGAAATGAAAAAATACTGTCGTTTTTGCCGCAAGCATACCCTTCATAAAGAGACTAAATAAGTACGGCTTAGACAGGGCATAACTATTTGCATTTAACCTGAAATATAGGCTGCGCTTTATTGATTGAATGATAAGCGCAGGAAAGGACATGACATGGCTGAAAAGACAAAAAAGCTCTCTTTTGGCGGAAAAATCAAAAAGTTTTTCAAAGATTATAAAAGCGAATTCAAAAAGGTTACATGGTACGGTAAAGAACAGACGCTTAAAAGCACGCTTATTGTACTTGTGTTAGTCGTTGCATTAGCTGTGGTCATTGGTGGACTTGACTTTTTGTTTTATAAAGGCATCAATTTGCTCGGCGGCATTTTCGCTTAAGGTGATTGCGACATGAATGAAGAGAGTTTTACCAATTTAGGACCAAGATGGTATGTAGTACATACATATTCCGGTTATGAAAATAAGGTCAAGACCAATTTAGAGAAAATCATCGAAAATAGAGGCCTTCATGATATGATTATGGAGGTTCGCGTTCCTGTTGAAGTGACTATGGATGAAACAGGAGACGAAACCAAAGAAGTGGAAAACAAGCTGTTTCCCAGCTATGTTTTGGTCAAGATGTGTATGACGGATGCTACCTGGCATGTAGTCAGAAACATTACTGGTGTTACTGGTTTTGTAGGGCCTGGTTCAAGACCTGTTCCGCTTTCGGAAGAAGAAATTGCGGCTATGGGTGTTGAGATCAAAGTGATTTCAGTTGGCTTTGATGTGGGCGACAGTGTAGAGATTGTCAGCGGCGCGCTAGCTGGTTTCACTGGTGTAGTGCAAGAAATTTCAGAAGATAAAAAGAAAATTAATGTTTTAGCGTCTATGTTTGGCCGGGAAACACCGGTTGAATTAAATGCCGAGGACGTAAGAAAACAAAAAGAAGACGATTAATTGGGACGTTTGCTCGGCAGCGTCGAAAATGCTTTTACAAATGTGGGAGGAAGAAAAAATATTTAATTCTTCCGCCTTGCAACCACATAGGAGGTAATAGAAAATGGCAAAAAAAATTCAAGGCTATATCAAGCTTCAGATTGAAGCGGGCAAAGCGCTTCCTGGTCCCCCTGTCGGTCCGGCGCTGGGTCAATACGGTGTTGCAATTCCGAACTTTTGCAAAGAGTTTAATGAAAGAACAAAAAATCAGATGGGTTATGTAATTCCCGTTGTTATTACCGTTTATGCGGATCGTTCTTTCTCCTTTATTACAAAAACACCGCCTGCCGCTGTGCTGATTAAAAAAGCAGCTGGTATTGACTCTGGTTCGGGTGTACCGAATAAGACAAAAGTGGCAAGTTTGACCAAAGATCAGTTAAAACAAATCGCTGAGACGAAGATGCCTGATCTCAATGCGGGTTCGGTAGAAGCTGCAATGAGCATGATTGCTGGTACAGCAAGAAGCATGGGCGTTACTGTTGAGGAATAAGGAGGGGTATTATGTCAGGAAAGAAATATAACGACAGCATTAATTTGTTGGAAAAGACAAAACTATACGACCCTTCTGAGGCGTTGGATTTGGTTTGCAAAACTGCGAAAGCTAAATTTGATGAAACTATCGAGATTCATGTTCGTTTGGGTGTGGATTCACGTCATGCTGATCAACAGGTAAGAGGTGCTGTTGTACTTCCAAACGGCACAGGTAAAAAAGTTAGAACATTAGTCTTTGCTAAGGGCGATAAAGCGAAAGAAGCAGAAGAAGCTGGCTCTGATTTTGTCGGCGCTGAAGACTATATGGAAAAAATCCAGAAAGAAAACTGGTTCGATTTCGATATTATTATTGCGACTCCCGATATGATGGGAATTGTTGGACGTCTTGGTAAGGTGTTAGGTCCTAAAGGCTTGATGCCGAACCCGAAAGCTGGTACTGTTACAATGGATGTAGCAAAAGCAGTTGCGGAGGCCAAAGCTGGTAAAATTGAATATCGTCTTGATAAGACTAATATTATCCATTGTCCAATTGGTAAAGCTTCTTTTGGACCTGAAAAGTTAAATGAAAACTTTTCAACATTAATGGGTGCTATTATTAAAGCGAAACCGGCTGCATCGAAAGGTCAATATATTAAAAGTTGTGTTATCGCTTCTACTATGGGACCTGGTATCAAAATTAACAGCACAAAATTGTAATTCTATTTTAAGGGTCTGCTTGAGCAGGCCCTGTTCTTTTATTATATAGGAATTGGAGCCGTAAATGAAAAATCTATATTTTTTTCTTTTACTCTTTATAATACATTTTTTACTTTCATGCGTAGCGCTCTCATTGGCTGGGGTTTATGCAGCTATTTTTTCATATTTGCTTCTCACAATCATTTTAGTAAGATGGTTACACAAAAACAGCATAAAACATTCTGCTCTATGTGATTTTAGAACAACTGCCTGTTATACAATGTCATTTGCAGGTATTATATTACTTAGCTTACCGCTGCGTTTTATGGTTGAAGCAATGGTGCCTGAACTTTGTATGAAATTTAACATTGTTTATGCATTGGGCGAACAAGCTTACCTTATTCAAACGCCCTTATATATTTTATCGTATGCAGTCGCTATGACGTGCTTATGTCGCACGGCTGTAACTTGTGCAAAAGAATTTCATTTAGCTAGTCAAATTTTGTTTTGCGGCGGCATCATGGCGGTTTTTTCGTTTAATATACCAGCTCTAATCTCTAATTTTTTATTGGGTGCGTTCTTGGGATTGTTGCTCAATCGTTGCGGCGGTCTTTTACTTTGCTTTTTTTATACAGTCATTTATCGAGCAATTTTTATTGCAATTGACCTGTATTCCTATCGGGCAGAAAAAACGTATGGCCAAATGATGACGGGTCTATCTATTGCTGGCATGTTTTGCCTATTTATGGGTACAGCGCTTTTGTTTGTATATTTAGCGGATTCTTTGGCACAAAAAAGAAAGATGCGTGTGAATGTACAGACCATGTTTGTTTTGCTTGGTTCTGTGCTATTAATCATCATTGGATGTGCGACTACACAATATGCGAATATGTAGTTTTTATGTCGAATGGTGTAGGTGATTAATTTTGCGCTGGCTGTTGAAGTTTTGACAAAAAAATGATAAAATATACATAAAGATACAAAGGAAATACTATATTGAAAATAAAATATTTCGATTTTATGATTATTGTCTTTTTTTGTTTTGTAAGCGCTCTATTATGGGGGGCTAAATTCATTGCTAAAACAGAACCGACCAGCGCGGTTATTTACTATAATCAGGAAAAGTATACATATGATTTAAATGAGAATCAAGTGCTTTCGATTGATTCATCAGGTATTCATTTAACGGTTCGCATCGAACAGGGAAGAGTTTGTGTTGAAGAAGCGTGGTGCCCAGATCAAACCTGCAAAAAAACGGGGTGGATTGACAAGGCTGGGGAATGTATTGTTTGTATACCAGCTGGTATACTCATAGAAATTCAACAAGAAAAAGAGGCAGAATATGATGCGCTTTCCGGCTAAAGTTATGACGCAAACGGCACTTTGCACAGCCGTGGCCTTGATATTTTCATATATCGAATCTCTTGTGCCGCTTAATTCATTCATACCGATTCCAGGTTTCCGCATAGGACTTGCGAATATAGCCGTGCTTTATCTTTTTTATGAGAGCAAACTTCGTGCTTTTTTGGTTATGCTGATGAAGGTTTTTCTTTCTGCTTTTCTATTTGGCACTGGAATTTCCTTTTGGTTTGCCCTATCTGGCGGCATTTTTTCTTTTTTGGCTATGATGCTTGCTTCTCTCGTTTTCAAAGACAAAATATCATATATTGGTTTATCAGTAAGCGGCGCCGTTTTTCATAATATTGGTCAGCTTTTGGTCTCAAGTATAGTAATCGGTGTGGGAACAGCGTATACTTACGCGCCCTTTTTAATCGTAGCTGGTGTATTTTCTGGAATATTATGCGGATTTCTTTTAAACTTATTGGCAGACAGAATTAAGGGAGCGATCAAGAAAATTGAACATTAATCATTTTTTTGTTTATATGCTTATCATTTCTATATTGTGTTTTTCAACTGGCTGTACCTCATCAGTTCACTATGATCAAACCTATATTTATGCGATGGATACGATTATTTCCATTAAATTGGCAGAGTCGAAAGACAATGAGATATATTTTCGGGTATGTGAAAAAATTATTAGTGACATTGAAAATCGGTTTTCAAGAACGTTAGAAACTAGCGAAGTAGGCCTTTTTAATTCGTCAGATGAAGGATTTGCATCGGCATCAAATGAGTTTGTAGAGCTAATCACACAGGCATTGACTTTATCAGACAAGACAAACGGAGCTTTTGATATCACAATTGCGCCTTTGGTTTCTTTGTGGGATATTACAGCGGAAAATCCGAGTTTGCCTGAGGAGGCAGCCATTAAAAAAGTACTTTCTTTTGTAGGTGCTCACCAAATAGAAATCTTTGATTCAGGTGTAAAGAAGAGTTCGCCAATGGTACAAATTGATTTAGGTGGCATTGCAAAAGGATATGCACTTGGTAAAATAGTTTCATATTTAAATGAGCAAAAGGTGCCCTATGGCACCGTATCATTTGGCGGAAATGTAGGTGTAGTTGGACAAAAACCAGACCAAAGCGCATGGAAAATTGGTATTAAAGATCCTTTACATACCGAAGATCAAGTTGGTTTTGTAACCATTGAATCGGGTTATATCGCTGTTTCTGGCGATTATGAGCGGTATTTTGAAATGGATGGTAAGCGTTATCATCATATTATTGATCCGTTTACCGGATATCCCGCCAATACGGGATTGCATAGCGTCGCGGTCATAGCAGAGGATCCGGTGTGGGCCGATGCATTGTCAACAGCTTTGTTTGTTATGGGGCCTGTGCAAGCTATGCAGTTTTATGAAAGTACACAGATTCCTTTTGAGGCTGTTTTTATATCAGATGATGGTATCGTATGTACCGCGGGAATAAAAGATAATTTTTCACCAAAGAAAGGGTAAAATGAAGCAAACTAAAATTATATCAAAAGAGGAAATTACACAACAGCAAGGCTATGCTGCACAGGTAAAAAATAAATTGCAGGGAAAAGGGTTGAAAGCACATATCCGTACCTACGGTTGTCAGCAAAATGAGGCCGATAGCGAACGGCTTAGCGGTATGGCGCTGGCGATGGGCTACTCGTTAACAGACGATGCCGAACAAGCTGATTTGATTGTAGTAAACACTTGTGCTGTCAGAGAGCATGCAGAACTCAAGGCGCTTTCAATCACAGGACAATTTAAGCATTTAAAAGCAAAAAAGCCCTCGCTGTTAATCGGCGTATGCGGTTGTATGGTTTCACAGGAGCATCGAAAAGAAAATATTAAACACAGTTATCCCTATGTTGATTTTTTATTCGGCACCAGCATGCTGTATCGCTTTCCCGAAATTGTATTAACGGCGCTATGCGAAGAAGGCAGACATTTTTATTTAGATGATAATACAGGCAATATTGCCGAGGAAATACCCGTTCATCGGGAAAGCGATTTTAAAGCTTGGGTTAGCATTATGTATGGCTGTAATAACTATTGCACATACTGTGTTGTGCCTTTTGTTCGAGGTCGAGAAAGAAGCCGGAAAAAAGAAGATATTTTACGTGAAGTAAACGATTTGATTCAAAAAGGTTATAAAGAAATTACTCTGCTTGGTCAAAATGTAAATTCGTATGGCAAGGACTTGTCATCTGACTATGATTTTGCGGATCTTTTAGAAGAGATTTGTCAAATCAAGGGCGATTACTGGATTCGATTTATGACAAGTCATCCGAAAGACGCTTCGCTAAAGCTTATCGACACCATAGCGGCTTATCCTAATATTGTGAAGCAATTTCATTTGCCGCTGCAATCAGGTTCAAGCGCTGTGCTCGAAAAGATGAATCGTAAATATTCTCGTGACGACTATGAAAAGCTAATTGTCTATATGAGAGAAAAAATGCCTGAAATCGCCATTACAAGCGATATTATTGTTGGTTTTCCTGGCGAAAGCGAGCAAGATTTTGAAGATACAATCAGCGCATTAAAAACGATTCAATACGATAATATATTTTCGTTTATTTATTCACCCCGTGCGGGTACACCGGCCGCTGTGATGCAAAATCAAATTCCCGAAGAAATCAAAAAAGACCGTTTTGCTCGGTTGCTGGCCGTACAAAGCGAGATTTCTAAAACCAAAAATGAGCATTATCTTGGTCAGGTTGAACGTGTGTTAGTCGAGGGATACAGCAAGACAGATTCATCAATGCTAACGGGACGAAATGAAAAAAACAGATTGGTTCACTTTAAGGGAAATGATGCGTTGATCGGCCAATTTATCAATGTTAAAATTAATCAAGCGGATACATATGCCCTCATAGGCGAAATCTGCGAATAAAAACGGTTTTGCAGGGCATGCCATTTTTATACCATTAGGAGGACCACATGATTGAAATAATGAAAAAAGCGGCCGAACTTGGCCAATTAATGAAAGAAGATCCAATTGTAAAAGCACTTTTAGCAGCTAAGGATGCCTATGAGCATGATGAAGAAATTAATCGGTTGTTTACCGAATACAACGTGCAGCAGCAGGCGCTAACGCATGAATATGCGCAAGACGAAGTGAATTCGGTACTGGCAAATCAAATCAATCATCGTATTGAAACTTTGCAGGCTGAAATTACAGCGCATCCGCTTTTTATTGCTTATGGAAAAGCAGAAGAAGAGTATATGGAATTTATGAAGAGTGTGCAAGATGAAATTTCTTTTCAAATTACCGGTCACCGTTCTTGTTCTGGTCAATGCTCTTCTTGTCAATCAAACTGCCAAGCTAAAGAAAAAACGCATGAATAACCTTTTGCTCTTGGTTTGCTATAGCTAAGCTTAATCTGGCGGTAGGCGACTCGAAAAGATAAGCGGCTGCCACCGCTTTGCAGCCGTAAAAACAGAACATTTTGCGATGGAACGGAGATTCACATGTTTTCACCTATGATGCAACAATATCTTGAAATAAAATCAAATTATGCCGATTCTATTTTGTTTTTTCGATTAGGCGATTTTTATGAAATGTTTTTTGAAGATGCAAAGACCGTTTCAGCCGAATTAGGGCTTACACTGACAGCAAGAGACAGCGGGGAAGAAGAGCGGGCGCCTATGTGTGGCGTTCCTTATCATAGTGCGGATTCTTATATTTCAAAGTTAGTGGGGCTCGGCCACAAAGTGGTGATATGCGAACAGATGGAAAATCCATCTGAGGCCAAAGGAATTGTCAGACGTGAGGTTGTTCGAATCATTACACCGGGCACCGTAACCGAAAATACGATGCTACAAGACAATAAGAACAATTATTTATGTTCTATTTTTATTGCCGAAGGGGAAGCGGCCCTCACGTTTGCTGATGTTTCAACAGGTGATTTATATACAACAAGAGTGGTGGGTGATCAAGTTTCCGAAAAAGTGGTAAACGAGCTTTCGGCCTATTCACCGTCTGAGGTGATTATAAATATAGCCAAGCGGGCGAATCATGTTTTATATGATTACTTTTTTTCGCGTCCTGCCTGCATGGTGAATGACAATGCGCTTGATCGTTTTGAGATTAGCATGGCAGATGAGCTGATCTACAAGCAGTTTTCAAAAAAGCCAGCAGAGTTGGGACTTGTTTCCAATCCTCTTATTGCTGCCGTTGGCGCCATGCTTAGTTATATTAACGAGACGCAACGGACTAAGATTTCTTATATAAAAAATCTAAATGTTTATGCTGATAATGAGTATTTAGAAATTGACATCAATGCCAGAATATCATTAGAATTAACCGAAACGATGCGCAACCGAGAACTGCGTGGCTCTTTGCTGTGGGTTTTAGATAAAACCAATAGTGCGATGGGCGCGCGCGTCTTGCGCAAATGGGTTGAGCAGCCGTTAATGAATATAAATGAGATTGACGGACGTTTAGACGCGGTTGAAGAACTATATAACAACATGATTCTTCGTTCCAATATTGCAGATGCTATGCATAGTGTTCGTGATCTTGAGCGTTTAATGACCAAGGTTGTTTATGGCAGCGCGGGTGGTAAAGACTTGCGGGCCATTGCAGATACCCTTTCATTGTTGCCGAGCATGAAACATATGTTAAACGACGTGTCTTCTAACAATTTACGTGTTGCGAAAGAGGCGCTCGGTGATCTGAGTGATGTGGTTGCTTTGATTAATCAAGCGATTGTGGATGATCCGCCCTTTTCGATACGGGACGGTGGTTTTATTCGCCGTGGTTATCACGAAGAGGTGGACAGGCTGCATGATATTTTAGAAAACAGTAAAGGTTATATCGAGTCTATTACAGCCCGCGAGCGAGAAGCCACAGGTATTAGCAAACTGAAAGTTGGCTATAACAAGGTGTTTGGTTATTTTATTGAGGTAACTAAATCGAGTGTTAACCTTGTACCAGATACATATATACGCAAGCAAACGTTAGCAAACTCTGAGCGGTATATTACTGACGAACTTAAAAATTTAGAGGCAACAATTCTTGGCGCAGCCGAAAAAGTAAAAAATATAGAATATGAATTGTTCTGCGAATTGCTTGCACAAATTAAAGTCAATAAAGAACGCATACAAGAAGCCGCCAGAGGACTGGCTTTGTTAGACGTATACTGCGCATTAGCTGAAACGGCGTTTATCGGCAATTATGTTCGACCTGAGATAAATGGCAATAAAGCTATTGAGATTGAGGAAGGGCGGCATCCTGTTGTTGAAAAATTATGTGCAGATCGTTATTTTGTGCCGAACGATACCTATTTAGATACAGAACAAGATCGACTTGCTTTAATTACTGGACCCAACATGGCCGGTAAATCAACGTATATGCGGCAGACTGCGCTGCTTTGCATCATGGCGCAAATTGGTTCTTTCGTACCAGCAACGAAAGCAAAACTCGGCTTAATTGATAAAGTGTTTACCAGAGTAGGCGCGTCGGACGATTTAGCGTCAGGTCAGTCGACTTTTATGTTGGAAATGAACGAGGTAGGCTATATTCTAAAAAACGCGACTGAACGATCGCTGATTATTTATGATGAAATTGGTCGTGGTACCTCTACTTTTGATGGCATGAGTATTGCAAGGGCGGTCGCTGAATATACTTGCCAAAAAATCAAAGCAAAATGTCTCTTTGCTACCCATTATCATGAATTAACTGATCTTGCTGAAGAATTGCCGGGTGTTGTGAACTATCATATTGCAGCTAAAAAGAAAAATGACACGGTGGTATTTCTTAGAAAGATTATAAAGGGATCTGCTGATGATAGTTATGGAATTGAAGTAGCAAAATTAGCTGGCTTGCCCGATTCGGTCATTCGCAAAGCAAAAGAGGTATTAGCCGGACTTGAAACAGGTGAAACCACGTTACAGAAAAAAACGGTGAGCAGCCAAGAACCATATGAGGAAAATATTACTTTTGAAGATTTAGCTGTTAAAGAAATTAAAGAAAAATTATTAGAGACCTCGGTAGAAACGCTGACACCTATTGAGGCCATGAATTTACTATATCAATTAAAAAGCATGCTGGCTTAGTCAAGCCGCACGGAAGAGCAATAAAAACAGCCATATACGGCATAGTTTGGGAGATAAAAATGAGAGAAATCAATGTATTGGATTTTCAGTTAGCCAATTTGATTGCCGCGGGCGAGGTGGTAGACAGACCTGGTTCAGTCATTAAAGAACTGGTAGAAAATGCAATTGACGCAGGAGCAACCTCGATTACAGTGGAAATTAAACGCGGCGGTATCTCCTTTATGCGGGTCACTGATAATGGAAAAGGCATGTCGCCTGAGGATGTTCCGTATTGTATTAAGCGTCATGCAACCAGCAAAATTCGTACAGCTGATGATTTGGATCAAATTGGAACACTTGGATTTAGAGGCGAAGCTTTGGCTGCTATCTCCTCTGTCTCTAAAATGACCATTTTGACGAAACAGGTTGAACATTCAATGGGTACACTATTAGAATGTGAAGGCCCGGAGGTGTTGGAGATTACTGAAACCGGCTGTCAAAACGGCACGACTATTTTGGTAGAAGAGTTGTTTTTTAATGTGCCCGCACGACGCAAATTTTTGAAAAAAGATGTTTCAGAAGGATTTTATATTTATTCGGTTATGGAAAGAATGGCCTTTTCAAGACCTGATATTGTATTTAAATATATTGCTGATGGGGCGTTAAAATTTGCAACGCCTGGCTCTGGAAAACTGTTAGATACTCTTTATGCTGTCTTGGGTAAAGATTTTGCTGATAAAACGATTCCGGTTGATACGAAAGAGGATCGGATTCATGTACATGGCTACATAGGCACGCCAGAAAATACGCGCGGCAATACCAACTTGCAAGTCTTTTTTATCAATCATCGATTTGTCAAAAGCAAAACGGCCTATGCAGCTATCAAGCAGGCGTTTGATTCTTATATTCCTTCTGATCGTTTTGCTTGCTGCGTTTTGTTTTTAGATGTTGATCCGCGTTTTGTGGATGTTAATGTGCACCCTTCTAAATTAGAAGTTAAATTTTCCAGCGAAAAGTTAATCTTTGATGTGTTGTATTTTGCGATTCGCTCCGCACTTGCCAAACGAATAAATCGACCGCAGGGAAATTTTAATGTGCAAGCATCCAGAGTAATCAATGCATTTGTTCCTGTTGAAAATGCAGGACTGCGTCGGTCGGCTCAGCTTTCTTTGCACGATATAGAACCGAACATACCAAGTGTTATCGACGAAACCAAAAAGGACGACGATACGGGCTCTTCTGGCGGTTATTCCAAGCTGGATCTTGTTATGCCAAGTATTCAAATGGAGCCGATTCATCCTGGCCGAGTGGAGGATTTTTCGTGGGATGAAATTGAGCTACCCCGCAGGGCCGACCAGATTGACGGTGCACTGCGGCCGCTTCCTGAATATCGTATTGTTGGTGAATTATATTCGTCTTATATCGTTGTGGAATTAAGGGAATCAACTCTCCTGATTGATAAACATGCCGCTCACGAGAGGATATTGTTTGAAGATATGAAACGCAATATGCAGCAAAGTAAAGTGGATTCACAGCTTCTTTTACTTCCTGTTGATATTTCTCTCAGTGCAGAAGAGTTCGGCGCCTTTTGTGATTATGCAGAGGAAATTCGTAAAGTTGGCTTTGATTTTGTCATGAATCAAGACGCTTTGTCAGTACAGATTACACAAATTCCTACCCTCATTGAAGAAGAGAATATCACTGGATTTATACAAGGCATGGTAGGCATGTTGGCGCAAGGCGCTACTTCTGTTGCGGTATCTAAAGAAATTCTGTATGAAAAAGCACTTTATCAAGCATCTTGTAAAGGGGCCATTAAAGCAGGCCGAATTTATGACGATGCTTCTTTAAAATGGATTTGTGAGCGTGTGCTTGTATTGCCGAATATTAAGTATTGTCCGCATGGCAGACCTGTGGCTGTAGAAATTACAAAAATAGAATTAGAAAAGATGTTCAAAAGAAGATAACAGCATAGGGTTAGTGAATAGAAACGGAGAAAAAATGTTTACATTGATAAAACAGGAAAAAAATGCAAGGAGAGGCGTTTTTCAAACAGTTCACGGTACGATACAGACGCCGGTGTTTATGAATGTTGGTACTTGTGCAGCGATTAAAGGCGGGGTTTCGACACAAGATTTAAAGGATATTGGCTGTCAGGTAGAACTTTCAAATACTTATCATTTGCATATTCGTCCTGGTGATACTATCATCAAGAAAATGGGCGGCATTCATCGTTTTTTTAATTGGGATCGTCCAGTCTTAACTGACAGCGGCGGTTTTCAGGTTTTTTCACTTGCTAAGCTTCGGCAGATTAAAGAAGAAGGGGTATATTTCTCGTCGCATGTAGATGGCAAAAAGATCTTTATGGGGCCAGAAGAATCCATGCGTATTCAATCGAATATAGCTTCTACCATTGCGATGGCATTTGATGAGTGTGTGGAAAATCCTGCCTCCTATGAGTATGCAAAAAATTCTTGTGAGCGTACAGTACGCTGGCTCATGCGCTGCAAAGCCGAAATGGCAAGGTTAAATACTTTGCCTGACACCATTAATCCGCATCAATTGCTATTTGGTATTAATCAAGGCAGTACCTATGAAGATCTTCGCATCGAAAACATGAAACAGATTGCTTCGTTTGATTTAGATGGTTATGCAATCGGTGGTTTAGCAGTAGGAGAAAGCGCAGAGGAGATGTATCGCATTATTGATGCGGTCGAGCCGTTTATGCCAAAGGATAAACCAAGATATTTGATGGGCGTGGGAACACCTGTTAATATATTAGAAGGCGTATATCGAGGCATTGATTTTTTTGACTGTGTTATGCCATCGAGAAACGCGCGTCACGGCAATCTTTTTACTTGGAATGGCAAAATCAATCTATTAAACGAGCGTTTTGCTTTAGACGATGCTCCGATTCACGAAGGGTGCGGCTGTCCGGCTTGTAAACATTATTCGCGTGCATACATTCGGCATCTTTTCAAGGCAAAAGAGACGCTTGGTATGCGGTTGGCTGTGCTGCATAATTTATATTTTTACAATGAATTGATGGCCAAAATCAGAGAAGCGTTGGATAATCATTCGTATGAGGCTTTTTATCGACATTATGTGCCGATTTTGGGTTCAAGAGTTCAGTGATAGTCATGAATATTATTTACACAACAGATGCTTTAAAATAAAAAATGTCAGGTAATTAATTACCTGACATTTTTTTAATAGATTACCAGTTGTCTTTTTCAGGATCAGCTGGAATCACTTTGTTCATAGCCGCAATAGCACATTCAATCATATCATCATCGGGTTCAATCACCGAAATGTGTTGAAGAAGCATGCCGGGGAAAGAAATTACTTTTGTTATGATATTATCCCAACGACCGGCAATTTTAATTAACTCATATCCAATACCAACAATCAGCGGTAATACCAAAAGTTTTAACAGTACTCGATACACGCCGAGAATTTCAACACCAAAAATAGTTTTGGGTATAAACATAGAAATAATAATGCTGACTAACAAAATTAAAATCATAAAGGAAGTCCCGCAGCGTGGATGATATTTTTTCTGCCGGCGTATATTTTCAACTGTGAGTGGCTCGCCGGCCTCATAGCAAAAAATCGTTTTGTGCTCAGCACCATGATACATAAAAGTGCGTCTAATGTCTTTCATAAGCCGCATACAAGCCATATAACCAACAAAAATAACAATCTTGATTACTCCTTCAAATATACTTTTTAATACAGAAGAATCAGGTATAGAAGGGAAGAGCATACGCATCCACTCAAAGAGCTTAACGGGAAGCAACATAAACAAACCAACGGCTAAGCCAATACCTAAAACAGTAGCGATCACCATAATGATACTCATAATCCATTTATTGTTTTTTTCGTTTTCTTTGGCGGGTTTTTCTGTTTCTAAATCTTCTAATCCCGCAATTTCAGCCGAGCGCATTAGATATTTATAACCCAGCTTAAAGGACATGACCATATTATAAACCCCTCTAATCAGCGGCAGCTTTAAAATGCGCGGCGCCTTTGAGGAAACGGTTGGCTCTGTTTCGACAATAATTTCTCCTTCAGGATTTCGAACGGCCATCGCCGTTATTTCAGGACCTCGCATCATAATGCCTTCAATTAAAGCTTGACCGCCAATGCTTGTTTTTTTGTTCATTTTAATCTCCATTCCGTCGCTTTATGCGGCTTATCAATTTAGGATGATCTATGTTTGCTGCATGTTTATGAAATCATTATGCTAAACGATTATAAATAGTATAACACTGATTCTTGTATATTTTATTAATTCAAAAATAGAATAGGAATCTTTGAAAACGTCAATATTTATGGTTGCTATTTATTTCTCAGTATTGTATAATAAATTTGTTTGTTCGCTTAACCACCAAAAATTAAAACAACTAAAATTTTATATTAGAATACGGGCAAATTTTACGGGTTGCTTTTGTGTGGGCTGTGAACATGATTGTATAATTGTTATTGTATAGGTTACTATTCTTAAATTTTATTTTCTAAAGAGATGAATCAATGAATAAAATCAAACAAGAAATCGATAATTTGCGTAAACTTTTAACATATCATAGTCGCAAGTATTATGAGGACGATGCGCCCGAAATTTCTGATTATGAATATGATGCTTTATTTCGTAAATTGCAAGATTTAGAAAAGGAACATCCTGAATATGCTGATAATTATTCACCTACCGTACGCGTAGGCGGTAAAGCACTTGAAAAATTTGAAAAAATCAAACATCATGTTCCGCTAAAAAGCTTACAAGACGTTTTTTCGTTTGGTGAATTAGAAGAGTTTATCAATAGTTTGTCAGAGCAGGCGCTTTCTTTTTCGGTTGAATGTAAAATTGATGGTTTATCGGTTGCTTTGACTTATGAACAGGGTAAACTGATCAGTGGTGGAACCAGGGGAGACGGCGTTATTGGCGAAGATGTTACCCAAAATATCAAAACAATCAAAAGCATTCCTTTGCAGATTGACGAACCAGGACGTCTGGTTGTGCGGGGGGAAGTTTATATGTCTAAAAACAGCTTTCAGACGCTTAATGCTGAGCGAGAGGAAAATGACGAACCTTTATTCGCCAATCCAAGGAATGCTGCGGCAGGATCGTTGCGTCAATTAGATTCAAAAGTCACAGCAAAACGCAATTTGGATATCTTTATTTTTAACATTCAGGAATCAGATCATTCTTTTCAAAATCATGATGAAGGTCTCGCATTTCTTGAAAAATTGGGATTTCCAACTGTTCCATATCAAAAGACCATTTCTTCTTTTGCGGAAATAAAAGAACAAATTGAATGGATAGACGAGATCCGAAAAACGCTAACCTTTGATATTGACGGCGTGGTTATCAAAGTCAATAATTTGCAAGAACGAGAAACCATTGGTGAAAATACCAACACGCCGAAATGGGCTGTTGCCTATAAATTTCCACCCGAACAAAAGGAGACTATCTTACGTGACATTTGTATTAATGTTGGCCGAACCGGTGTGTTGACACCCAATGCTGTTTTTGATCCTATACAACTGGCTGGCACCACGGTTTCGAGGGCGACTTTGCATAATAAAGATTTTATCGCCCAAAAAGATATTCGTATTGGTGATACAGTTTGTATTCAAAAGGCAGGAGATATTATTCCAGCGGTAGTATCGGTTAATAAGAGCAAACGTGCAGACAATACCAAGCCTTTTCAAATGCCGGACGTTTGTCCCTCTTGCGGTCAGCCAGTATTTGAGGATGCTGAAGAAGCAGCTGTTCGTTGTACCAATGCCGCTTGTCCGGCTCAATTAATTCGAAACATTGAGCATTTTGTGAGCCGAGACGCTATGGATATCGATGGCTTAGGCCCTGCCGTTGCTAAGTTATTAAAAGAAAATCAACTGGTTAAAGACGCTTCTGATCTTTATTATTTACAGGTAAGCGATATTGAAAAATTAGAACGTATGGGGCAAAAATCGGCAGAAAATTTAATAGCGGCTATCGAAAAATCGAAAACTGCCGGGTTAGCACGTTTATTGTATGCATTAGGCATACGGCAGGTGGGCGAAAAAGCCGCGGCAATTTTGGCTGCACATTTTAAAGACATAGAGGCATTTTTTACAGTTCCAGAGGAAGAACTTACCGCACTGAATGATATAGGAGAAATCACAGCACACTATATCAAAGATTATTTTTCACTTTCTTCTACGCGTTCTTTCATAGATCGCCTTAAAGAATGTGGCGTTCTTTGTTATGTACAAGAGGAAGAAAAGCAGAGTTCTGTCTTTGAAGGTATGACATTTGTTATTACGGGTACACTGCCTCATATGACAAGGGAAGAGGCTGAGAAAATCATTATACAAAATGGTGGAAAGGCCACTTCCTCCGTATCCAAAAAGACCTCTTATGTTATAGCAGGTGAAAAAGCAGGAAGCAAATTAGATAAAGCGCAAAGTTTTGGGATTCCCATCTTAGATGAAATTGCGTTTTTAAATATGGTGAAGTAAAATGTTTATTGATCATGTAAAAGTTTATGTTAAAGCTGGTGACGGTGGCCACGGATGTGTATCCTTCCACCGTGAAAAATATGTTTCACACGGCGGACCAGACGGGGGAGATGGCGGCCATGGCGGAGCCGTTATTGTTACGGTAGATAATGGAACCAACACGCTTGTCAATTACCGTTATCGTCATAAATTTGTAGCGGCCAACGGCGAAAATGGCAAAAATTCAAAATGTCATGGCAAAACAGCAGAACCCTTATATCTGCCTGTACCGCCTGGCACAGTCATCAAAGATGCACAGAGCGGACTGGTCATTCATGATATGTCGAATGGTCAAGATTTTATTTTGTGTCGCGGCGGCAAAGGCGGATGGGGCAACACCCATTTTGCAACCCCCACAAGACAAGTGCCGCGTTTTGCCAAAAGCGGTTTAAAGGGCGAAGAACGCGAAGTGATCTTTGAATTAAAAATGTTGGCTGATGTAGGGCTTGTCGGTTTGCCCAATGTAGGCAAATCATCTTTATTATCTGTTATTAGCGCAGCCAGACCTAAAATTGCCAATTATCATTTTACAACCATTTCACCCAATTTGGGCGTAGTAAAAATGGGCGAAGATCAAGAATTTGTAGTGGCTGATATTCCAGGACTCATTGAAGGAGCTGCCGAAGGGGCTGGATTAGGACATGCTTTTTTAAGACACATTGAGCGTTGCCGAATGATTATACACATGATCGATATTTCTGGTCAAGAGGGAAGAAATCCTATTGAGGATATCCAGCTTATTAATGCGGAATTAGCTCAGTATTCGCCAGAACTTGCTCAAAAGCCGCAGATTATTGCCGCCAATAAGTATGATTGCGTAACAGGTGGGGAAGATACCTTACACGATTTTGAGAAATTTGTAGCGCAAAATGGCTGGACACTCATATATATATCTGCGGTGAGTCATTATCACATTCGTGAACTGATTCAATTAGTACATCAAAAATTAGAGGAGTTGCCGCCATTAATTGAATATGAAACTGAATACGAAACGCCAACCGCCATCGATGCTGGCTCTGAACGCGAGATTACCATTCAGCGGATGAATGATATTTACATAGTCGAAGGCGAATGGCTATATAATTTAATGGGAACGATTAATTTTGATGATCGTGAATCGCTCATGTATTTTCAAAAAGTTTTGAAAAAAAGCGGTGTGATTCAAAAACTTATTGATTTTGGCGTACAAGATGGTGATACTGTCAGTATATATGATTTTGAATTTGATTTTGTTATTTAATAATGGTTATAAAGAAAAGAAAAAAGTCCCAAAGGACTTTTTTCTTTTACCAATAGATTACAAAAAATGTTTTTTAATCTTAAAAGCTTGTAGTAAGCCGAGAGAGAACCCGCCGCCACGGGTGTTTTTCTTCACAAGGCTTACTATACTAAATAAAAATTTAGTATAGTAAAGGGAATCCAAAATAGCATGAGCGGATGCTTGTACATTTTATTGGCATATGATATAATAAGAACAAGCCATACGGCTTGTTCTTAAAAAGTTTCACTTTACGCTTTCCTAAGCGTAATGATATAATAAAAGCAAACTATAATCCAATTTATTTCATTTTATGTAAATTAAAATTTCAGGAGTAAATCCTATGCAGATTCATTCATTTTCAGTTGGTTGGATTCAAACAAACTGTTACGTTGTTTTACAAGATTCATTTTGTTTTATTATTGATCCTGGTACTAATTCAGAAAAACAGCTTTCATCTATTTATAATCTAATCGATCAATCTTCCGTTTCTGATCTTTTTATTTTATTAACACATGGACATTTTGATCATATCATGGGTGTCGATCAAATTGCACAGCGTTATCATTGTGATGTCTACATTGCTAAAAATGAATACGCTTTAGCGATTGATCCATTCTTAAACCAATCAAACGCTATTTTGCATAAAGATATAACTATTCAATCACCGATGATTCAATTATCAGATCGTCAGATTGTGACTAAAAATAATCAATCATTATTTGAAGTCATCTATACCCCCGGTCATACAGCTGGTTCTTGTTGCTATAAGATGGAAAATGCGATTTTCAGCGGCGATACTTTATTCGCCGGCTCCATCGGGCGGACTGATTTCCCCACCGGAAATCATGAACAAATTATGAATAGTATGTGCATTCTGAGAGACTATGCAAAAGATCAGAATTTTGACATCTATCCTGGTCATGGAGAAAGCACATCATTGCAAACAGAAATTAAAACAAATCCTTATTTTAAATTATAATCATAAAATAGCATTTTTTAAGAAAGGTATATTATATAAGCATGGACAATCAATTAGTTGCTGATCTTCTCTTTCCAGAGGTTACATTAACACCAGCTGAATTAGAAACCAAGTATCCAGAAAGAATATTACCTGAAGGGGCTAAAGTCACTCGCTTCTCTCCTTCACCTACTGGTTTTTTGCATTTAGGCGCTATGTACCAAGCCATGATCAACGAAAGATTAGCTAATCAAAGCGGAGGTTTATTCTATTTGCGTATTGAAGATACTGATGCAAAACGCAAAGTGGAAGGTGCCGAAGAATCGCTGATACAGATTTTAAGTGAATATCAAATTTTCTTTGATGAAGGAGTCACAGCAGATGGAGAAAAAGGCGATTATGGCCCATATACGCAAACAAAAAGAAAAGATATTTATCATGTTTATGCCAAAGAATTAGTCAAAAAAGGACTTGCTTATCCTTGTTTTGATGCGCAAGAAGAAGAATTTCTTCAGCCCAATACAGACACTATTGACTGGGAAAAAGAGCAAGAGCGAAAGAAACAGCAAAAAATCAAATGGCGGTCTATTACCCTTGACGACATTCAAGAAAAAGTAAGTGAAAAACAGCCTTTTGTGCTTCGCATTCGCTCCGCTGATTCAAATGAACAGCCTATCATTGTAAACGATTTGCTGAAAGGAAAATTGGAATTTCCAGCAAATGATGAGGACTTTGTTCTATTAAAGAGCGATGGAATTCCCACCTATCATTTTGCGCATGCCGTTGATGATCATTTAATGCGCACAACACATGTTATTCGCGGTGAAGAATGGCTTTCTTCGTTGCCTAAGCATGTTATGTTGTTTCAATATCTAAACTTTAAAATGCCTAAATATCTTCATACAGCTCAGTTGCTCCGCTTAGATGAAAATGGTAATAAAAAGAAACTTTCCAAGCGGGATATGGGCGCCAATATGGAAGATTATAAACGCTTGGGCTATGCGCCAGCTTGTGTAATTGAGTATTTGCTCACTATTCTCAATTCCAATTACGAAGAGTGGCACAGTCAGCATCCCGATAAAACCTATTTAGACTTCCCTTTCAGCATAAAAAAAATGAACACATCCGGCGCATTGTTTGATATGAATAAGTTGCAGGATGTCTCTAAAAATGTTTTATCAAAAATGACAGCTAAACAGATTTTCGATTTAGCAAGCGAATGGGCACGTTTATTTGATCCTTCTTTTTATGCATTACTGCAAGCAGATATTGATTATGCTATTCGTATTTTAAATATAGGACGCGGAGGCAAAAAGCCGCGTAAGGATTTTGCTACTTTTGCGGAATTAAAAAACTTTATTTCATTTTTCTACGATGAATTATTTCAAATGGAAGATACTTATCCTACCACGTTTGATCACGCAATTATAAAAGAAGTTCTTATTCGCTATCTGCAAAGCTATCAACCAGATGATGATCAAAACATCTGGTTTGACAAAATGAAACAAATAGCAGAAACATTAGGCTTTGCTTCCGATATGAAAGCATTTAAAGCACAGCCTGATCTCTATAAAGGAAGCATTGCTGATATCAGCATGTTTATACGAGTTGCCGTAACAGGAAGAATGAACTCGCCAGATCTTTTTGAAGTGATTCAAATTATAGGATCTGAGCGAATGAAAGATCGTATTCTGGCCATGATTGAACAGCTTGCTAAAGGAGAATAAACACAAATGGAAAATAGTAAAAATAATTTTATACATGATTTCATTGATCAAGATTTAGCAGAGGGCGTATGCACGAAAATACATACCCGATTTCCGCCTGAACCAAATGGATATCTTCATATAGGCAGCGCAAAAGCGATTATGATTAGCTATGAGACTGCCAAAAAATATAATGGGCTTTTTAATTTGAGATTTGACGATACTAATCCCGAAAAAGAAGATGATGAATATGTACAAAGTATCATGCAAGATTTAAAATGGTTGGGAGCGGAGCCAAATGGCGGTATTTATTATGGATCTGACTATTTTGACCAGTGTTATGCTTACGCTGTACAACTCATAAAACAAGGCTTAGCCTATGTGTGCGATCTATCTCCGGAAGAAATGCGTGCTTATCGCGGCACGCTGACCACACCTGGCAAAAACAGTCCTTATCGTGAGCGGAGCGTGGAAGAAAATTTGGCTCTCTTTGAACAAATGAAGAACGGTGACTTTAACGATGGCGAGCGAACCCTTCGCGCTAAAATTGATATGGCATCACCAAATATGAATTTAAGAGATCCTGTCATTTATCGAATTGTTAAAACACATCATCATCGTCAAAAAGATAAATGGTGTATTTATCCTATGTACGATTTTGCGCATCCCATTCAAGATGCGATTGAAGGCATTACGCATTCACTTTGTTCAATTGAATTTGAAAATCACAGACCTTTGTATGATTGGGTAGTGAATCATATTGATATACATGCCAAGCCAAGACAAATTGAGTTTGCCAGATTAAATATGACTTATACAGTGATGAGTAAGCGCTATCTTAGACAACTTGTTGAAACTGGCTTGGTCGATGGATGGGATGATCCACGCATGCCAACCTTATGCGGTCTTCGCAGAAGAGGTTATACACCTGCTGCAATTCGCGATTTTGTTTCACGAGCGGGCGTTTCTAAAGCCGACAGTATAGTAGATATCGAGTTGCTTGAACACTGTATTCGCGAGGAATTGAATCAAAATGCCAAACGCAAAATTGTTGTGATTGATCCGGTAAAAGTCATTATTGACAATTATCCGGAAGACAAGACTGAATATTTTCCGGTGGCCAATAATCCGCAAGATGTATCTGCCGGTACCAGAGACATTCCCTTCACGAAAGAAATTTATATCGACGCTTCTGATTTTGCTGAGGTGCCTCCAGCCAAGTTTTTCCGCATGAAATTAGGCGCCGAGGTTCGGCTCATGGGTGCTTATATTGTTAAATGCGAATCAATCGAAAAGGATGAAAACGGCAAGATTACCGTTATACACTGTACAGCCGATCTTGAGACCGGCAATGGTAATCCTATCGACGGTCGAAAAATAAAAGGAACGATTCATTGGGTATCAGCAAAATATGCAGTAGATATCAAGGTTATGCACTACAATAAGCTCTTTACTATTCCAAATCTAAATAATATGGATGAAGGAAAAGAATACAGCGATTATCTAAATCCTGATTCGCTTATTGAAAATACAAATTGCAAAGCCGAACCTTCTCTTTTAGAGAGTGGACAAGAAGAACGTTTTCAATTTGTTCGTACAGGCTATTACATCAAGGATACGAAGTATCCTAACACGTATAATCGTATTGTTACGTTGAAAGACAGTTATAAACCGGTATAATACCAGTTTAAATAAAAGGAGCAATCATGGAGAAAAAAGTGGAGATCCCCACATATTGCCTGTTTCAAGGATGCTATAACCCTGTCTTTGAAGAAGAAATTCGCAAGGGTAAAGACAAGTGCTGGCAGTACAATCAATTAAGCCCGAACGATCATAAAAGACAACAGGAAATATTAGCAGATCTTTTAGGTCAAATGGGCGACAACGTTATCATTACCCCGCCCTTTTGGTGTGATTATGGATATAATATTACGGTTGGTCATTCATTTTACTCGAATCATAATTTAATTATTACGGATGGAGCAAAGGTGATTTTTGGTGATCATGTATTTATAGCACCCAACTGCTGTTTTACAACAGCGGAACACGCGATTGATCCTGAACAGCGCAAGGCTGGTCTTGAAATTGCCAAGCCTATTACTATTGGCAACAATGTTTGGATTGGCGCTGGCACCACCGTTTTAGCTGGTGTAACAATTGGGGATAATTCTGTAATCGGAGCTGGCAGTGTCGTTTCAAAATCGATACCGCCAAATGTAGTGGCGGTGGGCGTGCCCTGTAAAGTATTAAGATCTATTACCGAAGAAGATAAAACCCGTTATCCCTTCTATCAAGTATAAAACGCACAATATAAGAAGTCAACGTATACTCAAAACGTTGGCTTTTTTATAAAATGGTCTTTATATTGTTTTGTTAAGTGTCTGTATTTACCCATAAACAAAACTAAATTGCTAAAAAGATAGGGTACTGGTAAACAGCACCCTTTTCTATGACAATCTTTTACGTTTTATTTCAAATCACAGCCGCAATTCTTTCTTGTGAAAGAGGGCGGGTTAAACTCGTTAATCGGGAAAGACATTTTATTGAAAACAGCGCAAGGATTGCTTTCATCTGCAACCACACATTCTTTATCCGGTACTGAATATTCAGTAGCTTGCACTAAATATTGACCTGGACGCTCAATACGAACAACAGTGAAGAAGCCAATCGTTACATATAATTTGCGGTCTCCTCTATGCGGACAAAGCGATCCACTCACTGCGGCGCAAACAGAAGACGGGATATCGTCTACCGAGCAACAGCAGCAGCAACATTCTTTACATTCTTCTTTAACAGAGCAAGCTAATGCCACCGGATCTACTGCTTCAACGACAACGGTCGGGTCGTTGGTAGAAAATTTGCCTCCTCTGCAGCCACAGAACGGTGCATCCATATCACTCTTATAGATTTTTACGTTTCCTTCGCTGCCATATAAAACAACTTTCTTTTCGCAAACAGCAATTCCTTCGATTTCCTGCGATTTACCAATGCATACACATGCTTCAATCGTAATCTTAACAAAAAACCGTATAGTAATTTGATAGAATCCACGATTAAACTGTACACATTCGGTATATATATCACAATGAACCAATTCAGCGTTTTTAATTCTTACGCTTGTTGTATTATTTATAATTTCCTCGCCGAATTCGGTTAAGAATACTTCGACATTTTCAAAACAATCCTTATCTCTGCAACTATCTAATACTCGATTGCAGTCGATACAAACAACCTCTTTACATCCAAGTGAGGTCGGAAAACTCTGAGGTGAGTTTGGCATTGATAATTCCTCCCACAAAATGATCGGTTTAAAACCGTATCTGTTAGTTATCTTATGCAAGAAAGGTCGATGTGTCAATGCCAATACCCGTAGAGCATATAGCTCAACAAACACAAATTTCTCTAACTTTGTTTTTTATGTTTAAAACAGCGCCTCAAAGAGGTTTTCCATAGCTTAAGTTACAAAAACAAAAAATTCTTGAGAACTGTAGTTCTCAAGAATTTTTGTTATCAATTTTTATTTTACATATTGAAGAAGACTTTCAGGAATATCTTCTTTCGCGCAGGAAACTGTCATTGTCACGGAAAGATTTTGCCCTTCTGCAAAAATAGCTAATTTCCTTACAAAATGACCAAAGTCATCCATATCATCCTTGCAAATTTTAAGGCAAGAATCAATAAAAATATCCTGTATATCGTGATCGCTTGCACAAATACCGGCAATAAACCCAAAGAGATAGTGTGCATCGCTGATCATATATTCATCTGTATTGATGAGTCTGGCCAAATACTTGATTTCATGCCGCAGTTTGGTTCCTCTTTCGAGACAAACAACAGAACCGTTGCAATGATCTACGGTTGTATTTACCAAATCAATCAGCGTTTTGGTTTTACCTGTTCCCTTTACCCCTACAATAAGGTTGATCATCTTCTTCCCTCCGATAATGAACTTAGTTGATTCTATCTATATTATACATGATAGAAGAATAGATTGCAAGCGATTTTATTATTATTAACCAAAACGCCATAGAATGGTTTGTTTTAGGATGAAAAGCTGACAAATAGTGATTAAAAAAATCGTTTATCGATTTTGCATGCGCGCTTCCAACGCTTGTTTCTTATCTTCGTAACCCGGTTTGCCGAGCAATGCATACATATTGTCTTTATATGCTTCTACACCAGGTTGGTCAAACGGATTAACCTCTAACATATAAGCAGACAACGCACAAGCCAACTCAAAAAAGTAAACAATAAATCCAAAACTATGCGCTGAACGGCCGTCAAACTCTAAAATAATATTTGGCACACCGCCGTCGGCGTGAGCCATAGCCGTTGCGGTAAACGCTTTTTCATTGACGTAGTCCATCGTTTGGCCGGCTATAAAATTCAAACCGTCCGGATCCTGTTCATCAAAAGGAATGACAATTTCTTGTTTGTCTTTGAAAAACAATACTGTTTCAAATAAATTCCGTTTCCCTTGCTGAATCATCTGCCCTAACGAGTGAAGATCAGTGGAGAAAGTAACAGAAACCGGGAAAAGTCCTTTGCCCTCTTTCCCTTCGCTTTCGCCAAACAACTGTTTCCACCATTCAGAAAGTTTTTGTGCCGCACTGTCATACGAAACTAAAATTTCTATCTCTTTTCCCTGCCGATACAACAGGTTACGCAGTACCGCATAACGGCAGCAATCGTTTTGCCTAAGATCGCAGGAGGCATATTGTTTACGTGCTTCGCTGGCTCCCGCCATTATGGCATCAATATCAATGCCGGCAGCCGCAATCGGCAAAAGACCGACTGCAGACAAAACCGAATAACGCCCGCCGATATCATCGGGCACTACAAAGGTCTTATATCCCTTTTGATCGGCTAATTCCTTTAACTTGCCTTTCGCTTTATCCGTGGTTACAAAAATTCTCTCTTTTGCGCCCTCTTCACCATATTTTGATTCCAGTAAATTTCTGAAAATACGGAAAGATATGGCCGGTTCGGTCGTGGTACCCGATTTAGAAATAACATTGACACAAACATCCTTCCCTTCGCAAAGAGACAATAACTCCTGCAAAGAGGATGATGAAAGATCATTTCCCGAGAAATAAATGTCCGGCGTATTCTTTTTTAATTGATTGTAATTCGGACTCTTAATAAATTCTATCGCTGCTCTTGCGCCCAAATAAGAACCGCCTATCCCAATCACAATAAAAATATCACAATGATTTTGAATATACTGTGCTGCTTTTTTAATCTCGGCAAATTCGTCCCGGTCATAAGTATCCGGCAAAGTGAGCCAGCCAAGATAGTCAGAACCTTTCCCGGTCCCTTTCATCAGTTTCTCATAAGCGCCGCTGAGAACTGGCGCCATTGATTCAAACGCTTCTTTTGTTATCGATTCTCCCATAAATGTATTATTTAACTTAATCGACATACCATCCACTTCCCTTTTTATAAACTTCTAATTTAAATAAACGATTACATTTATTATACATCAAAAATGATGAAAACGCAACCGAAAACAATTTACATCACACACCATTTGCCAAGAATCATTTTTAACATGCTCATGAAATTTAGCTTATCTATATCTGTGTTGGCAAGGATCTCTTCTTCATGAATCACTTCATCGCCTGACTGATAATAAACATGGCCAATAACATCGCCCGCAGCAATAGGCGCGGTAATATTTTCATTGATTTCTATATTTTGCGTCACTTCTCCCGCATTTTTCTCTCTTACGATGGAATATTCTTGATATGAAGCACACAATGTTTCTTCTGTGCCCCCATAAATAGGAACATCGTTGATTTCTGATTCAGGAAAATGATAAATACAATAATTAGCAAACCCATAATCAAGCAATGTCTGTGCGGTGGCATTGCGCGAATCTCTTGTACTAGCACCCATAATAACAGCAATCAGCTGCATATCATCCCGCAAAGCGGTAGCACTAATGCAGAAACCGGCATGAGAGGTGGAACCTGTTTTTAAACCGTTCGCGCCGTTATAAAATTTAATTAATCGATTCGTGTTAGTCAAACCGAACTGACCGTTTCGCACCGTATCCATCCAGATGGTGGTATAGTTAAAAATAATGGGATGTGATAACAATTCAGCAGACATAAGTGCAATATCACGGGCAGAGGTTAGATGTGAAGTTGTTGTATCATCCAAACCGTTTGTATTTTCAAAATTTGTGTTCACCATACCAAGCTCGCCGGCTCTTTTATTCATAAGCTCTACAAAGGCACTTTCGCTGCCGGCAACGTATTCTGCCAAAGCGACGGCAGCGTCATTAGCACTGGCTACCACTACACTTTTGATGAGTTCATCGACTGTCATGGCTTCACCTGGTTCTAAATAAATTTGCGAGCCACCCATAGAAGCCGCATTTTCAGAACAAGTTACCTGATCAGTTAGCTGAATATCCCCTCTGTCTACCGCCTCGATGACTAAAAGAAGCGTCATGATTTTGGTCACTGAAGCTGGCGGCAGCGCATTGTCAGCCTCATATTCATAAAGGACCGTTTTGGTAGAAGCTTCCATCAGAATAACACTTTTAGCGTCGCCGTTCAACTCGTTTGCTAAAACAGGCGTTATCAACATGAATAGACAAAGCAGGATACAAACTAATCGTTTCATATTTTTTCTCCTCACATTAAAGGGAAATATCCCTAATATATCAAAATAATAAAGTGATCAAGCTTATCAAATCAAAGTAAACAGCGTGACAACAAATAAATACGTGTAAATAGCAGTACAAAAGATACAAAGCACAAAAAACAAAAAGTTTTTACGGCTTTTAATCATCAGATAAATCCATAATAAAAGAATAAGCGTACAAATAATAAAGGACAGAATAACAAAGCAAAATCGGAAAAATAAATTGACATAAATAATCGAAAGCACATAAATAAGAAGCAAGCAAACAGAAAACAAACGGTTGATTTTGCATTTAAAGTTATCAAACAAAGTCTCACACAGCAAAACTGAAATAAGCAAATGTGAAAATAAAATAAAAAGCGATACAAAAAACAACGGCAAACAAAACGGCGGCAGCAAGCCTTCTAAAAACTCTTGTTGATAAAATACCATACACCCACCGATTAAACTAATCAGTAGCAAAATGCCCGCCACCGGCAAAACAAGAGAAAAACGGAGCTGGCATATATTAAAATAACATTTTTTTAAGAATGTCAAAAAATCACCTCATATAAGATATATGAGGTGATTTATCTAATTTAGTATTATTTTATAAATATTTTTGCTTGACTATTATCGTTTTTTCGATCCGTCACCAACGACTGCACCCTCATGCTTTGAACAATAACTGCCGCCATGATATACATAACTGGCATCGCCGATTTTTACATCCACATCTTCGGGGATATCGTCGCGATTGACAGTGATAAAGCCGATCTTCTCGGTAGAGGGACACCCTTCTCTGGCAACGCTGCCGGTTTCTTTACAAATATCTAACAATACATGGCAATCGCACTTATCAGTCGGTATATTCGAAACGGTAAAATAGCCTGTTTCAACAGCATTGCCGCGCATATCGGCCTTACATGCTTCTGTTACCAGCTTTCCTGAATATCGGCAATATTCAGCTGTAACAATATCTTTACCATATGGAAAAAATTGTTTCTCAGCCTTGCCCTCATTAATCTCATTTAAAACAGGTTCATGAATCGCTGTCATGGCCGTGTTCCAAACAATAGCCGCCGAGGCAGCCGGAAAACCAGTCAGTGTCTTATTCCATTCATAGCCAAACCATACACCGCCGACATAATACGGCGTATAGCCAATAAACCATTTATCAATATCATCGTTAGTGGTACCTGTTTTGCCGGCTACATTAATCTGAGAATCTAATTTAATCGAACTGGCGGCCGTACCGGTAGATACAACCTTTTCCATCATTCGTGTCATAATAATTGAGGTGGTCTCACTGATTACCGCGTTGGACTCGGCCTTATTATCCACAATCACATTACCGTTATAATCTTCTATTTTTAATACGGTACGAGGTTTGTGATACACACCGCCGTTGGCAAACATACTATAGGCTGCAGTCATTTCAAGCACTGTAACACCATAACTCATACCGCCAAGCGCTAATCCGGAATAGTTCATATCAGAAATAACATAACCGCTTTTGGTCTCTTCGCTGAGAATGAAACTGTCCATATGCAGTTTGTTTTTTACATAGTCAAACGATGTTTCAACGCCAAGTTTCATCAGAACACGGACAGAAACAGTATTGACCGAACGCGTGATAGCGTCGTGAATGGTTGTAAGACCGCCGTATACATTCGGTGCATTCGACGGCCATGGTGTAGCGTTGTCATCACCATAATTAACTGGCCGGTCGTCAAAGACAGAGGCATAATTGATCACCCCTTCTTCCAAAGCAGGCGCATAGATTGATAAAGGCTTAATGGATGAGCCAGGTGAACGCTGGGTTTTAGTCGCATAGCTTTGAATTCGGTCACCCGTTTTTTCTCCTCGATCGCCCACAAGCGCCAAAACATCACCTGTATATGGATCAATCACCACCATTGAGCACTTTGGCTGCATACTGCCTGCAACGCTGGGAAAATTATTTTCATCCTTAAACACATTTTCCAGTCTTTCCTGAATAGCAGGATCAATTAAGGTATAAATGCGCAAACCGCCTGTATAAATCATGCTGGTTGCTACTGTCTCTGACACACCAAGCTGCTGTACAAGCAGTTCAATGGAATCATTGATAACCTGATCTGTATACCATGAATTATAAGAGGTTCCTGTAGAAGAGGAGTCCTTGCCTTTATACAGCACTAATTCCTCATCATAGGCGGCTCTATATTCTTCTTCTGTAATTTTATGTTGTTCATACATCTGGGTAAGTACAGCACGCCTTCTATCCTGATTGTTTTCAGGATGCTGAATCGGATCCCATTTCGTCGGCGCCTGTGTAATGGAAGCAATCGCTGCACATTCAACCAATGTCAGTTCAGAAACGTCTTTGCCAAAATAAGTTTTAGCGGCTGCCTGTACCCCATAAGAACGCTGCGAGAGGTAAATGGTATTCAAATAAATTTCCAGAATCTCTGATTTATCTAACTTTTTTTCCAAATTCAGAGCCATGAAAATTTCCTGCACCTTACGCTGAATGGTGACATCATCATAACCGGTGACATTTTTAATTACCTGTTGTGTAATGGTAGAACCGCCATAGCTTTTACCGCCTGGCATAAAAAAGTTCGCTGTAGCTGAAAGCGTTCGGATCCAGTCAACACCATGGTGCGACTCAAAACGTTTATCCTCAATGGCAATAAACGCATTGACTAAGTTTTTGGGAATTTCATTATAGGATACCCATACACGGTTTTCAATCGCAGAAAGATTTTGATTTTCCATGGGTTTTGATTCACCGATACGGTTAGCGCGGT
>JAAWDG010000016.1 GCA_022793655.1 Clostridiales bacterium
CCCATTGCTTTAATGAGCCTTGCCACCTCTTTCGTGCCCCTTGCCATCAAAGCGCCTTTGAGGGCTCCTAATCCATAGCCATCTAACAAACCGGCGGCAATACCAATGACATTTTTCGCGGCAGCGCCAATTTCATTGCCAATCAAATCCGCCCCATAATAAAAACGAATTAAATCGGAGGAAAATGCATCGACCAATTTGATTTTCGTTTGTTCGTCTACACTGTCAATCACCATGCAATTGGGGTGCCCCTTTACAAACTCCTGCGGATGTCCGGGACCAATCCAAACCGCCACATGGTTTGATGCATCGGTATTTTCCGTTACAATCTCGGAAAGCCGTTTACCCGTTTCAATCTCTATACCTTTCATACATAGAATAAAAATCTTATTCGTCAAATGAAATGGCGCAAACTCAGCCATCAAAGAGCGCAAAATCTGCGAAGGCACTGATATCACTATGGCCTCGGCCTCTGCTATTTCATCCAATGAATCGGTTATTTGAACCGATTCAGGCATCGTCAAAATGCCATTAGATCTTGTCTCTTGAAACCGCACAATATCATCAGTCCCTTTTGGTCCGTATAAGGTCACTTGATTGCCAATCGAATCTAAATACCACCCAATAAAGCTGCCCCAACGGCCGCATCCAATCACTGTAATTTTCAAAATGGTCCCCCTTGCCTGTTGCGCTGTCGGTTCTCGCCCGCTATGCGCTTCGTTATTGATAATGCCATACATCAGCCACAAAACCGTTTCATGCAAATAGTCTGCGTAAGAACATCATTTTCATGCCGATCTGCGATTTGCCAAAGTTTATCTTTGATTTATTCTATCCAAGATCACACAAACAAATCCAACCAAAAACAACCCATAAGGCGGGTTGTTTAACGATAAACTTTTTTCATGACAATGGCTTCTTTATTCAAAAATTTCATAATTTTAAGCGCCTTTTCAGTTGCATCAAAAAAGACAACGCTTTTTTCACCATTTTGGGTAAACAAAGCAAAATAAAGGTCAGTGGCCTGTAAAGACGAACAAAATTCATATCGATTTTTGATATCTTGATTATCGGCCTGTGTTTTATAATCCCCCTCATACGGTGCAATCAGCGACATATCACACACACGCACTCTTAATAAATCAGGCAGATATTTGCGTCCGCCCAAAAACTTATCGAAAATCATGTCACCCGATAAAAGACTATACCGGAACTCAGTTTGCGCCATAGGGGCCGTTATGTAATATAAAAACCAGGTTCCCGTTGCCAAAAGCAACGCGCCAGCTACAACGAAAACACCGCCCACGGTAAACATCAAAACCAAGACTAACAAGACCCATGCCACCAACATAAGCATACGAAGCATTTTAAGCCTTTTATATTTTCCTTCGCTTTTCGCTTCGACGGTAAACTCAGTGAAATTTCCTGAATCGTTCGCCCCTCTGGAAACATAAATATCCATATTCTTTTTAGCCATTTCCATCACCTCGTTCAATTATTCATAAAAACACAATCAATTTGAACACGATTAATTTATTTATATGATATCATATCTTTTTAGCTACCTAAAAGTTTAGCGATTCCGGCAATGCCGGAATTTCGCTTGTTAAAGCGAAAAGTTAAACTTTGTAAGAATAACCGATAAGGTTATTCTTATGATATCGTAAAAGCAAGCGTAAGCGCTTGCCTTAGCAATTTTGCAGCAACTTGATGACACCCTAATAATTTTAGCCACCATGAAGTTTCTTAGCTTTCTTGTATGATACCATAAATTTAATTCAAATTCAACCAATATTTGTGCATATTAACAGATATTTTTTCTGAATGCTTGCAATATAAAGCAATATATGCTATAATGTGGAAGTAATGTAAGGATTACAGTGCAAATATGCAAAATGCATTTTGCGCATCAAAAAATATGGAGGTACATGATACAATGAATAAGTCAGAACTCGCTGCAGCTATTGCTGAAAAAGCAAACCTTTCTAAAAAAGATGCTGAAGCAGCTATCGCTGCATTTATCGCTTCAGTTGAAGACGCACTGAAAGCAGGCGAAAAAATTCAATTAGTTGGTTTCGGCACATTTGAAGTACGTGAAAGAAGCGAAAGACAGGGACGCAACCCGCAGACCGGTAAAACTGTTACCATTCCTGCTTCCAAAGTACCCGCATTCAAAGCTGGAAAATCATTTAAAGAAGCAATTTCAAAATAATTGATCTTAAAGAAATCCGCTTTACGCGGATTTCTTTTTTCTATAAACATGAAGTTTTTAAAACATAGACATTTGCTTCAATGTACCCTTGCATTTTTGCTATGCGCTTTCTTATGCTATCGTTTTCCGCCGCATATAAAAATTTTATTTTTTATTTCGGCGGCTTTTTTGGTGCTTGTTTTTATAGGTATAAAGGTTATCACAAAAGGGCGCCATACCATTTTACAGCCTGTTTGTATACTGATTTCCGCCCTGTTAGCGTTTGGCAGTTCATACGCTTATCATGATCTTTACGCCGCCCATATCTATACACTGGCCGACAATCGTGAACATCAAGTAACAGCCACCATTCTTAAAGTAAATACTTCTCTGCCCTATGCCTCTTCTTTCGATGTAACCATTCATACCGTTGACGAAACCAAATGTTCTTTTAAGGCAGAACTCGAGTGTGATTTTCCCACTCCATTTGAGCAAAACGATATCATAACCCTCCCGGTTGTTTTTTCAGAATTTGAACCGCTTATTAACTATTTTCCAGAAAAACAATATAACCTCTCGAAAGGTTATTTATTAAAAGCTACCGCTGAAAACGATAGCGCCGAAAAAATAGGCGTGAGCCAGTCTGTCACGGCCTATTTTTCAAGCTTAAATCAACAGTTAAGCAACATTTTCACGCAATATTTGCCAAGTGACAGCGCCGGATTTGTAAACTGCGTCTTATTAGGTGACCGTACAGGTCTTCCCGATGCTGTCAAACGAGATTTCAAAAATTTAGGCCTATCCCACCTGCTCGCTATTTCTGGCATGCACATGTCGATTCTGCTTGGCGGATTATACTTATTGCTCAGTGCCCTTTCCCTTCATAAATTTTTGAAAAACGCGCTTGTCATTGCAGCAGCCATCTGCTTTATGCTTTTAACCGGATTTAGTCCCTCAGTTACACGTGCTGCGCTGATGGTGATTCTAAGTTACTTTTGTTATTACGGTGGTCTAAAAACTGATCCGCTCACCTCATTATGTACAGCCGTCGCGCTGATTTGTTTGGTAAACCCCAATTCGATTTACGATGTAGGTCTCGAACTCTCTTTTTCGGCTACTTTCGGTATTTTACTGACAGGTCCCATTATAAACAAAAATTTGGCCGCCAAAAAGCTGCCTTTTTGGATACGATCTCTATGCAATGGTCTTTTTGTCTCTGTTGCGGCTATCACATTCATGTTACCCTTTATGCTTTTCTCTTTTCAATCTTTCTCGCTGATGAGCATTCTCACAACCCTTGTATTTTCGCCCATACTGGCCGTCATTCTCTATTTGGCGCCGCTGTTTTTGCTTTTCCATAAAGTATATTTTCTTGCCCCGCTTCTTCAGTTTGCGCTCCAAAAAACGGTTGCTTTTATGCTGTTTTTATCCAGCAAAGCCGCGGGAATGGGCAGCTTTCTAATTTCACTTGATTTTCCTTTTGTCGCATGGGTTGGCCTCGCCTTTATTATTTTATTAGGACTGTTAATCCTTTGGTCGCCTAAAAAAGCCCGCTGGTATTTAATGCCCTTGACCGCCTTTGTCTGCGCGCTCACAATTGGCATTACCATTTATTCAGGACAGCACCAGAATGAAATCTCACTTGTCGCATCAACCCACAAACAAAATGATGTTTTAGCCGTCACACAAAATTACCATACAACCGTTTTAGATATCACAAATGGCAGTTATACAGCCATCAATCAAGCGCTTTGCTGCGCGCAACGGCAAGAATATATTCATGCTTTTGAAAACTACGTAATCATCAACAAAAACAAAAAAAGCATTGCTTCTTTGCGCAAAATGCTTGCCAATTACTATTTTAAAACGATTTATCTTCCTGTACCGACAGAAGAACACGAAGATACCATTCAATCACTCGAAAATATCGCTAAAGAAGCCGGTTGCGATGTTATGTTTTATCAATATGGTGAAAGTTTTATGATTCATGATGTGACCTACACGATTGAAAATCCTGCCGTCATTAAACGATCGGTCAAACCCATTCACCAAATCACCATCGGCACGCAAAACAAACATACTATCTATCTTGGCGCCGCCTTTAGCGAAAGCGGCCAAGAAGTACCCGAAGCAACCATGCTGATTGCGGGCAGTTACGGGCCGTTATATAAACAAGAATTTTCTTATCCTGCAAAGCAAGTATTTGCCTCCCAAAACACAGCGGAATTTTATACCTCCCCACAACTTTCGGTATACAATGACTTCTGCCGCATCATACTAAATAGTGATTGAAAAAAATGATCAGTTCATGTATAATCATATCATCTGCTATTATCATTGAAAGGGGACTGTCCATGCCGTCTGTAACCAAATTAAAAATTAAAGAAGGACTTGACGTGCAATTCATTGACACCGATCAATTTAAAACGAATTATTTTTCGGTGAGTTTCTCTTTGCCGATTACAAAAGAAAACGCGCCGCTTTCTACCCTTTTACCCAAGGTGCTCATGAGAGGCTGCGAGAAATATCCCACGATGACCGCGATCAGCAAGCGTTTAGATGATCTTTATGCCGCCGACGTATATCCAAGAGTATTCAGCAGAGGTGAAACGCAGTTTTTTGGGTTAGCAGCCAGCATGCTCAAAGACCGCTTTGCACAGGACGGTACCCAAATTGAAGCCGGTGTTTTTGAGCTATTTTCACAGCTTTTATTTCACCCGCTGATCGAAAACGGCGCCTTTAAAAAAGAATACGTTGAAACCGAAAAAAAACAAATTATCAGCCGGATTCGGGCACAAAAAAATGATAAGCGCCGCTACGCTGTTAAACGTTGTGAAGAAGAAATGTGTGCAGATGAGGCATATGGCATTCCCACCTTTGGATATGAAGAGGATGTAGCGAAAATCACACCGGAAAGTCTTTATCAATTTTATCAGTCGGTAATCACTGGGATACAGTGTCATCTCTACTTTATTGGTCACACAAATACAGAACATTTAAAACATGAGCTTGCCTCCATGTTCAGCTCGCTCGCACCAGTACCAGCGGTGCCTAACACTTGCCAAGTGATTCGCCAAGCAGGAAAAATCAAAGAAATTACCGATGTTATGCCGGCCGAGCAAAGCAAACTGACACTTGGTTTCCGCACCGGAACAATTTTAGCCGATGGAAACTGGCATGTATTTTCGGTATTTATGGAAATATTTGGTCTTTCACCCGCCAGCAAACTGTTTATGAATGTTCGAGAAAAATTATCGCTTTGCTATTATTGCTCCTGCAACGCGGAACCACATAAAGGCATTATGCTTGTTTACAGCGGCATTACCGCCAAAAACAAAGAAAAAGCACAATCCGAAATTTTAGATCAACTCAAAGCAATTCAACATGGTGATATCGCAGAAGAAGAATTAAACGCCGCGAAATTAAGCGTAATTAACGCTTACCGCTCCCTTTCCGATTCGCCCGTATCCTTAGAAGGTTGGTTTACCGGCAGAAAGCTAGCCGGCCTTACTACCACCCCCGAGGACTGTATTCCTATGGTAATGGCTGTAACCAAAGAACAAGTCATGAACATCGCGCAAAAAATTTCATTAGATACCATTTATTTTATGAAAGCAGAGGGGCTGCAAGCATGAATTCATTCACAAAAAAAGAAAATGCCCTGTTAGACGAAGCATATTACCACTACAAACACAAAAGCGGTCTTTCTGTTTATGTCATTCCCAAAAAGCTTTCCACCTATTACGCTGTGTTCGCCACCCGTTATGGATCGGTTGACAATGAGTTCAAAACACAGGCTGAAGCTGGATATACAAAGGTGCCAAATGGTATAGCGCATTTTTTAGAGCATAAGCTTTTTGAAAATGAAGACGGCACAGACGCCTTTCAACAATATGCCAAAACAGGGGCTGAAGCGAATGCATTTACCTCTTTTATTAAAACATCTTATCTATTCACCTGCACCGATCAGTTTTACGAAAGTTTGCGCATTCTGCTTGAGACAGTCAGCAAACCTTATTTCACCCCCGAAACTGTCAAAAAAGAACAAGGCATCATTGGTGAAGAAATTGGTATGATGAATGACAGTCCTGGCTGGGTGCTTACGTTCAATATGTTAGCCGGGTTATATAAAGAACACAGCGTAAAAATCAATATCGCCGGTAGTACCGATTCGATCGCGCAAATCACCGCCGACACGCTGTATAAATGTTACAAAACCTTTTATCATCCCTCGAATATGATTTTGGTTCTATGTGGTGACATTGAACCAGAAAAAGTAAGCGAACTGCTTGATCAAACGATCCCCTGCACACCGACCCCCGGCATCGAATCAATCTATGCCAAAGAGGCACCAGAGGCAGTAACACCTTATACAGAGGCCTATATGGATATTGCCAAACCGCTCTTTTCCATTGGCATTAAAGATGTTCAAATCGCGGCTGATCCTGTCAGTCGACTTGAAAAGATTGCCTATCTTTCGGTCATCTTAGAAGCCATGTTCGGCCCTTCCAGCGCCATTTACAACTCGCTGTATGAACAAGGACTGATCACCGGCGGCCTTGGCTATGAGTTTGAACACAATCGCTCTTTTTCGTTTATTGAGATTACCGGCGAAACCGACGAATTAGATACCGTTTTTAAGCAACTAAAAGCTGCAGTTGATGAAATTAAAAAAAGTGGCATTGACAAAGAGATTTTTGAGAGGGCAAAAAAAGTGGTTTATGCCCAAACAATTAAAAGTTTTGATTCTTCTGAAGAAATCGGCAATCTTTTTATGGCCAATATGATTGATTCGATTGACGCGTTCGATATACCTGACGCCATTGCAGATGTAAATTATGAAAAAGCATATGAGCTGATTCAGTCCATGTTCCAAAAAGACTATTGCACGGTTTCGGTCATAAAGCCGCGCACAGACAAGCAGGACACGAACACCGCTGAATAAATAAACGGGTTTTACAAACCCGTTCTACATAAAAAACTTAGAAAGGACGGAAAACTTTATGAATCACATTTCATTCCCGAATATAGGCATTGACCGCCTGCCGATCAATCGTGTTGCCTTTTCCCTGTTTGGGCGGGATATTTATTGGTATGGTATCATTATAACATTTGCTATTTGTATTGCATTTTTGATCGTGCTGCGGCATGCTAAACAAGAATACATAAAAAAAGATGATATCTACGACTTAGCTATATGGGTGATACTCTTTGGCATGATTGGCGCGAGACTCTATTACGTGCTCACTTCGCTTGATCAATACGACAACCTGCTTGACACCTTCAAAATCTGGGAGGGGGGCCTTGCCTTTTACGGCTGTATTATTGGCGGCGCTCTTGCCTGTGTTGTGGTTGCAAAATTCAAGAAAATCAGCTTTGCCATCCTCTTTGATATGCTATCGCCTGCTGTGTTAATTGGCCAAGCTATTGGCCGATGGGGAAATTTTTTCAACGCAGAAGCATTTGGCTCAGCCGAAACATTAGACCTTTTTGGTAAAACATTTGATGTTTCAGGTGTCGTGCATGCCCCCTGGATCATGCAAATCGGTAATCAGCTTGTACAACCAACCTTTCTCTACGAATGTATCTGGGATCTAATCGGTTTTGTTCTTTTAAGCATTCTTTATAAAAAGAAGAAATATAACGGTCAGATTTGTTTATGGTACCTCGCTTGGTATGGATTCGGCCGCATGTTTATTGAGGGACTGCGAACCGATAGCCTTTACATCGGTTCAATTCGCATTTCTCAATTAGTTGGTCTTTTGTGCGTTGTTTTTGGCATCGCCCTTCACTTTGTATTCCTTTCTATGGCCAAAAAGAGAACACTGGCGATTCCCTTTACGAAACGGGAACCTGTTACCAATACCGAAGAAGCAGACTTATCAACATCAAACGAACAAGAAAAACAACTTGACGATTCAATGCAAGATGAAACGCAGTTAAGCGATATAAAAGAAACAAACGAACCAGAACAAACAGAGCAGGAGGATGTTACTCATGGCGAAAATCATTAATGGCAAAGAAATCTCAGAAAAAATACGGCTGCGTATTGCTGAAGAAGTAAAAGAGTTAGCTGCGAAAGATATTGTACCCGGGTTAGCCGTCATTTTAGTCGGTGAGGATCCCGCTTCTCAAGTTTACGTACGCAACAAAAAAAGAGCCTGTGAACAAGCGGGTATTTATTCAGAATCATATGAACTGCCTGGCGATACTTCACAAGAAGAACTGTTAAAACTGATTGATAAATTAAACAATGATCCCAAAATCAACGGTATCTTAGCCCAGCTTCCACTGCCTGGCCATATTGATGAAGAAACAGTCATCAACCATATTTCACCCGAAAAAGATGTTGACGCATTTCATCCAATCAATGTGGGGAAAATCATGATCGGCAATTATGATTTTCTGCCCTGCACACCAGCCGGTGTTATGGCGCTTTTAGAGGAAAGCGGCATTGACTGCGCCGGAAAAGAATGCGTGGTGGTCGGCCGCAGCAACATCGTAGGCAAGCCGCAGGCTATGCTCTTGCTGCACAGCCATGGAACCGTCACCATTTGTCACTCAAGAACCAAAAATTTAGCCGAGGTAACACGCCGGGCTGATATTTTAATTGCCGCCGTAGGCAAACCGGATTTTATTACCGCTGATATGGTTAAACCCGGCGCTGTGGTCATTGATGTAGGTATTAACCGCAAAGAGGACGGTAAGCTGACTGGCGATGTTAATTTCGCTTCTGTCGAGCCGGTTGCTTCTTACATAACGCCTGTACCGGGCGGCGTTGGTCCGATGACCATTACCATGCTCCTTCAAAATACCCTTAAGAGCGCCAAAAAAGCAAAGGGCATCTCTTGACAAGACAAGCGAATAATGCTATAATAGATTGCCGCATAATTTCGGGTTTAAAAGCAATGCTTGCCTGATTTAGCGAGTTCAAACACAACCAAGTTGTGAGGAAAGAAAGAGAGGTGCTTTTCGTGTACGCAGTAATTGAAACAGGCGGGAAGCAATATAAGGTCAATGAAGGCGATATCGTCTTTATTGAAAAATTGGAAACAGAAGAAGGTTCTTCGGTTACTTTTGACAAAGTGTTAGCTGTTTCGGATGGTTCGGCCATTAAAGTTGGTTCTCCTTATGTAGACGGCGCCAGCGTAGAGGCTAATGTTGTAAAAAACGGAAAAGGCAAGAAAATCTATGTTATGACCTACAAGCCTAAGAAAAACGAAAAAAGAAAAATGGGTCACAGACAGCCTTATACAAAGGTTCAGATTACAACTATCAAAGGCTAAGTATTTTTCATGACAAAGTTTTGTTTTTATAAGCGAGACGGCGTCTATTTCGGTTTTGAAGAAACAGGACACGCCGGTTTCGGTGAATCGGGAGACGATATTCTCTGCGCCGCGTTTTCATCAATGACTATGTTGATTATCAATGCCATTGAAGTCAGCTATGCATCAAACGTCGAGTATAATATCGATGAAGAAAATGCATCAATTCGTGTCATGGCTTATGGTGCATTGCCTGAGCATGAGGATGATGAAAGCAAGCGTTTTGCTGTATCCGGCATTATACAAGCTTACTTTTTGCAGCTCAATGACATGTTAGAAGAATACTACGATTATATGGATGTTACCGAAACAGAAGCATAATATTTAGAGGAGGAATTTACCATGTTGAGAATTAGTTTACAGTTCTTTGCACATAAAAAAGGTGTTGGTTCTACCAAAAACGGACGAGATAGTGAATCAAAGCGGTTAGGTACTAAAAAAGCCGACGGACAGCCTGTCATTGCAGGCAACATTATTGTTCGTCAAAGAGGTACACATATTCACGCTGGTCAGAATGTTGGCATGGGCACCGATCATACCCTGTATGCATTGGTAGACGGAAAAGTAAAATTTGAACATATTTCAAGAACAAGAAAACGCGTCAGTGTTTACGCTGAATAATTTGTTCGCTCGATCTTTATAATGATTCATAGAAAAATCGGTAAGAGCAAACGCTTTTGCCGATTTTTGTTACAACCATATTCATCGCAAAACACCCTCGCCTATTGATCATCGTACTGCTATGCAGCAGTATGAGAAAGGGGTAAGAAATGAAATTAATTACATTCGCAGTTCCCTGCTATAATTCAGCGGCCTATATGGACCATTGTATCGAATCACTGCTCATTGCCGGTGACGCAGCTGAAATTTTGATTATTAACGATGGTTCTGCCAAAGACAACACTGCTGAAAAAGCAGACGAATATGAAAAAAAATACCCTCATATATGCAGAGCGATTCACAAAGAAAACGGTGGGCACGGCGATGCTGTTTCGACCGGCATTCATCACGCCACCGGCCTTTATTTTAAGGTCGTAGACAGTGATGACTGGTTAGATGCAGACTCGCTTAAGCAGCTTATCAAGGCTATCAAAGAACAAATCGAAAAGGATATTCTGCCGGATTTGATTTTAACCAATTATGTATATGAACGTGTATTAGAGGATAAGCGCCATTCCAACAGTTTTCGCCGCATTCTTCCGGCAGGACGTATCTTTTCATGGAATGAAATGAACAAATTCAATCAGACGCATTATCTAACGATGCATACCATGACATATCGCACAGAAATTTTAATTCGCTCTGATATACAATTTCCAAAACATACTTTTTATGTAGATAATTTATACGCTTATCTGCCGTTGGATATCGTTGAAAGGCTCTATTACATTGACTGCGACATGTATCGCTATTACATAGGTCGTGAAGATCAATCGGTAAATGAATCGATCATGATTAAACGGTTAGATCAGCAGCTGCGGGTCACTAAGATTTTAATTGATTCTCAAAAACCGCATATGGCCCGTCATAAATATCAAAAAAAATATATTCTTCATTTTCTGCTGTCTATGATGATGGTCTCCTCTATCTTCTGTCTCTTATCGGGCAAAGAGGGTGTACCAAAACGAGATGAAATTTGGCAATATCTGCAGACAAATGATCCTGAGAGTTATCGAACACTGCGTCGAACCCTCTTAGGTGTTGCACTTAACTGTAAAAGTCAGGTGGCTTGCCGGTTCGATATTATGGTTTACCGGCTCATGCAAAAAATCTATAAATTCAATTAAAAAAACACCTGAACAAATGTTCAGGTGTTTTTTATAAAGTTTATCCATTTCGTTTATTCAGACAACTGGTGAACATAGTGACGAAAAGCAGCTGGCACAGCCAATTTTGCACGCGTATCGGCATCTACCCAGCAGTAATCAGAAAGCAAAATCTTTCCCCTTACCCGGCACATATAGCCTGTCATATGCCATATAATATGACTAAATACATGTTTAGCAGCACCCATAGGCGTGATCACTCCGTCTACAAATCCCAAAGAACAAAGATGCTCCATGGCCTGCCGCTCAGTCAACCGCCCTTCTGCCATATAAAATTCCCAAAGACCAGACAAAAGCGTTTCACTTCTCTGCCGCATTAAAATCTCGCCCGTTTCATTGACGATCACCAAAACAGTTTTTTCGCATTCTTTCGGCGCCGCTTTGGCCGCTTTGATCGGAAGAATATGTTGACGATGACTCGCAAACGCATAACAATCCTGTACCAGCGGGCAATTTTCACATTTTGGATTTTGGGGAATGCAAACTAATGCGCCAAGCTCCATCAACGCCTGCGTAAAGCAACCTGCGCGCGCGGCCGGAAATAACTGTTCAACACGTTTTGCCGTCGTTCGTTTAGCGGCTGGCTGCATGATATCTGTATCATCATCCTCTAAGCGGGCAAACACACGAAGTACATTGCCGTCAACAGCTGGTACCGGTTTATCATATGCAATGCTTAAAATAGCACCGGCCGTATATTCGCCGATTCCAGGCAAAGCAATTAACTCCTCTTTTGTATCAGGAATACGACCACTATAGTCTTGAACGATCACCCGAGCAGCCTTTTGCAGATTCTTTGCGCGGGAATAATAGCCTAACCCTTCCCACGCCTTAAGAACCTCCTCTTCTGGTGCAGCGGCTAAACTTTCCACCGTTGGAAAAAGCGTAATGAAGCGATTATAATAGGCAAGTAAGAACTGAATACGCGTTTGCTGCGCCATAATTTCTGAGATCCAAATATGATACGGCTCTTTCGCATGACGCCATGGCAAATCGCGCTTGTTTTCATCATACCAGCATAACAGCTTCGTAGTGATAGCCTTGGCCCTTGCTGCATCTACTATCGGTTTGCACACGATTACAGTCTTGCCACACCGCTGTCTTTCGCCGCCTTTGCAACTGCTGAAGCCACGGCTTTGGCAACATTACGATCTAAAGCAGACGGAATAATATAATCAGCGGATAATTGATCATCTTTTACAAACTCTGCAATAGCATGTGCAGCTGCTATCTTCATTTGGTCATTAATATCAGAAGCACGTACATCCAACGCCCCGCGGAAAATACCTGGAAAAGCGAGTACGTTATTAATTTGATTCGGAAAATCGCTTCGGCCAGTGCCCACAACAGCGGCCCCAGCCTCTTTTGCCAAGTCAGGCATAATTTCGGGCGTAGGATTCGCCATAGGGAACAAAATCGGATTTGCATTCATGCTGCGCACCATATCCTGCGTCACACAACCAGGCGCCGAAACGCCAATAAATACATCCGCCCCTACGAGCACTTCGGCCAGTGTACCTTTTTTGCAGGTCAGATTCGTAATTTCGGCCATCTCTTGCTTTTCTTTATTCAAATTGTCACGACCCTTATAAATGGCGCCCTGTCTGTCGCATAAAATAACATTTTTTAGACCCATCGCAATCAAAAGCCGAATAATAGCGATACCAGCGGCGCCAGCTCCGCTGGTCACAACTGTAATTTCTTCCATTTTTCTTCCGGTCAGTTTCAGCGCATTCATCATAGCTGCCAACGTAACAACAGCCGTACCATGCTGATCGTCATGGAATATAGGAATATCACAGCATTCTTTCAGTCTGCGCTCAATTTCAAAGCAGCGCGGGGCAGAAATGTCTTCTAAATTGACCCCGCCAAAGCTGCCGGCTAATAGCCGCACCGTATTGACTATATCATCCACTTCTTTAGAACGAATGCATAATGGGAATGCATCCACATCAGCAAAAGACTTAAACAGAGCGCATTTGCCCTCCATAACCGGCATGCCGGCTTCCGGCCCAATGTCGCCAAGGCCTAACACCGCCGTGCCATCGGTCACCACCGCCACTAAATTAGACCGACGAGTCAGTGCATAGCTTTGGTTCACGTCTTTTTCGATAGCAAGGCAAGGCTCAGCAACGCCCGGCGTGTATGCCAACGACAAATCATCTCTTGTTTCAAGCGGCGCCTTACACACCACTTCAATTTTTCCCTTCCATTCCTGATGTTTTTTTAGGGATTCTTTTCTATAATCCATATTTTACTCTTCCTTCCATATATCAGTACCGCTAAACCGATGCAAGAAACAAATACATCGAAAACCATGTACCCTCTTACAAGCGTTTGTACAAACAGCCTCATGATTTTTTAATCATGAGGCTGAACTTCTATATACCAATTATCCTTCATAGGCATCTCTGTCACAAATAATCGTTGTGTCAGGATGCAATTTAAGCAGCGTAGAGGGATTTGATGTCGTAATTGTATCGTCTAACAATTCAGCAATCGCCTGATGCTTGCCCTTACCGCTGGCTAACAAAATAATCTTTTTTGCTTTTAAAATAGAAGCCATACCCATGGTTAACGACTGGGTTGGTACATCCTCTTTCTTTTCAAAAAAACGTGCATTCGCATTGATAGTGCTTTCAGTTAAAGAAGTGAGATGAGTGCCGCAAATCAGTTTCTCATCAGGCTCGTTAAAGGCAATGTGTCCATTGTGTCCAATACCGAGCACTTGAATGTCAATGCCACCGGCTGCGTCAATCTCTTCATCGTATTTTACGCATTCCGCCTTTGCATCCTCAGCCAAGCCATTTAATACACGCGTATTAGAAATATCCATATCAATATGATTAAATAAATTCGTATTCATAAAATAACGATAACTCTGGTCATTATCAGGACTAATGGGATAATACTCATCCAAATTAAAACTGCGGCAGTCTTTGAATGAAAGGGTGCCTTCTTTTACCATTTGAATTAAATTTTGATACATGCCTACCGGGGTAGAACCTGTTGCCAAACCTAAAATTGAATTAGGCTTCTTTTTAATTTGCTCCGCAAAGATTTTAGCGCCCTCGGCTGAAATTTCTTCATAATTATCACAAACAATGAATTTCATTTTCTTTCCTCCGTATCTTTTCTAAACATGATTATACCACCCTTGCCTGAAAATGTAAATGGGCAAACGGGTCATAAACACAAAAATAACTCTTTAATTTTTCATTGGATCTGATGCAGCAAACGAAGCTAACACCCTTTTTAGCGCGTCAAGCCCTTCGTCTGGATCAGTGATCTTTTCAACCGCCTGTTCCATCGGACACATACCGTCATTCGCTCGATTTTGAATATGCGCAATGAGCTCACCATATTCTGCTTTTACGCCATGTTTTTCCAAATAGCCTTTTCCCGCTTCGCTCATAACCTCGCCATAACAATGCTTAACGCCGCCGAGCACCATAATCATGGCGGCCGCCTTGCCAATAATTTTATCAGCCACGAAAGCATCTTTGAGCCAGCCTTCTTCATATAACTGTATAATCGGCCCTATGCCCCTTGCACACGCTGTTCTCACAATCTGATTATGTTGAATAACAAAACAAGTAGCCCGCCCTTCTTTGAGAAGGGTTTTAGCGGATGCCAAGGCATCTTGTCCACGCCGTTCATTCATATAAGCCAATGACTTTACCACCGCCGGAACCAAAAGAAGCTGAACAATAATGCCGGGCAAACCTGTTGAAAGAGCTGCCCACACCGTTAACGCCTGAAGAGAGCCGTTTAACCCATTCAATAAGGCGAAAACAAGCCCATAGACAACACGCCCGCCTATCATCGCGAAAATGAGCGCTGGATAAATGCCAAAACGCATTTTGCCAAAGCACGTTTTACCATATAAAATTCCGCCAATCCATCCATACATGCACAGTTCTGCGCTCATAATCGGCAGCATAGGAAATACAGACGGCATACCTGTAAGCAACGAATTAAGACATGGAATAAGCAACCCGCAGCATCCGCCATACAGCGGACCGCATATAAAACCAATCAAAAAGACCGGTATATGCATGGGCAATAGGACAGTGCCTGGTATGCCAAGACCATGAGCCGTACAATAGGGCAAAATAATTCCTAAGGCAACGAACAAGGCCGCTATTGTCATCTTATGTATTTTTTTGCTTTGCATAATCTCGCCTCTCTATTTCTTACTGCCATTTAAAACAGTTTATATCAATACAATCGATCAAAAATAATAAGAAACCTATAAATCTCTTATATTTTATCACAGGCCAGTCACTAAAGCAACACGAACCATCAAAAAACAAAGCCTCCGGCTAATGCGGGAGGCTTTGCTTTAATTTTCATCTTTCACAGCTTGTTTTCGATTTAACGTAATATCCCCTGAAACGGTCTCAAAATGATAATTGGCGCTGCCATCACCATAACTATAGCGCCCTGATTCATGAATCGTCGGAAAATCGCAGTAAAAATCGCCCGAGACTTTATCATATGCCACATTAAACCCATTTCCCTCAGGCATGTGCATAGTAAAATCACCTGAAACACCATCAAAATCAATTTCATATGGCATAACATCGTTATCGATCACACATTCACCCGACACAATATCAATATCAAGGCCGCCAATGCTGCCTGTCATATCGATATCGGCCGAAACGGCGTCAATATTGACAATGGCTGTCTGCATATTTGAACACTCGATATCGCCGGATACCGTTTCTATATCCATTTCATGACACACCAAATCGCGCAGCTCGATGTGAGCCGACACGGTGTCTATATTTAATTTTTCGAGCTGCTCCGCCGTCTCTTTGGGCAGCAGTAAAGTCAACTCTTTTTTCAAGCTTTGAAAAAAGTTAAAAAACTTATGTGCTTTACTATATTGTATCGTAAGTGTTCCATTCCGATTCAGCCAGCGCAGTTTGGAATCTTCATTTTTAGCGCCGGTTTCCTGTATCACGATTTCATCGCCGTCATAAGGTTCTATATGAATGACGCCGGCTGTCCAGTGGATATCAATTTCTTTAATATCCGCTTTGCATGTGCCCTCTCCCACCGTATAATCCTCCGCATGGTCATAGTGATAGCCGCCCAAAGAAAAACCGATAAATTTATAATCGCCGGCAATACTGCCAACCAGTACCACCGTCAATAAGACAGCGACAAGCGCCCATATCACAATAGAAACTATTTTTATTGTTTTCATAGCCAAGTACATGTTCCTTTCGTCAATATTCCTAAAAAAGCGTTAGTCCTGCTTTTTTGATTTATCGCTATACGTCCACAAATAGAAGGAGGCGTTAATGATATGGTGAATCGCTGATGCAATGATAAATATGACCCATGAAATGCCCCATGAAGAAAACAAAAAACTAATGATTAAATAAACAATCACCGTAATCGTCCATAACAAGGAAAGGATAGCCGATTGCAAAGGAGAAGAGGGCGCTTCGCCCGCTTTTTTAGCCTTCATATGTTCCGTTTCCGAATCACTTTTCATCTCATAGCGCTTATAAGCGGTGCTGCGATAAATAATCAATGCCGTTGCCACAGCCACGAGCGTGAACATTAAACAAATGCCCAAGTTTTCATTGACCGACTCTAAAATAATCACTGGTATCGGCGAAAGAATATAGAGCGCCACCGACAAAGCCAGCAATAAAGAACGCATCACCGTACTTTTCTGTTCACGCGGATCGGCTTTTTTCATTTTCATCTCATTAAGCAGTGCGCCAACGTCACCAATGCCAGCCGCCGCGGCATTAAAGGCCTCTTCTTCGCTCTTGCCAGAGGCAATGAAATCATCATATTTATCCAGCGTATTCGATTTGATTTCACTTTGAATATCACGCGCGTCCTCGGGCGCATCCTTAAATAAATAATCGATATACGATATTAACCGTTCCCTCATACCTTTGTCTCCTTATATAATAATTTATCGATAATTCGCTTTGTATGAAGCCATTCTTCATACAGCTTTTGATACAACGCTCTGCCTTGCTCGGTGATTTGATAGTATTTACGGCGCGCGCCTGTGTTTTCATCTCCCCAATAGGAAATCACCGCCCCCGCTTCTTCTAACCGTTTAAACGCCGTATACAGGGTGGCTTCTTTCAGTTCATATTCACCTTCAGAACCAGCAAGAATCGCTTTATTGATATCGTAACCATAGCTATCTCTCTGCATCAGCACAGATAAAATCAACGCATCGGTATGACCGCGAATTAGATCAGCCGCTAACATATTGCCTCCCCCTTATTGATATGCATTAATTATACAACCGATATACATCACCTGTCAAGGTATCTCGCACAAAAAACAAAAGTTTTTAAAATATTAAAATTCGCTCTTTATGAAGTCCATATCCATCTGATAGACTATATATTATTTCAAATGCAAACAACTTTCTGTTTGTAAAAGGAATATCGTCAAAAACTTATCGGATACAAAGAAAGGATGGTCATATCAATGTTTTATAATGCAGCACAAAATCCTGATTGCATTTCCGTCTTAACCAAAAAATGTGTGTCAGCCTGCACCATCGATCCACAGCTTTATATGGAATACGACGTCAAACGCGGTCTGCGCGACATTAACGGAAAAGGGGTACTGGCCGGCCTAACCGAAATATCTGACGTCAGACAAAACAAAATTGTAGACGGCAAAGAGGTGCCATCAGACGGAGAACTATTTTATAGAGGCATCAACGTACGCGATTTGATTAACGGCTATATGGCTGATAATCGGTTCGGCTTCGAAGAAACAGTCTATTTATTGTTAACCGGTGAGTTGCCCACCAAAGCAGCTCTTTCTGATTTTCGCAGTCTGCTTGCCTCTTATCACGCACTGCCGAAAAACTTTGTACGCGATATCATCATGAAAGCACCCAGCGCCGATATGATGAATTCATTAACGCGAAGCGTGCTTACCTTATTTTCTTATGATAATAATCCCAACGACACTTCTTTTGAAAATGTCATGCGACAATGTTTGCAGTTGATTGCAGTTTTCCCCATTTTTGCTGTTTACAGCTATAAAGCTTATAATTTCTACAGCAAAGAGGACTCATTGGTTATCCATAAACCCCTGCCCGAGTTATCGACAGCTGAAAATATTCTATACATGCTAAGGCCCGATTCGAACTACACCGATTTAGAAGCGAAAGTCTTAGATATGGCGCTTGTGCTCCATGCCGAACATGGCGGCGGTAATAACTCTACCTTTACGACCCACGTTGTCACCTCTTCGGGCACTGATACTTATTCGGCCATCGCCTCTGCTCTTTGTTCCTTGAAAGGGCCCAAACATGGCGGCGCTAACATTAAAGTCGTGCAGATGTTTGATGATATGAAAGCGAACATCAACACAAACGACGATGACAGCATTCGTAATTATCTGCGCGATTTAGTTGACCGCAAAGCGTTTGACAGAGCCGGTCTCATTTATGGACTCGGCCATGCTGTATATAGTATTTCCGATCCAAGAGCCAGAATCTTCCGCGGTTTTGTACAGAATCTGGCCGCCGAAAAAGGACGCGAAAAGGATTTTGAACTCTATGAAAAAGTGGCCGCCTATGCCCCTGAGATTATCGCCGAAAAGAAAAAAATCTATAAGGGCGTTTCTGCCAATGTCGATTTTTACAGCGGCTTAGTCTACAATATGCTTGGCATTCCTCATGAGCTGTTCACGCCGATTTTCGCCGTAGCCAGAATTGCCGGATGGAGCGCACATCGTTTAGAAGAACTAATCAACACGGGAAAAATTATTCGTCCTGCATACAAAAGCATCGCCAAAGACCGGACCTATGTTCCGATCTCCAAGCGCAAATAAAACTTCACAAACAAAAAGCCCCCTATCGGGGGCTTTTTTGCTCTGTTATAAAGCGCTTTCTTTTGTATATACTACATATAGAAATTCACAGCATTCGGAGGCAAGCAAATATGATTCAAGGTATTCAAATAACGCCTGGTTATGGTATCGGCAGAGCACTTATCCTACAGCCTCTAACCTCATATCCTGCCCTCTTAGAAAACACCGTGCTAATTGCCAAACATTTTGAAGACATCGAAAAAGCAGCGCAAAAAACGAAATATGTGAGCGGCATGGTTTTAGAAAACCAAACCGAACTTTCTGCCTTCCGTACTTTAGCTTGTCACCTTTCAGTGCCGGCGATTGCCGGTGCACAAGGTGCCTGCAACGCTATTTACACTGGCGAACCTGTGATTGTAGATGGCGAAGCCGGCATTGTTATTATTAATCCTGATTTGGATACAGAAAAAGATTATTTAACGCTGCAATACGGCTTGCCTTTATAAGTGCTGAATCAAGCCAATTGGAACAAAGCAAAAGTCGACGACAGCTCTGTATCGTAACAATAAGCTTTGTAATTTCTGCGTGTGATGTTTCAACTTGCACAATGTGCTATCTTATCACATTAGCAAGATTTATCGCAAAGCCGACGCTCCATCTGCCGCGAGAAGCACTTCATAATTAGTGCCATAGAAAATATCATCGCGTCCGGAAATATTGGCTAAAAATCGCTCAAAATCATCCCATGTATTCTTGATGTCAAACTCATACGAATGACCAAAAATATAGAAAATTTGCGGTTGGTCAGGCCGCATCGCAATAAACTGATCTGCTAAAGCCAGCATGTGTTCAAAATCGCCATGCTCATAAACCGTTGGCCGAAATTCAAATAAATTTTCCTGTACCTCAAAATTCCCGCTGCAATTAGCTGTACGGGCATAGTGAACGCCGGTGTTCTCACGAATGATGCGCGCCACGCGGGCATCCGATTCAACCCCAGGGCCGGGATAAGCAAAGCCACGCACTTCATATCCCACAATTTCAGAAAGGCGCTTCCGGTCTGTCTCCACCTGTTCAATAATCACCTCTTCAGGCGCGCCGACAAGCGGGTGGTGGGTCAGCGTATGCGCGGCCACTTCATGACCGCGATAGATACGCGCAATTTCGCTTTCCGTAAAGCGTATTTGTGGAAACGTAACTCCCTCTTGCGTTAAAGTGCCAACCCGTCCAAAATTGCCTGAATTCAAATTAAACGTACCTTTGACATTGTATTTATTAAACAAAGCAATTAATCGCTCATCTTGAACAACACCATCATCATAGCTAAAAGTCAGCGCTTTCATTTTTCCATTAAACATTTACATCCATCTCCGTTTTCTTACAATTTTTAAATTTAAGATAAAGCTGATTATTCAAATCAATGATCAGAGCCTATTTCCATAAGCCGACGTATTATCGGCGCAATTTGCTGCACCGTATCCGAACTAACCATGCTAATTTCATTGGTTTTTTGCTGTGCAGCCTCACCAGCCGCTCCATTAATATAAGCGCCTATGGCCGCTGTAAAAGGCAAGCCTTCACGACTGTAGCCAAACAGTCCACCTAATATTCCGCTTAGTACGTCTCCGCTGCCGGCCGTGGCCATGCCTGGGCAGCCACGATTACTTACATATATTTCTTTGCCGTCTGTCACCACCGTCGCTGGCCCTTTTAACAAAACGGTTACCTCGTATTGCTGCGCAAATTGCTTAGCAAGGTCAACTGGATTTTTAAGTACATCTTTGATCTCTTTTTGGATGAGCCGGGCGAACTCACCGGGATGCGGCGTTATCACCACTTGGCAGGCCCTATTCTCAAGCATCGAAAGGCCGCCGTTCGCCAGCGCATTCAATCCATCCGCATCAATAATAAGGGTCCCTTGATAATGAGACAGTATAGAGGAAAGTATTTTGGCGTGGTCAGGGCCGCGCCCCCAACCCATACCTACGCAAGCGGCTCGCGTGCCGGCCAAGGCTTCACAAAGACTGCTCTCTGAATCAAATGCAAGAAACCCTTCTTTATCAGGCATCGGAAATAACGTCACATCGGTAACCTCCGGCAAAAAAGCCGGCAAAATGGACCTGGGTATGCAAAGGCGTGCAATGCCGCAGCCAGACCGAAGCGCCGCCTTGGCAAATGCGGTTACTCCGCACGCAGAAAGTTTGACAGCACCCGGATAATAATGACAACCACCCATAATGGCCACCGTGCCAAAATCACCTTTATGACAAGCGCCTACCCTTTTTTGAAGAACCGCTTTGCAATCTTCTTCTGTAATAAGAGCGATCGATGATTCAGGATCGATACCGATATCCACAACACTGATTTTGCCTACAACATCTTTAGCTTGATTGAGCAGCTCTCCTGGCTTAAGCGCCGCAATCACAACCGTTTGATCTGCTTTGACGCATACCTCATACAGTCCGTTTTCGGCCTGTAAGCCACTGGGAATATCGGCGCTAATCACATAGGCCTCTGTTTGATTGATTTCTTCAACAGCCTCTCTAAAAGCGCCTTGCAGTACACCGGTAAATCCCGTGCCCATGATGCAGTCCACCAATATGTCATAACCACCAAGACAGCTTGGCTTATAACAAACAACTGGCACGCCCGCAAACTTGGCCCTCTCATAAAAACAAGCGCCATCCGGCGAACGCTTATCAGTCAAACAGACAATCGTTACATTATGACCATGCTGCCATAACAGCAGAGCCAGCGCATATCCATCGCCAGCGTTATTGCCGGCGCCGCATACGATACCGATTTTTCCCTGCCAAGAGCAGGTACGATATATACCGTCGGCAGCTCTTTGCATTAATTCAACAGAGGGCACCCCTTGTTGTACTGCGCGCTTGTCAGCGGCGCGCGCTTCGCTGACGCGAATCACTTTTTGCATATGAATATCATCCTCTCACTTTGTCAAGCACAGCTTATCTCCTACGCTGTTCAAAGAATTCATGCTATTTGCTATTTTCACGGTTATTATATGCCAAAGTTCACAAATTTTCAATAGCGCTGCAATTGCAATCGAATGCAAATTCGTGTATAATATGATTTAATTCTTATATCAACACGAAAGAAAAAAAGATATCATAATGTTGGCCGCCCACGCGCGGCAGAATGGAGACTGATTATGCTCACGATTGGAATGATCAAAGAAAAAAGCGCCATCGTATCTGAAGAACAAACTGCCATCCGTATGCACAGCGGCGGTCTGCATGTTTTGGCGACGCCGGCGATAATCGCCTTGATGGAAGAAGCGGCGCTTGAATGTGTCAGCATTGCATTAGAGCCAGAGCAAACGACGGTAGGTACCTTGGTCAATATTCATCATATCGCGCCCACGCCGGTTGGCAGCAAAGTAACAGCCGTCGCTAAACTAATTGAAATCGATCGCAAACGCTTGGTTTTTGAAGTAGAAGCCTTTGACGAACAAGAGAAGATTGGCTATGGCACTCATGAACGCTTTATTGTAAACGGCGCTTCTTTTCAGGAAAAATGCAACCAAAAAGCACAATAAATAAAGATAAAAAGGACATTTTAACATGAACACTAACATACCACAAAACACAATTCTTGAGCCCATATCACCCAACAAACCTATACGTGCGCTTTTTTCAAAAGCGGGTATTGCCGGTCTTGTTTATCTGGCAATTTCTCTCACTGCCTCTACTATCTTTACGATCGCTTATTTTGTCATCACAGGATACTTCGTTCTTATTCCGGGTATAACGCTTGTTATATCGGTTCTGCCATATGCGTTCACGATTCCCGCCATGTTTCTTATGATGAGAAAACTGCCAAAACGGCAAAGTGAGAAAAAACATTTAAAAATTCGTCATCTGTTAGCCGCATTTGCTGTTTGTATACTATTAGGGCAAATCGGTGCCCTAATGGGCTATGGAATCGTTACTTTACTGCAAAACATACTACCTATTTCGATTACCGATCCACTGCAAACGCAAGTTTCTTCTCTTACTTTGTGGGAAAATCTGCTTCTGCTCGGCATAGCGGCCCCTATTTTAGAAGAACTTGTCTTTCGCAAACTGATTTTAGGCAAGATCACTCAATTTGGTGACGGAATTGCTATTTTTGTTTCTGCCTTCATTTTCGCCTTAATTCACTGCAATCTATTTCAATTTTTCTATGCATTTTTACTCGGATTGCTATTAGGCGGCATCTACTGCCGTTCGGGTCGCTTGTTATATCCCATTTTACTGCATATCTGCTTTAATATTTTCGGCGGCGTTATACCCGAGTTTCTTTCGACACTCGTGCCGGAATTTGATCCCAGCGCTCTGTTCATCGACTATAAACAAGTACTGTACCTGGCCTATGAACTCATCTTTTTGCTTTTGGCGCTTATCGGCATCATTCTGCTTATTCGTTTTTTCAGAAAACGGCCCGATTGGTTTAGCGTCTATGTAAAAAATATTGGGCAACACCTTGCGGCGGCAAGCGGCAACGTGGGTATCATCCTTTTATTTGTTGCCTCTTTACTCATTAATCTATTGAATCTTTTAACCGCGGCATAAGATATCGTAAAAAAACACATGCTCTGATTGAATGGAGATTAACATGAAAAAAGTCGTAACCATACAAGATATTTCCTGCTTTGGAAAATGCTCGCTGACGGTAGCGCTGCCCATTCTCTCGGCAATGGGCATTGAAACCGCGATCATTCCCACTGCCATTCTTTCCACCCATACCGGCGGTTTTACCGGCTATACGTTTCGGGATTTAACCGAAGACATAAAACCCATTGCCGACCATTGGAAAAGCATTCCCCTTTCTTTTCAGGCCATCTATACCGGTTATCTCGGCTCGTCCAAACAGCTCGCTATTATGGAACAGTTTTTTGATGATTTTGGTGACAAAGCCTGTTTGTTTGTTGACCCTGTTATGGGGGACAAAGGAAAACTCTATGCCGGTTTCGCGCCTGATTTTCCGCTGCAAATGGCTCGCCTTTGCGCAAAAGCCGACATCATTGTCCCTAACCTTACCGAAGCCTGCGCCATGTTGAATGTACCCTACATAGACGAAGGATATACCAAAGAATATATTGAGGATATTCTTGATAAGCTCCGTGCGTTAGGCGCTAAAAACGTTGTGCTAACCGGTGTTAGCTTTCAGCCCGATGCTTTGGGCATTGCACTGCTGCAAGAAGATTGTGATCAGGTCTACTACTATTTTAATGAGAAAATTCCAATCTCTTTACACGGTACAGGGGATTTGTTTGCCTCTTGCGTGTTAGGTGGACTCATGAATGATCTCTCACTACAAAAATCGCTGCAAATTGCCGTCGACTTTACGGTAACATCGATACGGCACACGATAACTGATCCTGATTATCGATACAGCACAAAATTTGAAGAGTGTATCCCTGCCCTGCTCGATATGCTTGCCAAGCATTCCAACCAATAAGCGTGACTTAAAAATCCTTTGCCGGTATATTTTCTGTGACAAAGTGAATATTTTATAAAGCGCAGCTACAATGATAAAAAGGGTGAATTTATGACAATCAAACAAATTATAATACTGATCGTTTCGATTTTGTTATTAGGCATCGTGGTTGGCTGTTCGGTCTATTTTTTGACAATGGTACGAGATGAAATTGATATTACCGATTCAGCACGCAATGTTTTTTCTGCTTTTGAAGAAAAAGCGCTGTCCGGCCAAATAACCGAACTCACGGCAAAAGAGAAGAAAATGACTGAACACTGGTCAGAAGTAGAGGGCATCTGCCTTGAAACCATGGAGCGCATTGTGAATCGATATGGTGAAGGCAGGATTGACGAAAGTAAAGCGTTAAGTGCGTTAGCATGTTTCCGCCTTTTCCCGATCAATTCGGGCCAGTTCTCTGCTTATCAAACCGAAACAGAAGCCATTACCCAAGGGCGAACCTACTATGAGCAAGCGCTTGCGCTGCCTGAAACAATGCAAACAACAGCGGCACTCTATCTCTCTTACGTCAGCGCGAAAGATAAGACGCTGTTTGAAGCCGCAAAAGCGAAATTCAGCACCCTTATGGACGCTGATGCTCTTAAGGCCATGGTTGGTGAATACAAAGCCAAATATCAAATCAAAGAAATCACTTCTTTTTTAGAAAGAATCGACTCTTTTGGTCTTTTGAAAGAAGAAATTAAAACCCTTACCAAAGAAATAGAAGATTATCAAAAATGGCAAGAAGAAACGGTTGCCCACAAAGGACAGATCGAAGTGCTTTATGTGCGCAACTTAATGGCTTTTCCCGAAATTGTCTATGCGCCTGGCGCCAAATATACCGAAACCTACGATTCCTCTTTAATTACCCCCTATGAATTTAAAAAAATTATTGAAAGCTTATATCAAAAGAATTATATACTCATTGATATTGCTAATTTAGAAAAAGACGGGGGGTTAGCTGAGATATCCATCCCCTCTGGCAAAAAGCCAATTGTCTTGTGTGTAGAAGATTTATCCTACGCCTCAGCTAAGGAAGGCGGCGGTACCATAAGCAAGTTAGCACTCGATGAAAATGGCAAGCTGTGCTCTATCACAAACGGCGCAACCCTTTATGACAATGAATCAGTGCTTATTTTAAATGAATTTGCCAATGAACATCCCGATTTCGTTTATAAAGGCGCCCGAGGGATGATCTCTTTAACCGGTTATGAAGGGCTTTTAGGCTATCGAACCGGCAGCGGACAAGAAAGCGAAATTGAAAATGCGAAAAAAGTGGTGCAGGCTTTAAAAGAAGAAGGCTGGACTTTCGGTTGCCAAAGTTACTCTTATGCCGACATGACTAAGGCCAGTTTAGAAACCCTTCAAAAAGACACCGAAAAATGGCGCAGCGAAATTGGCGCTATCGTGGGTGACACTTCTGTTTATGTTTGGCCTTACGGCTCCTCGGTTCGTTCGGGCGAGAAAAAAGAGGCTCTTTATAACCAAGGCTTTCGCATTTTTTGCGGTGTGGGGCTCTCGGCTTATCGTGCGAATGAAAGCAATTCGCAAGGCATTTTTGTTGACCGAAAACCGCTCAGCGGCTATAATTTGAAAAATCGCAAAGATGATTTCGCACATCTTTTTGACGCCTCAGAGGTAGTAGACCCTGCCCGCACGGCAAGTGGTTCCAATCAATAAAATCTAAGTTTAACCAAAAAACATCGTTTATTGGGATTTAGTCCCAAATAAGCGATGTTTTTTCTTATTTTCCTTCTATAAAAGCATAATTCAGACTAAAATGCACAAAATAATACCAATATATCGATTATAAATGACAAATCGATTGATTTTATCATATTATTGCAAAATATTATTGACATTAAGAATAGTTTATTATATAATATGTCGCGGAGGGTTTTCCACAGTGAAAAATAAACGTCTTAAAATTGCACGAATCGAATGCGATATGAAACAAGAAGATTTAGCAAAAGCTGTTGGTGTTACCCGCCAAACAATCGGTTTAATTGAAGCAGGCAACTATAATCCCACATTAAAGCTATGTGTCGCTATCTGCAAAACACTTGGCAAAACACTAAATGAATTATTCTGGGAAGAATAGCGAACATATTTTTTGTACAACCGGTTTTGGCGCTTTTATGATCACTCTCCATGATGATCACGAGAAAGGAATGAGCTTTGCTTATGTATCATACCCGCAATTTTGCCGCCACCCCTCGTACTGAACCAATCAAAAACAGGACAGTTGCTAAGCCAAAACACGCTTCACCATATACAGCGCTGGCCGTCAAAATATTCAATCGAGTTAAGCTGCATTTAGTTTTATATACATTTTGTTTCTATATACTTCCACTGATTTTATCATCCCAAGGACAGCGCAGCATCCTTTTAGCGTTAGCATATCCGGCGCTTAACTTTGTGTTAACATTCCTTTACGGCTATCGCTACGGGTTTATCAAACACTATATAGCCGTTCCCTTATTGCTGTTTTTGCCTGCCTCTTTTCTTTTTTTTCCAGCATATTCCTACTTATTCGCACTTAGCTATTTATTAATTCTTTGCATTGCGCTCACCATCGGCGCATTGTATCGACAGTTTTTAAGATGATGGATTTAAATTTGCTTACCAGTTTTTTAATTGTCCCTTCATTTGTAAAGAAAAGCAGCCTTTGTGTAATGGGCTGCTTTTCGCATTTTATAAACAAATCTTATTGATTCTGATGTTTTCTTAAATCTTTTCCCTTTTTATTGACATAAATGGGAATTTACCGTACAATAAAACTATCATGTAAACGCTCTGGATATATATACAAGAAAGGAATTTAAAATGAAAAAAGCACTGTTGCTCCTCTTATCTGCACTGATCATTACACTGTTGACCGCATGCGGCACCGAAGTCATTGATGACAGCAGCGGAAAAAACGATACAGAAGCTACCCAGCCCCTCTCTAAACCAATCAACAAAGTAGATGAAGACTTAGCCAAACAAAACGGCAATGCATCGAACATGACTGAGCCTACGCAAAATCCCTCTGAGCCCCTGCCAACGGATAATGACCAAAACAATACAACGCCAACTGACGATCAGCAAACGAATGCGCCGTCTTTCGTAACCGAAACACTGAGCACCTTCCCTTCAAACGACGTATTTGACCCCGAAGGAAAAATCATTGACGAAAGCACAAACGGAGATACGACCACCTATAAAGTAAAATATACAAAATCACTTGCACTGATTGTCAATGTCACCCAAACCAAAGGGACAGATGGCACTAACGTATCCGTCAAAGCATATATTCAGCACTATTCTCTTTATATGAACGAAGGCAAAAAAGCAACGATTACCATTGGTTCTAAAGCAACCAGCGCCATTTCGCCCAAAGTTACCAGAGAAGACGCTTCCACTGCGGCACGCACCCTTTTGCTCTCAGCCGAAAACACGGTGCCCAGCGGCGAACCTTTTAATTTGAAAGTATATATGTCTTATGAAGGTAATTATAACCAAACCTATGTAAAAGACATCTCTCTTGAAAAAACAATTATGGCAAAATAATAATGACGCTGTGAAATAGCAGCAGTTTATAAAATTGACTCAACCCAAATGGTCAGCTATCATATAGAATGTGGAAAAGACAGGTGAGAAACAATTAGTTTCTTGCCTGTCTTTTTGCATTTACTTACACAATGATGCATCGTTTGTTAAGATTTTAAAAACGAAATCAATGTTTAATGCTTTTGTATCTCTTACATGCTCATTTACAAAGAGGAAATTTATTGGGTTTCGCTATGATTTTGGAAGAATAAATATGCCGAAAAATATTGAAA
>JAAWDG010000025.1 GCA_022793655.1 Clostridiales bacterium
ATACGGCCCATTTCATCAATTTGTTTAACCATGCCAGTGGCTTTCATTGTTCGTCTCCTTACTACAAGTATGTGCAAATATCCCTACCGATATTAATATATCACACTTCTGGGACAAAATCAATACAAAAATGACAATAAATGCCATAAATTTTCGGTTTTGTCGAATTTTGTACTATCTTGTACTATATATTTATATATATGCTGGCCGAAAAAGAAATAACAATTGTTGTGTAAACAAAATGTAAATAAATGTTATCGGTATGAAAAATCCTTGCAAATTTAGCCATTCAGTGATATAATAGGTAAGCTTGATGTGCGATGAAGCGGGAGATTGCGGTGCAGACACACCGGTAACTTTCGTGGAGTAAGTCCGATAATCGGGCGATAAAACAAACATAGTTGTATTGCATGCGGTGGCCGAATGTTGTCTGCATTAACGCGTCGTATGTGGTCGGAAGTTGCGGTTATGCAAGTTCCGTTTTCATTCGGGAGAAAAAGAAACGCCCGGAAACGTGTTTGTTTGGCCTTCTATAAATTAAGGCGCTGCATGTCAGCAGAAACGAATCGAATATAGGAGGAAAACAAATGGCAGTTAAGGAAAATGTCAGAATCAGACTCAAGAGTTACGATCACACATTGGTTGACAGTGCGGCAGAGAAAATTGTTGATGCAGCAAAAAGGAGTGGTTGCACTGTTTCGGGTCCTATCCCGCTTCCCACGCGTAAAGAAGTGGTTACGATTCTGCGCGCTGTTCATAAGTATAAGGACAGCCGCGAACAGTTTGAGATGCGTACACACAAAAGACTGATTGATCTCATTAAGCCTTCCAAAGATGCCGTAGAGGCGATTATGAGTTTGGAACTTCCCGCTGGTGTTGAAATTGATGTAAAGCTTTAATTTGCTTTGCGGAAAGACACGGGCGAGGTTTTAAGTCATGTTGCGCTTGCGGGCGCAACCAATAACTGAAACAGGAGGAAATAGAAATGCAAAAAGGTATTATCGGCAAGAAAATCGGCATGACGCAGATTTTCGACGAAATCGGAAATGTGATTCCGGTGACTATTATTGAGGCGGGCCCTTGTTCGGTCTGCCAGATCAAAACGAAAGAGACTGACGGCTATGAAGCGGTGCAGCTTGGTTTTGCAGATGCTGCTGAAAAGCATGTAAATAAGCCGGCGGCCGGCCATTTCAAAAAGGCGGGTGTTAGTCCGAAAAAACATTTGAAAGAGTTTAGACTGGACGATGTTTCTGCTTATGAAGTTGGCGGCAGTGTAACGGCTGACATTTTTGAAAAAGGCGATAAAATCGATGTAACGGGCATTACGAAAGGACGCGGCTATACAGGTGCTGTTAAGAGATGGGGCAACCATATTCTTCGTATGACTCACGGTACGGGACCGATTCATCGTCAGGTTGGTTCGATGGGTTCTACATCGACGCCGTCCAGAGTATTTAAAAACAAGAAAATGGCGGGCCAGTATGGAAATGAACAGGTAACGGTGCTGAACCTGGAAGTGGCTAAGATTGACGCTGAGAAAAACATTATTGCAGTCAAGGGCGCGGTACCGGGCGCCAGAGGCGGAATCGTATTCATTCGCAATACGGTGAAAGCATAAGGGAAGGAGGATTTCACGATGCCTAGTTTGAAAGTAGTAAATATGGCGGGCAAGGAAGTCGGCGATATTGTATTATCCGAT
>JAAWDG010000017.1 GCA_022793655.1 Clostridiales bacterium
AACAAGAAGCGTCAGAGAGCTTAAACGACACATGCATTTTTGCATGTAAAAAAGAACCTCTGTTATACGGTAAATGCAAAAGACATAACGATATTAAAAAACATATCGTTATGTCTTTCTTTTTCCTATGAAAAAGAATAATACCCATCCCATTGTCTTGTGTAGTCAATTATGAGTAACCTAATAAGATGCGAAAACATAACAAAAAAAATCCTGCACTCCAAAGGTACGATACCTTGTAAAGCAGGATAGATAAAAAACGTGCCGTTTTATTGGTGCTAATCGCACTCAGGTCTTTTGATTATTTCCAATCATTTATATGAAAACTTTCTGATTTCAAATTACAATAGTATCGGCCCTTTATCGCAGTAAACTTTAACACACAATAATCAGGATCACTCACGCCTTGTTTATAATACAAGGTATCGCCTGTACGCCAGATTTCTTTTTTGATTGATTCCTCTTGCGTGACCTCTATAGTGCCAGTGAGCATAACGCCCTCATATTTAAAATACTTCTTGCTATAAAAATAAATGCTTGCCTTGGGATTCTTCATCCATTGCTGTACGCGCATAGAGGAGGTATTCGTTGAAAAATAAAAACAATTGCCTTCTATTTTACGCGGCGCAAGCATGGCTTTCATATTAGGAAAGCCATCTTCATCAACCGAAGCGATGAAAGCCACCGTTTGTTTTTTGATAAACGCGGTCATCTGCTCTTTCGTTTTCATCGAAAAATTACTCGCCTTCCCATTTCATAAAAATGCGTTTCCTATCTGAAAAGCCTATTTTACGAAACCGGACTATCCTTCGCTGCATTCATCGTTTTCTAAAATATCGGCAATTCTCTTGGAGGCAAGGCCATCTCCATAAGGATTCGACGCCTGGCTCATTTTCTCATATTCAGCCGGATCATTTAATAATGTCTGAAAAGCGCGGTAAATTACCTCTTCATCTGTGCCAACCAAACGAAGTGTACCCGCCGCGATTCCCTCGGGCCGCTCGGTTGTATCACGCATGACCAAAACCGGTTTGCCAAGCGAAGGCGCCTCTTCTTGAATACCGCCTGAATCAGTCAAAATGAGATACGAACGAGCCAAGAAATTATGAAAATCCAATACATCCAGCGGTTCAATAATATGAATACGATCATCGTTACCAAATACTTCCTGCGCCGCTTCTCTAACAGCTGGATTCATATGGATTGGATAGATCACCTTAATATCCGGCGTCTCATCGATAATCCGTTTGATAGCCCGGAACATGCGCCGCATAGGCGCGCCTAAATTTTCTCTGCGATGTGCTGTGAGCACAATTAAACGAGACCCCTTGGCCCAAGTCAACTCAGGATGGATATAGTCCTCTCGGACCGTTGTTTGCAATGCGTCGATCGCCGTATTACCGGTGATATAAATACTTTGTTCGTCTTTACCCTCCCGCAGCAAGTTATCGCGGGACAGCGCCGTGGGAGCAAAATGGTATTTCGCAATAACACCCACTGCCTGACGATTAAACTCCTCTGGATATGGCGAATAAATATTATACGTTCGAAGGCCTGCTTCCACATGGCCAACCGGAATCTGCAAATAATAGCAGGAAAGCGCAGTGGCAAAGGTAGTGGATGTATCACCGTGTACTAAGACCACATCTGGTTTTTCTTTTTCTAACACCTCTCGAATTCGCTCTAAAATATTGGTCATGACATCAAAAAGTGTTTGTTTATCTTTCATAATCGAAAGGTCATATTGAGGCTGCACGTTGAATGCCTCTAACACTTGATCCAGCATGCTCCGGTGCTGACCGGTTACACACACAACCGTTTCTATACTTTTTCTGCTTTTTAGTTCATTCACAAGCGGACACATTTTAATCGCTTCGGGACGTGTACCAAAAACAAGCATAACCTTCTTTTTTTTCATTCTGTTTTTCCTTTATGCGTATTATAAGAAATTTAAAGCTCATCAAAAAGCCTTTTGTTTTCCTTTATTATACTGTATGTTGTTTTTTTTTGCAACCGCTTGACAATAAGAAACAAGACCAGTATACTGTAATCAATAATAAGGACAAGTTTTTAGCTGCGCTAAATTTGAGCCATAAGCTGTTCCTATCAAAATCGCAGCATGGAGGCTAAATATGAATATTAGTGAACAAACAAAGCAAATGATGCAAGAGCTGCTTGAACGCAGCAACTTGACAGAAGGCGATATTTTAGTGGTTGGCTGTTCCAGCAGTGAAATCGCTGGCGGTGAGATTGGGAAAGCCTCCAGCTTTCAATTAGCTGAAGAGGTCTTTCATGTAATTCATGAAGCGTGTCAAAAAAAGAAAATCCACCTGGCGGCCCAATGCTGTGAGCATCTCAACCGTGCTTTGATTATTGAAAGCGATTGTGCGCGCCAATACAGACTTGAACCAGTGTGTGCTGTGCCCAAGCCCAAAGCAGGTGGTTCTTTTGCTACCTGCGCATGGACAACGTTTAAACAGCCTGTGACCGTAGAACATATTCGCGCCACTGCTGGTATCGATATCGGTGGCACGCTAATTGGTATGCATTTAAAAGAAGTGGCTGTGCCTGTGCGCTTATCGGTTCGTCAAATTGGCAAGGCGCCTATTATTTGCGCAATCACACGGCCAAAATATATTGGTGGTGAACGCGCAAGCTATGTATAATCTTGTTGGCTAATCACCTAATTTTCAAAGCATGTTCCCAAACAAATTTGTTAGTTAATCAAAAGCACCGGAAAAGGCCATCTTTTCGGTGTTTTTTACAGCCATACCATGTCATCATTTGCAAATCTTTTTTCTGATTATCAAACTTTATTTTTATTTTTACAGTATGTTTATATTATTGCCATTTATAAAATAAAATGGTATAATATGATGATAGAAGACAAAATTTGATTTCATTATGCAACTAAACTATTGCTTGAAAAATTGCCGGTAAACAAATGATTTATACACATAAACTCAAGCATCTCTTTACTTTTACAATCATTAAGGATTTTTTATGTTTGGATATATCAAGCCCAATCGGGAGGAAATGAAAGTCAAAGAATACCACGCCTATCAAGCAATTTACTGTGGACTATGTAAATGCATGGGTAAATGCGTCTCTTGTTCAGCGCGCTTTACACTGCGTTACGATTTTGTCTTTTTAGCGCTTTTGCGTACAGCCCTTAGCAAAGAAAAAATTACCTTTAATCAAGGACGCTGCTTTGCACATCCTTTTAAAAAGAGAGTCTTTGCATTACCCAACGAAGCCTTGCGCTTCTGCTCGAAAGCCAGCGTACTTCTTTCCTATTATCAGCTTGAAGATCAGCAGTTAGACCATAAAGGACTGCACAAATGGAAATACAAAGCGCTTTTGATACCAGCCAAGAGGATGCTAAATAAAGTTAATGATCTTTCTATCTTAGAGCAAGACGTGGCGGCACAACTGCAAAATCTGCATCAATTAGAAGCAGCCAAAGAGCCATCGGTTGACGCACCGGCCGAACTTTTCGGCCAGTTATTAGGTGAAACGGCCGCTTTTGGTCTGCCAACAAACGAAGGCCGCATTGCCCGCGAGATTTGCTTTCATATAGGCAAATGGATCTATTTTGCCGATGCACTTGACGATTTAGAAAAAGATCGCAAAACCGGTAATTATAATCCATTGCTCACTTATGATGAAAAAGACCCCGCTAAGATAACTGAATATATGTTCGACGCTATGGCCATGGAACGAAAAGCAATTGGCAATACATATGCCCTAATTGATTTTGAGGACAAAAGCCTAAAAGCCATTCTTGATAATATTTTAGATGAGGGCCTTGTGTTAGCCGAGAGAAAAATACAATCAAAAACGGAGAAATACCATGCAAGATCCCTATAGTATTCTGGGTGTAGCACCGAACGCACCCGATGATGAAATAAAAAAAGCTTACCGAGAATTAGCCAAAAAATACCACCCGGATAATTATACTGACTCTCCCTTAGCTGATATTGCCAGCGAAAAAATGAAGGAGATTAACCAAGCCTACGACCAGATTCAAAAAATTCGCACAAACGCAAAAACAACTTTTGACGGCAACAAGGCCTATACCGATTCCTCAAGCACGCAATTCGCCGACATTCGCACCATGATCAACAATGGGCAATTCACTGAGGCGGAAATGATATTAGATTATATCGCCACTGACGACCGCAATGCCGAATGGAACTTTCTAAAGGGGTGTATTCTAACGCAAAAAGGCTGGTATTTTGATGCCAGACGTCACTTTGAAACCGCTTGCTATATGGATCCTGAAAATGAAGAATACCGCAATGCCCTTCAGCGCGTCAAAATGGCCTCTGGCGGCACCACTACGGGTTACCGCACGGTGAAAGACGACAACTGCAGCATGTGCGACTGCTGTTCCAGCCTCATTTGCGCCGACTGCCTTTGCGAATGCTGCGGCGGTGATTTAATTCGCTGTTGTTAAACAAGAATGGCGCGCAAAAATTAACACTATTTTCCTGCACACTGCAAGTAAAAAACAGGTCATCATTTCATTTTTAATTGGCGGACACAAGATGCTCTAAAAGTGCCGCATGGAGGCTAAGAATGAAAACAAAAAAATTAGCGCTGTGTGCTATGCTAAGCGCACTTGGCTGTACGCTGCTTTTAGTCGGTTCTTTTTCAGAGCTGTTTGATCTCACCTTTACTTGCGCTGCTTCTCTGATTGTGGTTTTCACCGTCATTGAACTCAAAAGGCCCTATCCCCTACTCGTCTATTTTGTGACTGGCACGATCTCTTTTTTCATCTTGCCCATCAAATTTTCAGCCCTTGTCTATCTATTGTTCGCTGGTATTTATCCGATCATCAAGGGTTTTCTTGAAAGGCACATTCACCATGTGCTTCTTTTATGGTTTGTAAAACTGCTTTACTTTAATGCGGTTTTAACAGCTATTTTGATAATAGCTAAATATATTTTGCTGCCCACAGAAGAAGATATAATGCCGATTTTCCTTTATGTAATAGGAAATTTGACATTTGTCTTATTTGATTACGCTTTAACAAAGCTAATCTCGCTCTACCTATTTAAACTCCGCGCTAAACTAAGAATCGGAAGGTTATTAAAATGAATGAAATTGTAAATGAATTAGCTTTTCCTGTGGAGGCACAAAAAGAAATTTTATATTGTCGCGACTTGTTAGCAAACAACAGTGAATTTCAAGAACTGATTCAAAAGGCTGAACAAGAATACAAAAAGAACGGCACCTTAGATTACGCTGGCTTATCAGACAAAGCAGGCGTTTTAGCTGAAAAAACAGGCGTAAACAGCGCTATTGGCATGCTTCTTTTCTTCTTGTATTTATGTCCTATTGCCAAAACATTTTACGCTAAAAAGGGACTTGATGATAAAATCTATAAAGATTCCTTTTATGATCTGACCATAAAAGCCCTCGAATGCAAGCAAGTGCAAGGCGTTTGGGGAACACATACCAACTGGTTTGGCCGTTTTTTCGACCTAACACGTTTCAAACTCGGCCGGCTTGAATTTGAAGAAAAGGAATTTGATTTTGACTATCTTGGCTTTAAGAAAGGGACCCAAGGCATCAATGTGCATATTCCCTCTTGCGGTCCTTTACCTCACGAAGAATGTTTGCACGCCTACCAGCAAGCAGCTGAGTTTTACCGTAAACTGCAAAAACACGGTAAGGTTTTATTTTTCTGCTCTTCTTGGCTGCTCGCAGAAGAAATGAAATTATTTCTCGCGCCTGATGCTAACATCCGTCAATTTGCAGACGATTATGATATCATCTATACTCGTACGGTAGAAGGCTTTCCTGACGCATGGCGGGTCTTTGGCGCCGACTATCAAAAGCCAGCAGACAAGCTGCCAAGAAACACATTACTTCAAAAAGGCTATGCTGACTATCTATTAACACACGACACCACCACCGTGTCTTTAGGCGTTTTTGTTTATGATATTGCAAAACAGCGCATTTGTCATCAAAACGGAAATAATACGAGTAATCGCTCCGATAATGATTCATCTGAAAAAGAAAAAAGCCCATCTCTATGAATTGACATCTTTTAAAGAATGTGCTATCATTAATTTATTATGATGTTTGGTCAAGAAAAGAAAAACCAAACACCGGAGGAATTCTGATTTGATTAGAAGTATGACTGCTTATGGCAGGGCTAAAGAACAAATTGGCACAAAACAAATTCTTGTCGAAATAAAAAGTGTAAACAGTCGTTATTTAGACACACAGGTCAAAATAGCAAGAGCGTATGGTTATTTAGAAGATAAAATAAAAACCTATATTAAAAATCAGGGGCTTGCACGGGGCAAAATTGAAATTTTTGTTGGTATTGACGTAACCGCCTCTGAAAGTGCTTTTGTTGCTTTAGACGATATTTACACCAAAAGCTACATAAACGCGCTTAAAAGACTGCGTGACGATTACGGGCTCGCCGACGATATGACTGTGATGAGCATAGCGGCGAACCGGGATATTTTTTCTGTTGTCAAAGAAGATGAAGACACCGAAAAAGAATGGGCCGATGTGAAAATCGTGCTTGATAAGGCGCTTGCCTCTTTTTTGGCCGCCAGAGAAGCAGAAGGCGAACGGCTCATGAACGACCTTGTGCAGAAAAAAGCACATCTTGTTTGCTTGACAGGCGAAATTGCTGAAAAAAGCGCCGAAAATCTTGCCGCTTACCGCGACAAATTAGAGGGACGTTTAAAAACGATTTTAGACGATAATAACTTAAAAATAGACGAACAGCGTATTTTGACTGAATGTGCTATTTTTGCCGATAAAGTAGCTATTGATGAAGAGATTGTACGACTGCATTCTCATTTCAAAGCATTTGACGAGATCTTTGCCGGCACCGAACCGGTGGGCAGAAAATTAGACTTTCTCTTGCAAGAAATGAACCGTGAAACCAACACCATCGGTTCTAAAGCGCAAGATGCACAGATTGCAAGGCTCGTCATTGAAATGAAAAACGAACTCGAAAAAATCAGGGAACAAATTCAAAATCTTGAATAACCATTCTCTTATACCGAAAAAATAAAGAAGGATCTAAAACTTGGAATTTATCAATGCGGGATTTGGCAACTATATAGCCGTGAATCGAATACTGACTGTGGCCGCGCCAGATGCAGCCCCCATCAAACGCATGGTACAAGATGGAAAAGAAACCGGACGAGTAATTGACATCTCGTGCGGGCGAAAAACAAAATCAGTACTTTTCACAGACAGTGAATATATCATATTATCGGCACTTACGCCTGAAAAAATATATGCACTGTTAAACGACGAAAAAAACGAACCTTTGGAGGAGACAAATCCATGAGACAGGGCCTTCCTATTGTCATTTCAGCGCCTTCCGGTACCGGAAAAGGAACTGTCATTTCCCTTTTAATGAAGCAACTTCCTAATGCTTTCTACTCGATTTCCTGTACAACGCGTTCACCTCGTCCGAAAGAAAAAGAAGGGGTCAATTATTATTTTATTGATCGTGATGATTTTGAATCCAGAATCAAAAATGGTCTCATGCTCGAATATAATGAATATGTAGGCAATTTATATGGAACCCCTAAAAAAGAAACCGACGAAAAATTGGCATCTGGTATTGATGTCATTTTTGAATTAGATGTCAACGGGGCTATGCATTTGCAGCAATCCATGCCAGGCGCTGTGCTCATCATGATTATGCCGCCTGATTATTCATCGTTAGAAGCCCGTTTGCGAGGCCGTGGCACTGACACAGATGAAGTTATTGCCGGCAGGATGCAAACTTCATTGCAAGAAATTCAGTTTTTTAGCCGTTACCACTATTTTGTTGTCAATGAAACCGGCAAACCAGATAAAGCGGCTTTGGAAATTATGAATATTATTGAAGCAGAACGGCATAGAACCGTTCGCTATCCCAACTATATAAACAAATTTATAAAAGATTGATTTGGAGGATACAGACATGATTATGGAGCCATCTGTTGATGAACTAACCAAAGGTAAATTTAACCGGTACACATTAGTCATTGCCACCGCGAAATGCGCCCGCATGGTAACAGACGAATATGTAGAACAGAGAGAACAAGCTGAAAAGATGCTTGCTAATAAAGAAACGGACAAGAGTCTTGCCTCCTTAATTGACAAAGATGTAAGAGACCGAAAAGCTGTTACCAATGCAGTCAACCGTTTAGATAGAGGCGATTTTATTATTGTAAACGCGCCGTCTATTGAGAATTAATTATATATCGGTCAAACCGGCAGGGGTGTTAGAATGTTATATTCGTTTCACTCCTTTTTCATTTATAAAACAATAAACAGTTGAAAGGAAGGGCGTCATGAAACCATCGTTTTGCAGCGTGCGTATATTAGATTTACCATTTCATATTGACAGACCCTTCGATTATTATATTCCTTTACCGATTAAAGAGATCAAACTCGGCGATTTTGTCGCCGTTCCTTTTGGCGGCTCAAATCGAACTTCTTTAGGCGTGGTAACCCATCTCTTTGGACAAACCGAGATGGAAAACGATAAAATCAAGCCGATCTATAAAGTCGTGTACCGTGAATTTGCGCTGTGTCAAGCACAAATGGATTTAGTGCAGTTTATGTGTGATCAAACGCTCTGTTCTTATGGAGACGCCGTTAAAGCTGTCCTACCGGTTAGTTCCTTTTCAAAGCTAACCGATGTTTATTATCCGACCAAGCAATTAAACAAGCCGGAAAGCGCCTTGTTCTCTTTTATTCAAAAAAATCCGGGAGTCTCGGCGAAGGAACTTGAGAAAAAACTCGGCGAAGGCGTGCGCAAGGAATTAAAAAAGCTGGTTTCAGACGGTATGCTTCGACAGGAAATTGCCGTCGCTGATAAAAACCGGAAATACGAAGAATTGGTCAGCTTATCTCTCGACCGAGAGGAAATTGAACAAATACTCTCGGGCAAAAAAAAGATAGGCAGTAAAAAAAGGGTGGCGATTATCGAGCATTTGTACGACGCTGGCACTCTTTCTTTTGAAACTTTAAAAAGCAGCCATGGATTAACACGTTCGCAGCTGACCAGTATGTCGGACGCTGGATTAATCACCATTTGCAAAATTGATAAATACCGCCAGCCTTACGCCCTTAATCAAGAAGCAGAAAGCGAATTTACCCTCTCGCCCGAGCAGCAAGAGGCAAGCGACCAATTATGCGCTTTGGTTGATGAAGAAAAAGCCAATGCCGCTCTGCTGTTCGGCGTCACTGGCAGCGGCAAAACGCAAGTGATTAAATCAGTCATTGACCACGTCTTAGCAAACGGGCAAGGGGTCATTATGTTAGTGCCCGAAATTGCGCTGACGCCGCAAATGGTAAGCACCTTTGCTGGGTGGTATGGAGACCGCATTGCCGTGATGCATTCAGGTTTATCGGCCGGTGAGCGATTCGACGCGTGGCGGCGAATCAAAAACGGAAAAGCAGATATCTGCCTCGGCACGCGCAGCGCTATTTTTGCGCCGTTTGAAAATCTTGGCCTCATTGTCATGGACGAAGAACAAGAACACACCTATAAATCCGACCAAAATCCCAAATATCACGCGCGGGATATTGCCCGTTTTCGCTGTGCCAAGGCGGGCGCGCTCATGCTTTTAGCATCGGCCACTCCTTCTATTGAAAGTTTTTATAAAGCAAAAAGCAATATTTACCATCTTATTACACTGCGTTCGCGCTTCAATCAAAACGCGCTGCCCGAAACTATTTTAGCAGATATGCGGCAAGACGCACAAGAAGGAAATACCTCTGCTATTGGCCACATTTTAGCTGAAGAAATCAAAAACAATCTTTCGCATGGCGAACAAAGCATTCTCTTTGTGAACCGAAGAGGCTATAATAACTTTCTCTCCTGCAATCTTTGCGGACATGTAGAAGTCTGCCCGCACTGCTCGGTTTCTCTTACTTATCACACAAGAGGCCGTTATTACCAAAATCAAGAGGAGAACATCCCTTCCGCCAGAGCTAAAAATGGTTATTTGCTCTGCCACTACTGCGGCTATAAAGCACCGGTGCCCGCAAAATGTGCAAGCTGTGAAAACACGCAAATGCAATTCATGGGCTTTGGCACTCAGCTTGCTGAAAATCTATTGCAGGACACCTTCCCTTCTGCTCGCATCACACGAATGGATGCAGACACCACGCAAAATAAATTTGCCTATGATGAAATTACAAAAAACTTCCGAAACGGAACCAGCGATATTTTATTAGGCACGCAAATGGTTACCAAAGGCCATGATTTTCCCGATGTAACATTAGTTGGTGTTTTAGAGGCAGACAGTTCCCTCTATTTAGACGATTATAGGGCCAACGAACGCACTTTTTCGTTAGTAACGCAAGTGGTAGGCAGGGCGGGACGAGCCAATAAAAGCGGACGGGCGATTATTCAAACCTATTCACCCGATCATTCGGTGCTGCAATTAGCAGCCAGACAGGATTATGAAACTTTTTATCAAGGCGAAATTGCCTTACGGCGTGCTTTGGTATTTCCTCCGTTCTGTGATATGGCTGTATTCACCTTTTCTTCCCGTTTTGAAGAAAATGCAATCAAAGGCGCTGCTCTATTCACTGAACAGCTAAAAGAACGGTTAACGCAAGAGACCTATAAGGCAGTTAAAATACAAGCATTTGGTCCCTTTGAAGCGCCAATTTATAAAAAACAAGACACATACCGCATGCGACTCATTTTAAAATGCGTTGCGAATCAGGCCACTCGTTCTCTGTTTGCATCGCTTTTGCGATCTTTTGAGAAAGAATGCGGCAAGCTCCAAGTGACATTCGATTTAAACCCATCTACACTATAAATTATAATCACATAATAACGAAAGGAAATGATGCTGATGGCTATTCTGCAAATTATAAAAGAAGGAGATCAAACGCTCCGCAAAACAAGCCGCGAAGTAACTGAAATCACACCTCGAATCATCACCCTGTTAGACGATATGGCTGAAACAATGAGACATGCAAACGGAGTAGGGCTCGCCGCTGTACAGGTAGGCGTGCTGCGGCGCATTGTTGTGATTGAATGTGAACCCGGTAAACTGATTGAGCTTATTAATCCGGTGATTGTATCACAAAAAGGTGAACAACAGGAATTAGAGGGCTGTCTATCTCTTCCCGGTAAAAATGGCATTACGATACGACCACAGCATGTCACCGTAGAAGCGCTTGATCGACACGGCAAAAAAAGACGTCTTTCTGGCAGCGGTTTATTAGCCAAAGCCTTTTGCCACGAAATTGACCATTTAGACGGTATTTTATATACTGACAAAGCCATTAAAATGTTAACCGATGAAGAATTAAAAGAACTTTATGAGGAAAATTAAATATAATCAAACAACTTTTCCCTCGAACATGGTGCACCAACGGCTGCCCCAAAAATGATCATTTCAAGAAAGGAAAGCCATATGAAAATTCTTTTTATGGGAACGCCCGATTTTGCCAAAATTAGCTTAGAAGAACTACAAAACTGGTCGGGCTGTGACGTGATTGGCGTTATTACTCAGCCTGATAAACCAAAAGGCAGAGGATACGCACTAATGGCCCCGCCCGTCAAACAATATGCGCAAACACAGGGCATTCCTGTTTACCAACCAACAACCCTTCGTTCAGAAGAGTTTTATCAATTTTTGCAGGAAATAAACCCAGAACTGATTGTCGTAGCCGCTTACGGCAAGCTGCTGCCGAAAGAAGTGTTAAGTTTTCCGTCCTATGGCTGCATCAACGTGCATGGCTCTTTGCTGCCCCAATATCGGGGTGCCGCCCCCATTCAAAGGGCCATTATGGAGGGAAAAACAGAAACGGGTGTTACCATTATGATGATGGCCGAGGGATTAGACACCGGGGATATGCTGAAGTCTGCTTCGGTTCCAATCGGCGAGAACGATGATTTTGAATGCATTCACGACCGTTTAGCAAAGGCAGGCGCCAAGACGCTGATTCAAACATTAGCCGAATGGAAAGAGCATAAGATCACTCCGCAGCCGCAAAATGATTCATTTGCTACCTATGCGGATAAAATAACAAAAGACGATCGAAAAATCGATTTTACCAATACCGCCGCGCAAATTCACAATCAAATTCGCGCTCTGCACCCTGTTCCCATCGCTTTTACGACTTTACACGGAAAAAATATGAAGGTGCTGCAATCCACTATCATTGACGCTGCCAAAAAAACAGAAAAGCCAGGTACTATATTGTCTCTTGATCATGACACCATTGCTGTTGCCTGCTCTGTTGGCATTCTTGGCATCACCCGCGTTGGACCCGAAGGCAAAAAACACATGAGCGCGGGCGATTTTATCAGAGGGCGTCAGATTAAAATAGGCGATATTTTCGGAAAATAATATACTAATGTAAAAGGAGCAACCCCTATGCCGTTCTATTACTATTCTTCTTATTATTACGCAGATACTGTTTTTTTGCTTGTTATGCTTGTCACATTTATTTTTGCACTGGTTGCACAGTTCCGCGTACAATCCACTTTTGCTAAATATGCTAAAGTTCATTCTAAAAAAGAGATTACCGGATTTGAAGCTGCGCGCACCATCCTAAACCGCAACGGTCTTACCCATATCAGTATTGAAAAAGTGCAAGGAACTTTGTCCGATCATTATGACCCACGTGCAAACGTCATTCGTTTATCAGCAGAGGTGTATGATAGCACCTCAGTTGCCTCTATCGGCGTTGCCGCCCATGAATGCGGCCATGCCATTCAATATGCAGAAGAATACGGCCCCATCAGACTGCGTGCGGCCATCATTCCCTTAACGCGGGTTGGCTCATTTCTTGCTTTTCCTTTAATTCTCATTGGCCTTGTTATCAGCATGACCGGGCTTGCCTATATTGGCGTAGCTTTTTTCTCGCTTTCTACTCTGTTTCAGCTCGTCACACTGCCTGTTGAATACAATGCATCTGCCAGAGCACTAGCAACATTAGACGAATATGGCACGCTGGACGCCGAAGAAAGCAAACAGGCGAAAAAAGTGCTGTCCGCGGCCGCTTTAACCTATGTGGCTGCTTTAGCAACCTCCATTGTACAATTACTGCGCATGATCTCAATCGTGTCGAATCGAAGAAGATGAACGCCAGAAAAGCCGCTTATCTCTCTTTAATGCGCTGTGAAAAAGCGGGAAAATATGCTAATTTAGAAATCGACGCAGCCATTCAAAAATATGAATTAGAAGAGACCGAAAAAAGTCTCTTTACTCAGTTGGTGTATGGCGTTATTGAACGCCAGATTACATTAGATGCTGTCATTCGTTTGTTTGCAGCCAACCCCAACCGCAAAATACCAAATGAAGCGCGCATGATTTTGCGCTTAGGCCTTTACCAGATTTTATATCTTGATAAAATACCTGATCATGCGGCCGTCAATGAAAGTGTAAAATTAGCGAAAACCTTTTACCAAGGCGCCGCCTCTTTCATTAACGCCGTCTTAAGACGAGCTTTACGCGAAAAGCAAACGATTACTTTTCCCGATAAAGCTACCGAATATGGCCTGTCAGCCGCTCTTTACCAAATGTGGACCCACCAATACGGTGCGGAAAACGCCGAAAAAATAGCCGCCGGCATGTTAAGAAAGCCCACACTAACCCTCCGTACGAACACACTGAAAACAACGCCTGAAATACTCATGCAGGAAATTGAGTGCCCATGCAAGCAAACCAAGACAGCTCCTTTTGGTATCAAGCTATTAGAGAATATGCCTGTTAGCTATTTCGCGCCTTTAGAGGACGGTTTGTGCTTTGTGCAGGACGAATCCTCACAAATCGCTGTATGGGCCGCAGAAGCAAAACCAGGCATGACGGTGATCGACGCATGTGCATGCCCCGGCGGCAAAAGCTTTGGACTTGCCATGGACATGCACAACCATGGAAAGATTTTATCGATGGATCTGCACGCCAACAAGCTGTCGTTGATTGAACAAGGCGCCAAGACGCTTGGCATCCAGATCATAGAAACCATCGCGCATGACAGCACACAATATAAACCTGAATGGGAAGCAATCGCCGATATTGTTCTTTGCGACGTTCCCTGCTCTGGCCTTGGCATTTTGGCGAAAAAGCCGGACATTCGTCATAAAGATTTATCAACTATGGCTCATTTACCAGCGCTGCAATACCATATTTTACAAACCTGTTCACGCTATGTAAAACCACAAGGTGTCTTGCTGTACACCACCTGCACGCTCAACCAAAATGAAAACGAAAGGGTAGCGAATCGCTTTTTGACTGAACACACAAACTTCGCGCCAGTATCTTTTTACCAAGGAAAAAGCGCTATTACTTTGTTTCCTTTTGAGACCGAAACAGATGGGTTTTTTATAGCAAAATTTCAAAAAAAGGATGTTTCTTGTGACGATAAAGGATAGGATACAACCCCAAAGAGCATAATGTTCTTTGGGGTTGTATCTGGATCTATGCAATTGATGAATAAACACCCCGTAGGTCAATGAATCTACGGGGTGTTTATTCGTTTCTTCACCAACATCGCTCGGATGTTTTAATTTATATAAGTAATACCGCTAAAAATCAATTTACCTATGAGCGCCAATATGATCCTGCATAGCAAATATGAGAGAAATGACTTCTGGATGATAAGGAATGAAAGTGCCCTGCTCAATCATATCTGCAATTTCTTCTTTGCTGGCCCAGCGAACCGCTTGGACTTCTTCAGCCTGTAAAGTCAGCCTACTTAAATCAATATCTCTTTTTACTATATAAAAATCATTAAATCCCTCAAAAAAATTAATCGTGAAAGAAGGTCTAACCTCTGACAAATCAAGAGAATACCCTAATTCTTCCAACACTTCGCGCTCGGCTGCACGCTGGCTGGTCTCTCCAGCAATGGCACTGCCGGCTACTGATATATCCCACAAATTCGGATAACAACCTTTCCATGGTTGTCTCTGCTGGATTAGCATACGGCCATCGTGACCAATTATGCAAATGCTGACTACAATACGAAATTTGCCCTTATCAATCGGCAAACCGCGCACCGCCGTTTCGCCAATTTTACTGCGGTTTTGATCATACAAATCCCAAATCTCCATGGCTCTCCCCTTTTCACTTGGCATATATTCATCTTAACAACGCAATGCGCTCCTTGTAATCCGGCAAATACTGCTCAATCAATGCATAAAACGCACGACTATGATTTTTAACCTTAATATGCGCTAACTCATGCACCACCACATAATCAATAGCTTCTTCCGGATACTGCATAAGATAAAGCGAAAAACACAATGAATCCTTAGCGCTGCAGCTGCCAAAACGCGTCTTGGCCTTTGTGATACGAATGCCTGTCGGCATAAGATCCATCACCCCAGCCCAATACCATACTTTTTTAGGAATTACCGCCTGTGCCCTCATTTTCAGCTCTTCCTCGGTACATTTTTCCGCCATATTCATTCTTTGACGTGCTTTAGTCATGTTTTTTTCAATCCATTCGCTGTAATGAGCAACAAACGCTTCTATTTCTTCCAACTTCATACGTTGAGGAACGCGAATTAAAAGCTTTGCCTCTCTCGTAATTTCAAGCGCCGCATTTTTTCGATTGGATCGAATAATTTCGTAATTCATTTTTGTCACTGCTTTTTTTGTCATCTCTCACCATGTAGATCGGCTATCAACAAGCCGACTATTCCTAATTATTCGCCACAGATCCGCCCTTATTTATACAATTCAGCATATTTTGTGCAGACCAAAAAGTTTTAGCCACCTGAAAGTACGATATTCCGGGTGGCAAGATAAACTTTACAAGAAAATCATAATGATTTTCTTGTATTATACCACAAAATCATACTGTTGACAATTGTGAAAAATATGGTATAATTATTGTAAACCTATTTAGTAAAGGAGTTTACAATGAAATCAAAAAAACTTGTTTTATGCGCCCTGTTCGCCGCGCTAATTGCCGTTTGCTCTCAAATATTGATTCCCATCTCGGCTATTCCCATCAATTTAGCCCTGTTCGCCGTATGGATGTGCGGCGCTGTATTAGGCTGGCTGTATGGCAGTATAGCCGTCATTACTTACATCGCGCTTGGCGCTATCGGCATACCGGTTTTCACGAACTTTAGAGGTGGTATTGGCGTATTAGCCGGACCAACCGGCGGGTATATCGTTGGCTATTTAGTTGGTGTTTTACTATGCGGTGCACTGATTGGACGCTTCTCAAAAACTTTTTGGATGTATCCTGTAGCCATGACGCTTGGGTGTATAGTCTGTTACGCTTTCGGCACGTTATGGTATATGATTTTAACGCACACTGGTCTTATTTCCGCTTTAACCATGTGCGTACTGCCCTACCTGCCTGGTGACGTCATTAAAATCATTTTAGCTTCTCTTATTTCCTACAAACTCAATACAAAGTTAAAATCATGGATATAAGCAAAAAAAACGATACATTACGTATCGTTTTTTTATTCATTATTTCTGCTTGATTTTTTTCACAAAATCAGCCAACAGATTCGCCGTTTCCTCTATACCTAACACAGAGGAATCAATGCATAAATCATAATTTGCCGGCTGGCCCCATTTGCGCCCCGCATAGTAGTTATAATAGGACTTTCGCTGTTTCTCTTTTTTGACAATCATTTCGGCTGCCTTATCAACCGAGATACCGTAGCGTTCGGCCACAGTCTTTTTGCGAACATCATAAGGCGCATAGATAAAGGCATTTACGGCTGTTTCATGATCGCGCAGCAAATAATCAGAACATCTTCCCACAATGACTGCATTTTCCTTGGCTGCAATTTCTTTAATAATGTCTGCCTGCACTAAAAACAATTTATCGTTAAGAGGCATATTAAAAGAAGTGCCAACGCCAAAACCAGAAAAGACCCCAGCGCCCACCGAAATGGAATACATAAGACTGTGCGCCGCTTTCTCATCAATATCATTAAGCAAATTCTGGCTGATGCCGCTTTTACGAGCCGCCATGGTAATTAATTCGCTGTCATAAAAGGCCGCGTTCAAAAGTTCCGCTACTTTTTTGCCGATGATACGACCATTACTGCCATATTCTCTTGCAATAGTAACCACAAATTGCTCCGACATTTTTCCACACTCCTAAAAATCCTTTATTTTATGTATTTGCGTATTTATGACTGTTAATTTATACAATAATTATATACTAAAAATGAAGAAATGTAAAGATTAGGAAGCATCAAAAAAACTTTCAATCATTTTCTCACAATGCTCAGGCGAATACCGCCAATAATCAATATGATCTTGTTCGGGCAAATAATATTCTAACTTTTCATTCGGTGAAATATTCGGACAAGAATCAATCAAAACTAACTTGATTTTCATTCTTTCTTTCACCATATTTTTGATATAGACAGCCGCTGTCTGCCCGACGCTAATTCCTTCTTTAAATTCAGCTAAGCCAGCGAGGTTTGGCGTTAACTCTACAAAAATTCCGTAATCCTCTACACTGCGCACAATGCCGGCAACGGTCTGCCCCACGGCAAAATGAGATGCATTTTCTTCCCATGTGCCAAGTAATTCCTTGTGCGTCACATAAATGCGGCCTGTTTGTGGATCAACACTTTTAATGACCGCTTTGATATTATCTCCCACCCGAAAACGATCATGCGGATGGGTAATGCGCGATACTGAGATGCAGTCAATGGAAAGAAGGGAGATAATGCCGCAGCCAATGTCCACAAAAGCACCAAAATGCTCTAAGTGAGTCACTTTAGCGTCAATGACATCACCCGCCGTGAGCTTGGAAAGGAATTCATTCATGCAAGTCCGCTGCGCTTCTTTTCGCGATAACATCGCGACTGGCTGACCATACAAATCGCGCTCAATTGACATAATTTTAAAGCAAACGGGTTTACCCACTCGGGTAATGACAGCAATATCCTTGATACCCTCACCCGGATTTGTCAAGGCAACCTCATCTTTAGGAAGGATCCCTTTCATGCAGCCAAGATCAACGGTAACAGACAGATCTGGGTCGCATAATACCGCATTGGCTTCTAAAATTCGGCCTTCTTTCATGGCCCGTTCTACACTAGGTATCGCAGCAAGAAATTCTGCATTTTCTTTGTTTTGAGAGAGAAATCCCTCTGGATAATATTTCTGGTTTGACATCTCATTTGACCTCCGATTTTTTCTACTGTTATATTGTATTTTCAATTTTGCAAAGTTATGACAGTACGGGAATAATTGTGAAAGTACAACAATATTAAAAAAAATCTCTCATTTGTCACAAAGAGAAACGAAAAAACGAGCAAAATATTTATATTTTTTAGTTGAGAAAACATTAGAATAAAAGAGAATAGATGAGCATTTTAAAGATTTCAACCATCTGTATCATTTTATTACCAAAATGTTTGCCAAATTCCCTTGACGGGTCTATAACCCGTATGATATAATAGTTTCGAAAAAAAGTAAAGAATGAATCTATATTATTTGGAGGGACAAAAGGAAATGTCAACATTTATGGCAAAAAAAGAATCCATCGACCGTAAGTGGTATGTCATCGACGCAGCAGACAAGCCGCTTGGAAAAACAGTTGCTTTAGCTGCCAGCATTCTGCGTGGCAAACATCGGCCGGAATTCACGCCGCATGTAGACTGCGGTGAATTCGTGATCATCATCAATGCAGAAAAAGCCGTTTTGACTGGCAAAAAGCTGGATCAAAAGAAATATTACCATCATTCCGGTTATATCGGCGGATTAAAAGAGGTTAAATATCGTACACTGATGGCAACAAAGCCAGAGTTTGCCGTTGAACTTGCGGTAAAAGGCATGCTGCCCAAAAACTCAATCGGTGCAAAGTCATTAACAAGACTCAAAGTATTTGCAGGGCCTTCGCATAATCATGAAGCACAGAAGCCAGTGCCCTATACCTCTTTATAATAACAGGAAAGGATGAACATACAAATGTATACAAGTGCAAAACCTTATTTCTATGGTACAGGCAGAAGAAAAAAGTCAGTAGCCAGAGTTCGCATTGTTCCCGGTACCGGGGTAATCACGATCAACGGACGTGACATTGATGACTATTTCGGTCTCGAAACGTTGAAACTTATTGTGAATCAGCCTTATTCTGTAACAGGTACAGAGGGCAAATTTGATATTATCGCTACCGTAAAAGGCGGCGGATTTTCAGGACAGGCCGGCGCCATTAGACATGGTTTAGCTAGAGCGCTTCTGCAAGCAGATGAAACATTCAGACCGTCTCTTAAGCAGGCTGGTTACCTCACACGTGATCCTCGTATGAAAGAAAGAAAGAAATACGGACTCAAAGCAGCCCGCAGAGCGCCTCAGTTCTCAAAGAGATAATTTCTTTTATTTTCTCTTATGTATATTCCAGATGGATGCGTTGTTCGCAAAAAAAGAATAATCGGCATACAATAAAGTATTCTGGATTCTTTCTTCAGCGTAACGCTTACAATCTGGAATAAAAAAATCATGCCGTCCATATATTTTACGGCATAATGTGGGAAGGTCCCACTACGCTCACATTGTATTCCATCTGCGGTTTCCCTCCGGAACCGCAGCTTGGATACCTGAGCGGCCACCCGCTTAGTAAAGGAGGAACTATGTATACCCAGGATAAACCGCGTATATATACCCAATCAAATCAAAAAACAAAAAAACAACGTAAAACTACTAAAAAGAACTTATTATTTGGCACAAAACCCAACTATCATGGTTTAGACAACAAAACTTTTTTGCGTATTCTTCCCTGCATTTGCTTTGCACTTGTTATTTTTATCTCATTTGTCGTAGTGGCGAATTATACAAAACACCACTCCTATTATTTACAGGAAGACGCTTCAATTTCTACCATACAATTTGTTGCGAAAAACGATATATTTGATGAAGCAATTGATCCCTTTGAAGTCTCGATTATCATGGATGAGACAACCTTTACCGTGCCTACTTCGCAAACAACGGTTGCAGAGTTAATTGAAGAACTTAATATTGACTTATCTGCCAAAGAAACAGATATTCCTCTTGATACCGTTGTATCGTCAGCTTCATCCATCTACGTTTATGATGTAGAATACAAAGACAATACCACAACTGAAGTACTTCCCTTTGAGACAGAGATTGTTGAAGTCTCTACCATTCCTTATGGAACAACCAAGGTCATGACCAAAGGAAAGAACGGTTCTGTCAGCAAAACAATACGTTCTAAGATTATTGATGATCAGGTTGTTAGTGAAACCATTATAGAAAATATTACCACCGCGCCTGTCAATGAAATTGTCTACAAAGGAGTGGGCGGTTATTATGTCGGCGATGATGGTGTAACTTATCATTATTCTCATTATATTGATGTACAGGCCACCGCTTACACAGCGCCAAGCGATGCTCGTACCGCTACTGGTGCTGCAGTTAGTTCTTCTGTTATCGCAGTTGATCCCAATATCATTCCACTTGGCACAAAAGTCTATGTAGCCAGTGATTACTATGACTGCGGCGTTCGATATGCACTTGACACTGGCGGCGCCGTTAAAGGAAATATTATTGATGTATTCATGGGTTCAGATCCTGATGCATATGGCCGTGCGATTCAATGGGGACGCCGCAGTGCCCGCGTCTATTTCTTAATAGACGAATAATATAAGAGAACAGACCTTTAAACATAAAATATTTAAAACCATATTCAACAATTTGTTGAATATGGTTTTTTGTGTTATGATAGGTTTTTCTATACAAGATTACACATCGGTACGCAAAGCTCGATAAGACTATAGACTAATGATTCCCTTTTTTATAACAGTATTGATTTATGATTCAGCTACACAAAAATTCATATTAAAAAGCGTACAGTCAAAAGACTGTACGCCAAAATGCATAACTCTTTGCTGCCACACAAATTCATTTCTACATCAGTTAACAGGTATGTAAAAAACAGAGTATGCATTTTTACAAAGAAAAACACATCCTGTTAACAAAAATAACTTTATGTGGCTATTTTATTATAACATCTTTACATTTTATTTGCAAGTCTCATTTTCCATTTTTCTACAATTTCTATGTATGTTTTATTCATTGTTAGCCCTATCTATGTTAAAAATCGAATGTATTATTCACTACTTGCACATGATTTCACATAATCACATTTTATAATATTTCACTCCCTACAACAAAAGGGCGACCTCACGGTCGCCCTTTTGTGTATTCATATGGAATTTGTTCCCTATGCCGCAGAGTTTGCTTTCGGATGATCAGCTTCTATAAAACGCATGAGCATTGATGCTAATTCAACCCGTGTGGTACCCTTTTTAGGATACATATATAGGCCCCCAAGATCTTTGCTTCCACTAATAAAACCTGTATATATCGCATATTTTAATGGTTCTTTTGCATATTCTTCAATCTCCGGCATATCAACAAATAAACGAAAATCAATCGTTGAATCTCGCTTAAAAATGCAAAGACTGATATACATCCCGCTGACGATGCAGCCGATGACGCAGCTGCACCTTTCCCCCCTTTTTGCAAATGATGCCTTTAATCCAGGCAATATCCGCTTTTGAAATGCTAAAGGTGCAAAAAAGAAGAATGATATACATACACAAGCAAGCCGCCATTTGCAGCCATGGATGCACCTCTACAAAGGAAAAGAGGATGTGCCCCAAAGTTGTTGCACCGACAACTGACAGCATTGGCTTTAACACCCGATCTTTCAGTTTAAGGTCTACTTTCATATGCACGAGCAGCTTAGATATACTGAGCGCATAATTGACAATCTCACCCACGAAAATAGTGATAACATACCCAATCACACCCATACGCGGTACTAAAATAAAAACTAAAATGAGTGAAAGCAGCGCATCAATGATATTGACCACCATGGAGTAAAATTGATAGCCCATCCCCTTGAGCATGCCATCCACAATGCCGTCTAAGTACATAACAGGAACCAATGCGCTGAGCACACGAATGTAAAATCCGCTTTCAGCACTCTTATAAATTAATTGCCCCAGCACATCAGCATAACTCATCATAATACCAGCAACGCCAATGGAAAAAAGTAGTGTAGCGCCAATGGCTTTCGTGGCAATATGTTCGGTGCGCCGCCTTTTGCCTGATGCAATTTCTTCTGCAAATTCAGGTACCAACAGAGAGGAAAAAGCATTTAAAAATGCTGACGGATATAACACCACTGGCAGGACCATACCTTGAATGACCCCATAAGAAGCCAGCGCCGCATCAGACGTGGCTCCGCTTCGTTTCAATCCCCACGGAATAAGCATATGCTCAGCCGTGACAAGACCCGAACGAAAATACGCGCTTACCGCCACGGGCAGTGCAATGCCGCAGAGCTTTTTGGTCAATCCCTTTTGCCGATTGCCCGAGCGATGATTATGCCTTGCCAGATCAATCAGATAAAGCAATAACGCCAATAGAAATGACAGACACTCTGAAATCATCGAGGCGCCTACCAGTGCAAGGCAGCCATATTCCAAGCCCATCGGCAAAAACAACGAGAAGCCGAACATGGTAAAAATGATCTTGCAAATCTGCTCAAAAAACTGACACACCGCATATTTAGCCACTCGGCGCACGGCTGTAAAGTAACCATTTAGCGCACTCGAGATAGATAAAAAAGGAAGCCCAAAAGCAAGCAGCCGAAGCGATGGCACTGTACGTGCATCCCCCATTAAAACAGCGCCAAAAAAATGAGAGCCGCCAAACAAGCCAATGCCGCCTACCGTGCCAAAAAACAAGCTATACACGATACACCGCTTCATTGCATCGCGTATTTCTCTTTCATTGCCATGACCCATGGCCTCTGCTGTCAAACGTGTTGCGGCTAAATTAATTCCGCTTGTAGCAAAGGTCACCGCAAAGGTATACACACTCATCACCAAGGTGAAAAGTCCCATACCGCTCTCGCCGATATGATCGGAAACATAGGCATTGAAAACAACGCCTACCGTTCTCATAATCAGCGCCGTTGCGGTTAGTAATAATCCATCATATAAAAATTTCTTTGATTTTTTCATACTAAAGAATATGAAAAAATACGCTTGTTCATGCTCCTTTTTGAAAGAAAGATATATAAAAATAAAAGGCGAGTTTTAGCTTTTCGGATTAATCCGAAAAGTCAAAACTCACCTTGCCTTCCTGCAAACAAAGCGCGCCATCAAATGGTTTGCCCGTTTTTGAAATAAAGCCCTTAATTTTGGCCGTTTTGCCTGTGGTTAACAATTGTCTTACATTTGCCGCAGAGATAACACGTCCGCATATTGTCATATTGATACTAAAACGACAGCCCTCTTTGTATCCACGACAGCCGTAACCAAATTTTGTGCGGACGACTGTTTGCCCGCAAAGCGGACAAGGGCCCATTTCCTCTCCGCTTAGCCCTATATCAGTATCCGTTTCCAATGGTTCGCTGGTCGGCGCAAAAATACGGCAAATTTCTTCTTTTGCGATAGCCACGCTATCCTCAACCGCATATTCACCATGATACACTTTTTTAAGCGCCTTGCCCATTTCACTGGTTTTATATTTATCCATAGAAATGCCCATACGAGCTAACGATTCAATCAAATATTCGCCCTCCGGCAAAATCCGATACACGTCTTTTTTCAGTTCAATGTAGTGGCTGTGTCTGGCATTATCAATAATGCCCGTTCTGGTGGCCTCGGTTCCTAATTCTAACCCCTCAAAAATAGCCTTGTAATCTTCTGCATCATCGATTGATTCGGCTGATGCTTCTTCGGCAAAACGCGCCTTTTCCTCTCTGAAAGGATTTTTTAAATAATTATTTAAAGTTTCGATCGTATAGTGCTTAGGCGGATGAGTCTCTTTGGTCACAGGCTGAAAAAGCACATTGACAACATCCCCTTTTTGCAAATTCGGAAGCACCTTGTTTTTTCGTTCGGTATCATCAAAACGAGTCCATCCCTTTTCCAAAATAACCGTTCCTTTTAAGGTAAATTCTTCATCGGCACATAAGATCTTAATCTCGGTCTTATCGGCAATGCAATCCTCTGAGCAAAAAACGGCCACAAAACGACGCATGACAGCGGTATACACAATTTTTTCATTCTCAGTCATACGCGCTGGATCAGGAATTTTATAGGTAGGAGTTAAAGCCGAATGGCTTTCAATTTTACTGTCGTCAAATATGCTTTTTTGGTCTTTAAAACAAACCGGATAGCCCTTACCCGCAACCGCAGCTATAATTTTACGTATTTTATCTTTTTCTGCGGTGGCCAAATACTCTGAGTTGGTTCTTGGATATGTCAAAAATCCTTCTTCATAGAGTTTCTGTGCCACTTTTAGCGACTCTTCCATCGGCATTTTATATTTTTTACCTAAGAAGTTTTGCAATTTAGAGAGCGAATATAACTTGCCAGGATTTAACTTATCCTTCTTTCGTTTCACCGACGTAACATGCGCGCCTGCTTCATTATAAGCCGCACAAAGAGCCAGCGCCTTATCTTGCTCATTTGGCGTAAATTTATTTTTGGAGACAAGTTCTATTTTTTCTCCATTTGTTTCCTCGCTAGATACTAACGCTAAATAAGGCTCGGGCTTAAAATGACGAATGGCCAGATCTCGGTCATAAATCGCTTTTACAATGGGAATAATCACCCGACCCACCCGTAAAAAGGTGCCGGTTTTCAGCGTAGCAAATCGAGTCAGATTGACGCCGTAAAGCCAATCAATATAGGTTCTGGCAAAACCCTCATTCGCTAAAAGATCATATTCACCAGCGTCTTTCATGCTAGTAAGCGCTGTGCGAATTGTCTCCGGCGTTTGGTCAGGCAGCCATAAGCGCTGTACTCGCTTGCCGGTTACCCCTGCATTTTGGATACAGAGCCGAATGATAATTTCGCCCTCTCGATCCGCGTCACCGGCATTGATAATGGTATCTACATCCGCTCTTGTGCAAAGCGCTTTTATCAGTTCAAACTGCCTCGTCACGCCCTCATCTTTGTCGCCGTCCTTTCCCTTTCGCAAAGCAAAGCGGAACTTGTCCGGCAGACAAGGCAAATTATCCATACACCATTTACCATGTTCGGTTGGCGCATAGTCCTCAATATCCACAAGTGAAAACAAATGGCCAAAAGCCCACGTAACCAAATACTCTTGGCACGCAATATAACCATTTTTCTTCACGCCGTTTCCAATAGCGCCTGCAATGTTACGAGCCAACGAAGGTTTTTCTGCAATGATTACTTTCATAGATGCTTCAACTTTTGATTATAGAGTTTGATCATAAAGAAAATACTAAGCATCACCGAAAACACCTCTGCCAAGGGAAACGCATACCAAATAGAATTGACACCACTAAAATGATATAAAAGCAGGGCCGCCGGCAAAATCACAATCAGCTGGCGACAAAGAGAGTTAATCATACTATAAATACCATTGCCGAGCGCTTGAAAGGTGGATACAGTAATGATTGAAAAACCAGCAAACAAGAAAGACAAACCCATAATTCGCAAAGCATGAATGCCCATGGTAATTGCCAGTTCCGACAAACTAAATAAAGCAAGCAGCTCACCTGGAAAAAGCGCAAAAACGGCTAAGCCCAAACACATATAAATCATAGCACAAATAACGGCGATTTTATAAGTACGCATGATTCTTTTTTTATTGCGCGCTCCATAATTATAAGCAACAATCGGAACCATAGCATTATTTAGGCCGAACACAGGCATAAAGACAAAAGACTGTAATTTAAAATAAGCGCCAAATACATTTTGACCAGCTGTAACTACATCTTGGCTGGGATCTAACGCAATAATTTTATTAATGCCCACCGTCAGCACACTGGCAATCGACTGCATAATAATGGAAGGAAGCCCCACCACAAAGATCTGTTTGACCACTCTTCCTTTCGGCAGCATATAGCGCAAAGAAAGGCTTATCTCATGATTTTTTCTAATATTAAAATAAATACCCAGAAGAGCGCCGACAATCTGTCCAAGCACCGTAGCGGCCGCCGCACCAGACACGCCCATTGCCGGGAAAGGACCAATGCCGAAAATAAGCAAATAGTCAAAGACAATGTTCACAATGGCACCAGTGCCCTGGCTAATCATATTAAAAAACGTCTGGCCTGTCGATTGTAAAATACGTTCCATCATGACCTGAATAAAAATACCGATGGAACCAATTGTCACAATACGCACATACGCAGTGCCGTATTCAATAATTTCAGGTACGTCGGTTTGAAACGCATAAAACGAAGGCGCCGCGATACCGGCAATCACCGCGAACACGATATAAGAACATACGCTTAAAAAAATGCCGTTACCGGCTGCAAAATTTGCATCTTCAAAATTCTTTTCCCCTAAACTGCGGGACAAAAAGGAGTTGACACCCACACCGATACCGACTGAAACGGCAATCATCAACGTTTGAATCGGGAATGCCAAATTAACCGCCGCCAGTGCATAATTAAATTCAGGGTCAAACATACCCACAAACACACTGTCTACGATGTTATACATCGCCTGTACCAGCATAGAGATAATCATCGGTGTTGCCATGTTGAGAAGAAGCTTGCCCTCGCTCATGACACCCATTTTATTTTCTGCTACATTTGTTTTTTCCATGTTCCGCCTTTCTGCATACTGCAATATTATTCATAAACTATCCTAAATTTTTTCCGCAATCATAATGTTTGATGGCGCTAGCCTATCTAACACATTGCGATAATCAACAATATTTTGAACTTTAAAAGAAACCCCATAAGGGTTTCTTTCGTATGATCATGAAGTCCTCATTATACCACAAAACATAGGAAAATACGCCGCTTTTGCGGGGGATTTTCGAGAAGACACCTTGTTATGTTCGCGCTTTCTTTATGGTGTCTTCATTATACCACATTTTAGTTTTTATTTCAATGTTTAGGGCACCCAATATGACAAAAGTCCTCCCCAAAAATATAGTTGTTAAGAACAAATAAATAGACTGATTTACCATATCTCTCATTTTTTCATGTTTAAAAGCCTGTCTGTATCTTAACGATACAGGCAGGCTTCCAAAAGATTTACTGCATACTTTTATCGCAATATAAAAATATATTGTTATTATTTGTATATTGTCATTTTTTGCCGAAGGCTCTCTAAACGATTCAGCGCTTCATATAATGTCTCGTCCTTCTTCGCAAAATGCAAGCGAATCAGATGGTGAACCGGCTCTTTAAAAAAGCTGGAGCCTGGTACCGCTCCTACGCCCACCTCTTTCGCCATTAACTCGCAAAATGTTACGTCCGAATCATAGCCGAATTCCGATATATCGAGCAATACATAATAAGCGCCCTCCGGCACCGTATGGGCAATACCTAAATCATCAAGGCCTTTTAAAAACAAATCCCGTTTCTTGGTATATTTATCCTGCAGTTCTTGATAATATGCATCATCAAACCGCAAGCCAACTACGGCGGCCTCCTGCAAAGGCGCTGCCGCGCCTACGGTCAGGAAATCATGCACCTTTTTTGCCACTTCAATGATTGACGCAGGCGCAATAATATAGCCAAGCCGCCAACCGGTAATGGAATAGGTTTTGGATAAAGACGAACAAGAAATCGTCCGCTCCCACATACCGGGCAACGAAGCAAAATACACATGTTGATTAGGCTTGTATACAATATGTTCATACACCTCATCGGTAATCACAAACGTATCATACTTCTTGGCAAAATCGGCAATCTGTTTGAGTTCATCATAGGTAAACACTTTGCCGCATGGATTTGACGGATTGCACAGAATCAGCGCTTTAGGATGCTGTTTAAATGCGGCCTCCAGCACATCAGCATCGAAATTGAACTCGGGCGGACACAAGGGAACATAAATCGGTTCTGCACCTGAAAGAATGGTGTCCGCACCATAATTTTCATAAAACGGCGAAAACACAATCACCTTATCGCCGGGATTTGTCACACTCATCATCGCAGCCATCATCGCCTCGGTACTGCCGCAAGTCACGACAATTTCACGGTTGGGATCAATCGCTCGGCCCATGAGACGAGACTGCTTTTCGGCCAATGCTTCTCTGAAATTCTGCGCCCCCCATGTAATCGAATATTGATGGAAATCCTCTTTAGCCACTTGTGCTAAACGATCCAGAATTGCCTTTGGCGGGTCAAAGTCTGGAAAACCCTGGGATAAATTTACGGCCCCATATTGTAAGGAGACTCTTGTCATTCGACGAATGACCGAATCGGTAAATGTTTCTGTTCGCTTCGAAAGTTCCGGCATGTCGTTTCCTCCCTCTTAATTGCTTTTATTAGAACTGCGTTCGTCTATAATGCGTTTTGATTTGTGTTCAGAACGAGTATCCAACTCTCCATCTGGATGCACCACTACTTCGGCCGGTTTCACACCAATACGCGCTTTCAGCGCAGCCGAAACCTCGGCCGCAACTTCTGCATCGGATCTTGTATTATCTGCATTTTTTTCAATTTCTACCGCGTATTTACATGTGTAATTTTTTTCAAATACACGAATTAAATACTCCCCTGTGATGCCAGGTAGTTCGCGAATGACAGCCTCAATATCACTCGGGAACACATTCACAGCCGATACAATGAACATATCGTCCTTTCGGCCATTGATGTGAATACGGCCATGCGTACGTCCGCAAGAACAAGGTGTATTGTCAATCCAGCCAATATCACCGGTACGAAAACGTATCAGTGGACGAGCATGCTTGCGCAAGGTTGTAAAAACAAGCTCTCCCACTTCACCCGGCGCCAACACCTCTCCCGTGTGAATGTCAACTGTTTCCACCAGAATGTGATCCTCAGCGATATGCAAACCGTCTTTTGCCTCACACATAGCAGCGCACGCGCCAAAAATATCGGATAAGCCATAAAAATCGTAAACTTCCGCTCCCCAAAGCTCTTCAATCGCATTTCTGGTTGCGTCAATGGAACCACCAAGCTCCCCGGCGACGATAATTTTCTTAATATTCAAGTCTTTCTTGGGATCAATTCCAGATTTCAAGGCTTTTTCGCCAAGCTGCCATGCATAGGACGGGCTGGTCCAAATGATGGTCGGCTGATAGGTTTTTAGCACAAAAAGCAGTCGTTCACTCGGCAATGTGCCACCCCAAATACAAAGCGCACCAAGATTTTGCGCGCCAATGACATCCGGTCCCCCAACATATAACGAGAAATTCAGCGCATGTACATATCGATCACTCGGCCGCATGCCGACCTGCCAGAACCAGCGGCTCTCGGTATCTTGAAACTCATCAAAATCTTTTTTGGTAAACGGACTCATTGTTGGCACACCAGTTGAACCCGATGAGGTCGAAATAAAAACAACATCTTCCTCTGGCACAGCTGCTAATTCACCCAAAAATGAACCTACGCCTTGTGTATCCCGCTGGGTTGTCTTATTAATAAACGGAAATTTTTCAATATCTTTTAACGTTTTGATCTCCGAAGGTTTCACACCCGCTTGGTCGAAAGATCTTTTATAATACGGCGCATGATCATAAGCAAACTGCACAATCTCCTGCAAATCCGCTAACTGACGCTTCTCAAGTTCCGCATGCGGAAGGGTCTCTAATTCTTCGTTCCAATATTTGCTCGTATTCTCTTTTTTCATACCGTTCGCCTCCTAAGACATTTTAATATTATCTAAAAATTAAAAGAAGCCACTTTTCAGCGGCTTCTTATCGTTTACAATCATTGATACCCGTTGAAAGATAAACTTTCAACAAAAAATCTTTCAACGAAAGAAAAACTTTCAATCGATACAGCCCCTTTTTTCGTTACACAATATTGTTACGCGGCAAACACTTCAAAATCTGCTATTTCAACTTTGTCAGATTTTTCTAAAACCGATTTATTTTTCTATATTATAGCGTAAAAATTTCAGTTCTCTCAAAGTTTATCGTTTCCAGCCTTGTTGGCTGCAAGATAAACTTTTTAAGAACAGGCCATACGGCTTGTTCTTATTATAACGTAAAAAAGAAACTGCGTCTAATACCACATAAATATGATAGGTTATAGCTTAAATCTATAACTCATGCATAGTTTAGCGGTTATTTTGTTTGTTCGCTCAAATATCTCTTGGTCTCCTCAATATATAATTGCCCCATCTGGCTTAAAATCTGATTTTTTTTCACAATATAGCCAATTTCCATTTGATCATTGGCTACATCACCCGATGATGCAAATGGAATGGCCACATAATCAGGGCCATTTAATTCTTCGCAAATAATGCCGGAACAAAGGGTATATCCATTTAAGCCAACCATTAAATTCAGCATAGTAGCCCGATCATTTGCCTTGATCGTCCGCGGATATTCGTTCGTGCTAAGAATTTCTTCAGCAAAATAAAAGGAACTGTTTCCGCCCTGTTCAAATGAAAGACACGGAAAAGCACTTAGCTGCTCCATGCAAATAGTCTGACAGTTCGCTAACGGATGCCCTTTCCAAAGATACACATATACACTGCAATCAATCAGCTTATGAAATTCCAAATCATTTGTTTTTAACAATTTCAGAATAACCGCACGGTTAAATTGGCTTAGATACAAAATGCCGATTTCACTTTTTAAGGTGCTGACATCTTCAATAACTTCTTTTGTTTTTGTTTCTCTGATCGCAAATTCATATTCAACCATATTGAACTGCTTGACCATTTCTACAAATGTCTTTACCGCAAAAGAATAATGCTGTGCGGAAACACCGAATTTTTTCTTCAGCGTCCCCGCTTCCCCATATTTATCCATCAGCGTCTCATACTGATGGTATACTTGCCTTGCATAAGTCAAAAATTCGGCGCCGTCATTGGTCAGCGTGACGCCCCGGCCGCTCCGATAAAAAATCACGATGCCAAGCTCCCGCTCTAAATCATGCACAGCCGCACTTAAAGAAGGCTGAGACACATACAGAATTTCTGCCGCTTTATTAAGCGAACCAGTCTCTGAGATTGTAATCACATAATACAGCTGCTGCAACGTCATTTTGTCTGCCGCCTTTCTTATTTTAATTCCACCACCGTAACGCCAGCGTCGCCCTCACCGATTTGTCCATTGCGAAAAGACTGAATACGGGCGTCTTTCTTTAATTGGGTTTGAATGAACGTCCGTAATGCGCCTGTCCCTTTACCATGCACAATCGTCACCTGATGCACACCCGAGAGTAGCGCATCATCTAAATATTTATCACAGGTCCACCACGCGTCATCGCCTGTCATGCCCCGCAAATCAATCTCGGGTGAAAACGCTCGCGGCGCTGAAGGGCGATATTGCTTGGCAGGTATACTTTTACCCTCTTTCGATGTAAACAACAAGCCTTTATCTTCGGCCAACACCAAATTCTGAATGGTGGTCTTGGTGGTTAAGCGGCCCGCTGCAACCGTTACGTTGCCTTTAGCGTCCGGCCCGGACACGACTGTGCCACGCCGCCCCACGTTTTTGAGATAAACTTCATCGCCCTGCTTTATTGGGCGAGAAGGTTGTGCCGACTCGGTTTCATTAAACGCAATGTCATGTATATCCGTGTTTGCCTGGCGCAGCTGCCGCCGAATTTTACGGCGCGATTCTTCTAATGCCTTGGCAAAATCTTCTGCATCCTTTTTCTTCTTGAGCGTTTCTAACTCTGCAAACACACGATCACTGACGACCTTAGCACTCTTTAACACCGAAACCGACTCGGCTCTTGCACGGTTAATTTCCTTTTCGGCCGCCAGCATCATTTGCTCAATACGTTTCTCTTCTCCTGCCTTATATGCCTCTAAAGCGCGTTTTGCTTCTTTCGCGCGCGCTTCGTTTTCCTCCATCGCTATACGAGAACGCTCTAACTTTTCAATCACCTGCTCAAACCGCTTCTCATCAGCACGAACATACCCTTTGGCACGATCGATAATCGCCGGTGCCAGGCCTAACCGGCTGGAAATCGCAAACGCATTCGATTTTCCGGGCGTACCAATGAGCAATCGATAGGTTGGCCGCAGTGTATTCACATCAAATTCGCAAGAAGCATTACAAACCCCTTCGGTATCTAACGCATAGACTTTTAACTCGGCATAATGAGTCGTAGCCGCGCACAAGGCCTTTTGCTCCCGCACATTTTCAATGATCGCAATGGCTAACGCCGCGCCCTCGGTAGGATCGGTACCCGAACCAAGTTCATCAAACAACACAAGCGAACGATCACCAACAGCGCCTAATATATCCACAATGCGTACCATATGAGCTGAAAAAGTAGAAAGAGATTGCTCTATACTCTGCTCATCGCCAATATCGGCCAACACATTGTCAAACACACATAGGCGAGAGGTATCATCACAAGGGATGTGCAAACCAGCCTGTGCCATCATGACCAAAAGACCCATGGTTTTCAGCGCCACCGTCTTGCCGCCCGTATTGGGACCTGTAATCACAAGCGTATCATACTCGCCGCCTAAAACAGCGGTAATCGGTACCGCGCGTTCTTTTACTAACAAGGGATGACGCGCTCTTTTTAACTCAATGATACGCTCATCCACAAGATGAACCGCCGAAGCATCGAGTTTATAGGAAAGAGTCGCCTTAGCGAAAATAAAAGCAAGCTCGGTCACCAATTCATAATTTTCATTCAACAGTGAAGCCGCTTGTGCGGTCTCGGCAGACAGTGCATAAAGAATCCGTTCAATTTCATCTTTTTCGGCACTTTCTAACTCTCTTAGTTCATTATTGGCCTCGACAACCGCCATAGGCTCAATAAATAAAGTAGCACCCGAACTGGAAGTCTCGTGCAAAAGGCCCTTAATTTCATTTCGATATTCGGCTTTAACCGGAATCACATACCGACCGCCCCGCATGGTTACAATATTGTCCTGCAAAAACTTAGCATATTTGCCGGAACTGACCGTCTGCTGCAAAGTCTCTTTAATGCGGCTGTTCGCCCGGCGCATTTTTCGCCGTATCTCCGAAAGGGCGGGGCTGGCTTCATCAGCCAGCATATCATCTGAAATAATTGCCTTTTTGATAGCGTCCTCTAAAGGCCGATAGGGCTGCAAAAGAGAAAACAACTCATCAAGCGAGGTTTCCTCTCTCTGATCGGTACGAATGTAGGTCAAAAGTCCCCGCACCACATACAGTAAATTTGCTACATCTAATAGTTCTCTATGCGTCAGCATTGCCCCTTTATCGGCGCGATCAGTCGCACTGGTAATATCACTGACGCCGCCAAAAGAAGGCGTCCCTTTGATGGCCGCTAAGGCTTTAGCGTCGGTCGTTTGCTGCAAGTTTGCTAAAATCAGCGCCTTTTCGGTCTCTGGCCGCAAGGCTAACGCCTTTTGCTTCGCCCCCGTCGTCAGCGCACAATCGGCTAACAGGGATAATATTTTATCAAACTCAAGCGTTTGTATATATTGGTCAAAATTATTCATCATAATCTCCATTTTGCTGCGCACTCGCGCGCAGCAATACAGTGTTCAGTCTAAATCCATTATCAAGTTCATGTAAAGAGCATGGTTCGATAAAAAGTGAGCGTTTCAAAACGTTTATCGACATGATAACCAAGATAGTTTTCAGCCAATTGATCTAAGACGGCCAAATCTTCTTCCGGAACAGAAAAAGCAAATAATCTAGCCAGCGGCGCAAATACAGACCACCGCATGGCTTTTAAAACGGCCGGGTTCACTGGCACAAGACCACTTGGCGCTTGTTTTACATGCTCTAGACAATAAAGCATGCCCTCTTGCATCGCAAAATGCATGCCGGGATCCTCATACTTGCCGCAAACCGTACAGCCAACCAAATCAGGCATAAAACCTGAAAGCGAGCATGCCCTTAACTCAAATACCGGCTTAATTTGGCTTAGGGGCTTCATTTTTTTCTCTAATGCGTATAATGTGTTTAAAAGCAGCCGCTGAAGCTGGTTGTCTTTAAGATTTTCACGTGTAAGCTCCTGCACGACTTCCAGCAAATATTGAGAAAGGGCAAAGGCATTCATATCCTCTCTGATTCCATAAAAATTTTCAATCAGACTCGCTTCTTTCAACCAATAATTTTCTCCTTTTTGATACAGGACTAAATCACTATAACAAAAAAGCTGCGCGCACATCATTAGCTTGCTTTTATAACTGCGTGCCCCTTTGCAGAAAACAGGCACACGGCCCATTGTATCGGTAAGAATCACTAAAAATTTATCATTTTCTGCATAAATCTGCTCTCGTATCACAATGCCTTTACAAGCAATAAGATGGCTCACTGCAAAGTGCTTCCTTTCCTTCTTTAAATCGCGTTTTTACTCGTTTTCATCCTTATAACCAAAGTTTGAAAGACTGTACTGGCTGTCCCGCCAGTTCTCTTTCACTTTTACCCACAAATCAATAAACACCTTGCAGCCAAAGAACGCCTCTAAATCCTCTCTGGCATAAGTGCCGATCCGTTTTAGCGCCTCGCCACGCTTACCAATTAAAATTCTTTTATGGCTCTCTCTCTCACAAAAAATTTCAGCACGAATGGATAAAAGTCCCTTTTGCTCTTTAAATTCTTCAATGACTACAGCAGTGCCGTGCGGAATTTCCTCTTCCATGGTGCGTAAAATCTTTTCCCTGATGATTTCAGAGGCAATTTGACGCTCGGGCTGATCGGTAATCATATCGGCTGGAAACAGCCATTCGCTCTCGTATAAAAACGGCTCCAGTTCCTCTAAAATGATCGAAACACCTTCGTTCTTGATAGCACAAACAGGAATGACCGAAGCAAAATCATGCAGCGCCGCATATTCACCAATGGCCTCGCCTACTCGTGCAGCTCCGGCTTTATCTGTTTTGTTGATCACTAAAATACAAGGAAGTTCAGTCTGTCTCAGTTTTTCAATCATACCGCGCTCGGTCGGGCCTGGATGTGCTGTCGCATCCACGACCAACACGGCGGCGTCTACATCTCGAATAGCCGATTGAATGGACTTCACCATGAATCCGCCTAATTTTGTCTTGGGTATATGAAAACCGGGCGTATCCAAAAAAACAATTTGCGTGCCGTTTTCTTCATTGGTATGAATACCGGTGATTCGATTTCTTGTCGTTTGTGGTTTTTTAGAAACAATTGCTATTTTTTCTCCTAAAATAGCATTGAGCAGGGTGCTTTTTCCTACATTCGGGCGTCCCACAATTGCCACAAATCCTGTCTTTTTCGTTTGCATTATCTTTTCGTTTCCTTTCTCTCTCCCTGCGTTCAAACAGTTTCTTCCGCTAAATTCACAAGCAGTCTTTTCATAATTTCCTTTTGCTTTTCGATCATTTCTCGTTCATCCTCCAGCCCGGTTTCATGATCATAGCCTAACAGATGCAAAACCGAATGGACACACAAAAAAGCTGCCTCTCGTTCAAAGGAATGGCCATATTCCTCCGCCTGCTCTCGTGCTTTTTCTAATGATAGCACAATATCTCCTAACATCACATAGTCTGCATCCGTTTCATCAAACAGGGGAAAAGAAAGAACATCGGTCGGCCGATCGATGCCTCGATATTGTTGATTCAACACATGAATTCCATCATTATCAGTCAAAGTGACCGACACTTCGCCCTCTTTAGTAAACCCTTCAAAAGCCAACGTCTCGCCAATTGCCTTTTCAATGAGCGCATAAAAGGGAGCGTCAATTTCTTGTTTTTCCTGTTCGTTTGACCATAGCACTTTTATCATTTTTTTACTTTATCCTATCTACTTGGCTTTCAACACTATCTTTTTTAACATACAAGGCGCAATCCTTGTTTGCTATGTTTTAGCATTTATATCTGCTTATCTATATTTAATCTATTATACCGCGAATTGTCCTCTTTTGTAAAGCCACATTTGATAAGAATCACATGCATATACAAAATCTTTTGTCAAACAACAAAAAACGCAGTGCCATGAGCAAAACGTGTTTTTAAAACACCCGCTCTTTGCACTGCGTTCTGTTTTGTTGATAACTTTATAAATAATTTCTTTTATTCGAGAGGAATATCCGGAATATTGGGCACATCAACGCCCATCTTCTCCAATATTTCTTGGGCGGCTTCTTCCCCGGTCAGCGTCTTTGTCGTACCCTGCGAATCGGTATATGAAACAGTTTCTGCCTCAGCATCCTGCTCATATAAATACCAGCTGTCATCCTCTAATGTGATTTTAATGGTTAATTCCTCTGCGCTCATTGTCGTTTCCATTGTACGTCCGTCATAAAGCAGAGTTGTTATCACCTGAGTAACTTCTTCTTGATCATCGAATTGAGACTCAATCGAATACGTATAGCCCTCTTCTTTATCAACATATGTCAATTTTGTTAATTTCATAGTGCCATCCGCATTATACTCAGTATAAGTCGTTGTATTCTCATAAGAGTCTTTTGAGCTAACTAATATGCCATCTTGATCGTATACAAGCTCGTACTCAATACCATCTTCGGTGAAAGAAACGGTGGAAGAAGCAAGCGCTTTTTCATCATCATACTGATAAGTAATGGTATAGCTTTCTTTTTTGCTGTCTTGATATTTTTCTGTAACAACATCGCCATCCGCATTATAAGTATATTCGATTACACTGGTAAACTGAAGATCGTTGCTGTACTCACTCTTGATCCACTTATCATTTTCATCAAAAGTGTCAACCCGGGTTGCGTAATTTGCAAACTTATCTTTAATAGTATAAGTAATTGTCTTTTGCTCTGCATTAGCTACACCATCATCAATGGTTGTGGTAGTAGAGCGGATTAACCGGCGGAGCAGTGAAGCTGCCTCGGCTCTTGTGCTCTTGCCCTGCGGTTCAAAAGCGCCGGCACCTGTACCTGAAACAATGCCTGCATCAGCACATGCATAAACAGCGTCATAAGCCCAGTTGCTGATATCCTCTTCATCGATAAAAACATTTTTCCAGAATACGGAAGTGCCGGTACGCTGATCGACAATTTCATAACCCATATGTTTTGCAAAATTAACGGCGATCAAGCACATTTGCTCGCGCGTAACCAGCTCTTCCGGTGCAAATTCTTTCTCTGTATAGCCCGCAACCACTTTGTTTTCATAAGCCCAGCGGATATGATCATAATACCATTCATCCGTTAGTACATCGGCAAAGGGTAATTCGGTCTCGTCGCTGGGAGTTTCATCGCTTAAGCGGCTGAGCATAGCGACAAACATGGCTCTGGTCAACTTCTTATCAGGCGCGAAAATCGTGTCAGATTCGCCCACCATCAATCCGTTTTGTACCATGTAAGAAATACCTGGATAATACCATTCATTCTCATCCAAATCGGTAAAAGAACCGATTTCAGCTGCACCAACGGGAAGCATCATCAATGCTCCGCATAACATGCAGATTGCCAATAAAATACCTGTTGTTTTTTTCATTTTTTCCTCCTTTTTATGTGGCAACACTTTTTTATATTATAAAGTCAAAAGACTTTATTTGCTTTCCATATTTCTTCGGCCTTCCATCGCACGGAACAAGGTCACCTCATCGGCATACTCAAGCTCTCCGCCGACAGGCACGCCATAAGCCAACCGGCTTACCTTGATATCAAACGGCTTTAGCAGTTTAGAAATATACATAGCCGTTGTTTCCCCTTCAATGGTTGGATTCGTGGCTAAAATGACCTCGGCTACGTCGCCGCCGGCCACCCGTTCCACTAATTCTTTAATTTTTAACTGTTCAGGCCCAATGCCATCCATAGGCGAAATCGCACCATGGAGCACATGATAAAGCCCCTGATAATCCTTTACTTTTTCAAACGCCATCACAGCCTTGGCGTCTTCTACAACGCACAGCGTGCTGTGATCTCTTTTTTCGTCCGCACACACACGGCACAAATCGGTATCACTAATATTAAAACACTGTCGGCAGGGCACGATCGACCGTTTCGCATCCAAAATAGCATCGGCAAAATGCTGCACCTGTTCTTCCGAAAAATCCAGTATACTAAAAGCCAGCCTTATGGCCGTCTTTTTGCCCACACCTTTCAACGAGCGAAACTGCTCAATCAGCTTTTCTAACGGCGCAATATATTCACTCATTAGAATAAGCCGCCCATACCCGGCAAAGATCCCATGGCGCCTGTAATTTTTTCCATTTCCTCGGCCGCTGTTTTTTCAACCAGCTTGATGGCCTCGTTACAGCCGGCAATTAAAATGTCCTGCAAGGTTTCAATATCATCCGCGTCAACAATGTCCGGATCAATCTGCATGGATGTAATTTCTTTCTTACCATTGATTTGGAGAACAACAGCACCGCCGCCGGCCTGCACCGTATATTCCCGTTCCTCTAATTCTGCCTGTTTAGCTGCCATATCCTCCTGCATTTTTTGCGCTTGCTTCAGCATGCTCTGCATACTGCCTGCGCCGCCCATACCCTGTGGAATTCTCGCTTTCATCAATCAGCCCTCCTTATTATCACTTATAAATAAATCAATTCCCTGCTCGTCTTCGTTTCCGGCAGTGGTTGTTTTCTTTCGCACTTCAATTTGCACCGAAGTAATCTCAGCATCAAATTCACGCGCTAATGAACAAATTTTCTCAATAATATCTTCTTTCTTTAAAATCATTTCCGAAAAAGAATCTGCAACAGCCACGCACAAAACCCCGCCAGCTTGTCGATATGCTCTTGCGCGGCCTAAAAATGTTGCCGTGCCCATATCCATATGACCATATTTTTCAACTAAATCGCGCCAATATGTGACGGCCTTGCCGGCTGCTGGCTCACCGACAGACGGTGACGATTTCATTTTTGTTTCTTTTTCTTCTATTTTCGGCTTTTCTATTTCAGACGCCTGTGATTTTTCCTCGGCTGCTGTATAAACTGCTTTATGGGGCGTTCCCTTTTCCAATGCCGCTATACGTGCAAGCAAAGCGCTTGGCGATGCCTGCAAAGCAGGACGCAGCATTTGCATAAGCGCTGTTTCCACAAACAACCGCTTGGCTGTTTTTGCACGCCCTACCTGCATATAGGCTTCTTCTAACACATGAATAAAATATAAAAGTTTTTCCTCATCAAAAAGGCCCGCCACTTGTACAGCCTTTTCAAATTCATCTGCACTTAAATCGAAAAGGTCAATCGAGAGTTTATGGCCGCAGGCTTTGATTAATAATAGGTCGCGATTATAGGATAAAAGTTCTTCAACAAAAATCTCCATATCTTTAGAAGCATAATATAAATCCTGCAGCATGCTGAAAATAGCGGCGCAATCTTCTTGGTGAACGGCCCGCATAACCTTTTCTAAATCTGAACGGTCACTAACCCCCATCACGCTGCGCACCGTTTGCGCGGTAATCGCACCTTGATGCGCACTGCACATTTCAAAGGTACTAATGGCATCACGCATACCGCCTTTCGCCAAAGAGGCCATCAAAAAGGCCGCGTCATTTTCCAGCGTCAGTCCTTCCCTGGCGGCAATATACGCAAGACGCTTGGCGATAATCTCAGTCGGAATACGCCGAAATTCAAATCGCAGACAACGAGATAAAACGGTTGCCGGTATTTTGTGAATTTCGGTCGTAGCTAAAATAAAAATAACACCCTTTGGCGGTTCTTCTAATGTTTTTAACAGTGCGTTAAACGCCTGTTCTGAAAGCATATGAACCTCATCCAATATGTACACTCTATATTGTAAAGAAGCGGGAGAATAGACGACATCCTCTTTAATTTCACGTATATAGTCAACGCCATTATTGCTGGCCGCGTCCATCTCAATCACATCGGTCATTTGACCTGATTCAATGCTCCGGCAGGCTGCGCATTCTCCACAGGGGTTTCCATCTTTCGGCTGCTCGCAATTTGCCGCTTTCGCCAAAATCTTGGCACACGTTGTTTTGCCGGTACCCCGAGACCCTGAAAACAAATAAGCATGATGAATACTATCTGTCTTAATCTCCTGCTTCAGCACATCTGTAATATGTTCTTGTCCGTACACATCATCAAATGTGACTGGTCTGTATTTTCGGTACAATGCCTGATACAAAGTCTACCTGCCTTTCCGCCCCGGGAGCAATTTATTCTCAATAAAAGCAAGCTACAAAATAAGACCATACACCCCCTGTCGAATGATATGCCCTATGCGCATGCCATTGTTGACCACTCCATACAGGCTGCCTTGCGGCACATTGCCAACTTCGCTTAATGCTGCTTGGTTCCCCACCTGACATGATTCACGACAGACAATTGCGCAAGACCCATATTTCAACATGGAAACAATGGTGCTGACCATACTGCATTCATCCTCAAAGCGAGAATCCATCCCTGCTATAGCGGATTGCAGGTACAAGGTGCCGCTAACTCCCCGACTGGTATGGCCTTATTTCGTAGCTTGCTATTTATTTTTATATTTTCATCATTTTATATGATCGTATATGGCCGTTTATGCCCTATTCCGCACGCTTAGAAAAGCATAAAAACAGTAATTGGCTAAAAACGGTATCGCCAAAGCTAAACGAATTGAAACCTCAAAAGAATATCAATAATTTCTTTTATTATAGCACAATCAGTATCTGATTGCAATGACTATTTTTGCCACCTGACCTTACATACAATCATCTGATCAACCATTATTTGTATGCATGGCTGCCATTTGTAAGTGCCGTTTTATTCATGAAGTTTATTCATCGAACGCTGAGCCATGACAAGGCCATAATAAATGCCTTCTTTGCGCATAAGTTCCTCATGAGAACCGACCTCAACAACCCGTCCCTCGTCTAAAACCACTAAGCGGTCCGCATTGCGCAAGGTAGATAAACGGTGTGCAATGGCAATGGTAGTTCGTCCATCCATCAGCTTCAGCAGCGCATCCTGCAACTGTTTCTCTGTCTCGGTATCAAGCGATGCGGTTGCCTCGTCTAAAATAAGAATTTTAGGGTTATGCAAAAGAGCTCTGGCAATGGCAATACGCTGCCTTTCACCGCCCGAAAGGGTGTGGCCTTTTTCGCCGACCTTTGTATTATACCCATCCGGCAGATTCATGATAAATTCATGCGCGCCGGCCATTTTGGCCGCCATAATCACTTCTTCTCTAGCCGCAGAGGACTTGGCATATGCAATATTTTCATAAATAGTACCTGAAAACAAGAAGGTCTCCTGCAGCACAACGCCCATTTCTGAGCGATAGTGCTCTTGCGCATAATCCTTAATATCAATACCGTCAATGGTAATACGACCCGATTCTGCCTCGTACATACGCATAATCAAATTAATGAGCGTGCTTTTGCCCGAACCTGATTTGCCGACAATGCCGATCATTTCGCCTGGCTTGACCTCAAAATTGACATGCCGGAGCACAGGCTGACCATCGTTATAACCGAACGAAACATCCTCTAGGACAATATGCCCCTCAATCGGTGTATTAACCGGGTTTTCCGCTTCCGGCACATCTGATTTTTCATCAATAATTTCATAGACCCTGACAATGCTGGTAATTTCTCTGGATAAATCACGCGGCAGCATGGCCATCCATCGTAAAGGTCCGTACAGCATGCCTACATAAGCAGAGAATTGAGCCATTTGCCCAAAGGTCATGGTACCGCCCAAAATGCGATTACCTACATAATAGAGCAAGAAAAACTCGCCAACGCCTGCCACAAAACCAATCAGCGGCCAAATCACCCTAAAAGTAGACTCATTTTTAATCAGCAACTTTTCTAAATCATCCACCGTGCTGTTATAGCGCTGCACTTCCCGATGCTCCATACCAAATGATTTCACCACGCGAATGCCTTGGTATGTATCATATAAAATAGTAGACGCCTTATGCTCAACTGTCCATTCTTTATTCCATATACGCCGCATAAATCCCCAGAAATAGCGATAAAAAATGAGGATAAACGGAATGGGCATCAACACAAACAAAGCTAACCGAAAGTCATAAACAAATACGATCGTGCCAATACCAATAAAAAGAACAATTTGTCCAATAAAATTCGTAAGATCGTTTGTCAACAACTTTTGAATGATTCTTGTATCCCGGTTGACGCGGCCGATTAGCTCGCCGCTTGGCCTTTTGGTTACGCCCGCTAAAGAAAGCGCGTGAATTTTGCTGAATACCAGCGCGCGCAATTTGCCTGTTACCGCAGTGCCCGCAAGCGTCATCAAATAATTTCGCAACATGGAAATAAACATAGACACAAACAATATGCCTACCATTAACAGCACCATTAGTACAAACGCATGCAAAGCCGGCGGCGTGTTCGCTTGGACATATTCATCCACAAAAACGCCCTGCACATAAGGAGCCAGCAACTGAAACAGCGTATAAACAAAAAACAACACGACCGCGCCTAATATCAAGCCGCGCTGGCCCTTTGTCACAGGCCACAGCCGGCGCAGCGCACCGAATTTATCCGCACATCGAACACAAACCGACGTATCATCACGTAAAATACGGCCGCAGGTGGGACACATGTATACAAGTTCTCTCGGCTCTAATGTTTCGCCCTCTCGCACCAACAAATTCAGCAAACTAACAGCCGCTGAAATTTCTCGGTGGCAACGCATATCAGCCGACAACAGATAATGGGTTCCCTCTGCATCATCATAGAGCACCTGAAACGAGCCCACCAAATTTTCAACACGAAACTCGGTAATACCGGCAAATGGCAGTTCTTTCGCAAGACAGCCCTCATCGTACAAAAGAATCTTATTTTGATACACACAGCCAATGCCGTTTGTATAATCAAGCGTCTGTTCTCCATGCAGATTAAAGGCAAACAAAGCCAGCACACCCGCATCAATCACAACGTTTTGTTGCCGCAAGTTCTCGATTAACTGTTCACTTCTTTTCATGGTTACTCACCTCCTTTGGTAGTGCTCTGTTTACAGATATAACTCTATTTTTTTATAACTCGCGCGATCAAGCGCCTCGACAGAAGGTATTTCATAGCGATTTCCATCTATATCAACAATAAAAATACGTCCGCCGCCGACTTTAAGAATATTCCGATAAATATCTCTGATACCGAATGTAAGTTCGCCATGATCGGTTACCGTTTTCATTTGCATAAAACCGTAATTATCCTTCATGCCCGTAATTTTTTCAATCTTGGGGCAAAAATACTTTTTCGCTAATTCTTCTTTGAGAAGCGCCGCACTGGAGGCCTCAAAATCTTTTTCGATCGATTGGATAAAGCCCACTTCTTTTTTGTCCTCGTTCAAAACCGAAATATATTCAAATTCTTTTTCAAACGGAAACGCACGGTGCAAATATACCCGCGCATACACGTCTTCTCCCATACGCAGTGAAAGAAATCCATTTTTTCGCTCAAAAGAAGCATTTGTTTTGTTTAAATAATTAATATCAATGACATTCGATAAACCTGTCACTTGTGAAAGTTCTGTCTGACTCATAATCGTCACCCCTCTCCTTTACAACAAACCAATAAATATCGTTCGACGAACATTTTTTCCATATAGAAACTCATTCAGCAACGACGATATTTTTCAGCGCCTCTGCCTGAAGCGTATAGAGTTTATGGTACACACCATCTTCTTTTTCCATCAGTTCATCATGCGTGCCGCTTTCACAGATCTTTCCGTTTTCAATGACAAGCAGCCTGTCTGACCCGCGCAGTGTAGAAAGTCTGTGCGCAATGGTAATGGTGGTACGCCCCTTGGTCAATTCATCTAACGCATTTTGTATTTTCATTTCTGTTTCGGTGTCCATCGCTGAGGTGGCCTCATCCAAAATCAGTATTTTGGGATTATGTAACAGCGCCCTGGCAATGGAAACGCGCTGCCGCTCACCGCCAGACAAATCACGATAGCCAAAACCAATTTTGGTATCATAACCATCGTCTAATTTCATAATAAAATCATGGGCACCCGCTATTTTAGACGCCATTAACACCTCATCATAGGTAGCGTCTGGCTTTGCGTATTTAATATTTTCAAAAATACTGCCGTAAAACAAATAAGTTTCCTGTGATACAATGGCAATATTTTCACGCAGTTCATGAAACGGAATTTGTTTCACATTCACGCCGTCAATCAATACAGCGCCCTCTTCTGCATCATACAGTCTAAGAATCAGATTGGCAATTGTGCTTTTACCAGCACCCGAATGTCCGACAATGCCGATCCGATGGCCAGCCGGCACCGTCAAGTTCACATGATCAATTACTGTTCTATTTTTCACATAGGAAAACGACACATTCTCAAATGCGACACTGCCTTTACATTCTCCTAAAGAAACCGGCTTTTCGGGTTCTGCCACATCCGGCAAAGCATCCATAATTTCAGAAAGACGCTGCATGGAATTCAAAAAGTCCGAGAACATAGAAACCATATCGACAATATTGATCAGCGGATTGGTAATCATGCTAACATACGCAATAAACACAAGCAAGGTACCATACGTCATGCCCATCATATGATTGACAACGAACCAACCGCCAAAGCCCCACACTAAATATAAGCTTAGCTGCATCAGCAAGCTGGCAAACGGCGTTGTCTTAAGCTGGAAAACACTAACGCGTCGATCAGCCTTGATACTTTGGTCACTGGCGCCTTCAAACCGGTCAACCTCGTTTCTCTCTTTAGAGAACGCCTTTACTACTCTGACGCCGGCAATCGAATCGGCCAAAATACCATTCATCCTTCTTCGTTTGGTCCAAGCCTTTGCATGAAGTTTGCGCGTTTTCGCAATCAGCTTAACAAATACAAATACAGCCGCTGGCGCGGTTGCCATAGAAATCACGGCTAACAAGGGATTCATAATCAAAATGATAACAAACACCGTAATGATCTGTACAAAGTTCACAATGAAATAAGGTAATCCATCGCAAAATAGCCAATAAATTGTCCCTGAATCATTATCAACTTGGCTCATTAAGCCGCCTGTCTGCCGACCTGAAAAAAAGCTGACCGACAACCGCTCAATGGCACTAAAAATCACCTTTTTAATGTCGCACATTAGCTTAGCCGACACTCGCGCCGTAATAAGGCCATTGATAATATCAACCAATACTTGCAACAGTCTTGTTGAAACAATCAGCATGATAACAAGCAAAAGCTGACCATAAAATTTTCCGCCTACTGTGAGCACCTGATCAAAATAAAATCCCGAAGAAATATACGGCGTTACAATGGCTATAATATTTGAAAAAACCAATGTTAAAAGTACTAACAGCACACCTGTTTTATATTTCTTCAGGAAAAACCACATTTTTTTGATTAAGATCGATTTATCCATACAATGCGGACAAATTTTTCGGTCTGTATCGGCATAACGCCGTCCGCAGCGCGGACAATATTTTTCGTCCTTTTCATCCTCTTCAGGAAGCGCCTTGCCCTCTTTGACCGATTCAAAACAGCGGCATAAAATAACAAGAGAATCTTTAGCGGTAAAAGAACCATAGGTTATTAAAGTATAGGTTTGATCTTTTACACCCACCAGCCGGATGGATGAAATCAATTCCTCCACACGAAGCGAATCAAATTCGTCAAGCGGAAAAAATTGATATGCGATTTCCTGAAACGCGCAAACTGGCGCACCGTGCTTATTGTTCTTGATCGGTTCTTCGGCAACAACTGCATTGCTCCCGCTCAGTACAGCAAGACCATGCTCGGTCAAAAGAATGCCATTATCTGTGCGGACGCGCTCAGCGTTCATATCGCTCAGCGCAAAAGCAATCATATCGTTTTGCAAATACCCTTTTTTCTCAAAAACCGCAAGCATACCAGGCGAAATGCGGTCTATTTCTCTCACGTTTCTCACCTCTTTCTCTTTAATGTTTCGATAGTATAGCACACTAATATATAAATAGCAATAGAAATTTCCATTTTAGTCAAAATAATTTTTTGTTTACATTAAATAGATTATATGATATAATTTTGAAGGAATTTTCTTTTTCATTTTTTACAAAACCACATCAATTCCACATATAAATTTAGCTAACTTGTTAAACCAATGAATACCGCTGCAGTGCACCGCACAAACGTTCTCTGCGGCAGGAATGGAGATTATGATGAAAGCAATTATTATGGCGGGTGGAAAAGGCACACGTATTTCCGATCCCTCCTATCCGATGCCGAAAGTGTTAAGAGAAGCAGCTGGCAAACCGCTGCTTGCCTATGTATTACAAACGATTGATGACTTTAAGAAAGACGACATCACCATCATTGTCGGCTTTATGAAAGAACAAGTGATGCAGGCCTTTCCAGATTATCGATTTGCCATTCAGGAACAACAGCTTGGCACGGGGCACGCTGTCATGTGCGCCATTGAGGCTGATCATCTTGAAAATTACGAGGGCAATGTCATTATCCTTAGTGGTGACGTCCCGATGATTTCCAAAAAAACAATTTGTGCAATGTCTGCTTTACACTTGGAACAAAACAATGACTGTACCATGTTAACCTGTGTGAATGAAGAAGACGACGCCCTCGGCCGTATCATTCGTCAGAACGGCAAAGTCGCCGGCATTGTCGAAGCAAAGGACTGCACCCCTGAACAGCGCAAAATTACTGAAAAAAATGCTGGCCTTTATATTTTCAACTGTCAAAGTTTATGTCGTTCTATCAAAAACATCAAGCAAAGCAACAAGCAGGGTGAATATTATCTAACCGATGTACCTAAACTACTCATTGACGAAGGCAAACGAGTAGAAGCTTACATAACCGAAGATAAAAAAGAGTTAATGGGCGTCAATACGCCCGAGGACTTAGCACAAGTCGAAAAGATCTTAAAAGGAATATAAAGAAATAGAAATGGATAATGAAAAAAAGGACAGCGCCACGAAACCAATGACGCTGTTTGGCGCCCAGCTGCGCGGCTATAAAAAAGAAGATGTAAACCGTTATATATGGCAAACAAGCCAGCAACATCTAAAAGAAACAGAGGAATTGGAGCAGCAAATACGTATTCTAACTGAAATGCTAAGTGCGAGCGAACAAGAACAGCAGCGAGTAAACGCTATGCTGACCGAAAGCGACCAAATTATTACGAAGCAGCGTGCCAATATTGAAGAGCAAAGTAAAAAGCTGCAAGAACAAGAAGCGGCTTTGCTTCAAATGCAGCAGGATGTAGAAGCCTTTGAAGCACAAATCAATGAACTATCCAAAGCAACAGAAAAGCCAAAAGACAATATACAAAGTCGTCAAATTGCTTCCTCTTACACCACTAAGGCAAGCAAAGAAATGCATAAAGAAAAAGATTTTACCGAAAACAGCAAGCGAGGAAATGAAGATTTTTCAGAATTAACCCAAGCGCTGCAAAGCGCAAAAGAAAAAATCTTCCAATTTTTAAAAAAATGAAACAAATCAATACGCATCATATTAAAGAAATAGCACCTGAGTTACGCGCAGGAGAAAGCGTACTGGTAAGCGGCACCGTTTACACGGCTAGAGACGCGGCGCATGGGCGCTTATCACAAATGATTTTACAAAAACAGGATCTGCCCTTTCCGCTGCAAGGGAGCGTTATCTATTATGCAGGGCCAACCCCTGAAAAGCCTGGTACTGTCATTGGCTCCTGCGGCCCAACGACTTCTTCTCGCATGGATCCTTATACGCCTGCCCTGTTGGATTTAGGTCTGGGCGCCACGATTGGCAAAGGACCGCGCAGCCAAGAAGTAGTCGAAGCCATTGTGCGCAATCAATCGGTGTATTTTTGTGCTATTGGCGGCGCGGGTGCATTAGCCGCTAAATGTATTACCTCGCTCGAGGTAATTGCTTTTCCCGATTTAGGATGTGAATCAATCAAAAAATTGACATTTAAAGATTTTCCGCTCATTGTCGCTTTAGATGCACAAGGCAACAGTATATTTGTAAAAAATTGACAATATCGCTTCATTATAATTTTATCAAAAAACGCAAATAATAAAAACACCATGATGGAGGTGATTTTATTATGGGAAAATCTAATTGCGGAAATTGCGGATGCAATAAATGCATCGAGTGCGATGTTACTGTATGCGCAAACCATTCAAAAACCGAAAATTACTGCTCACTGGACAGAATTAAAGTTGGAACGCACGAATCTAATCCGACAGAAGTAAAATGTACAGACTGCCAATCTTTCAAGCTTGGCTAAACAAAATAAAAAACGCCTATATAGGCGTTTTTTATTTTTATATCAATCTTTTACAGTTCAATAATCTTGCTGAAGTTGTCAGCTGATTCCTCTTCTGCGCAAACCAAACGGATGGTATCAAGCGAATCTTCCGGCGGGTTAATGGTATTAACCATATCCGGATTCTCAATGAGTGTAGCAAAATATTTAACTTCTTTATAATAGCCATTTTCTTGGTCACACTCAATTTTAACCGGTTTTTCACCTTCACCGGCAACATACAAACCATCATCGCGGAACTGCATAGTACCCTTCTCAAAGTTCACACGATAATTCATATGGAATACGTCATCCTGCATGGTCCAGTCATCCTGCGCATTGACAACCTTTTTGTCATCATACAGATAGTTGGTGGAAACCGAGTCGTGGCCCGAACCCTCTAAGATAATTTTACCAACTGAGGTAACCGCTTTCGGCATACCAAACAGATAGTTAACCATATCAACATCGTGTACGTGCTGGTCATGCATAGCACCGCCGCCGCACTCTCTTCTGAACAGCCAGCGCTCAAAGCACCAAACCGGTAAAGAACCGCCGCGGAAGAAATAAGCGCCTGTGCATTCGCCGTATTTTTTCGAGTCAACAACTTCTTTCAGAACCTCATACTCGCCCCAGAAACGAAGCACCTGACCAATCATCAAACGCTTGCCAACCTCTTTTGCTTTCGCTAACATAACTTCACAATCAGCTGGATTCAAGCTCATCGGCTTCTCGCACAGAACATGCAAGCCTTTATCCAAACATTTCAGCGTTGCTTCTTTATGAAGATAAGTAGGCAGCGCGATAATCACCATATCAAGATCTTCTTTTTCAATCATCTCTTCATAATTTGTATAGCAAGCAAATTTAGAGAAATCGATTGCGTCGCCGCCAATATCAATATTGAACTCACGCTCGCCATTCTCAAATCTGGCAGGATCAATATCACAAGCTGCAACTAACTTAATGATTTCGCCTTCTGCTGTAAAGCGGACAAGATTTGCCAAATGGCCTCTTCCCATACCGCCGATTCCAATCAAACCAACTTTAACCATTTTTATATATCTCCTTTTATTCTATGATTGAACGCATGCAGTTAGACCTCACACGCGCTTCCTATGCGTTTATAATGCCAAAATCTCATCGAGCGTACGGCTCATGTTATCAAGAGACGTCTGCGGACAAAGCTTATGATAAGCAACTTCACAGGTGATGTAATCATCATAGCCAACTTCGCGCAGTGCTTTCATTACCCGATCCCAACGGATATCGCCCTCGCAAAGATCCACGAACGTAGCCAGCGCCCCGCCGCCATCACAAGCGCGGAAATCTTTAATATGCACTTTCTTAATTCTCTTACCGAGAATTTCAATCCAATATTCAGGGAATGCATTAATCGCTACATTACCTGCGTCAAAATAAGAGCCAACATACGGACAATCGACTGCATCGATAAAGTCTCTCATTTCAAAAGCAGTAATCAAAAACTTGTTCCACACGTTTTCAATGCCTACATTGACTTTCATTTCCTCTAAAAATGGTTTTAATTCAATGAGTGCATTTAATGCATTATTATATGCCTCAACATAGGTTACATTTTCATTTACCGTACCAGGCACAACTAACACACTGTCAGCGCCAAGCTCTTTTGCCTGTGTAACCAATTCTTTGGTAATTTCCTGCGCGCGCTTACGGTCAGCCGGGTCATTACTGGTCAAATGATACTGCCAGTGAAGGTCAGACACCAAGCTAAGTACAGGAATGCCAAATTCTTTGGAAAGCGCTTTAATTTCTGCCAACTCATCCGATGTAAAAGGATCTGTAATATTAAATTCAATTCCTTCAAAACCGGCCTTTTTTGTCATTTCAAACTCTTCTCTGTGCGAAATGCCTTTCGGCAGAGCAAAGCCTTGATTTAAGCCTTTTTTCATAAAATTTACCTCTCTATCCTTAATTCGTTAAGAAACACTATCATACTATCACACGCCACTTTAATTGTCAACTCTTTATCGTACCGTCAGCCACTCTTTTTTCCATAAAAGAGTTGATTCTTTCGACCGGATTCAAAAGGTCTGAAATCGTGTGATCTTTATTAAGCGTGTCCACAATCAGCGAGATATATTTACACATATTCACCTCTTGATGCCACTCTCTCTCTGCCAACTCAGGCATGCGATAAATCAAATTAGTTGTATAGATGCGGTCAAAACATCCGGTAGCATAAGCCTCGTCAAACACAGACAATCCCGAAACAAAAAGTCCAAAAGTTGCAAAAATGAAGATACGTTTTGCACCCCGTTCTTTTAATTTTTTGCCCACTTCAATCACCGAATCGCCCGATGAAATCATATCATCTACAATAATAATATCTTTTCCTTTGACGCTGCGCCCTAAATACTCATGCGCTTCAATCGGATTGCGGCCGTCTACAATCACCGAATAATTTCTTCTTTTATAGAACATGCCCAAGTCTAATTTCAATACCGATGAATAATACATGCAGCGATGCATACCGCCTTCATCCGGCGAAACAATCATGATATCATCTTTATTGAAAGAAATATCCTTTTCGTTTTTGACAAGCGCCTTAATCATCTGATAAGTCGCCTGCACATTGTCAAAACCGCCAAGCGGAATCGCATTTTGTACTCTGGCGTCATGCGCATCAAAAGTCAAAATATTAGAAACGCCCAAATTGTGAAGTTCCTGCAGCATCAGTGCGCAGTCAAGCGATTCACGAGAAGCCCGTTTGTGCTGCCGTCCTTCATAAAGCATCGGCATAATCACCGAAACCCGTCTTGCCTTACCTGCAATGGCGCCGATAATTCTCTTAAGATCGGCAAAATGATCATCCGGACTCATGGGAACTTCTTTACCATACATAGTATAAGTGACCCCATGATTGAAAGCATCGCAAATAATATAAACATCATGACCGCGCAGGGTTTCATGCAAAAGGCCCTTGCCCTCGCCGGTTCCAAACCGGGGACACTCGGCCTTGACTAAAAAGCTCTTGTCCGTCTTTCTCCATCTCTTTAAATACTTGTCCACTGCGGAGCAAAAATCCTCGCACCCCCGCATACCAATTACGCTAAGCGGTCCAAACAATTCCTCGCTCATGCCAACCTCCATATGTACAAAATCTTTTATATTAAATATTTTATAATATTTACTGTGTTTTTGTATATTTATCCTGTAAAAATTCGCCAACTGTGAAATACGACGTTTCAGCACAGCCAAAAGTCAGACAGTTCCAGCATAGCCAAAACAGCGCCCATTTGGGTGACAAGACAAACTTTAAGGAACAAATCTTTGATTTGATTCCGATAAACACGAGCGTAAGCCCATATTTATATAGCATAAAGTTTTAGTAAACCGGAAAAATTGACGTTTCCTGCTAAGCCGGAATGTCACCCTAATGGGTGACAAGACAATCTTGCTAATAAACACGAGCGCAAGCCCGTGTTTATTATAGCATAAAGACCCTTTTTTTAAAAGGTTTTTCGGCAAAAAACAACTTGTTTTCTTTATTTTTTACTTCTTCTATGCTATAATGAATGATAAATGCGGCAAACCGCATCAATCAAGAATCATTGCTTATGAAAGGATATGCATGACTATGAAAAAAGACAACATTCTCTTTTTCACGATCAAATTTTGCATTTTACATATTGTCAACCTGCTTGCATTCGCTGCAGCAATCTTAGCGGATACCCTGTTAGGCTTTATCATTCCGGTTCCTTTTGTCGAAACGGCACTCGTATGCGCTATCGCCTTTGTTGTTTTTATTGGCTACACGTTTGCTTCTACCGCTAAAATGAAAAAGAGTCCATTGCCGCCTTCTTTTTTTGTGTTAAAAGAATCAGCCGCCTATATGATTTTTATGATCGTGCCAACGGTATGTTCACTCGTTTTTGGTATTGATACCATCACAAGCCAACCCGTTCTGCGCTTTTATCTGCCGAATCTTTTAGGCGCTCATTTACTGCAATCTCCGATTTTTGGCTTTATCCTGCAAACGGTTATTTTTTGTCTTGTTGTTACATTGGCTCACAACAAAAACCGAAAATACTGGCAAGCAAAAGAAGCCGAAGAAGAACGCCATCGCCAAGAAGATGAAGCATATGCCGAACAGCTGAAGGCTGAACAAGCGGCCGAGGAATGAACAATCATATAAGATACAACGAAACTCACGCAAAAGAGCGAACAGATTTATAAAATCCGTTCGCTCTTTTCTTTTTTCTTATTCAGCAAACATTGGCGTTGTTAAATAACGCTCACCGGTATCGGGCAAAAGCGCCACAATCACTTTGCCCTGATTTTGCGGACGTTTGGCTAATTCTGCGGCGGCAAAGACAGCGGCGCCTGATGATATCCCTACAAGCAGCCCTTCGTTCCTTGCAAGGGCTCGCCCTGTTGCAAAGGCATCTTCATGCTCGACGGTAATAATCTCATCATAGATATTGGTATCCAGTGTTTCGGGCACAAAGCCAGCGCCTATTCCCTGTATTTTGTGGGGACCTGCTTTTCCCTGTGAAAGCACGGGCGAAGAAGCCGGCTCGACCGCCACTACCTGAACAGCTGGGTTCTGTTGCTTTAGATAAGCGCCAACACCAGAAAGCGTACCGCCTGTTCCCACACCTGCCACAAAAATGTCAATTTTTCCATCGGTGTCATTCCATATCTCAGGACCCGTTGTGCTCTTATGCACCGCGGGATTAGCAGGATTTGTAAACTGACCAGGGATAAAACTATTCGGAATTTGACTCGCCAACTCTTCGGCCTTTTCAATCGCTCCAGTCATTCCCTTTGCTCCTTCAGTAAGAATGAGTTCGGCCCCATAAGCTTTCAGCAAATTGCGCCGCTCTATACTCATGGTTTCCGGCATAGTCAACATAATTCGGTACCCTTTAGAAGCAGCTACCGCCGCAAGACCAATCCCCGTATTCCCGCTGGTTGGCTCAATAATTACCGATCCAGGCTTTAACAGTCCCTTGGCCTCTGCTTCATCCACCATCGCTCCAGCAACGCGATCCTTTACGCTGCCGGCCGGATTAAAATATTCTAACTTTCCTAAAATAGTTGCTTCCAATTGATGCTGCGCCATATAATTGCTTAACTTCAATAAAGGCGTACCGCCGATTAAATCGGTAATTCTTTCAGATATTTTCACTACTTTTTTCCTTTCTTTCAAGCGAATAAAATAAATGTTTATTGTTGCATATCTATATTCATTTTACCGTCACATTTTCTGACACCGCAAAACCGATAAAACTATATGCTTTAGAAAAGCACAAACCACATGCCCTCTCCCAAAACACATATAAATATTATGCTTTATACCAAGAAATTAAATCCCATGATAACAATACCTAAAACGACAAGCACCACACCAGTCGCACGATTCAACACCCTTGGTTCTGCTTTGTTGGCAAAAACAGCCGCCAAACGCGCCCACAACAATGTGAAAATGACACACAGAATCAAGATAAACCAATTCGGCGCACCACCAATCATAAAATGAGAAGCCGCACCTGTAAGGGCTGTAAAAGTCATAATAAACACACTTGTGCCAACCGCTGTCTTTAATTCATATCCTAACACAGAAGTTAAAATCAAAAGCATCATCATACCGCCGCCGGCACCAATAAATCCGCAAATAAAACCAATAATCGCGCCACAAATCAAAGACTGGATAACCCGCTTTTTAAAAGATACCCCCTCCATGGCCTCTTTGCTTGTCATCACAGGACGTACAATAAACTTAATGCCCAGCAAAAACGTCATGAATACAGAAAAATTACCCATCGTGGCAGAGGGAAGAAGGCTTGCTGTATAACTGCCAATCAGCGTAAAGACAAGCACACTTGCCATCATCATTAATCCATTTTTAACATCTAAGTTTTTATTTTTGTAATAGGTATAAGATGAAACAGCGCTAGCCAGTACGTCAGAGGACAACGCAATTCCAACGGCCATATAGGGATCCAGATTAAGAAAAGTAATGAGCATGGGACTAATTACAGCGGCAGCACTCATTCCGGCAAAACCAGTTCCAAGCCCTGCTCCCATACCGGCAAAAAAAGTGACTAAAATAATGATAAGAAGTTCCATTTTAAATTTTCTCCTCCAAAATTGCATCTACATTTTTTTCTATAATCTTCATAGTAGAAAAAAAGGCTTGCCGCATGTTATTGTCTGTATCGTAAAAAAGGCAATTGAAAAAAGAGTTTTGCAGTTCTCTTCCCCGTTCCACCACCGACGCTGCCTGCTCGGTGCAAATTAATTCAACCTTTCGCCGGTCTTCTTGCACTGCTTTACGGACAAGATAACCTTCTCGCACTAAACGCTCTATGTGAACAGAAACAAGATTTGCTTTAATATGGCGTACTTCAACAATATCTCTGGCCGTTTTATAGGAGGGATTATTGGCAAGAAACATCAAAATATCAAACGATGTTTTTGAAAGTCCCAGTTCCCGACACAGCGGCTTGCAAAACGCATCATACCCAAGAACTATTTTTTGCACAAATTCCATACCTGCGTTCATATGGTCACCTCCGATTAGTTCATATATGAATATTTCATGTTTGAAATTATTGTATCAAAAGACCGCTTATTAGTCAAGTGCTTTTTAATATGAAAAACTACAAAAACCAATTTAGGTCTCTTCACAAAAAACAGAGCAACAAAAACACATAGACCCGATGTAATTAACAAAAAAGAACTAACTATCTTTTGTTTAAGACAGTTAGTTCTTTTATCATTACCTTTTCGCAGACTCAACTAAGCTTTTTGTATTTTTAAGTGTTTAAAAAATATAACGGTCAATGATATCGCGACAATCATGGCAATAAAATCTGCAATGGGTGCAGCAAATAAAATACCCTCTATGCCAAAGAAATTAGGCAAAATCAGAATCAGTGGAATAAAACAAACAATATCACGAATCATAGAAGAAATAACAGCTTGCACTGGTTTTCCGACAGCCTGAAAGAAAATCGAGGTCATCTTGATCGTGCAGGTAAAGGTGACAAGCGAAAGGAAAATACGGAAAGTCTTTTCGGCGAAGAGCCAATAATCATCGGGATTAGGTATATTTATCGGCGTCCCAAAAATACCAACAACCGCTTTCGGAGCCAGTTCAAACAATAAGGTTGAAGCAACACCAATAACCACAGTGCACAAAAGAATTGACCGATAAAGTTTCTTAACTCTATCATAGTTTCCTGCGCCAATATTATAACCGATAATCGGCTGGCAGCCAAGCACAATTCCTACGACTAAATTGATCACCACTGTAAACACTTTGCTTTCAATTCCAATAATGGCAATTGGTATATCCACGCCATAATGCGACATAGCGCCGTACTTCGCCAGCATAATATTGCAAACCAGCGAAATGATCACAATCGTCATTTGTGTAATAAAGGACGAAGCGCCCAGTTTAAGCGCATTGGCAAACGTTTTAAAATCGGGAATAAAACTTCTCTTTGTAAGTTTGAATGTCTTTGTGCGGAAAAAATAAAACAAACTAATTACAAAAGAAACGACTTGTCCAAGCACTGTAGCAAGAGCGGCGCCCTTCATTCCCCAATGCAAACCAAAGATAAATACAGGATCCAAAATAATGTTTGTCATGGCGCCAATGAGCATCGAAGCCATCGACCAGGCAGGACTGCCGTCCGCACGAATGACAGCATTCATCATATTAGAGAGCATATACACAGGAAAAAAGGCTAAAATAATATTAAAATATTCCACCGCCATGCCAATGCTGTTTTCTGAAGCGCCAAACAGCGTTAATAGCTGTGTTTTCAGCGGGAAAAATATTATCATAAGAACGATGCTCGCCAACAGTGTTGCAAGAATCCCCGTGCCAATGGCTTTATGTGATAACTGCGTATCTCCCTTGCCTTGGCAAATATTGAGATAAGCGGCGCAACCGTCTCCGAAGCACCATGCAAACGCCTGCGCAATAATAAAGACCGGAAAAACAACACCGGTTGCCGCATTTCCAAGCGCACTGAGTTCACTGTTGCCAATAAAAATCTGATCAACTATATTGTAGAGAGCACTAACCAAAAGAGAGAGTACGCAGGGAATCGAAAATGCAAACATCAGTTTGGTTATTTTTTCGGTTCCTAAAAATTGACTGTTTTCTGACTGATTCATAAAATTCTCCTTAAACTTGTATTTGGAGTCTTTATCAGAGAGAAAGCTGCCTGAAAACTGCGAAGAACTGGGCAAGAAAAAAAGCGTAGAATCTGTCGTTGATTCTACGCTTTTTCGGCTGTTCGACTTATTTATTTTATACCATAAAACGCTTTTTGTCAAGAAGCCAAATACGAAATATAAGATTTCATCGGTCAAACGCATTCGGACTATGCACCAAGATTATTTCGCTTCAATCGAATCGGTACGGTATATGAATTTAACCTGTCCGCTCATTTCATCGGAAATACCTGAAAATGTTTGATAGTTCTTCGATACCTCAACCGTAGACTTAATTCTGGTAATCAGCCCGCTGATATCGCCGTCCACAGCATCTACCAGCTTTTGAATTCCCTTTTCGTTGAATTCTTTAAGCCCGTCTGAAAGCTGCATAGCACCGTCACGAAGCTGTGTAACGCCGTCGAGGAGGGCGGGAGCTCCGTCCTTCAGTGTGAGGATGCCGTCATACAGTTCGCTCATACCGGCATAAAGCTCCGCCGTTCCGTCCTTTAATCGGTTCGCCCCGTCCTTCAGCTGCTGGCTTCCGTCATTGACCTGGTTTGCTCCGTCTCTCAGCTGACCGGCTCCGATGTATAATTGATCGGCACCGTCCTTTGCGGAGGCAACGCCGGCGGTATATTGACTCAACCCGATATAGAACTGGTTATAACTATCAAGCTGTTCCTTCAGAGCAGAGATGGCTGCTGCGCCGGATTTTGCCTGTTCAAGTGCCGCTGTGATTTGCGCCTGGACTTCAGGAGAATTCATGTTTTGTTCGATCAGCAGCGGAATTTGCTCCTCCGTTTTTGCAGTAATCATAGCCTGAATGTCATCGGACTGCATCTGAGCCTCTACATTCGCACTGATTGTTGCTTTTACAGCTTCGCTTTCCATCTGTGCGTTGATCGCTGCAGCTATTTGCGCCTGCTGCTCGGCAGTAATAACACCTGCCTCAATACCGGCCTCGTACTGCTCTTTTGTCATATTTATGGCGGCTAAAACTTGAGATTCAACATTTGCACGGACAGCTTCGGTTACCTGAGCCGTAACTTCTTCCTGTATTTTTGCCGCAACTGCAGCTTTTATCGTATCCTTCTGTGCATTTACCTGAGCGGTGACGGTCTGGCGGGCAATTTCCTGTGCCTGTGCTGCCACATTGGTTTCATCGAGGGAAGCAATTACGCCGTTTAAAACTTCTGCATAGTTTTCAATTGTCAGTGTCGGTACAGAGAGTCCCGCAGCGACGAGCTGTTCGTTCGCCATACTGAGCAGCGATCCAAAAACCTGTTTAGCGCCGCCGTTTAAGGTGTCGTTGTTTGCCGTGAGTGTTTCCAGACCGCCGGCGAGTGTTTTAGCGCCGTTTACAAGCTCTTCCGCACCGTCAACGAGGGAGGATGTACCGTCGGAAAGTGCGTTTGCACCGTCAAAAAGCTCCGCTGCTCCTTTTTTCAGATCGCCGGCACCGTTTTTCAATTTTAAAGCACCGTCCGACAGCTGATTGATTCCCGATATCAGTTCACCGGATTTATCAAGCAAGGTGCAAAGTCCGTCATACAGGTCAGAGGAACCGTCTATCAGCTGATCCATAGCGTCCGTCATTTCATCCAATGAATCGTTCAGGTCATCCATCGAGTCAAGTTCATCCGTGTTGAGATTGCTAAAAATATCATTCGTGGCGATTGTTACTGTGTTTGCCATTTCAAAATTTTTAACATCGGCGGTGATTTCCACATAATCTGGGATTTCCAACTTGTCTTTATCAAGATTCAGGTTACTCTGAAGTCCCGGGAAAGCAATTCCAGCTATCACGGTACGGTCGCCGTCATTGAGCAGCTTGCCGTTGGAGACCTCCACGTTAGTGAACACATCGTTGTCCAGCAGCATACCGGTCAGCATGGCAAACGGGACATTCATTTTTTCCTGCTTGCCGTCGATTTCCACCATCTCATATTGGTTGTTTGTATAATCAAAGCGGATTGTGACTTTGCCGCTTTTGCCGGCAAGCTCTTCAGCAGATATCTTTTTTCCGTCCAGTTGGTAGGAAACAGTCAAATTAACAGGCAACTCTTTTTCAATATTGCCCTGATAATAAATATCGTTTCCCTGAGCGTCCCACACGCGCATATTATCGCCGTTCATCGTGTAGGTTTCATCGCCCTTGACATTTTCTATATTGGTAAGCTCCGATTTATCAGAGAACGAATTGCTGTTGACCGAGTTTTTAATCCAGTCGCTGACAATGATCTTATTTACAGTACCGTCTGCGCCTGTCAACACATATACAGTTTCATCTTTTGTCAGATCAGCAGTTTCTTCCTCTTTCATAATGGAAATCTTTTCGGGTTCTTTTTCTTCCTGCTTATCACTGTTCAGCGCATAAGCGACTCCGGCTCCAACACTCCCAAGCAACAGTGTTCCGCAGAGAACAATAGATAATGGTTTTGCAAGTTTATTTTTCATGATTACTGTACCTCCGAATTCATAGCAATAGGTTCTTTTTCAAATTTAGGTGTTCCAGTTACACCTGATCTGTTAGGCGGCACTATGGGCGGTTTGTCATTACCGTTCTTTCCGATTTTCCGCATACCGAAGGTTGTCGCACAGACAATCTTATCGCAAAGCATCAGCATGGAGGGCAGTATAAATATGACGCAAATCATGCTGATAATCGCACCTCTTGCCATAAGCATACACATGGAGCTAATCATTTCCATGTTAGAATACAACGCAACGCCGAAGGTTGCTGAAAACAAACTCATACCGGCAACGATAATGGAAGGAATGGAGGTGGAAAGCGCCGTAGTAATCGCTGTCCGTTTATCGTTCCCTGCCATACGTTCCGTTTTGTATCGCGTCGTCATAAGGATCGCATAGTCTACCGTTGCACCGAGCTGAATCGTACTGATGCAAATCGGCGTGATAAACGACATCTGCTGACCGAGAAGATGCGGAAGACCGAGGTTGATAAAAATCGCAAACTCTATAACAGCAATAAGAATAACCGGTAGCGAAATACTTCTGGTGGACAGTGCGATAATCAAAAAGATTGCTATGATCGAAATCGTATTGACAACCTTAAAGTCCTGATCCGTTGTTTCGATCATGTCCTTGGTACAGGGCGCTTCACCAATCAGCATACCATTCTCATCATACCGTTTCAGAACCGCATTCAGGCTGTTGACTTGATTGTTTGCTTCATCACTGGCCGGACTATATTCCGAATTGATTAGAAGAAGTTCCCACTTATCTCCTTTGAGCACTTCCTTTATCCCATCCGGGATCACTTCTTCCGGGATGCGGGAGCCAACGATAGATTCCAATCCAAGAACATATTTAACGCCGTCTACGTCTTCCATATCGCTGATCATGGAGCGTATTGATTTAGACGGCAGCGAGGAATCTACAAGAACCATATGAGTTGAGGCTGTATCAAACTCTTCAGATAACTTGGAATTGGAAATAATGTAGTCCATATCCTCGGGTAGGGATTTTGCCATATCATAGTAAACTTCATTACTGGCTTTTTGGTAATTCATGTAAGACGGAACAAGTAAGGCGGCAAAAATCACAAGAAATACAGGGAAAACTTTTACAAGTCCCTTTGCGATCTTATTCATGTTCGGAATCAACGATCTGTGTTTTGCTTTTTGCAGCGGCTTATCAAGCACCAGAATCAACGAAGGCAAAACGGTTACACAGCCGATCACGCCGAGTACGACGCCTTTTGTCATAACAATACCGAGATCGAGACCGAGAGTAAAGGTCATAAAGCATAGAGCAATAAACCCGGCTATGGTTGTTGTTGATCCGCCGACAACAGAAGTAAGCGTTGCTTTGATCGCCATAGCCATTGCTTCTTTATTATCGCTGTATTTTTCACGTTGTTCATTGTAGCTGTGCCATAGGAAAATAGAATAGTCCATCGTTACAGCTAACTGCAAAACTGCGGCCAAAGCCTTTGTAATGAACGATATTTCGCCGAGAAAATAGTTGCTGCCGAGATTCAGCAGAATCATCATTCCGATTGAGCCGATAAAAACAAACGGAATGATCCAGTTGTCCAGCAGTAAGAGCATGGCAATGCAACAAATTAAAACAGCCAGAATAACGTAGACGATTTCTTCAGACTCTGATATTTGTTTCAAATCGACTACCATCGCCGACATACCGGCGACAAAGCATTGTTTTCCGGCAACCGACCGTACTTCCTCCACTGCGGCAAGCGTTTCATCGGCCGAAGTTGCGCTGTCAAAGAATACTGCCATCAGGGTTGCGTTATCCGAATTAAATTCCTTATAGATTTTATCCGGAATGATATCCTTTGGTACTGACGCATCGGCAAGACTCGCATAGGAGATTATGGAATCTACATGATCGACCGCTTCAATTTTGTCACAGAGCTTTGCGACCTCCTTATTCGGCATATCCTCTACAATAACAAAGGCAAAAGCGCCTTTTTCAAACTCGTCAAGAAGTTCATCCTGCCCAACTACCGTATCCATATCTTCCGGCAGGTAGCTAAGCATATCGTAATTGATTCTGGTATTCATCATCCCGAACATGGATGGTATCATCAGGATGACTATAAAAATGATAATGGGAATGCGGAATTTTACTACCGCTTTTGCAAATCGCATTTTAGGTTAATCCTCACTTTCTTCATAATAGGAATCTATATCGTCCGGCACCTGATTCTTAATGATTTTTACAGTTGTGAAAACTGTACTCATATTCAAAATCCCTTCTGATAGTAATGTGGCGCCGAAAAGCACCGTCAGTATCGAACTGCCTTCAGCCGGACGGAATACAAGGATCAAACCCAATATTCCTGTAGCGATAGCCGTACCGAGAATCAGCCACCACTCTTTGATGCCGAATCGCTTTGACTCCATGGCTATCTGCGTTTTGAACAGCGCGTCTGTCAGAATCGAAATGCCAAGCGCAACGCATACAAAATTCAGCACCCAATCGGGGTGCAACAGCACAACGATACCGATTACAATCATAACGATTCCGAATACCAAATCGTATTGAAAAGCAAGCCGAAACAGATCCTTTGAAAAATACCCAACCAGCCGGATACAGCCGAAAACGACAAAAATACTTCCGCAGAGGATACCAAGCAATGGAACGGAAAAGTAAGGCGCCAACAGCAGCATGATGCCCATGATACCTAATAAAACCGACGCTGCGATATATCCGATTTTTGCAATCTGTATAGGCAATATCGAACGATTATAACGCATATAGTCCCCCTCCTTTCTTATCCCGCATGTTTCTCGTCTTTTTATCCAGTATAGCAGCAATGATAATATTTGAAAATTGGCAAAACAGCTGGCATTGACCTAAATTGTGACACATCCTATACATTTGCCCAAAAATTGTACAGTTTCTTTGTCGGTGCACAAATATGAAAATAAATTCTCCTATGTTGCTTCGTTTATATCCGCGGCCCTAAAATTGTTTAAAGGTTTTCAATCCAAATGTAATTGTGGAATGGATTGATAATATTTCCGGAACCTCTGTTTGTCCTTATTGTAGTATAGATTCAATGATTGGAAAGTCAAATGGCTGTCCGATAATCAATGGATTTCTCAAAAAAATGCAACAACATTGGCTTTCACTTCCAAAACAAACGCAAAAAAGGCATTACCGGCTGCATAAGTCAATAATGCCTTTTAGAATTTATTAAGATAATTTCACTCGCAAACTACTTGAAACACTGGGTAAATGCGTTTGGCAGTCTGCTATTATTTTGCTGTCAAATCGAGACTTTTGAAGCCGCAAACCCAGTGTTTATGCGGGGTAGAAGGCTTTGCGATCTATTCCTACTCGCTCCTGACAAATCAATTCTAAACAAGTTTGTTTATGAGATTTAGCAGGGCGTATCTACATTATTTGTATTATCGGTAAAGCATACGCTATCCGATTTTCTGTTGCCAAATCGTTGCCACGAAACGTCAGTTGTTTATTGATATACCGCAATGGGAAGAACGATAAGGGCAGGTCCTTTGATAACATCCCGAAGTTCAACAGGATTGTCCATATTCTTTGGCATTGTTCTCCTTTGCGCTCTATTAAGTGGCATCTTCTTGATATCATCGAAGATTTCATCTAACTTGACATTCTGTCCTTTTGGGATTTTTCGAATTACCTTACACAATAAATATGCTTGTCCAACAAAGTTGCTCTGTTCACAACGGAAGTAACTTTCATCAAGATATGCAACCAATGGATATGCGCCATCTTCAAATTCAAAGACGCACGCTATTTCCTTACCTGCTTTCATTTGTCCTAATGCCGAAAAGCCATTAACTGCTTCAGTTGCTTTTTTATCAAGTATCTGCTGGTCAGTAATAGTCTCAAAAACAGCCGCCAATTCAGCAATTTTCTTTACACTATCTGTTAGTTCCTTCATTTTGGAAAACCTTACAGTTACTAAGACCTCAAGAAAATCATCTCGATATAGACCATTGTAATCCGTATCGCTAAGAAACTCATAATACTTTAGCCCATCATCTTCATCTGCTTTTAGATACTTATAGATTTTTTCAAATTTTGCCGCATCGCTGATGCGCACAGAGCGTTTTACTTCTTCTGACTGTTTTCCAGTATGCGATCCGTTTCCAGACACTATACCGATTGCGCCCTTCCCAGCTAAAGTGTTCTCATTACTGGTTGCAATAGCTTGAGATTCTTCGTCATATGTATAGCCGTCAATCGCAGCAATGTAATCCTCAACTACTTTGGTGTTGAGGTAGAGAAAATTTCTCAATTTCATATATATCGCCTTTCTTGTTACTTATTGTATGTAGACTTTTTGTATTCGTTTCTATTATACTCCATATCATGGAGGATTGCAACTATGGATATTGTAAAAGTGTTTGGAACAAATCTAAAAAAATATCGCACAATAATGGGAATTTCTCAAGAGGCTTTTGCAGATAAATGTGGAATGCATCGGACATATATTAGTGCAATTGAATGTTATCGAAGAAGCATATCGCTTGAAAATATTCAGCGTATTGCCGATGCACTTGAAATCGAAACGTACAAACTATTTTTGGAGGAACAACTATGAAATTTACAATTAAAAATGATGAATTAGTCACGCTTAATGGAAGCGAAACACCTGATTTCCCCAAGTATACTTCTCAATTAATTAACTGGGCAAATCAAAATGCACAAGGCACTCGTCCAAAGGTTGTTGGTCAGCTTTCAGAACTGTTCCCTGAATATGAAAATGCTTGTGATGATGTTTCTATCAATAGCTGGCGTGAATGGTATTTAAAAAGATATCCTGACGCTATTGAAAATGCAACAAATAAAATTTTTGCACAAGTAGAAAATCTAAAAGAAGCAATCAGGCTTATTGATAAAGAATTGGTTAAAAAATGGGTTGAGGATTTAGTTATAACCAAGACATATAACGGATTATATGTTCAGGAAGCCATTCTATCTAAAATTGCCGAGAAGTTAGGAAAACCCTATAGATTAGCTACTCCAGAAGAAGAGTCGCAAGGAATTGACGGCTATGTTAGCAAAACTCCTTATTCAGTTAAACCCGATACATATAAAACTATGGGTAGATTATCAGAAGTTATCAATGTTAAGATGGTTTACTACACAAAGAAGAAGACTGGAATGACCATTGAAGTTGAAGAATAATCTTGTAGGCGGAGGCAAAAGCCTCCGCTTGCTCTTTACTTTGGAAGTGAATTTATAAATTTCTTTTGGCAAGTATAGTCAAATGATGTGTCAACATAAACATAACCCGTTCTGACTAAATGATTGTTTATAAATGTTTTGTTATCGAGATATACATAGCATAACAGGTTGTTTTCTGCATCATATTTAATAGTATCGTACTTCAAAAAAACTTTTCGTTTCTGAAATTTCTCTTGCAGAAAACTAATAGCTTGTCCTTGATATAACGGATTGGGTTTAATACCTAATAATCGAACAATAAGCCCATTGCTAAGCTCTATTTTGTCAGACGAAATTACTTTCCTTACGCCGAACAATTCATCCCGTTTGGCTTCTGATTGATCAATTTTTGATCCAAATTGAAGCCTTTTAACATCTACTTTTTTATCCATTTTATGTGGATCGTGAAAAATATAAGGCAACTGCTCAAAAGATGATGCATTTCCTATTCTGTCTTCATAAAAAGAAACTGTTGAATTATCTCCCAAAACTAACTGATTATTACAGAGTTTCTCTTTTATAATCGGAGCAAAATCTTTATTGATTTCATATCCTATTGAATTTCTCCCTAAATTTTTTGCCGCAAGGGAGGTTGTACCGCTACCGGCAAATGGATCAAAAACAGTTTCGCCAACAAAAGAAAACATTTTAATGAGGCGCTTCGGAAGTTCTTCTGGAAACATTGCTATATGTCCAAGTTGTTTAACGCCATTAAAATTCCAATGAGATGAAAAATACTGGCTCCATTCCTCTTTGGTCATTGCCGAAGCAGCTTTTTGTTCTTTGGTAGGTTTTGGAGCATTACCAAGCTTTTTGAACAAAAGTATAAACTCATAATCCATTTTTAGTATGCCATTTCGAGGATATGGATAACTTCCCATAATAGCACCGCCACCAGATGTATTCATAGTAGTAGCTTTTTGCCAAATGATTGCACCCATATAGTCCATACTGAGTGACTCGCAAAATCGAATAATCTCTGTTCTAATAGGAATTACCTTATAACGACCGTAATATACAGAACGAGCAAATTGATCACCGATATTTATACACAATCTGCAACCATCAGCTAAAACTCGATTGCATTCTTTCCAAACGAGATTAAGATTATTTATGTATTCTTCGTAGCTGTCGTTAAATCCGATTTGGTCTTCTGTTCCATAGTCTTTCAACTGCCAATAGGGCGGGGATGTAATAATTAACTGTACGGACTTGTCTTTTATTTTATTAAGTGAACGACTATCGCCAAACACTATTTTATGCTCTGTCATAATACTAATTCTCCTATTTTATCTGTTCGCCGTTTTTCAAGACAAAGTATTGTTCATAAGTAACATTAAGAACCTCTGCTATTTGATTCAGTTCATTTTGAGTAATGGTATTTCTTTTTAATTTTGCATTAAAGTTTTGTGGGGTTTGGTTGATCTTTCTTGCTAATTCAGATAAGCTAATGCCCGTTCTTACGCACAAAACTCGTATTTGTTCTGAAGTCGTCATAATTCTCCTCCATTAGTTATTGTAATTGATATTATAAACCAAACGATTGATATTGTCAATTGTTTCGTGCAATATTCTTATGTTTAATAACGAGAAACAACAAAAGAAAAAACGCCGAGTATAGCTCTGAAAATGAGTTATGCTCGGCGTAGATTTTATGCGTAGATAAATCTGCATTCACAACTTCCGTTGCACGATTATGGATATTATTCCCATTCGACGGTGGCAGGCGGTTTGCCTGTCACATCGTAGAAAATATGGCTGATAGAATTGCCAACTTTCGCTTTGATTTCTGCTACCGTTTTCTCCAAAGCCTCAATCGAAAAATCCTCACCTGGAACGGCGCTGCGAGCGGTCATAAAATCGCTTGTACACACAGCACGAATCGCACAAGAATACTTCTTGCCTTCACTCTTGGACATTGGAAACAAAACAGCAAAACACTGTGCTATCTTTGGATTCAGCACATGGCTGGTTACAATGGCATCAATTTCGCGCAGCAAATCAGCCGTTTCAGGCGAAATATGTAAGCCTTCGCATGTTACCGTACCCTGTGCAGGGCCATCCAGCGCATAGGCAACCCGGTTGATAAAAGAAAACTCGTTCGGAATGCCTTTCGCGACGCTCATTACCTCTGGCCAACATACTTGCTGTAAATCCTGCGGTCCATACAAACATGACAAAGTTTTATACGAACGGTTATCACCCTGCACACCAACAGAGCGTACTGGACCCATTTCGATCGAATAGCGGCCCTCGCCCACACGCTGCACATAATCACGCACAGCCTGTTTTTGGCTTTCTGAGCGCTCTGGTTCTGGTCCATCACAGCAAATTAATCGAACGCCCAACCCAGGGCCTGGGAACGGCTGTCTTGAAGCAATCGACTCATCAAGACCCAGCATTCTGGCAACCTGACGTACCTCGTCTTTATGCCAATCCCAGTTTGTCTCAATAATCATACCCCTCTCACGCGCTTTGCGGACAATATCCACATCGTTATGATGGGTCTTGATTTTATGCGCATAACCAGAAACATCCGGATTGCCGCTTTCAATCAAATCGGGACGAAGGGTACCCTGCGCCAAAAACGTATCCTCAAAACGATCAATGCCAAAAGAAAGCGCTGCTTCCCTTGTCACTTTAATAAACATAGAACCAATGATTTTGCGCTTCATTTCCGGATCTATCGTCTCGGATAAGGGGCCAATTTCTACACCCTCTCCATCACAGTCAATTTTATCATAGAAAAACGCATCCATCGCGTTGACGCGCTTTAAATGAATCAGACCTAAATCCTTTAAATTGTCACAAATCACATCGCTCTCATCTTTACGCATCAAACCATGATCAATATGAATGGCATAAACCTTGTCGGGCGAAAGCGCTTTTAATAATAAAGCGGCTGTAACCGCCGAATCAACTCCGCCGCTGACCAAAACCAATACCTTATTATCGCCAACTCGTTTGCGAATCATATCGATCGAAGTTTGAATCCGGTCTTCTAACGCATAAACCTCGGTAAGACCGCACATTTTGCGCAAAAAGTTCTCTAACATCGTCCGGCCGTTTACTGTAGGTTCTACTTCTGGATGGAACTGCACAGCCACAATCTTTTTTTCGGGATTATAAATTCCCGCGCAAACCCCCTCGGTGCTCGCCACCGTTGTAAAACCAGGTGCAAATACACTGACAGCGTCGCCATGGCTCATCAGCACAGCTTCTTTGCTGCTAAGACCATCAAATAAAGGGCAAGAAGTATCCACATCGATTTCCAATTGGCCGTATTCGGTTTTAACCTCTGGTTTCACCACACCGCCAAAATGCTCATTAATCAGATGCATGCCATAACAAATACCCAGCATGGGCTTGCCAAGATCAAAAATGGCAGGATCATACGCCGGCGCGCCCGCCGCCCAAACGCTGGAAGGCCCGCCGCTGAAAATAATCGCGTTATAAGGCTTTATCTTATCAATATCCACACCAAGCGGAAAAATATCAGTATATACGCCTAACTCCCGCACCTTTCGGTCAATGACCTTTGTGTATTGTCCGCCGCAATCAAGAATAGCTACTTTTTCCATATTTAGCCTCCGTGCTGCGACTTTTATAGGAGCAGCTTATCACTCAAGTTTTAGCGCAGCTCAAAACTTGCCGATTGAAAATTAAGTTTTTCAATCTTCGCCCCGAAATTCACTATTTTTGTCATTATATCAAAATTTCAGCCTATTTTCAATATAAAAACGAACAATATTCTGACTTCTGCATATAATGAGATTGGTGAGTATTATGTACATACAAATGAAAGCACTAAGACATACCAGGCGCGGGCGGCCAATTCGTTTTCGTATTTTACTATTACTGCTTATTTTTTTATTAGCGGCTGCTATTATTTTTAGCAGTATTCAGATTGATCCACTCATGGCGGAACTCGCCGAAGCGGCCGCGTTGAATATGTTTAATGACACGGTAAATAACGCCTATGATGATTTTATGAGCAAAAATGATATGAGCTATCATTCGTTAGTCACCATCACCAAAAATGAAAAAGGTCAGATTACCTCTATCACCACCGACGCTGAAAAACTTAACCGCATGTGTGTGGATATCAACAATACAATTTCGGCTATGATGGAAAATGAACAGGTGAAAGTCAAGGTGCCGCTGGGTTCGCTCACCCACATTGATCTCTTGCAAGGCAAAGGCCCCTCTTTTGTTGTGGAGCTAACACAGTCTAACACCGAAGAAACACTGACCAAAACCACCTTTCGTGAAGCAGGGCTCAATCAAACTGAACATATTATTCTTTTTATCGTCAATATGACCATGACGCTTATACTGCCAAACACCACCGCATATTACGAATATACACAAGAATTTGTTGTGGCCCAGTCGGTGATTGTGGGGGATGTGCCCTCCTACTATTTAACCCCCGCTGAATAGTAGTTCCGCTTTCGCCAATACAGAAAAAGTTGATTAAGGCAGCGCTGGCCGCGCTGCCTTAATCAACTTTAAATATTTTTTTAAGTAAAGGACGCAGCACCTTAGGCGATTTAATCACAACGATTTTCAATGGGTTCCCTCCATACTTTTCAGTTTAATACATTATATGAAGGTTTCGCCTATTTGCTATTCCAAGGTTTTTTATCTTTAATATCTTTATATATTTGTAAAAAACTCTGATGTCTTGTAGCGGGTATTTTTCCATCTCTCACAGCCGCCAAAACGGCGCACCCCTCTTCGGCTGTATGGGTACAGCCGGTATATCGGCAGGCATGCAAAAATGGCTCAAATTCGCGAAATGTCCATGGCAACGCTTCTTTATCATAAAAATCGAAACGGACAAAATCCAACATAGAAAAGCCAGGTGTATCTGCTATATAACCTTCCGCCGTAAAATCGGCCATTTCTGCCAGCGGAAAAAGCTGCACATGACGTGTCGTATGTCGCCCACGTGATGTTTTGTGGCTCACTTCACCTGTTTCAAGCGCCATATTCGGAAAAAGTGCGTTCATCAGCGTTGATTTACCGACACCAGAAGCCCCCGCAAAAGCAGCAATGCGGCCTTGCAAATGCCGCGTGATATAAGTTCGCAGCGCATCAACGCCCGCTTTCGTCTTTGAAGATACCGCATACACAACAAAACCGCATGCCTCATATAGCTGCACCAAAGACTCTGCCGTTTCAGGCGCTAAGTCATTTTTGGTAACCACAATCACCGGCGTAATCTGATTATACTCGGCAATCGAAATTAATTTGTCGGCCGTCAGTAAATCGGGTACGGGATCAGTGCTTGGCAGCACAATAAATAAAACATCTAAATTCGCAATGGGCGGCCGAATCAAAACATTACGGCGAGGCCCGATTGATTCAATCACTTGATTGCCGCCCGCATCGGCAGCGATCTCGACCCGATCCCCAATCATAGGCTTGATTTTCTCATGCCGAAACACACCTTTGGCCTTACAAAAGACAAGACTGCCATCATTTAAACGGATGTCATAGAGACCTCCTAAACCTTTTACAATGATTCCCTCCACCATGTCACCTCTCCCCGTTATTTTAGCATATCCATCCCTTGTTGGCAAGCTATTTTCTGCCGGTAATCTAACTATATATGCAGTGCTATTTCATCAGCAGGCAAATATTCATTCGAGATTGTTTGATTTTATTCTTTCTTCCGCGTCAAGAAAATGCCAATGAGCGCACCAATAAAAATAATCGGCGCTGTTCTGACAAACAGCCACTCCAATGAGTGAACCGCCACGCCAAGAACGGCGGTTTCAGCAGTACTATAATCCCATCCCAAATAAGGACTTTTGAATACAAATAATAAGACCGCAAAAACTGCTGCTATAGCTACACATAATGAAATCAGAAACCAATGCAGAATTCTTTTTCTTGCGATTTTTCTTTGTGCAAGTTGCAAGTTTATCACCTCCAGTTGTGCGGAAATCGCCTTTAAGCCATCAGCTTCTGTCTCCATGACAGTTTCTCCAAGCAACGTACTCACCGATGTTTCAAGCGCTTCGGCTAGAGAGAGCAACATATCAGAATCAGGAACTGACAATCCTTGCTCCCATTTTGAAACCGTTTGTCGCACCACATTCAGCTTGACAGCAAGCTCCTGTTGCGAAAGTCCCTTTGATTTTCTAATGGCTTTCATATTTTCGTTTAGCATTCGAGATACCTTCCTTTCTTTCAGTCATTAGTGCTATTATAAGCAGAACCGCCCGTTGCCGCAAGCAACGCAAATTAACATTCTATACCGATTCATTCGGTTTTGCCGGGAAAAAGAACTTGAACCGGGCTTTTTTTAAAAAAATTAGCAAATAGAGTTGAACCTAAGCCATTTTTCGTTTATGATATAGACATGGAAAATAATATGATGACAATTTTTGATACCGTATATAGCGGTATGCTGCTCAAAAAAGCAGTCTTTTCAAAGCCACAAGACAAAAACACGCTGCGGTGCGTAGCGAAACCATTTGAAAAAAGAGGGCAATTCTTTATTCAATTTGAAACTTTTACAACCGATGGCAAAGCACTGCATCACAACGAATCAGCCGGGCATGCGGCTGCCTACGCCTGTGACCTGCTGCAAAACAAATTCAAGCAGTGCAATCTTTTCACCACCGGCGGCGACTGTGAAATTAAAATTTCAAAAGCTGGCAAAACGCTGATTCACAATAAAATCAATCTAACAGCGGCCAGCTGTTTTACGCCGGCCGCCCACAACAAAGAAAAAAATACGATTTTATGTGAAAACACTTTTTACCCCTTTTTAGCCGCATTAGGCATCAGCGACCGCACGGGGCGCATCTTTGACCGCAAACGCGCAAAATTTAAACAAATCAATCGCTTTTTAGAAATTATTGACGATATTTATCCCCGGTTGCATCCCACAAAAACACTAACAATTTACGATCTTTGCTGTGGTAAAAGCTATTTAACTTTTGCGGCTTATCACTATTTCACTGAAATCAAAAAGAGAACGGTTTCTATGATTGGCATTGACCGAAAAGCAGATGTTATCGCATTCTGCACCAAGACAGCCGCCGAAGCTGGTTTTACTAACTTAACTTTTTTGTGCCAAAATATTGACGCGATTAGAGAGAGCTCGGCTGATTTAGTGCTTTCCCTACACGCCTGCGACACAGCAACCGATCTTGTATTAAATCAGGCAGTTAAAATGAAAGCCGACGTAATTTTATCGACCCCCTGCTGCCACCATGAAATGATGGGCCAACTTACATGCGAACCGCTCGGTTTTATCACCAAGCATTCTCTGCTAAAACAAAAACTCTGTGATGCGGCGACCGATAGCTTGCGCGCACTGCGCTTAGAGGCAGAGGGTTATAAAGTCACCGTATTAGAGTTAATTGACCCCGAGCAAACGCCGAAAAACATGATGATTAAAGCGATCAAAAAGCCCATTTCAATCGAGAAAAGAGAAAAATTGCTGCAAGAGTATGATGAAGCCTGTCGCTTTTTGAACGCTTCACCAACCCTGAACCGTCTGCTGACCGAGAACATAAACGATACTGACATTGACAACCATCCCAAAGCATGATATAATCACATTAAATTGAGAATGATTCTCGATTTAATGTAAAAATATTGCCTTTGATGTCGCTGTTCAGGCAGCGAAACGGAGTTGTTATGGTTAAAAAAATACTGCCCCTGCTGTTAATCTGTTCACTGCTGCTCTTTTCGGGAACCTTTTGCGCTTGTACGAAACAAGAACAAACAAAATCCGATCATATCAGTGTTGTCGTTACTCTTTTTCCTTTTTACGACTGGGTGCAAGAAATCATAGGAGATAAAAGCGACGGCATTGATGTTTCCCTGCTTGTCAAGAACGGTACAGATTTACACAGCTATCAGCCAAGCATGGCAGACATTGTCAGCATATCCACTTGCGATCTTTTTATTTATACAGGCGGCGAGTCAGATGCATGGGTTGACGATGTTTTATCCTCTGCCAAGAACAAAGACATGCGCGTCATTAATCTCATCGATTTATTAGGCGATAACGCCAAAACAGAAGAAATGGTCGAAGGCATGGAAAAAGAGAACCATTCGCATGACGAAGATTCAGAAGCAGAATATGACGAACATGTATGGCTGTCCCTAAAAAATGCAGTCATGTTTTGCCAAGCGATTGCTGAGCAATTAGACGCTCTTTGCCTGAATGCCAACAGCACAACAGATGGAAATTTCTACCATACCCAAGCTGAAGCCTATATAAAGAAACTGCGCGACTTAGACGAAAAATACCAGCAAACGGTAGATGAAGCAGACACGGACACGCTGCTTTTTGGCGACCGTTTCCCTTTTCGATACTTAACCCATGATTATGGTTTGCGCTATTATGCCGCCTTTTCGGGCTGTTCAGCCGAAACAGAAGCCAGCTTTGACACCATCGCCTTTCTTGCTAAAAAAATGGATGAGCTTAATCTTACGCACTGCATGGTGACAGAATCTTCAAACCATTCCATTGCCCAAACCATTATTCAAAATACAAAAGAAAAAGACCAAGATATCCTCATGTTAGATTCACTGCAATCAGTTCTTTATTCTGAGATTGAGCAAGGGGTCAGCTATCTTGCCATCATGGAAAAAAATTTAGATACGCTAAAAACGGCTCTTCATTAAACACGATAATTTGCCCACAAAGGTGCCCTAATTACCAGAGCATCTTTGTGGGCGCTTTCCATCTATAGCTATTGATTCGGCCGTTCGATTCGTCAACAAATCTATTATAAATAAAGGGAGACACGCTTAACTGCCAGTGTCTCCTTTTGTTTTCGTTCCATATTCAATAATCATTAAGCCATCATGCCAAATGATACCGCATCTGGTATGCTAATCTTTTTAATATCTGCGCCGACCGCCCTTAGCTTGCCGACCAGATCATCATACCCTCGCTCAATCCGATAAATATTATCAATTTCAGTTTTGCCATCAATGGCGAGTCCTGCAATCACCATCGCAGCACCCGCGCGCAAATCCACCGCGCTTACTTGTGCGCCCGAGAGCGGCGTACCACCCTCAATAATGGCTGTCTTGCCATCAATCTTAATCGAAGCGCCCATGCGCTGCAATTGTTCAACATACTTAAACCGATCAAAAATACTGTCATTCAAAAAACTAACCCCGCTGGCAAGGCACATAAGAACAGCTACCTGTGGCTGCATATCTGTCGGAAAGCCAGGGTAAGGTAAAGTTTTTACATTGATTTTCCTTAGCTTTTTTGTGGCTGAGACGATAACATAATCATCATCCTCCACCACATCTACGCCCATTTCCTCTAATTTAGCTGTAATGGACTCTAAATGCTTGGGAATCACATTATTAATGCGCAGCGTTCCGCCAGTAGCCGCCGCCGCCATCATATAGGTGCCCGCTTCAATCATATCAGGAATAATCGCATACGTACAGCCATGAAGCGACTCGACACCACGAATCCGTATCGTATCCGTCCCTGCGCCGCGAATCACGGCACCGCATGTATTCAAAAAGTTAGCAAGGTCGACAATATGCGGCTCTCTGGCTGCGTTTTCGATAACAGTACAGCCACGCGCCTTTACGGCCGCCAACATGATATTCATAGTGCCGCCGACTGTTACCTCATCAAAAAATACATGTGCACCCACAAGGCCGTCCTGCGCCTCTGCTTTTACATAGCCGCCCTCCAAAGTCACTTCAGCACCAAGGGCCTCAAATCCTTTAATATGCTGGTCAATTGGTCGTACACCAAAATCACACCCGCCCGGATAACCAACATAGGCTTTGCCAAACCGGCCGAGTTCGGAACCTAATAAATAATATGAAGCACGCAGCTTTCTCACCAAATCAATCGGCGCGCTGCCGCCTTGAATATTTTGCGTGTCCAGCTCAACCGTGTTTTTATCTAACATTCGAACTGAAGCACCCATACGCTGTAATATATCAAGTGAAATGTAAACATCGCTAATCGCTGGCACATTTTCAATAACGCACCGGCCATCTACCAATAAAGAAGCAAACAAAATTGGCAGCGCACCGTTTTTCATACCGCTTATATCAATGGTACCACGAAGCGGTATACCGCCATTTATCACAATTTTTTCCATTTTAAATTTGACTCCATTCATGCGAAGCGCAAAGAACTGTGCGAATATGCAGCGTTCCCTACCCTTATTATGCGCACAAAAAAGCACACAAAAAATACAAATTGTCGTTTATCACTAAATTTGTACGCAAAGATTGTATCATATATTTACACAATTGTCAATGTTTAGGAATCCAAACCGCCGCACAAACAACATTCATTACATATTATGCCGCCGGTGCATCATCGTTCCTGCTTTTTACATAAAAAACGGCTAAATCTACTACCATTCCATAACTTTTTGTACCTGCGCTTTGCCCTTGCGTTTTCAAATAAACATCGTTCACTGCATTTGTCACAACAGAAGCCGTGCTTTTTGAATACTTGCTGTAAAAGTCACTATATGCCTTTAGTTCATATTGCACACGAGAATCTGTCTGTTTCCACACCTCATGATACAGTGTCTTGTCTGCCGAATATAGCGCATTGATTAAATACTCATACATATTGATATAGCCGCTGTAGCGAATATATGGATCCTCAGAAGCTGCGCAAACCAAAAAAGCCATAAAATTCGCTTCATTCTCCGCCGCGATGCCGCGCTGGTGAGACATTTCATGCGCCGCTGTATACGGAAGCGTATAATCGGGGAAATGAATGTTCAAATTTGCCTCGCCCGTATAAAAGGTATAAACGCCTGAAATATGCGTATAAGTCATTGGCTCACTAAGCGCAATCAATTTAACGGGGCTATGCAGCTTTGAGACAAATGTATACTGGTCGCTAATCACCGCATAGGCATCATTGAGTTTATCAATCATCTCTTGATGCGAATAAGGCAAATCAGAAGCGCCGCCAAAAGCAAACGTTACCTCGGCCAGCTGTTCTTTGGCACACTGGTTAAAATATAACGCCGCCTCATATAAATCCTCTTTTGAAACCGGCTTCTGTTCATAACCCAATTTCTGATCTAACGAAGTTCCCCGATAAGCCGAGGCAAACATAAACACAAACAAACTGTATAGCAAACTTAACACCGACAACAAAATAAATATTAAACGGACGCTTTGCCGGTTTGATGCATGACGTATTGTCCTGATACAATAAAAAATTAATAGGCCTGACAACACCGGCATAGACAAAATCACCGTTTCAGCTAAAGAAAATGGTAAAATGCCCGTCAGTTTCGCAAGCGTTCCCCTGCAAAAAGCACCTATTGTCATATTAAAAAAATCAGCAAACGAGCTTGAAAAATAAAATGAAACATGCAGACAAGCTGCCAAAATGGCAAGGCCAAACAATAGCATACAGGTTAGCGGACATATGTTACGCATTTTTTTCCAACTTGTCATTTTACTCTCCATTCTTGATACCCTATGAACAAAATAACGCTCGCCCAGCTACCAGCTTTTTGACTGATAACATGGAAAGCAAGCATGTTTATTGCATTTGTTTGATGATTTGCTGCATATCGTCCGGCAGATCGGCGCAAAATTCTAACATCTGATTATTTAAAGGATGTCGAAAGCAAATTCTGCCTGCATGCAGTGCTTGTCGGCCGATTTTTTCTGAAGCATGTCCATACAAAGTATCTCCACAGATAGGAAATCCCATACCGGAAAAATGCACACGCAGCTGATGGGTGCGGCCTGTTAAAGGCTGCGCCTCTACCACGCTGAAATGCTCATTTTTTCGTAAACAACGATAACGGGTTTCGGCATACTCACTGGCTTTTCCCTCGAAAGCGTTTATCCGTATCATGATGCTTGGTTCGGCACGTCTGATATAATTTTGAATCAAACCCTCTTCTTTGTTTTTTTGCAGCGTTCCTTCTAAAATAGCAGTATAAAACTTATTTACTTTTCGCTCGCTCATTTGCTTGGCCAGGTGAGCCGCTGCAATTTTATGACGTGCAATCACAACGATACCGCTGGTATCCCGGTCCAGCCGATTAGCCGCTCGAAAAACAAATGGGCAACCCTTTTGCTGATATTGATAGGCAACGGCATTCGCCAGTGTATCCATATAGTGTCCATGCGTAGGATGCGTAGGCATGCCAGCCGGTTTATTGACCACCAAGATAGCAGAATCCTCATAGATAACAGACACCGGCAAATCCACCGGTACAAGCGCTTCATTCTCATGTATTTTCGCGTCTTCAAGATCGATACACAACCTATCATTGGCATGCAGAACCGCTCTTACCGTTACACGCACGCCGTTTAGCATAAGCCCTGTTTCTTTTTGTTTTAACATGGTAAGGGCGGCCCGTGAAAATCCCATTTCACGGCGAAGAAAATCACGTAAAACCATTCCCTGCTCTTTTTCAGTTATTTCTATTTCCATGTATTATTCTGCTTTCATTTTCTTTTTTAGCCATGCAAAGATTTATTTTTATTATACTATTTTTACCAACCATTTTCAAGACGGTATAACTTTACCTTATACGGAAAAAATGAAAATAGAAGCAATTCCTGAACGAAAAATCCTGTCAGGAACCACTGTTAAATTTCATTACTTTTGGGGAGAAAACCATGAAAAAAAACATTTATCCAATTGTCTCTATGATTCTCTGCTCGATTTTGTTAGGCGCCATATTTGTCTGCAATGCCTTGCTTTCACCTGGTATGGCCGTTATTGAAAACGACTTAGAATTCATAAAAAGCGGCGTAACCAATAACGATGTTTACTTTACAATGAATGACTTTCAAAACATCACCGGCGCTGAGAAAATCGAATCAGTCACTGTTCTGTCCTTGCCGGACAGTGCCTCTGGTACGCTAAAACTCGGTGACACCAGCATTTATGAAAACCAAGTCATCGGCGCCTCTAATTTTGACATTTTCTTCTTCCGTCCCTGTACCGACGTCAGCGCCGCCAGCCACTTTGATTTGCGCATTTCAACCGGAAAAGAAAACTATGATGTCACCTGTGAAATTAAAATGTTAGACCATATCAACACCGCACCCGTCGCCGCTATTGATGATGACTCTCTTACCATTCGCACCAAGCAAGATGTAACCTACTATGGCAAACTTTCTGCGAATGATCCCGAAGGAGACCCGCTTAACTTTACCATTACCAACACGGCGAAACACGGTACCGTCACTGTTACCGATTCGATTGGCGGTTCTTATAAATACACCCCGGCAAACGGATACACAGGTAAAGATTCGTTTACCTACCAGGTATATGATGAATTCGGCAATTATTCGGATACCGCAAAAGTATCCATTACCGTTGAAAAAAATGCAAGCGGTGTTTATTACTGCGACATGCGTGAAAGTTGGGCGCACAATGCCGCCATCACGCTAGCAGAGCAAGGCATTATGACAGGTGAAAGCATTGGCGAAAACATGTTGTTTGGCCCCGATTATCGCGTATCCAGAGCTGAATTTCTCGCCATGGCCATGGATGTGTGCAAAATTGAAGCAGACAAAACCCTAACCCGGACTGATTTTACCGACAATGACCAAATTCCCGAACATTTAGTCAGCTATGTAGCCACTGCTAAAAAAATGGGTTATATCAGCGGTACCGAAACCGAAGAAGGCGTATTCTTTTATCCCAACAATACCATTACCAGGGCTGAGGCCGCTGTTATTTTAGGCAAATTACTGGATATTAAAGTAAACGGTACTATCGCAGTATTCAACGATGATTCAAGCATACCTGTTTGGGCGCAAAGTTCTATGTATGCACTTTCCAGCAATGGCATTCTCTCAGGAACTGGCATGGGTTATGCCTCTCCCTATACCGAGGTAACCAGAGATCAAACAGCGACCATGCTGTGCGCCGTATTAGAATATCAGAAATAAAAATCTCAAAAACGCATAAAAAACGGGCTTGTGTGGACAGCCCGTTTTTTGTATAACTATTTTATTTTTGGCATTCCGAATCAGGAATAACCCTTAAATTGCAGTCTAATTGATTGCCCGCTGCATTAAAGAGTTTGTTATCTGGCGTTTTATAAAAAGCCTCGATTTCTCTGCCGTCGCTGCTGATAAACTTGGCATCCATTGACCCCTCACGTAAAGTAAGCGCGCCGCAAACATGCAAAGAAGCATCCTCGCCTCCATCAAGCACGTAAGAAGAGCAAAGCAGTTTACACGGCTGTCCTAATGTATCATAATAACCGCCTGGTTCATCAAAAATGCAGGTATGCAGATGACCGCAAATCATCACCGTTGGATCAATCGCTTTTAATTTTTGCGCCCACGAGGCATATATATCCTGCTCTATATTAAAGGGAGGATACAAGCCATAGGTAAAGGGATGATGACAAACGATCAGACGGTACTTCGCGTCTTTATACTCACCCTTAGCGATTACCTCATCGATAAACGCGGTTTCTTCTTCGCGGAAAGCATGACAGCATATGGTATGGCCATATTCAGGATTCCCGTCTGGTTTGTCCTCTCCGCAATCCAATACAATGCCCCACACATCGCCAAGCTTGAAAGTAAAATAAGACTTGCCATGGTCGGTGGGCGTGTATTCTTCTATATTTTCTGCATAGATACCTCTTGTGTCGTGATTGCCGCGCGAAAACAGGCAAGGCGCCTGCCCTTTCGTAATGCCGCCGGCAATTTGATAGATGGCTTTAAAATATTCAAGACTGCCGCTGTGATTGGGAATGTCGCCATTCAAGATCAATAGATCAAGCTTATCACCAAAATAGCTGCCGCTGGCAATCGGCTCTTTGACCAAGCTGTGTGCATCCGCCACGTTAATAACATGAATTTCTGGCCCGCGTACCGGACGAAATGGGTAAGACGAACTTTCAACCTCTGCACATTCGGTGTAATAAGGCTTTCTTTCTACGATCTCCCTGCAATACACGGTGTATGCGCCCGCCTCGTCCAGCACCTGCTGCGGCACGATGACTTTGTGTAAAAATCGTCCAGAACGTAAAATACCGTTGGAATGATCATAAAAAGTGCGTTCCCCGATCGTCACCCACATAGTGCATTCTTTATCAACCAATGCACAAATATGATACTCTTCACCAACCACAAAAACCGAAGGATATGTCGCCAATAATTTTGTCTCCATTTCGCTAACCTCTCTTTATTTCTCTGGCGACACATAGGCCGTCCAGTTTGTATGATAAATCACATAGCCTGGCTTAGCGCCCGGCGGTTTTTTCACGTTTTTCACCTTGGTATAGTCCACTGGCACATTTTCACCATCGGCCAGTTTGGAATGGCTTGCAGCCAATTTTGCGGCCTCGGTAAAGGCCCGCTCAGGCGGTTCCTCTCCATTGCAGCAAAGAATCACATGACTGCCCGGCGCATTTTTAACATGAAACCAGTAGTCATTTTTATCAGCTGTCTTAAAGGTCAATTGATCATTTTGCATATTGTTTTTACCGCACAGCATGCGATATCCATCGGTTGAAATAAAGGACAGCGGCTTGCCAAGCGTCTTTTGTTTCACTTCCCCTTTTTTGCGGGCGGCAAAACCCGCCTCGGCAAGTTCCTGCCTGATTTCATCGATTTCCGCCGTTGTCTGCGCCCTTGTCAATGCGTCAAAAACGGTATATATATACGCCAAATCTGCCTTTGCGATAGCGATTTGCTTGGTTAATTCGGTTTGTGCCACTTTGGCTTTATTGTATTTTTTATAATACCACTGCGCATTGGCAGCCGGTGAAAGCTGCTCATTGAGCGGAATATCAATCAGCTCGCCTGACTGACTGTAATAATTCTGCACGCGAACACTTTTCATGCCCCGCTTGATCAAATACATATGCGCATGAATTAAATCGGCATATTGTTTATATTCCTCTTTTTGATTGCACTGGGAGAGCTCCTTGGTCTGCAGCTCTATTTTGCGCGTCAGCCGGGTCTCTGCATTGGAAAGAAGTCTAAAGACATCCGCCGCCTTTTGTCGGTGCCTCTCAGACTGCGTGCGCGTCTCAAAAAAGGTCTCGACCAAAAGGCTGGGACTCTCATAACAATTACATACCACCGATACGCCGTACTGCTCAATGGCCACAAAAGAATATTCGACCGCCTTGCCGGTTTGATCCATAATCAACACAGGATGATAGGCATTCTCTTTCACGCACCGAATAATCGAATCAAAATAAAACCAAAGCTTCTCCAAATCACATTCGCAAAGTGGTTTATTGGTTGTCTTGTGCGCTCTATACACAATCTCTTTCGCAATCAGCGGTGAAATGCCCGCGTAAGAAGAAAGAATAAATCGATCAGCCGCCTGTGAAGAGTCACGTGCTTTCTGTAAAAAGCCCTCTTTTGACTCGCATAAAGGGTTGACCTTGTCTTGTTTAGGCGGCAGTTCATAGGGAAGGCCTGCTAAAATCTGTCTTTTTTCAGAGGTAGAAAAATCAACTGTTTTCACCGCCCCCAAAATTCGATAAGACTGATCGAATAAAATCAAATTACTAAATTTTCCGAGCATTTCAGCCGCCAAATATTTTACGCAGGGATCGCCCATTTCGTCGTAACAACTAAAAGTAAATAAGAGCATCCGCTCAAAGTCCGGCTGTGAAATAGCCGTCAGTTTTCCACCCATTAAATGCTTGCGAAGCAGCATGCAAAGCATAGGGGCTGTCAGTGGATTCTCGGGCTTTTCCTCTGTTAAAACCACTCTTTGCGTTCCTGGTGCGCAAGAAAGCAGCAAACGGGTTCCTTTTTTGCCATTTCGGAAAACAATGAATATTTCATCTTTTGAAGGCTGATAAATCTTATCGACCTTCGCACCTAAAATTGTATTTTTAAACTCGTGACATAAACATGCCACCATGCCCGCATCAAAAGCCACTCTTTCTTTCCTTTCCCGCGATTGCTCGAACGGCCCTCACTCATTCTCATAACATACATAATGATAATCACGGCTTACCAACCGAAAACCAGCCTGCAAAGCCAGCTTTGTAGAAGGTTCATTATCATAAAAACATTGATATACCACGCCAAAACCCTGTTTTTGCAAATAATTTGTCATAGCAACCACATTCGACAAAGCATAGCCGCGGCCTCTTGCATCGGGCGCGGTAGCCACAGCAATCTCAGCCAATCCATCCTGAAAATCACCTGTAAACTCATTCACACCGCATACAGATAACAAGGTATTGCCCGAAAGGGTCGCAAAAACAGGAAATCGATCGGTATGAAAATCGCTTTCGGTGGCATCGTAATAACCAGATAAATCGTTCATTTTTTGTGTAGAGTCTTGCAGCCTCTTTGTACACAGCCCTTCATCAGCCATAAAATTCATCATATAGCCGTGCGTATATGCATAATCAGGCGTATAGCCAAGTTTTTTCACCTTGGACGATAAATATTGGTCAATACGCTCATAAAATGCATCTGAAAGATAATCGTCAAATTCATTATTTTCAATTTTCTCATGATGTAACAAGGCCTGAAATTGATCAAATATCTGTATTTCAAATGGTCGATCCAGATAACCAACAGCTGAAAAGGGAACAATAAGACCAAATTCATTCTGCAAATATGCGTCTGTATGCAGCGTTTTTATCATCATTTTCATACCATTTTATTTATATTCAATATTCATTTCAATTAAAAAGGCTTTAGCTAATAAGTTAAAATCAAAGATTTTTACTTATTGTACTTCATCTGTTTAGCAACCTAAAAATTTGGCGTTTCCGGCTTTAGCCGGAATGCCGCAAGCAGTATCGCGGCAAGACAAATTTTATAAGTTAAAATCAAAGATTTTTACTTATTGTACCACAATGATTCGTTAAGTTCAACAAAAAACAAAAAATAAAGATCCAAAAGAATAGGGCGTATTGCCTATCTACGCATAAATGATACATTGCTCTACATTCGCTTTTAAAAAATCAATTATACCAGATATTCCCATTCATAAAAAAAACAAAGCTGTTGATAATAATATCAGAACGCGATACACGAAAGCGCGTTCGATGATATAGATGCACACAAGTTACAAGGAGTAAAGAAATGTCTAAGAACTCTAGAACTGTAGTGCCTGAAGCAAGAGCTGCTCTTGACAAGTTCAAGATGGAAGCAGCAAGTGAAGTAGGCGTTAACCTGAAAGACGGTTATAACGGCGACTTAACTTCTCGTCAGGCAGGTTCCGTAGGCGGTCAGATGGTTAAAAAGATGATCGAGAAATACGAGAACGACATTAAGAGCAAATAACTTTTGCTCGGCGCAAATCAAATCTACTTTGATTTGCTAAGAAAGAGGCGGCCCAGACGGGCGGCCTCTTTTGATTTTACATAAGTCAAAAATACAAATTTGCAATGGTTTCGTTTATGATCGAATCAGGATTTTTCATAGCTCTCCCCAACCCAATTTATAATTTCCTTTACACACTACTTTTTGTCAGCGGCATTAAAAATAAAAAGCCCATATTCATCCATATATTTTTCATTATAATCTTTAAATGTTACAGTCAAAAACACTATCAACCGCCCACTGCGCGTTCTCACACTCCTCTTTATGCAGCATTAAAAGCCTCTGCTCTACATTTGATAAAATCTTCATACCACAGCATTTACACTTATACATTTTTCCCCACACTTATCATTGCATTGTTTCAAATTTTGATTTCTGCATGCGATATTTCGTATGATATTAGTAATATTAGCATTAAATATTAGTATTTTATTGAAATAATACCACGCAGCAAAAAAAGAATGCTTGTTTATCAAGCATTCTTTTTTTATTAGGCTTTAACACCTTTTGTGGAGCTGTTAGGCGGATTTGAACCGCCGACCTCTTGCTTACCAAGCAAGTGCTCTACCAACTGAGCTATAACAGCACGTCACTTATTATAGCAAAGCTATAGCCATTTGTCAACTCATTTTATACAAGTAAAAAATATTTTAAACATTTTTCGCAAAAACACTGCCTGTCTTGCATCATTAATCGACAAAAGACAGGCAGTTCATTTTATATAACTCTTTTATTCAGCGGACTCTTGCACGTCTTCCATGCCATCCTGTGCATTCTCGTCTGCCGCTTCTTCCCGGTCGCGCAGGTCTACCCATTCGTCATCAAAAATATAATCGTCCGTATCCTCGCAAAATGCGTCCATGGCAGCTAAAATCTTTTGCTCTCTCTGAATCTCCTTATGGTTTTTATAAACCAAATAAGCACCGCTGATACCGCCAGCCGCACCAATTGCTAAAAACGTACCGGCCAGCGATCTTTTCTTACGCCACAAAGCGAAGAAAAAGGCAATAAAGGTAAATGACTGCGCAAGAAGCGCTAACCCAATAAAAAATTTGGTTTTTTTCACTGTTTCTTTCATTCTATAAACCTCCTCTTATGCATTTGATTTTAAATATGCATTGATAAAGCCATCAATCTCTCCATCCATCACCGCTTGTATATTTCCGTCTTCATACCCGGTTCTGGAATCCTTTGCAAGGGTATATGGCATAAACACGTAGGATCGAATTTGCGAACCCCATTCTATGTTATTTTTGACGCCCTGAATATCCTCTATTCGCTCTAACTTCTCACGCGCCTTAATTTCCATTAACTTGCTTTTCAGCATTTTTAGTGCCGTTTCTTTATTTTGCAGCTGGCTACGCTCTGTCTGACAGCCAACCACTATGCCGGTGGGTATATGCAGGATACGAATCGCGGAATCTGTTTTATTGATATGCTGTCCGCCTGCCCCACTGGCCCGGTGTGCGGTAATTTCCACATCCTCCGGTCGAATCTCAACTGAACCATCATCCTCAAACTCAGGCATCACCTCGACCGAAGCAAAAGATGTATGCCGGCGGCCTGATGAATCAAACGGTGAAACACGAACCAATCGATGCACCCCGTTCTCGCTCTTTAAATAGCCATAAGCGTTCTCGCCTTCGATTAAAAGCGTCGCGCTTTTTAAACCCGCTTCTTCGCCATCTAACCAATCAAGCAGCTTCACATGATATCCATGCTTATCCGCCCAGCGATTATACATACGATACAGCATCATCGCCCAATCCTGTGCCTCTGTGCCGCCCGCACCAGGATGAAAAGACAAGATAGCATTATTAGCGTCATATTCACCCGAAAGAAGTACTTCGATTTTTTGCCGTTCCTTCTCCTCTTGAATCTGTGCAATGGAACTTAATACCTCTTCGGTAGAGGATTCGTCATTTTCCTCAATCGCCATTTCACATAAAACCTGTGCATCCTCAAGCTTTGCACACAGGGCATCATATTTTGAAATTTTGCTTTTTAAATTTTTAATCTTTTGCAAAACTGGTCCGCTTTTCGTTTGATCAGCCCAAAAATCCGGCGCGGCCGTCTGCTCTTCCAAGGCGGCTGCTTCCTCTCGAATACTCTCGATTTTCAAAGCAGAACCTAACTCTTCTATATCTTCTGTTATGGAAGCAAGCTGACGCTTTGCTTCTTCAAGCGCTATAATCAAATTACCCTCCGGAACCATTATTTGCTTTTATCAGTATAGCACAAACCCCGAATCTTGTAAATATCAATCAACGAAATTATCGCTGAAAAACGTAGAGATCGGATTACTATAATAAACCTCTGCTTCAAGGCCCATATCACCGAGAGTATTGGCCAATACTTTACAGACCGGATATTCGGTATAAAAATGTCCCGCCTCTACTACGTTCATTTTTTGTTCGGCCGCCTCTACCATCATATTATAGCTAAGCGAACCGGTTACATATACATCGGCTTCGGTATTTAATGCGTCAATATAATGATCTTTGCCGTCGCCGCCGGCCACGGCCACCCGCCGTACCATATGCTGCCCTACACAATTCACATAATCACAAGACAGCGCTTCTCTCACAAAATCGGCAAATTCATCGGCCTGCATGGGTGACGATAACTCGCCAACCCGCACAAGTTCGCCATATTTTTGAATATTATTGAGTCCTAATACATAAGCCAACGCATCATTGACACCGCCGTCTAAAATATCTAACCGGGTATGAAAACTCATCACGGTAATGCCATATTTGATGCATTTCACGACTTTTTTGGCTATTACATCCTCTGCATTGACACAAGCCAGTTTTTTAAATATCAATGGATGATGCGTCACTATCAGATCAAAGGCGTTATCAATCGCATAATCAATCACTTCAGCCGTTGCATCTAAGGCGACAAGAGCACGAACAACCTCTTTTTCCGGATCGCCATTCACCATGAGACCATCGTTATCCCATTCCATCGAAAGCATCGACGGAATGATTTTTTCAAGCTCTTCATAAATTTCTTTCACTTTCATAGCAATCTCCATTCCGCAGCCAAAGCGGCTGCATAAATTGTTCATCAAATAAACAGGTTAGCGAAGCGTCATCGAATTTCCATCAAAACATATTTACCAACGCGTGGCACAATCCCTTTGACGCCGCACATATCATTTATGATAGATAAACTCCCAGCGACTTTATCAGTTTTTCTTCCCGCTGCGCATCCTCGCCGGCGCACGCTTTCGCTTGACGGATAGCCTCAAAACGTGCGATATTTGACCTAACGAGCAAGTCCAAATGAGCATCTTGCCGCTCATGCTTGCCGATCAGCAAATCTATCTCTGTAAAATCGGTTTTCTTTCCGGTATATGTACAACATAAAATTTGATACACACGATTTTCAGCGCCCTTCTCATCGTATGCAATCATCTCTTCTATTATTTCATATCCATGATTCCACAAATAAAAACGAAGCCGTTCCGCTTTGCTCATAGGCTGTAAAATATACCGCACGCCTTTTTGCCGGCTCCAAGAACATTGATCGATCATCTTAGCGATCAAATCGCCGCCCATACCGGCGATAATCACATCGCTGCATCCCAAAAACGCTTCGCTTTGCAGCCCATCTGCCTGAACAACCTGAATTACTTCAGCAAGCCCATACGCTTCAATATTTCGCTGTGCGCGCTGCACCGGCCCCATGCGAACATCCGACGCAACTACGCGCGTACATATATGATTTTGTATTAAATAAATCGGTACATAGGCATGATCCGTCCCTATATCAACGGCAAACCCGCCCCGCACTAATGAGGCACAAGCCTTAAGCCGATTGTCTAATCGCACTCTCTCCACTATTTTCACCTTCAAGAAAAGGCGGAGTAAAACCCCGCCATTGTCTCTTTATTTTTTACTGAGATAAGCGTTTATTTTCGCAATCAGTTCATCGGCATCTGTACCATGAACCATGCAAGCCGCCTCGATGCTCTCGCCTCTTGAAGAGGGACAACCTAAACAATGCATGCCAATCTCAAAGAAAAATTCTGCTGTTCCCTGATCATAATCAAGCACATCGCCTATAATTGAATCTTTTGTTACTACCATTATTTATTATCCTCCGCATGATTATTTTTTACTCATTATATAGTATTATCTACAAAAAGTCAATTTAAAACTATTGAATTAAATTTTTAGCTATGCTATACTACAAAAAACAAATTTTGGAGGACTATCCATGGACTGTTTATTTTGTAAGATCATAAAGGGAGAAATTCCCTCTGCCAAAGTTTATGAAGACGATGTGATTTATGCATTTCGTGATATTAACCCACAAGCGCCGGTTCATATTTTAATCATTCCGAAAACGCATATAAAAAGCGCTGATGAAATAAATGAAGAAAACAGTGCGCTCATAGCTCATCTGTTCGCTAAGATTCCCGCCATTGCCAAAGAGCAAGGCTTAACAGGAGGCTATCGCATTGTCACAAACTGCGGAGATGACGCTTGCCAGTCAGTGCACCATCTGCATTTTCATCTACTTGGCGGACAAAAACTCTCAGAAACGATGAGCTAATTTGACTTTACGATTCCACGGCGCTTTCGCGCCTAAAAATAAGAAAGGAGACTTCGCATAAGCGAACGTCAACACAGTAACATGAACATTCATTTTTTACCGGGCGAGAAATGGTATGGCCCTGAGGTCGTCAACGGATTTAACTATCCTCTCGACGAAACGGCCAATCAAACCATTTGCCTTGAACCCTGCACATGCGGCAACCAAACGAATCCGCTTATGCTCTCCACCGCCGGCCGTTATATCTTTTGCGACACAGGCTTTACCGCTGTGATTCATAACGGCAGCATGGAGGTTACCTCAAAAACAGGCACCATTGATTTTTACAGCGAAGGGCAAAATCTGCGCGGCGCTTTCTTGGCCGCCGCGAAAGCACATTTCCCGGCAAATGGCGTCTTACCGCCCGAAGAATTTTTCACAAGTCCCCAGCTGAATACATGGATCGAACTGATTTACGACCAAAATCAAAAAGATATTTTAAATTATGCACGCACCGCCGTAGCGGAAGGCATAAAGCCCGGTGTAATCATGATTGACGACCTATGGAGCAATTATTACGGCAAATGGGACTTTGACCGGAAGAAATTCCCGGATCCGAAAGGCATGATGGACGAACTGCATGCACTCGGTTTTAAAGTCATCATGTGGATTTGCCCGTTCGTTTCATTAGACAGCGCGGAATATCGCGATCTTAGCGCGCGCGGCTGCTTTGTACGTGACCCTAATACCGAACAGCCCTGCTATACATGGTGGTGGAACGGTATCTCAGCCGTGCTCGACTTTACCAATCCAACTGACGTTGCCTGGTTTGAAGAGCAAACTGAATATTTGGTCAAAGAATATGGGGTAGACGGCTTTAAGTTTGATGCTGGCGACGCCGGTTTCTATGGCGAGAACAGCAAGACATACGCGCCTGTTTTGCCGACAGGCCAAACCGAACTTTGGGCTAAATTCGGCTTGAAATATCCCTACAACGAATACCGCGCCTGCTATGGCTGCGCCGGCTTGCCGTTAGTACAGCGCCTTTGCGACAAAGGTCATTCTTGGAACACAGGCGGCCTTGGCGCCGTGCTGCCCAATTCGATCATGCAGGGCTTATTAGGTTATGCATTTGGCTGTCCCGATATGGTCGGCGGCGGCTCCTTTGCTGATTTCCTGCCGGGTGCGAAACAATTTGACCCTGAACTGTTTGTTCGGTACTGCGGTGCCTCAACCCTGCTGCCTATGATTCAGTTTTCGGCCGCCCCGTGGCGTGTGTTAGACAAAGAACATTACGCAGCAGTCAAAGATTTAATGAAACAACGGGAAGAATATATGCCCGTAATTATGAAACTTGTGCGCGAGGCAACCAAAACCGGCGAACCAGCTGTGCGGCATATGGAATACGTATTCCCAGGCCAAGGTCTTGCCAATGTGAACGATCAGTTTATGTTAGGTGATGATCTTTTGGTGGCGCCCTGTGTGACCAAAGGAACGGCTGAACGGCAAGTTGCCCTGCCCGAAGGCAGCTGGAAAGCCGAGGACGGCACCATCTACATGGGCGGTACCACCATTGCCGTACCAGCACCGCTCGGACGGATTCCCGTGTTCACACGGATTGACGCATAAAATTACAGCCATCTATAAGTAGTAAAAAACATCCTGCCACGAACGGGCAGGATGTTTTTTACATTAATAACCATACATATAATCAAACAAGACAGGATGATTAGCGAACACTACTTTACCAACCTGATATGCAGAGGAAAATTGACTTTCAAAATCGGCTTCTGGCAACTGCCGACCAGATGAGGAAATATAATAAGTTTCAGCCCTTCTCCATGCTTCCGACCCATAATGGTAAGCAATCTTAACTACCGCATAAACACCATCATACCGACATAGAACATTTTCAGATCGTCCAATCACTGTATACAAAACTTCACCATCTTGCAACACACATGGATCAAGAACAATACCGCCCCACCGCCTTATGGTATCCGGTTCGCTCTCTATCACTTCAATTTGCTGCCAGCCTTTGTTCAGCATATCATCAATAACCGTTTTCATCGCTGATTCCAACGCGGGTTCGGCACGCGCTGGATAGCTTAGCGGTGGAACAGTGGGAACTGCTTCATTCTTAAATCGCGCCAATAACACATCGGAATCCTCATTCTTAACAGTAAAGTCATAGGTGTTGGGCTCCATCTGATTAGCCTCTATATCGCCAAAACTCTCATAGATTACTGTAACATGATTATCTGCGAATTCTAACCGCCCTTTTAACTGGGACGGACCGCTGTAATCCGGTGAAATACCGTCGCCAAACACTAACGCTCCATCACGAACAATCGCTGTCCCCTGAAGACCAAAGTGTCTGTCACGAATGCCTGTATCAAATCGAACGGTATCCTCTGTAATTTCATAGATAAAAATTGGATTTCCCGGAACACCTTCGCTCTTTGTATACCATATGCCTATATAGCTTTGCTCCGGCATTACAAAATCAGGTTCGGTGGTTACAATCGTTTCGGACTCACTCTCGTTCCCAGCTTTCTGACAGCTAACTGCACTGATCAGCAAAACCAGGGACAATAGCAATAACAAAATTTTTTTCATCTCTTTGTTCCTTTCTTATAGTTAAAATCGTGATTGTAGCTGGATAGTCAATGCTCAAATACTTAACATCTTGTTTGCTTGTATCATAAGCCTTTCAAAACGTTTTTTAACTGAACGAATAAGAACATTGTTTGCATCGATCGATCCATAACAAAACGCATTTAAGCCATTAGGTTTGGCTTCATGCTTAATGATAGTATATAAATTAGATTCTTAATTTGCAACCGGTTGGCCCTTAACATTTCTTACGTTTTCTTACACTTGGCTAACGATTTCTTAACCACTATATCAATGCACAAAAAACCAGATTCTATCAAACCGATAAAATCTGGCTTTTTACAATATTTATTCTTTTACGCTTTCCAAACCGATTTCAAAACCGAGCCAATCTTGGGGGTTGTACCATATAACAACACGCCAACCCGATAAATCTTGGCCGACAACACACCTACGCCAAATACCGAACCAATTAGAATGGCAATCGAAATTACAATCTCATACACAGGCACCGTGCTCATAGCAATACGAGTAAACATAGCCATGGGCGAGGTAAACGGTATATAAGAACAAATCAGCATCCAGACGTTGTCTACATTGCCGCTCGACATAGAGAAGATCACTACCATAAAGGCAATAATAAACAGCATGGTGATAGGCATCACCGAGGTATTGATATCCTCTAATTTAGACGCGGTTGAACCGACTGCGCCATATAAAAACGCATAGATGAAAAAGCCAAGCACAAAAAACAACAGCATATAAAGTAACAGTTCAATCGGCATATTGAAAATGGAATGAATAATGGGGTTATCGCCCCAGTCCGCCTGATTTAAATGGAAGAAGAAAAAAGCAGAGCCGAATATGCACACTAACTGCACCAAACCAGCAAGACAAGCCGCAATCACTTTACCAAACATCATGGCCACCGGTCGGGCGCTGGTAATGAGCACCTCCATCGCACGGGAACTTTTTTCGGTTGCCACGCTCATAGCAACCATTTGGCCATACAATAAAATCACCATATATAAAGCAAAAATCATAATATACGTATAGAAATAATTCTGAAACTGATCTTTACCAAAAGTTTCGGTGTTATGCTCAACCGGTACGGAAAGAATGGCCGATGCCTCATCGGCCGACAACCCCTGAGCCGTCATCGCACTCATACGGTAAATATTGCGCAGTGCCTCATCGGCGATGTCGGTGTTTGTATCATATATGGAAAGATTGTTGACATAATAGGTATAAGAAGTAAAGCTTTCGATCAAAAAAGCACAGCTTGCTTCACCTGCGGTAATTTGCGCCTGCATCTGGTCTATACTACTGCCAGTCATGCGCACCTCATACGCCGGAAAAGCGGCAGCGAATGTTTCTTCAATCAGCGCGGCATTCTCGCTCACCTTTGTTTCAACCAACATGATTGACCGCTCTTGCTCGCTCGCATCATCGCTTGTAAGGGCAGCGGATAAACGCGGAAAAAACATGACCACGGCAATCACGGCCACCAAAAAAAGAGTAACGCCCACAAAAATTTTATTTTTAAAATAATTCGTTAACTCAAATCTTAAAATCGTTTTAAACTGCTTCATGACCAACGGCCTCCTTGCTTTCATCACCTGCATATTCAACGAAAATATCGTTTAAAGACGGTTCAAATACTTTGATTTCATCGATATCAAACTGTGAGATCAGTTTTTTCATCATCTCTTGTTTTTCATCGACAGAAGAAAGCTGAATAAGCAGCTCATTATCATGCAGTTTTTTTGCGCGAGGCGCTAAGGCATCAAGAAGCCGATCTGCTTCTGCAGAACGAAGCACTAACTTATCTCTTTTATATTGCCGCTTGATATCATACAAATCGCCGTGCAGCGCTACTTGACCATTATGCAGGATAGCGATGCTATCGCAAAATTCTTCAATATAGCTCATTTGATGGCTGGAAAACAACACGATTTTTCCTTTGGCAATCTCTTCTCTGACCACCTCTTTGAGCAGCATGGCGTTCACCGGATCTAACCCCGAAAACGGTTCATCTAAAATAACAATTTCCGGGTTATGCACTAAGGCAGTAATTAGCTGAATTTTTTGCTGGTTGCCTTTTGATAATACGTCTAATCGCTTATTGCGATATTCGGTCATGCCAAGCCGTTCCAGCCATTCGTCTACCCCCTTGCTTGCCTCTGCTTTTCGCATCCCCTTAAGTTCAGCAAAATAGACCAGTTGGTCAATGATCTTCTTTTTGGGATAAAGACCACGTTCTTCTGGCAAATAGCCAAACCCTATTTGGTTCTGTTCGATCGGCTTGCCATTTAACAGAATTTGACCGCTATCAGCCGGAAACACACCCATCAAAATTCGTATCGTTGTTGTTTTACCCGCGCCGTTTCGGCCCAAAAGGCCGAACGCTTTACCGCCTTCTGCTGCTAAGCTAATGCCTTTTAACACCTGTTTCTCGCCGAAGCTTTTTCGTATATCTTGTAGTTCAAGCCTCATCTTCTTCTACCTTTCTTGATCACTGTCATTATTTATACATTATACTTTATTCCATGTCAATGTCAAATCATTTGATTTTCTTTTCAAATTTCACCCGCCCTCATTTTATTATACAACCTCGAATACTCAAAAGCTGTCAAAATAATAACACATAAGTGTTCTTTTGTCAACATATGTATTCATAATAATGCTCATTTTAGGCTACACTTTCTAAGAAGCGTACTGCGGAATCCATACCTGATTGCACAAGCAATGTAAGTATATAATATGTAATGACAATGCAGACGCTATCCTATTCGAAAAGGAAAAATGTTATGAGCGACACGCGTTTAGACCCGATCATTGTGGGTGAAATCATTGCAAAATATCGGCAGGACAAAGGCATCACACAAGAAGTATTAAGCGGTTTAGCCGACTTAGGCCGAACACACCTAAGCGCGATTGAGCGCGGTGAACGCAAACCCACCCTTGAAACTTTATACAAAATTAGCCAAGCGCTGGAAGTTGACATGAGCACCATCGTCCTTGCCATTGAAAAGGAAATGGAAAAACGCGGCCGCACATAAACAAGATTTACAGTCTCAAAATGGCTCCTATTTTTCTTTTCATCAAAAAAGAAGCAAGCGTATATCGCTTGCTTCTCTCAAATTATGCGAAACTAAAAAAATGTTATGTTTTTCGGCCCTTTTAATTTTACAAAAAAACTGTAAGAAAGATATTGTCAGTTTCGAAATAGAGATTTGAAATCTTGTACCGAACGGCAGTAGTTTTGCTAAAAAGTAGTTGTTATATTTCTTTTAAATAATTGATTAAACATTGAATTTGTTTTTTCAGTAAATTCTTTCGGAGTCGAAATATCGCTGCTTAATCCAACTCTGTCCCAGGTTGCATACCATATTAAATATGGTTCTAATGGCAATCTATCCATGACCTTTACATGTATCCCGTCACGAATGAGCAATCCGTCAGCGACCATTTTTTTACTGTCAAAATAAAGTCTTGCTCCCGTTTTATATGACAAGTCTTGATTCATAATTATTTTTCCATTCTGTTTTGATAAAACGACAATCTCGCCTGATACCGAACCACTGGAAAACATAATAAAATTACGAAAATCAAGAGGATCTCCCAGTTCTTGACCTATCGGTTTATCTTCCCACATAAACTTCTCATGATTTAAAACATTCCAGCTTTTTAAGCAACGATCCTGTTTGATACTTATCCAATTTTCATATGTGGTACTATGTATCAAAACATCCGGTTCATTTTCCCTTATAAATGAATCATTATATTTATGTCCTTTATATAATTGCCGTGGCTTTTCTAAATCTTTGTGCCCAATAGATAAAATGATATTTTATGTCTTTAATCTTGAAACTGGAGTAAATCGCAAACGGACGTTTCTCGACCAGCATAATTTTTACTTACTTTTACGGTGTAAACACAAGGAATATGATTCCCAACCATGATTTGATAATCATCCGAATCTGTTAAAAAATATACAATCCAACTATCATCATAAATTTGACCAGTTAAAGGGTTTATTTCACTTTCTGTGTAATGATCTATTCGATATATCAATCTTCTCACACCCTCACAGTACAACATTCCAACTGAATCATATTAAATAAAAGACGACAAGCCGAAGCTTGTCGTCTTTTGGCAGGGGTAGCTGGATTCGAACCAGCGCAATGCAGGAATCAAAATCCTGTGCCTTACCGCTTGGCGATACCCCTATGTCATACAATCAACAAACGTCTTCTACCTTCTTACAGCGCTGTTTGATCTTCGACTGGCTTATTATAACACAAAGAACGCAAATCGTCAACTATAAATTCATGTCTTTAAAAATTCTTGACCGAACCGGCGGGATATGATAAAATCGAAGCAATAAGAAAAGGCATGAACATGCGCCACTAAAGAAAGGAATCAAACATGATTGGCATTATCGGTGCTATGCAAATTGAAATTCAGGAACTGATCGACAGCATGAAACATGCAGAAGCTAAAACGATTAGCGGTGTTACTTATTGGCAAGGAATGATTGAAGAACAAGAAATTGTGGCGGCTGTCTGCGGCATTGGCAAAGTATTTGCCGCACTTTGCACACAAACCATGATTCTACACTACCATCCTACCTGCATCATCAATATCGGCGTCGCCGGCGCGCTTTCGCCCTCGCTGTGCATTGGCGATATTGTCGTGGCCGACAAGGTGTGCCAACATGATATCGACACCACCGCACTCGGTGATCCGCTCGGCCTGATTTCGGGCATCAATCAGGTTTTTTTGTCCTGCGATTCAAAACAGGCAGAGGCCCTTTATCAAACTGCCAAGGAAAACAACTTCGCCGTATGGAAAGGCACGATCGCCTCGGGTGATTGTTTTGTGGCCAAATTAGAAAAAAAAGCGCTATTAAAACAGCACTTTGAGGCCATTGCCTGTGAAATGGAGGGCGGCGCAATCGGTCAGATATGCTATGTAAATCAACTTCCCTTTTGCTTAATCAGAGCCATTTCAGACGGCGCTGACAGCGGCGCGGGAGACGATTATCAAACCTTTGTACAAAAATCTGCTGTCCATATGCAAAAAATGATCAAGCAATATTTAAAGACAAAATCCGAAAAAACAGCTTGAAAAACATGCTCCCTTTACACCGAAATTTTCACTTCGCCCATTAAAAGCGCACTCACCTCTTCGCGGTTCACATGAAGAACAAACGAAAACTCATCATACAACACTTTTTGCGCCTGCATAAGAAACCGTTCATCGCAAATATGCAGCTTTTTCCCTTTTCCCATCTGTTCTTCTTTGTGCTGTAACACCGCGCGAACCAAGGCGATCATTTCTTTACGATCGCCTTTTTCTAAAGTTTCTGTATAAAGTTGTTTTCTTTCGGCGTCTTTATCCATCCACTTCGTTTGCGCATCAGATAAAGTACCAATTAAATGTTTTATTTCGTCTGCCGATAAAACTTTATGTATTTTTGAAACTAATATTTCATTATCGACAGGTACAAAAGTTTTTGCGCCCTCTTGATGAAGGGGCTTTAAAACATAGTAATTTCTCTTTACACCGTTAAAACTCTGCTCTTCTATTGCTTCAATTTTGCATATGCCAATCGTACCATACATGACTATATCGTCTATACTATACATAATGGTTCTCCCATTCTCTTTACTATCTATATTTTACCACGTTTGCTTCTAAATTGTCATAGGCAATTTGACCAAAAACAAACCTATATTATTGGCAAAAAACAGGCCTTTCAAAAGGCCTGTTTTTCGTTTAGGAAAGATTATATGCCTGACAAAAATTCATGATCATCAAAGCAACCTGCGCACGAGTTGAATCGCCAGATGGATTAAGTTTTGTTTTCGATACACCATTCACAATTTTGTGCTTGTTTGCCCAAGCCAGTGCTGGTACAGCATAAGAACTTATCTTTTGATAATCTGAAAAATGACTGATATTATTTTTTTCCGTACAATCATATCCTTTATATAATGCATAGCGGTATAGAATAGCAGCTGTCTGCTCTCTGGTGATATCTGCCTCTGGCTCAAAGGTTGTTTTGCTTGTGCCAGCCACAATATCATTTTCGGCTGCCCAAATCACAGCACCGTTATACCAAATATCTGGTTTTACATCGACAAATATAGGCTCTTGGCTATTATCAACTTCTATGCCTTCCAAACGCGCAATCACACTCACTAACATGCCCCGCGTCATACCTGTATCAGGCGAAAAGATCGTGTCTGAAAAGCCATAAAAGAGTTTGTTTTGCACCGCATACTGCACGGCCGCACCGTACCATTCGTTCGGATCAACATCGGTAAACGCATTTACATATACCCGGTCTATCACCTGTCTTTCCACCTCTTGGCCGCACACGATACAAGATTTAGCTTGCAGGCCCTCTTTATCAGTGGTAGGGGCCGTGATAATCTGCCACTCGCCAGGCGTATGTGCTGTTTTATCAACCGTTCTCGTATTTAACACAAAGCCGCACTGCACGCAGATTTGCTCTTCAGTTCCCTCTTTACTGCAGGTTGGCTGAACAGCCCGTTTCCATTCGCTTTTTGTATGTTCGCAATCTGGATGTTCCCCTTCACCCACGGCACTCGCCGTATCAAACAAAGCAGACATATCAATGGTTTCGCTCGCGAACACCGCACCTCTTGCCTGACGGTAATAGGCATTATTTTTGCCGGTTACGACACAACCGTAAATGCCCTCGTCCTCTACAAGCAGCGTTGCGCTATTTGCACCGGTAATGGGTGTATAATCCTTTTTATTTTCATCTAATTTGTACCAAATGTAAGTAACATCTTCTGCTAAGTTTGCCCGGCTGACCAGTTTAATCCTGCCGTCGGCCTCTCGATAGCCCGCGATGCTGGCGCCAAGCAAATATTGACTTTCGTCCCAAAGCGCTGTCCAATTTTGCAGTCTGACTCGTAATGCATCTTGATACTGCTCGGCAAAATAGGTAAATGTATTTGCATTTCCTGCATGGCCGGATAACCCATCGATAATCTTTTTAAATCCCCAGCGGGTCCAGTTCATCGCCTGAGAAGCTTTCGCCCCCTCGATCAGTTCTGACGCGGTAAAGACCCCCTCTGGCAAGGATGCAGACGAAGCACCTGCGTCACCTAAAACCACTGTCATAAGCCCGTTCAATTCTTTTTCTTTGGCAAAGACAAGGCTCATAAAATCGCCTTTTTGCCAAAGAGGTTCTAACCAAATATACTGCTGTTCATCCTCATACACATTGTGTGTTCCAAAAAGAGTCTTATCATTCTTGAAAATATAATCGCCTGTTTCAAAATCCCAAGCGGGTCCAAATGTCAATGTGTTATAGGCAGAATCTTCGGTATCTTTATACATATAGGTGCTGGTTCGGAACAGTTCCCAGTTTTGATAAAACGCATAGGTCAAAATCAACGAAGCCAAACTCTCCGCGTCAATATATTCTGTATAATACTTCCCCTCGCTGTTATAGCCTGTGTCAGATATTAATGCATTTTCAAAATCCTGCACGTATTTAGCAATATACTGTACCTGCTCTCTTGTGCAGACTTCCGGTGCTTTGATATTGACATACATGCCGTTTTCCGTCACAAAGCCACAGTCCTCAAGACTGCCAAAATTAACTTCTAACAAATAGCCGCCGGTCACGTCATAGCCGCTCTCAGGAATCGGCGCAGCATCTGTGGTATAACGATAATACTGGATGCCCGCCTGAATAGCTGCGTCATTTGTATCGTTAACTGTTGTTTTAGCCGAAGAGGAGGACTGCACATTATCGTCTTGTTTGGAAATATCAACCGCGGCGCCCACGTCCATACGCTCAGTCAGGATATAGGTGCCTCTATACTCTTGATTGATATACACATCCACATACTCCGCCCGCATGTCGAAATAATTTTCCCCAGCTAACTGATTGTATGTTTGAAAACCAAGGCGGGCGCACATGCCGGTCCAGTCATAATGATAGGCGGTGGAAACCCGCATATGCAGCAAAGACCACTTCTTCATTTTGCCGGCCCCGTCAATCAGTTCGGTCTTTTTTGCAAGTTTAAAATTATATGATTTTTTGTCCGGCACAATGCCCGGTGCGACAAACGAAGTATTGCCGCGTCCTTTAAACGTATCAACCACACCATTATAAACAATATCGCCCGCTTGGTTTACCATCACAAGAGAACCGGTGGTCTGATTCTCTTTATTGGCATGTAAATATTCTAAAATATCATTCTGACCAGGCACATCATCAATTGTAAAATGCAAAGAAGAAACCTGGGCCGATTTCATGACCCGCAGGCTGTATTTGATATACTCATCCTGCGAAGACTTATATTCATATAAATAAACATCGCCGGCCGAAAAATCATAAACATCCGTTTGCCCGTTTTGAATCGTCTGACCCGTTTTTTCATTGTACAACGCCTCGCTGCCGGTGTAACAGACAGTCACCTTTGACGCATTGGCGCAAGAAGGTAAAAAGAGATAATGGATTCCATCTTTACTGGTCACCTCAATGGTATCGCCAATCCGACCATCCATATTTTCTAAATCCGAAACCACGGTAATGGGTGCCGGCGCGCTGCTCTCTTTAGCGTTTTCAATCGACGCTGCGCTTACCGTCATAGGAATTTGGAACAGCAGCAACAGCACAGCCAACAAGCCAGTTAATATTTTTTTGATTTTTATTGTCATAATACAAAAATCCTCCCTTATATTCCCTTCTTATATTATCACAAAATACACAAATTCACAAGTGAATCTTTGTTTTTTATGAAATCGTATCTTTTTTGCTGGTTGATACAAATTTCGCTCTCTTTTTTCATATGTATAGGTAAAAACAACATGACCGTTTTTCGTTACTTATCTATTTAGACGTGAATTGACAAAGTCTGTTCCTTATATTATACTAAAAGATGATTGATTTGTGGGAGAAGGACGATGATTAACTACATCCTTTATTTTTTTATTTATGCGTTTGCCGGCTGGCTATGCGAAACTGTGATTTACTCGGCCAAACACCGAAAGTTTGTCAACCGCGGGTTGCTCTTTGGTCCCCTGATGGTGCTGTACGGACTCATTCCGGTTTTAGGCATCTTCTTTTTAGAGCCAGCCAAAAATGATTTTATTTTCACAGCGCTTGGCTTATGCATTGTCAGCGGCGTAACCGAAACAATCCTTTGCTTAGCCTCTGATAAAATTCTGCATGCCAGGCTCTGGGACTATTCCCACCATAAATTTCATATTTTAGGCTACACTTGTTTTTCATCGGTCGTGGTAAAAGGCTTAGTCAGTGCTGTGGTGGTCAAATGGATTCATCCACAAATTGCACATGCTGTCAATATCATCCCTTATCGCATACGTATTGTCGTTTCAATCGTTTTTCTGATTCTTATCGTCTTGGACTTTCTTTTCACGGTGATTGGCGTACATGGCATCATACGCGAAAGCAAGCAGATGGCATCTATGTCAGAACAAATATCTAAAATCAAAAAGCAATCCAGCAAAGCCGCCGCTTTTTTCTATAGCCGCAGCAAAACGAAACGCGGCGTCAATCGTTTACAAAAGCATTTGGAGAAAAATCAAGCCCAAATCACAAAACAAGAAATGGAAACCGACCAGAATGCCCGTTTTGGCGCTGGAAAAAGCTTTTATAAGTTATTTTGGATTTTTGTGATTGGCTCTGTTATCGGCTGTTTTACCGAGATTGTGTTTATGTATGTCACCACAGGCGTCCTCATGAACCGCAGCAGCCTGATTTACGGACCCTTCAGCGTCGTTTGGGGCTTTGGCGCCGTTGTGCTCACCTTAGTGCTTTACAGCTGGAACCAGAAAAGCGACCGATACATATTTTTAGGCGGTCTTCTCATTGGCGGCGTCTATGAATACGCATGCAGCGTATTTACCGAATTTTTCTTTGGAAGCGTCTTTTGGGATTACAGCAGCATTCCTTTTAACATTAACGGCCGAGTCAATTTACTCTACTGTGGTTTTTGGGGACTGCTCGCTTTGCTATGGGTAAAGGGAGTTTATCCCTACCTCTCAAAACTTATCGAAAAAATTCCGGTCAAACCCGGCAAAATCATTTCGATATTGCTTGCGCTGTTCCTCTCAGCGGATATGCTGTTGTCTGCGGCCGTTTTGGCCAGAATGGAGGAACGGGCCGCCGGTAAAGAGGCCGATGGCGCCATTGACGTCTTTTTAGACAAGACCTATGACGACCAATTTATTTCTAAACAATATCAAAATTTAAAGCCCGTCTTTAAAAACATAAAGTAACGCACCAAATTAGGAGAAAGTATTATGCGCGATGAACTCACCAAAATCGATATACAAAAAATGAAAGAAGAAATTGAATACCGCAAAGGGGTTTTGGCCCCTAAACTGCGCAGCGCGGTCAAGTCAGCCCGAGAACTCGGTGATTTAAGCGAGAATGATGAATATCGCTCAGCCAAGCGGGAACTAAATCGAAATAACAGCCGCATTCATTATCTGCAAACGATGATTGACACGGCCGTTGTCATTTCTACTGATTCAAAGCAAGATGAAGTCGGCCTTTTCGATGAAGTAGAGATTTATTATGAAGACGATGATGAAAGCCGCACCATTCGCATTGTTACCACACTGCGAAACAACGTCTTTAAAGACTGCATTTCTAAAGAGTCACCTTTAGGGTCAGCTCTTTTAGGCAAAAAAGTCGGCGAGCGAGTCATCGTCAAAGTCAATGAAAAAGTAAAATACCCGGTTGTTATTAAAGCCATCACAAAAGGTGAAGACGACGACAGCCTGTCTATCAGCCAATTTTAAAAAAAGCCGATCTTACAGCCATGCAAGGGAGAACGGTACATGATAAAAATATTTCTAAGCGATGACGACCCCTTTTTTCTGTCGCTTGAAAAAGAAATGGTTGAGCGCATTATTGCCGATAATAAGCTAAGTGCAAAGCTTGGCGGCGCAGCCCGTTCCGGCGCTGAATTACTTCGCCTGCCTAATATTGACAGCGACAGCCTTCTTTTTATGGATATTGATTACGGGGTCAATCAGCCTAATGGCATAGACATTACAGCAGCGCTCAAAAAACATGGCAGTAAAGCAAAAATTGTTTATACCACCAACCACAGTGAACTGGCCATGAAGGTGTTAAAAAGCGGCACTGAGCCTTTTGGATTTTTAGAAAAAAACTGTGATGTAAAAAAACTATCCGATTCGCTCGACAGATATATACGAATGGCATTAAGGCTGTCGGCCCAAGAGCATGAAAATAATCCTACGCGGGGTATTATCTGCCTAAAAACCGGTGTGGGTGAACAGGCAGAGCTGTGCATGCAGGACATACTATACCTTGAATCCGAAAAAACCATATCACATGGCATTACTTACCATACCGACAACGGCTCTGTTATTACCGTAATCAGCACGCTTGATCATGAAACCCAAAGGCTGGACGATGGCTTTGTCAGAGTGCATAGATCCTTTTTAGCGAATCAAGCGCATATGATCGGTATGCGCGGCGGATACATTGTCATGTCAGATCAAAGTGAGATACCTTGCTCGCTGAAAATGCGCTCGGAGATCAAAAAATGGCTAAAAAAGACCTAAGAAAAACCATTTATTATATTCTTTATGCCGTGTCTTTCCTGGCAGCTGTACTGGCTCTATTGAAAACTCATTGGAGCACCTATGGCACACTCAATTTAATCAGTATACTCATGCTATGCGCCTTTGCAGCCCTGGTGCAGCAGCTGCCGTTAAACATATCTTCTTATATCATGTTAGCCTGCCTCATGATTACAGAAAAACTATATCTACGTTTGTTTGCAGCCCCCTCTCTTTTTTCAGTTTTCTTTTTATTGGATTTGGTTTTGATTCTTTGGCTTAGGCACGCACATATCAAAGATTATTTTGCAAAAATAAGCGCCGTATCGCTATGCGCAGCTATTCTGCTCTCTATCTATGATGCCGCCACAACCAAGCTCCTGCCGCTTTATTATGATATCGGACGCCACTATTCCCTTTCCGCTTTGCATAAATTCATTTTAATTTTTCTATTCAGCGCTGTGTTTGTGGCCGTATTCGCCGCATTAGTGAAGCTTGCTGCTTGTTTTTTTCAAATCAATAACGACCGTTTCTCGTTGGTGCAGCAAAAATTTGCCGGGCTTAGCGCATATGTGCTTTTCTTTTTTATGATTTTACTCATCTTTTTTGATTCATTTGATCTATTGATTCAAACCAACCCGCTAAGTACCCGCATGTTCCGTATACTCATTATTTTTATAGCCGCTGTTTATATTGGCCTTTTGCTCAAAACAGCCGCCATCAAAGAAAACATGAATTTGGCCCAAGATGCGGAAAACGAGCTTGCCGCCTATAACGATGATCTGGAACAAACGCTGGAAAACATGCAGGATATACGACATGACCTAAAAAACGTGTTTTTAACCATGGGCCATTTTGTCGATAAAAGCGATGATCAGGAAATGAAAGAATTTTACGTTCAAAATATTGTTCCTTTTTTACAGCATACCGTGGCAAAAAGCGATTTAATTGCTAAACTTTCTGTCTTAAGTGATAATCGATTAAAATCATTTTTATATTATAAAATGACAGAAAAGCTCGAAATGGGTGTAAATGTTGACATCACCATTGTCCCTTCTCATACCGAAGGATGCGGTCATATGGTCCGGATTTTAGGCATTTTAATTGATAACGCAGCCGAAGAAGCGCTACTTTGCGAAAAGAAAAACATTCGAATCGATATTCGCGAAGATGACAAGGGTACAAGCTTTATTGTGGCCAATGAGGTTCGTCCTTCGGTAAAGGACAGGGGCATCATAGCAGGTACCACCGAAAAAGGGCTTCATCGAGGACGCGGACTCACGATCATTAGAAAAATAGTGGAAGATTACGACAATTTAATCTTAAATTCATATTTTGTCGAAACACAGTTTGTACAGTGTCTGACTGTTTTTAAAACAAAAGATCATTGATGCCTGAAACGAACAAAAACTGCCTGAATCGAAAAAACATTTCTCGATTCAGGCAGTTTTATTTTGTTTAGCGCAAAACCATAGGCATTCCTATTTCTAATATGTTATCCTCAAAAGCAGAACCGGAGGATAACAAAATGGAGAAAAAACTGATTGTCAATCCTGGCAAAAAAGAATTCGTAACAATTGACGCAAACAGATATGGTTGTTATGCTATCAAAACCCATACCATTACAAAAAATGATGTGCTTTTATCTATTATCGACCAATATGTATTGCCCTTGCTCATGGAGGAAGATATTGTTTTTATCAGTGAAAAAATGGTCGCTTGTACCGAGGGGCGGGCCTATCAGGCAAATAAAATAAAAGCAGGCTGCATGGCACGTATGCTAAGCCGCTTTGTCAAGCGCTCGGCTAACGGGATAGGGCTCGCTATGCCCGAAACCATGCAGTGTGCCATTGACGAAACAGGGCTTGTGCGCATACTCATCGCCGCATTTGCCGGCATGATTGGCAAATTACTGCACCGACACGGCTGGTTTTACAAAATAGCGGGCAGAAAGGCCGCCGCCATTGATGGCCCCTGTTCCTACACCCTGCCGCCATATAATGAATATATCGTGCTGTCCCCGGCCGACCCCTGCCAGACGGCCTGCAGCATTTCCCATCGGTTAGGCGGACATACTGTTCTGATTATTGATGCGAACGATTTGGGCTGCGAAATCTTGGGAATGTCTGATCGGAAAATTGATGTTTCCATTTATAAAAAACTGCTCGGTCAAAATCCTTTGGGACAAAGCACCCAATCAACACCTATTGGCATACTGCGGCCTTGTCGCAAGACAGCAAAATCATCATGATATGCAATCTGTCCGCCGCCAGCGCAAACAAGACTTCTTGTGATCATGATATCAATCAAAAAAAGAGAGTTGAACCGTTTCATAATCTTGGTGAATCAAACGCGCCATCGCATCGCTTTGGTAAAGGATATGATGCTTTTCGCAACAACTTCTAAACTGCTTTTTGAGTTCTCTGTCATGGGGCGAATAACACGAATAAGCCTTGCCAAAAGCCTTGATATACCTTTCTTTCATGTCGGGATAAAGATGGTCTAACTGCTCATAAAAATATTGACGCTGGTTGGCACGCAAGGTCACGCAAAAGCCATAACCCGCTTCAATCCATTTGGCGCCGGCAAGGGCCGCTTTCTCGACAATACCTATGATATTTTCCAGTGTATCATTGATAAAAGGCAATATCGGCATAAGCAAAATGCCGCATGGAATGCCAGCTTCGGCAAGCGTTTTGAGGGCGCGAAACCGCGCACTGGAAGGACACACAAAAGGTTCTAACACCGAAGATAGCGAATCTTCTGCACACGTGATTGTAAAATTCACCGCAACCGGTGAATGTGTCTTAATCGCGCAAAGCAGATCGATATCCCTTAGCACCAAGTCCGACTTGGTTAAAATAATCGCGCCGTAATGCATTTGGTTAAAGAGCGATAACGCCCCGCGCATGGTGCATGTTTCCGCTTCATAGGGATTATATGGATCGCTCATCGAGCCTGTCAGCACAGCCCCGCTTTTTCTCTTCTTTTTGAGTTCCTGCTCCAAAATCGCAAGCGCATTCTTTTTCCCCCGCACCCGGTCAAACTGATCGATTTGATAACACTCATTCCGGCTGAAACAATAGATACAGCCATGCGGACAACCACGATATAAATTCATGTTATAGTGTGCACCAAACCAACCGTTTGCCATATAAGGGGAAAGAATCGATTTGGCATCGATAAAAGTTAAATCATTCATAGTTTTTCTCGTAGACTGGCTCTGCATCCATTTCTTTTTTTACGTACTGTATATGCGCATAACTATCCTCGGCTGCTGCACACATTTGCTCATATACTTCATCGCGCATTTGCTTCATAGCCTCTTTTTTGCCAAGCGCGGCATTCGGGAACACGGGTTCACCAATCACTACCGTAACCACCGGCGGCAAAAAGGAGAGAATCTTTCGTTTGTGATAGGTCACCGTAAACGGAACCGCCGGTACACCAAACCGATATGGATAGGTAAAAGCGGCTTCGCTAAAGGGTCTAATTTTATTGTAATAAGGCCAAATATGCGCCTCGGGATATATCGCAATGGCATGACCCCGTTTTAGGCGCCGCCGAATAGAATCCATAAATGAGCGCACATCCTTATAGGTTTCGGGCAGCGGCACCCCGCCCAGCGCCGGCACCACATGCTTGATCACAGGTAAAGACACGGCGTCTCTTGCGGTAATCACATCACACCGTTTGGGAAAGGCTGCAATCGTCGGCAAAAAAGCGTCAATCACATTCTGCGTATGATTGCCATACAAAAAACAGCCGCCCCGCAGCTTTAATATAACACTTCGGTTTTTCACCCGCACGCCGTGAAATACTCTGCTGTAAATCCAGCCTATCGGCGTAGCAACCGCCCGATACAAAAGCCAAGCCACCGGCCTTTTGACCAAAGAAGACGGCTCATAGAACTGAGCGCCTGTTATTCCCTTGGGCTTGGTTATATTTCGGGTCATTGCAAAATCGTCTTGCAATTCGTCTGTATAATAGACAACTCTTTTTTGAAAAAAATAATTCATCACAAAATGTATTATAAATGATTGAATCTCATTTTTCAATATTGACTATAAAAAAGACGTAGTATATAATAAATTTAGATATTTAGTGAATAAAGCTTTTAACATTTAATAAGAATAAACAATAACTTCCATTAAAGAATCAAAACATATGGTTACATTTAGAAAATTTACCGAATTTCCAAGAGGCACTTTATACGATATTATAAAAGATGCATATGCCTATGATACCCGAAATAAAGTACTATGGGATCAAAACTGGCATGAATCAGATGATTTTTTCTATGACAATCCGCATATCGCGGATCGATATGGACTCGTGACATGTGTCGATAACATGCCGATTGGTTTTGTCACCTGGGACCCAAGACGCAGACCCGAATATGTTGAAATTGGTCACAATGGCGTTCGAGATGCCTATAAAAGAAAAGGCTATGGACGCATGCAGCTGCAAGAGGCCATACGCCGGATCAAAGAATATGAAGGACTGCGGCGGATCATTGTATGTACAAACAGTGGCTTGGCGGCACCCAAAAATTATGAAAGCTGCGGCTTTACGCTCTATGATCGAAAAGCAAATCATTCGTCAAGCGCCTATACAGGCGATTATCTCTATTATGAAATCATTCTTTAAATAAATTTTGGTAAAAAGCTAACAAGAAAGGCGGCACCCCTATGCAGAACCCTTACCCCACCCCTCATATCGATGCAAAACCAGAAGACTTTGGCAAAACCGTTCTCATGCCCGGCGATCCACTGCGTTCCAAATGGATTGCTGAACATTTCTTTGAAAAACCGGTGCTTATTAATAATGTGCGCGGTGTGCAGGGCTATACCGGATTTTATAAAGGGTTCAAACTATCCGTCATGGCCTCGGGCATGGGGATGCCTTCGATGGGCATTTATTCGTATGAACTTTTTAACATCTTCGACGTTGACAATATTATACGCGTTGGCTCGGCCGGCGCCATGAGCCCTCAAGTCAAGGTACGCGATATTGTGTTAGCGCAATCAGCCGCCACCGATTCTAACTATGCGCATCAATTTAAAACCGAAGGCACTTTAGCCCCCACGGCGAACTTTGAATTGCTGCGCATAGGTGCGAGCCAAGCCGAAAAAGCCGGCATAGCCCACCATGTAGGCAGTGTATTCACCTCAGATATATTCTACAGCGATCAAACAACCAATATAAACGATCCTCTTTCTCCAATCGCACGCTGGTCCCAAATGGGCGTGCTCTGTGTAGAAATGGAAACCGCCGCGCTCTATTTAAACGCGGCCCGCGCTGGAAAAAAAGCGCTTTCCATCCTCACTATTTCGGACAGTTTGATCACCGGTGAGGCAACCTCTGCCGCCGAACGGCAAACCTCTTTCGCACAAATGATTGAATTAGCACTGCAAACAGCTGTCGAAATCGAAACAAGCAAATCCACACGATAAAAGCAGCGGCCCGCTGCAAGAAAGGCAGGACCTTGATATGTCCATCCTCTATGAGCAAGATAAATTTATCATCGAAACCCAAAACACTGCCTATGTATTCAAACTTTTCGATCATCGCTTTCCTGTGCATCTTTACTATGGAAACAGGAAACAAGCATATACCGACGAAATTCCAAAGCACTACCGTTCTTTTTCACCTTATTATGAAAAATATGGCATGGTCTTTTCACCCGACTGCGCACTTAGTGAATGTCCTTTCTTTGGTCATGGTGATTTTAGAACAGCCGCCATCAAAATCCGTAACCAAGACGGCAACAGCGTGACCTCGTTTGCATACGAAAAACACGAAATTATACAAGGACGCCGAACGCCAAAAGGGTTGCCCTTCGCCGAGCCGGACGAAAACACACAAACACTGATTGTTTATATGAAAGACAACGTCACTGAATGCGCGCTTTCATTATATTATACCGTCTTCGCCGATAAGGACGTGATTACAAGATCATTCACCCTACATAACAAAGGAACGCAAATCGTCAAAATCGAAAAAGCGATGTCCTTAACATTAGATATCGAACAAGGCGATTTTGACTTCATCACTTTATATGGCGGCCATGCCGCCGAACGACATTACCAAAGAGAACATGTTGGCTTTGGCATGCAGGGCGTGTGTTCCCGCCGGGGAGCCTCTAGCCACCAGTTCAATCCCTTTATGGCTGTATGTGAGCATACAGCCGATGAAGACCATGGTCTTGTATATGGTTTCAATTTCGTCTACAGCGGCAGCTTTTTAAATGAAATTGAAAAGGATCCGAATGGACGCATTCGCATACAAACCGGTCTTGGCGAAGAAAATTTTGGCTTTCTTTTGCATCCCTCTCAATCCTTTGACGCGCCAGAAGCCGTGATGACCTGCTCACACGAAGGGCTGGGTGGCCTGTCGGTTCGTTTTCACCGTTTCATTCGCGCGCACATTCTGCCAAAAGACCCCTATATTCCCCGTCCGGTCGTACTCAATACGTGGGAGGCCTCTTATTTCGATATTGATCAAGACGAAATGCTGCGCTATGCCAAAGCCGCAGCCGACTGCGGCATTGATATGTTGGTCATGGATGACGGTTGGTTCGGTAAGCGAGACGATGATACCACCAGCTTAGGCGACTGGTTCGTCCATAAAAAGAAATTTCCTGATGGTCTTGCGCCTTTGATTCAGAAAATCAAAGAAACGGGTCTAAAATTCGGTATCTGGATTGAACCGGAAATGGTCAATCCGCACAGTGAATTATACCAAAAACATCCCGAATGGTGCTTGCAGGCGCCGGGGCGGGAACTGCTTCTCTCAAGGCATCAGTTAGTGCTTGATTTCGCTAATCCCGAAGTGATTGATTATTTAGAAGAACTCTTTGAAAAAACGCTCGGCCCCTTGGATATCGACTATATTAAATGGGACATGAACCGCCACATGTGTTCGGTCGCCTCCCCTTGCTTGCCGGCCGAACAGCAGGATGAAACTTCCTTTCGCTATATGTTAGGCGTATATCGTCTCTTCCGTTGGTTCCACAAGCGATTCCCGCAGGTCATGATTGAAAACTGCTCGGGGGGCGGCGGGCGATATGACCTTGGTATGATGAAATATTCCACGCAAATCTGGACCAGTGATATGACCGGACCCAAACAGAGAATTTTCATTCAGCACGGCTCAGCACTCGCTTATCCGCCTTGTGTCATGAGCTGTCACGTTTCTGATTTTAATGGATTGACCAATGATTCCCGCACGTTAGATTTCGCCTTTCGTGTAGCAACCGGCGGCGTATTGGGCTATGAAATGAAGCTACCTGACATGTCGACAGAGGTAAAAGACACGATTGCCGCACAAATTCAAGAATACCGCCGCTATGAACCGCTCATCGTAAGCGGCGACTTCTACTGCGTTCACAATCCTATAGACTCCCCGTATTATTCTTATTATTTTATCAGTCCTGACAAAGATGAAATTTTAGCTGTTTGTCTGCAAGCCGAAGCAAGGCCGGCCGAAACACTGACGATGTTTTTCGGGGTGCCTGGGGAAGCCCTATACAAAGAAGAAAAAACAGGCAAGGAATATACAGGCCGTGCCTTAAATACAGGTTTTTCTTTCGATACAAAACCAGAAGCACACTCATACTGCCTATTTCATTTTAAAAGAATTCGTTAATACGAGTTGGTTCACGCAAGTTGCCCAACTCGTGAAAAAATCACCAATTGTTAGAACAAAGTTTCTCTTGCTTTTAAAATAAATTTTAAAGAAAGATATGGTCAAAACTATGAAATACGACGTAATCATCATCGGCGCAGGCCCCTCGGGCATTTTTACCGCGCTCGAAATGATAAAAAAAGGATCAAAAAAGAAAATTGTCATTGTCGAAAAAGGACAGCCAGTCGAAAAACGTCGCTGTCCAAAATACAAAACCGGACAATGCATGAATTGTCAGCCATTTTGCCACATTACCACCGGTTTTTCGGGTGCTGGTGCTTTTTCTGACGGTAAATTATCACTGCACTATGAAGTAGGGGGCGATCTGCCTCAGCTGCTCGGCGCGGAATTTATGCAAAACATGATTGACTACACCGACTCTATCTACCTTGAATTTGGTGCCGACACGCATATTGAGGGAGTTTCCAATCCTGAAAAAGTCAAACAAATCCGCAAAAAAGCGATTACAGCCGGTTTAAAATTAGTCGACTGTCCCATTCGCCATTTAGGAACCGAAAAAGCCCAGCAGCTTTACTATGATATTGAGCAATTTTTGCTCGACAAAGGCGTTGAGATTCTGTTTGGCTGCGACTGTACCGATCTTGTTGTAAAAGACATGGTATGTACGGGTGCCTCTTTTGTACGCCTTTCTTCGGGTGAGCATTTCACGTTAGAAGGCGAACACATTGTTGTGGCAACCGGCCGCAAAGGGGCCGACTGGCTGGAGGCACTCTGTCGAGAACACGACATTGCGCATCAGCCCGGCACGGTCGATATCGGCGTACGCGTCGAGGTCCGCAATGAAGTCATGGAAGAGGTCAACGAGGTTCTCTATGAATCCAAACTTATTGGCTATCCGGCTCCTTTTAAAAACAAAGTGCGCACTTTCTGTCAAAATCCAGGTGGTTTTGTCAGTCAGGAAAATTATGATAATAATTTGGCCGTTGTCAATGGGCACAGCTATAAAGAAATGAAAAGCGATAATACCAACCTTGCCATTCTCTGCTCGCATAATTTCACCTATCCGTTTAACCAACCCATTGCCTATGCGCAAAAGGTAGGCGAGCTCACCAACATGCTGGCAAACGGGCATATCTTGGTACAGCGTTACGGCGATATTTTAGATGGCAAACGCACGTGGGAAAAAGAACTTGCTCAGTCTAATGTCAAGCCCACCATTCCCGATGCGGTAGCCGGCGATATTACCGCGGCTATGCCCTATCGCTCATTAACCAACATCATTCATTTTATCAAAGCGATGGATCATGTTGTACCTGGTTTTGCCGCCACTGAAACCCTTTTGTATTCGCCTGAGTTAAAATTCTATTCAAACCGCATTAAAATGGATGAAGATTTACATACCAATATCAAAGGACTTTACTGCCTTGGCGACAGTTCCGGCTGGACCAGAGGGCTTATGATGGCCTCGGCCATGGGCGTTGTAATGGGCAGAAAGCTAGTATAGACTTTCTTTTTTCTTACATGTTACTGAATTGATTCAACAGCGCTTTTGCTGATTTCACGTTAAAGCACAGCGTAAGCCATGTATCATTAGAACATCTAAAACTAATTTATGGAGAACAAAATGGAACTAACAAAAATTAAAAAAAATGGCATTGTTTGTGCAGTTGTCAAAAGCGGCGCCGTTGTTATTGCAGATGCGCAATCTGCTTTAGATCTGCTAATGGCAGCGAAATATGAGCTGGGAACACAGAATATTATCATCAATAAAAAGCTTGTTACGGAGGATTTCTTCGTTCTTAGCAAAGGGCTTGCCGGAGAAATTTTACAGAAGTATGTGAATTATCAAGGCCGAATCGCCATTTATGGTGATTATTCACACTATACAAGTAAACCGCTAAAAGATTTTATTTATGAAAGCAACCAAGGAAAAGACGTATTTTTTGTTGCCACAGAAGAAGAAGCGCTTGACATGCTCACCCGATAAATCCCCCGCTTGTTCAAAGCAAGATTCCTTAGAAAGAAAAATCTGGCAGTTATCCGATAATGGGTAACTGCCGCTTTGCTATTCTATAGCATGCCACAAAATGTAGCGTTCTGAAACAAATTCTTGACAATTTCCCGGTTCGGTGCTATACTGAAAAAAATGAAAGAAACACGAGAATAATGATGGGAACGAAACGATTTATGGGCGCATATTATTTCTTTCGCTTTACTTACGCAGGTGTACAGTAAAGAAATTTGTGCTGCCGATGAACCGTCGTCAAGTCGTAAAAAAGATTGTATGGTAAGCCGCACAGAAAACTGTGCGGCTTTTCTTTATTAGAAGTAGTCATCTATCACACGATTTATGCCTGTTACTGTTATCCATAGAAAAATCTGTTAGAAAGGTGTTCGCATTCTCATGAATAAAGTGCATATCAACGCTTCAAAATCATATGATATACTCATTGAAAAAGGTCTTTTGCCCCACTGCGGGTCTTATATTAAAACTATCTGCAAAGCGCAAAGCATTTGCCTTGTCACCGACGATACAGTCGATGCACTGTATGCAGACACCGTGATACATTCTTTACAGATAGAGGGATTTCACACCGTTAAGTTTGTATTTGCCCACGGCGAAGAATCGAAAAACAGCGCCACCTATCTAAATCTAATCGATTACTTAGCACAAAACCACATCACCCGTACCGATGCCATTGTCGCGTTAGGGGGCGGCGTCGTTGGTGATCTTGCCGGTTTTGCAGCCGCCACCTTTTTACGAGGCATTTCCTTTATCCAGATACCCACTACCCTGCTTGCCTGTGTTGATTCCTCGGTTGGCGGCAAAACTGCGATTGATATTCAAGCGGGTAAAAACCTGCTCGGTGCATTTTATCAGCCCTCTCTTGTCCTCTGCGATCCGCTGACGCTGCGTACCCTGACCGACGAAATCTATCGGGACGGCTGTGCTGAAATCATCAAATATGCCATGATTACTGATGCTCACTTTTTCGAACAGCTTAAGCAACAACCAGTCAAAGAGTGGGAAGAAGAGGTCATCAAACGCTGCGTCGAGATCAAGCGAGACGTTGTAATGCAAGATGAATTCGACAGGGGCCTTCGTGCTCTGCTGAATTTCGGACACACGATTGGCCACGCCATTGAAGCATGCAGTCAATTTCAAATTTCACATGGCCATGCCGTGGCTATTGGCATGCATATCATCACCAAAGCAGCTGAAAACTTTGGCATTGCAGAAAAAGGCTGTACCGAAGCGCTTGAAAAGATACTCACTGCATACCATTTTCCGCTTGCTGTTACTTATTCGGATGAAGCTCTTTTCAAGGCAGCTCTACAAGATAAAAAAAGAGAGGGCGATTCCATCACACTGATCATTCCCACCCAAATAGGAACCTGCCGCATGCAACCGCTTCCCACTGAAAATCTGTTAGATTGGATTAAGCAAGGACGATGAATATCACATTATCTAAAAAAGAAATAAACGGCAGGCTGGCGGCCATTCCCTCAAAAAGCATGGCGCACCGTCTGCTCATCTGTGCCGCGCTCAGCAATGCCCCAACCGAAATCGAATGTCATGGTACCTCGGCCGATATAAAGGCCACCATCAACTGCCTTCGGGCGCTTGGCACTACCATTGAGCAGCAAAAACAGCGCATCTATGTCGCTCCTGCAAAAACCAAAATGGACAAAGTCAGTTGCGACTGCGGCGAAAGCGGCTCTACGCTGCGTTTTATTCTGCCCATTCTCGGTGCGCTTGGCAAAGAAAGTCTGCTTACTATGCATGGCCGACTGCCCTCTCGCCCTATGACGCCGCTGACCGATGCCCTCAGCCAACATGGCTGCACGTTTAGTTCGCCAGGCACGAATCCTCTTTCGATGAGCGGCCAGCTGACGGCTGGGCATTACCAAATGCCGGGGCATGTCTCTTCTCAATACATATCCGGTCTTTTATTTGCTTTGCCTTTACTGGCAGATGACAGTGAGATAGCATTAACAAGCCCGCTGCAATCGGCCCCCTATGTAGCCATGACGCTTTGTGCATTAGCTCAGTTTGGCATTCATCCGGCATATAATACCCCGCCCGTCATGGATGGGCAGAACATCAAGATACCCGGTAGACAAACATATCGCTCACCTGGCAAGGTTTATGTAGAAGGCGATTGGTCCAACGCTGCCTTTATGCTGTGTGCCGGCGCTTTAGGTGGAAGGGTCACCCTAACCGGCTTATCGCTTCAATCACTGCAAGGTGATCAAAAAATCATCGAATTATTAACTCGCTTCGGCGCACAGGTCGAAATAGAAAAAAATCAAATTACTGTTAAAAAAGCGCCTCTGCGCGCCATCGAAATCGACGCCGCCGACATTCCCGATTTAGTTCCCATTTTAGCCGTTACCGCCGCCGGTGCGAAAGGCACCACCGTTATCTACCATATTGAACGGCTGCGGCTAAAAGAAAGTGACCGTGTACAGACTGTACAAGAACTGCTTACCCGTTTAGGCGCGGTTGTGAACGTAAAGGAGGACGCCATCGAGATTGCGGGCACCGGCGCTTTACACGGCGGTACGGTAGATGCTTATGGCGATCATCGCATAGCCATGAGCGCCGCTGTAGCCTCTTTGCTTTGCCAAACGCCGGTCAGCTTATCCGGCGCACAAGCTGTTGAAAAATCATACCCTACTTTTTTTGAGGATTTTAACCAGTTATGAGAACAAGTAAAATTGAACTAAATCAGTTAAAAATCGAAATATTTGGCCTTTCTCATTCACCCGAAATCGGTGTCATTATAGAGGGACTGCCAGCCGGTGAACAAGTCGACCAAGAAAAACTGCAGGCTTTCTTAGAAAGACGCGCGCCTGGACGAAGCGCCGAAGCCACGGCCCGCAAAGAACCCGACAAAGCCGAGTTTATCGAGGGACTTGTGAACCAGCAAACCGATGGCACAACGCTTAAGGCGATTATCAAAAACACGAACACTCGTTCGCATGATTACGATAATATTATTGATGTCCCAAGACCTGGTCATGCCGATTATCCCGCTTTTGTCAAATACAAGGGCGCGCAAGAAACAGCTGGCGGTGGCCATTTTTCGGGTAGACTTACCGCCCCTTTATGCATCGCCGGCGGCATTTGTATGCAGGCTCTGCAGCGAGAGGGCATTGAAATCGGCGCCCATATTTATTCCATTCAAAAAATATATGATACTCCCTTTGACCCAATGGCCCCCTCTTTTGCCCTATGCGATCACTTTCCTGTTATTAACGCAGAAGCCGGCGAACAAATGAAGCAGCTGATTCATGAGGCCAAGGCAGACGGAGATTCGGTAGGCGGCATGATTGAATGTGCGGCAACAGGACTACCTGTCGGTTTGGGAGAACATATGTTTTATGGCATTGAAAACACCATCAGCCGGCTAATTTTCGCCGTGCCAGCCGTCAAGGGCATTGAATTTGGTGAGGGTTTCCACGCCGCTATGCTCTATGGCTCTGAAAACAACGACGCTTACGTAATGCAGCAAGGCCAAATACAAACGAAAACCAATCATCATGGCGGCCTGTTAGGAGGCATGACAAGCGGCATGCCTTTGCTGTTTAAAACGGTGATCAAGCCAACGCCTTCGATTGCCAAAGAACAGGACAGCATCAGTTTATCGAAAAAAGAAAACACAAAGTTAATAGTCAAAGGCCGGCATGATCCTTGTATTGTGCCCCGTGCCGTACCGGTTATCGAAGCCGTATGTGCGATCGCTCTTTACGACGCACTCTTAACCGAAAAGGAGAATGAAAATGGAACTCACTGACGCAAGAAAAAAAATTGATCAGATTGACCAAACGCTGATTGCGCTGTTTGAAGAACGTATGCGTACCAGCGCCGAGGTAGCCGCTTATAAGCAAGAACATGGCCTGCCCGTTTTCGACGCCAAAAGAGAGCGCGATATATTAACAGGTATTTCTGCTAAAAGCGATGCCGATTTTCGCTCCTACACCCGCGCCCTCTACTCAATGATTTTTGAGCTGTCCAAAGCTTATCAAAGCAAACTTATCAACAAAGAAACCGATTTATATCGCTCCATTCAGGACGCCATCAAATCCACCGACAAGGTGTTCCCCAAAGAAGCCAAAATTGCCTGTCAAGGCATTGAAGGCGCTTATTCGCAGGCCGCCTGTGAAAAGCTATTTTATGTACCTGACATCGAATATTATTCTTCTTTTGAAAAAGTTTTTAATGCCATTGATTCGGGCTTCTGTGAATACGGCGTGCTTCCGCTTGAAAACAGCACGGCCGGTTCGGTCAATCAGGTGTATGATCTGATGATCAAGCATAATTTTTATATCATTCGTTCGGTGCGGGTAAAAATCAATCATAATTTGATGGCCGCCGAGCCGGTGCGCTTATCTGAACTCACTGAGATTTGTTCGCATGAACAAGCACTCAATCAATGTGCAAAATTCATTAAAAGCCTGCCTGGCCATATTAAGATCACGCCAGTGGCCAACACAGCGGTAGCGGCTGAAATGGCTGCTAAATCCGGCCGGCGCGATTTAGGCGTGTTATGTTCAAAGTCCTGCGCTGACCTCTATGGTCTGCATTGCCTGCAAAGCGGGGTTCAGGATGAAGGAAACAATTACACACGCTTCATTTGTATCTCGAAAAAATTGGCCATTTATCCAGGTGCCGATAAAACCTCTCTTATGTTAGTAACACCGCATAAACCGGGGGCTCTTTATCAAGTGTTAGCCCGCTTTTACGCGTTAGGCATTAACTTAATTAAATTAGAAAGTCGCCCCCTCTCCGATCGCGATTTTGAGTTCATGTTTTACTTCGATGTAGAAGCTTCGGTCTATTCGCCTGAATTTGCCCAACTCATCTGTGAATTAGAAACGCTTTGTGACGACTTTAAATATTTAGGCAGCTACACCCAGACTATTTGAATGTTAATCCATTTTTTTACGAGTGATTGTTTATCGATATGGAGGTAAGGTATGAGAGCCGGTTTATTAGGCAAAAAACTGCCCCACAGTTTTTCACCAGAAATTCACGCCATGCTTGGCCATTATTCCTATGTGCTTTTTGAAAAAGAAGAAGATGAATTAGAAACATTTTTAAAACAGGGGCCATTTGACGGCATCAATGTCACAATCCCGTATAAAAAAGCGGTGATTCCCTATCTTGACGCCCTCTCGCCAAGAGCAAAGGCACTTGGCAGCGTTAATACTATCCTCCGCCGCGAAGACGGCTCTCTCTATGGTGATAACACCGATTATGCCGGCCTTTTATACCTGATTCAGAAAAACAATATAGACTTAAAGAATCGTAAAACTTTAATTTTAGGTACAGGCGGTTCTTCCATCACGGCTAAAGCGGTAGCTGAAGAATTGGGGGCTAGTCCCATCATCAATATTTCACGCCGTGGCGAAAATAATTATACCAATCTTGAACGGCATGCTGATGCGGAAATTATTATCAACACCACGCCGGTCGGCATGTATCCAAACAATGGTGAAAGTCCACTCTCGCTTGACCTTTTCCCTGCCTGTCAAGGCGTGATTGACATTATTTATAATCCCTCTCTCACCAGACTTCTATTCGACGCTAAATGCCGGCAGATTCCTTATGCCAATGGTCTTAGCATGTTGGTAGCACAAGCAAAAGCGGCTTCCGAACTTTTTACCGGCCAATCGATTGACAACAAGCAAATTGACCAAATTGTATCCTCTATTGAGAAAAAGACAAAGAACATTATTTTAATCGGTATGCCTGGCTGTGGAAAAACAACGGTCGGCAAAACGCTGTCAAAGCTTACAGGACGTCCTTTTGTCGACTGCGATGAAGAAATTGTCAAACAAACCGGGCTTTCGATTCCCGAAATATTCGCCGGCCAAGGGGAAGAAGCCTTCCGACGTATCGAAACCGATGTCACCGCCCGTCTCGCTAAAGAAAGCGGACTCATTATTGCCACCGGCGGCGGTGTTGTTACCAAGGAAAGAAATGAATATCTGCTCCGGCAACATGCATATATTGTTCATTTGACTCGAGAAACCGTTTTGTTGGCTACTACAGGGCGGCCCCTCTCGCAAAAAGGAAACTTAGAAAAAATGTACCTTGAGCGCAAGCCGCTGTACCAGAGGCTTGCTGACTACACCGTGCAAGTGGACGGAGCATCTGAAACGGCCCAAAAAATCTGTTCGGAAATCGGCATTTGCTGATCAATCGACCATTATTTCTGTGCAAAGAGAAAGGAACAGACATGAAAATATTAGTTATAAACGGACCCAATTTAAACCTCTTAGGGCTGCGCGAAAAAGAAATCTATGGGGAGGATTCCTATAACGATCTCATAAAGATGATTCAAGATTACTGCGAGCAAGAACAAATCTATGTCGAGTTTTTCCAGTCCAATCACGAAGGGGCGATCGTTGATGAAATTCAAAAAGCATACGGCGTTTTTGACGGCATTGTCATTAATCCCGCCGCTTATACCCACACCAGCATTGCAATTTTGGACGCCTTAAAGGCCGTCAAAATTCCAACCGTAGAGGTACATATTTCAGATGTACAAAACCGAGAAGAATTCCGAAAGACATCTTACGTTTCACTGGTTGCCGTCAAAACAATTGCTGGTGAAGGATTTGCCGGTTATCAATCAGCCATTCGGTTTCTGCAAGAAAATTTTCAAAAAAACAGTTAAAACACCTCAATTACCTGTATAATCATTTGGTTTTAAACGGATGCATCCGCATCCTCTTCTCCTAAAACCAGATTTTTATAAATTTATATTATGGTGAGTTCGTAACCATCCTCACCGAACAGACAAACAGGTCTGTTCAAATCAAAACTAAGGAGGTTTCTTTTATGAAAGGAAACAAAAAAGTGCTGTTTTTAGCACAAGGTGCGGCCGTAGCCGCTATGTACGCTGTTCTCACGCTTCTTATTTCGTTTTTGGGGCTCGCAAATGGCGCCATTCAAATCCGAATCAGTGAAGCACTCACTGTTCTGCCAGCCTTTATGCCGGCCGCCGTGCCTGGTTTATTTATCGGCTGTCTGTTATCAAACCTAATTTCAGGCTGTGTCATCTGGGACATCGTGTTTGGAAGCCTCGCCACTTTGCTTGGCGCTTGTTTTACCTATCTAATCGGAAAATATGCCAAGGGGCGGTTTATCTATCTTGCCTGCCTGCCGCCTGTTTTGGCAAACACGCTCATTATTCCCTTTATATTATCCTATGCCTATGGCAGCCCCGAAAGCCTGCTCTTTTTGTTCGCCACTATTTTTGCCGGCGAAGCTATCTCTTGCGGCGTATTCGGCTCCATATTAATTTTCTACTTGAATAAACATAAAAACCGTATTTTACCTAATTTATGATAAAAGGAGTTGACAGTTTTGACCTATAAGCAGCAAATCGCCGACCGATCTGGTCCTCTCGTTGTCAAGGCCCTGCAAAAACGCGGCTTTGACGCCTATTACTGTGAAAACAAAGAACAAGCTTTAGAAAAAGCGCTGGCGCTTGTTAGCGCACAAGATGTTCTCTCTTGGGGCGGATCGGCCACACTAGATGAAAGCGGCATCAAATCAGCTTTTCGTAAGCGGGGGAATCCTGTGATTGACAGGGACACCGCCCAAACACAAGAGGAAAAAATATCCTTCACCAGGCAAGCTCTCTTATGCGATACTTTTCTTATGAGTGCGAACGCGATTTCTGCTGACGGTCAGCTCGTCAATATCGACGGTACTGGCAATCGGGTGGCCGCTCTTTGTTACGGACCCAAAAACGTATTGGTTGTTGCGGGCATGAATAAAGTCGCCTCGACGATAGACAGTGCGCTGCTTCGCGCACGTCACACGGCGGCCCCGTTAAATTCTATGCGCTTTCCCAGCGATCACCGTCCCTGCTACCAAACAGGACAATGCGCCAATTGCACCCATCCGGATACGATTTGCGCGCAAATTGTCATTACCAGAGTTTGCAAACCAGCCGGCCGCATTAAAGTGATCTTAATCGGTGAAGAGTTCGGCATGTAATATTGCAAAATATATATTGCAAAACAATATATAAAGATTGCATTACGCAATCTATTATAAACAGCGGTAAAATCTATTGTATGGCCTTTTGACGGCAACAGAGAGATAAATCATGAAATACATAATTGACAGAACCGAAAGAAGCTGGGTCATATGTGAAGATGAAAAAGGAGAGATGATCTCTATTCCTCTTGCCAGCATTCAAGGAACATTCCAAGATGGAGACATTTTAATTTTGGAAAAGGGCATTTATTATGCTAAAAAAAATCAAGATACCACCAATCAAACCAAATTTGATGCTTTATTTAAAAGAAATAAGCATTGATTTTTAAAAATAATCTTGACAAAAACCGCCTGTATTTGTATAATATATGTTGCGTCGTTATGTAAAGGAGCATCATTCATGAAAATTGATATGAGCCCGATTTTATCAGGAGCCAAAAGCACGATTGATTTTAGCTACCCGTTAAAACCGGATGTTGCTAAGATCATGCCTGGCGTTGTTTTTCCAAAACCATTTACGGTGAACGGTCAAATAACCAACAGTGCAGGTTATATGGCACTTTCCCTTTGCGCCGTTGCTGATTATGAAGCAGCATGTGATCGCTGTTTACAGCCTGTTTCAAGTACATTAACGGTTGAGTTTAAGCGAACTGTTGCCCTGCCCGGCACATTGATAGACGAAAACGACGACGACTATATTGTGATCGAGGAAAACGCAGTGGATGTCGATATTCCACTTCTCGAAGAAATTCTGCTGAGTGTTCCTTCAAAAATTTTATGCCGTGAAGATTGTAAAGGTCTTTGTCCTAAATGCGGGCAAGATCTAAACACGGGCGCTTGTTCTTGCTCTCATAAAGAAATTGATCCTCGTTTAGCTGTGTTAGCAAAACTTCTGGATACAAAAGATGAAACCTGAGGCAGAACGGCATTTAAAAAATCAACGATAAAAATACGTTTATAAATGTAAAGGAGGGAACCTAAAATGGCAGTACCAAAGAGAAAAGTTTCAAAAGCAAGAAGAGATAAAAGACGTTCAAACGTATGGAAGCTGCAGCTCCCCAGTATGGCAAAATGCCCGAAGTGTGGTGCATATAACCTAAACTACAGAGTATGCAGTGAATGCGGCCATTACAAAGGCAAAGAAGTTGTCAAAACTGAAGCATAAGCAAAAGTAAGGCGTGTTGCCGGTAAACGGCGGACACGCCTTATTTATATTGTCAAATCGATTGACTTTATTTTTACATAGATCCATACTAATGCATAAGAGAGTCATCAAATCTCATCATACAGAATATGCTCATGGTTGAAATGCAAAAAAAATTATGCTATAATCGGGACAACACTAAGTACAATCAATGCGGATAAAGAGATGGAAAACGAGTTTCTCTCTTTCCAAAGATAATACCATCATAAACAGAAAGGTATGGTTGAAATAATGTACGATTATTTAATCGTAGGTGCAGGGCTTTTTGGCGCTGTATTTGCAGAACGCGCAGGTAAAGCCGGCAAGAAATGTCTGATTATAGATAAACGTCCCCATATTGCGGGAAATATTTATACCAAAGAAGTAGAGGGCATTCAGGTACACATGTATGGCGCCCATATTTTTCATACTTCCAATAAAGACATATGGGACTATATTCAATCTTTTGCCTCGTTTAATCGCTATACAAATGCGCCTATAGCTAAATATAAAGATGAACTTTACAATTTGCCGTTTAACATGAACACCTTTCACCAAATGTGGGGCATCTCAACACCCGCTGAAGCAAAGGAAAAAATTAATCGTCAAATTCAAGAAGCCGGTATCACCTCGCCCCAAAATTTAGAAGAACAAGCAATCAGTCTTGTCGGCACAGACATTTACGAAAAACTCGTCAAAGGTTATACCGAAAAGCAATGGGGCTGCAAGGCCACCGATCTGCCGGCCTTTATTATCAAACGCCTGCCTGTGCGTTTTACCTATGACAACAACTATTTTAACGACAAATACCAAGGTATCCCCGAAGGGGGCTATACGCAAATTGTCGAAAAAATGTTAGACGGTCACGAGGTAAGACTAAACTGTGACTTTATAAAAAATAGAGAAACTTTATCAGTTAAGGCCCACAAAATACTCTACACCGGCATGATTGATGAATTTTATGGTTATCGCTTCGGTGAGCTTGCCTATCGTTCGCTTCGTTTTGATACCGAGACACTGCCAACCGATAATTATCAAGGCTGCGCGGTTGTCAATTACACGGATTATGAGATTCCCTATACCCGCATCATTGAACACAAACATTTTGAATATGGCACAGGGCCATCTACGGTGATTACAAGAGAATATCCGGCCGTATGGCAGCGCGGAACCGAACCCTATTATCCTATCAACGATGCAAACAACAACGCCTTATACAATCGTTACAAAGAACTCGCCGATCAAGAACAAAATGTTTTATTTGGCGGACGTTTAGGCATGTATCAATATTTTGATATGCATAAGGTGATTGAGGCAGCGCTTGTATGCGCTGCCAAGGAATTTGGCCCTGCCACAAACGAATGATTCTTAATAACTCCCTATAGAAAGGAAAATAAAAAGATGGCGAACACCAAGCCAATTGTGGCCATTGTCGGCAGACCAAATGTCGGCAAATCGACTCTTTTTAATAAATTATCCGGTCAGCGAATCGCCATTGTCGAAGACACGCCAGGCGTTACGCGTGATCGCATTTACTGCGATACCGAATGGGCCGGGCGCGCCATGATGCTGATTGACACAGGTGGTATTGAACCCAAAACAAATGATATTATTCTAAAACACATGCGCATGCAGGCACAAATCGCAATTGATACGGCCGATGTCATTGTGTTTATGACCGATATAAAAACCGGCTTAACGGCCGATGACAAAGATATTGCCAGAATGCTGCTTCGCGCCAGAAAACCAATTCTTTTGGCAGTCAATAAAGTGGACAGCATTGGTAAACTGCCGCTTGGTTTTTATGAATTTTACGAACTGGGCTTAGGCGACCCGATTGCCCTCTCTTCCCTGCATGGGACTGGTTCAGGCGATCTGTTAGACAAGATCGTTTCCCTGCTGCCCGAACAAGAAGAACAACCCGAAGAAGACGATCGCATTAAAGTGGCGGTCATTGGCAAGCCAAACGCAGGTAAAAGCTCGATTATCAATCGAATTTTAGGAGAAGACAGATTAATTGTATCAGATATCGCGGGTACCACCCGAGACGCTATCGATACATCTGTCGATAATGAATACGGCAAATTTTTGTTCATTGACACAGCGGGCATCCGCCGACAAAGCAAAATCGAAGATAATATCGAAAAATACTCGGTACTGCGAGCCAAAATGGCGGTAGATCGGGCCGATGTTTGTCTCATTCTTATTGATGCGGCACAAGGCATCACCGAACAGGACGAAAAAATTGCAGGCCTTGCCCATGAGGCCGGTAAAGCTTCAATCGTGGTGGTCAACAAATGGGATTTGATTGAAAAAGACAATGCAACCACCAAGAAATTTACCGATGATGTTTATTTCCATTTAGGTTATATGACCTACGCCCCTGTCCTGTTTGTTTCAGCGAAAACCGGCCAGCGCCTGCCCAAGCTCTTCGATTTGATTCACACAGTATCCAATCAGGCGGCTACCCGTATTACGACTGGCATGTTGAACGATGTATTAGGAGAGGCAATTACCCGTGTACAACCGCCCTCTGACAAAGGTAAACGGTTAAAAATCTATTATATGACGCAAATTGGTGTGAAACCGCCTACCTTTGTTATTTTCTGTAACCAAGCTGAACTGTTCCATTTCTCTTACCAGCGATACATTGAAAACAGACTGCGTGAGGTTTTTGGTTTCCACGGCACGCCCATTCGGCTGGTCATTCGACAAAAAGGGGATGATACGCATGACTAACTTCTTAAACACTTTTATGAATACACGCGTCAACGGGTTAATTAGCCCTTATTATGATTATAAAATGCCGCTTGCTATGGCTATTCTGCTGCTGGCCATCTGCGCGATTACAGCGTATATATTAGGCAGCATTAACTTTGCAATTTTACTTTCAAAACACAAATACAAAGAGGATATTCGCAGTTATGGCTCCGGCAACGGCGGCATGACCAATATGATGCGCACCTATGGCCGCAAATCAGCGGCACTGACTTTTGGAGGAGATTTGTTAAAAGCCTTTCTCTCCATTACAATTGGCTGTTTGCTCATGGGTATCCTTGGCGGCTATGTTGCTGGACTCTTTTGCATTGTTGGCCATTGTTTTCCCTTATACTATCATTTTAAAGGTGGTAAAGGGGTAGCCGTCACCGCTATGACCATTCTGTTGCTCTCACCCTTGACCTTCATTGTTTTATTTACGATTTTTGTCATCATTGTGGTCGGTTATAAATATATCTCGTTAGGCTCGGTAATGTGCATGCTTATGTATCCCCTGCTGCTCACCATGACTGACCGTCACGGGCCTGAATACGCATGGATTGCGCTTATCATTGCCGCGCTGGTCATTTTTATGCATCGCTCCAACATCAAACGGCTCTTAAATCGAACCGAAAGCAAATTTGAATTTAAAAAACAAGGTGCGCGCAGCGAAGAGAAAGAAAAGAGCACCGAGGCTGAATCAAACGAGAAATAAGACAAAATCAAGATTTTATCTTATTTTCTCTTGATTTTTATGCTGAAATATGGTAATATTACTCTGTTAGTCTGAAAAAGGTATTATTTTGTATAAATTGGAGGTGTCAAAGTGGCTAAGTGTGATGTATGCGGAAAAGGTGTAACCTTTGGTTTAAAAGTTTCCCACTCAAACCGCAAAACAAACAGAGCTTGGAAGCCGAACATAAGAAAGGTCAAAGCTGATATCAACGGCACTCACAAAACTGTCAGTGTGTGTTCCCGCTGCCTGCGTTCAGGCAAGGTAACGAGAATCTGACCCGATATGATGGATTCTGTATTAAAGAGCGGTGAAAACCGCTCTTTTTCATGCGTATTTGTTTCGGACGATATAGACTCTTTATCCATTCGGCAATTTCAAAAAAGGGGACTCGTGGTCATAGGCCTGCCTCGGTTTGAAAAATTGCCAAGACCTGTTGCCAGCCACCCGGATATGCTGCTTTATCCGCTTGGAAAAACGTTGCTTATGCACGAAGAATACTATGAGAAAAACAAAAGTCTCTTTGCGGGACTTTCGGTTTGTCTCACCAATGAACCAATTGGACCTTGCTATCCGCATGACATCCTTTTCAATGCACTGGCCACCGAAAAGGGTGTTTTTTGTCTTGAAAAATACACCAGCCGGTTTATAAAAGCGAACAACAGAGCGATAATCAATGTCAAGCAAGGCTACGCCCGCTGCTCTACGGCCCTTGTCAACAAGCATGCGCTGATAACGGCCGACCCCTCGATTGAAAAGGCGGCCTTGCTCCATCACATGGACGTATTGCGTGTCAGACAAGCGCCGATTGCCCTGCCCGGTTATTCCTATGGCTTCATTGGCGGTTGTTGTGTACGGTTAGGCCAGGAAATACTGTTCACCGGTGACATCACCGTTCATCCTGATTATGCAGCCATTCGCAATTTTTTAAAAAATCAAAATTGCGAGCCTGTCTCTCTCTCCAATCACGTGCTAACCGATTACGGCGGCTTTGTTTTATTTTAAAACAAAGCCGTCCTTCTTTTTTTCAATAGATAGTAACACCCTAAATAAAGAAATTTTGAAAAATATTCTTTTAGGATTGTAAACAGAAACAAGTTGTGATATAATTAGTTAGTAAATTAATTATTGTTTAGGAGGACGATTATGGGACCTGGCCGATTTGGCGGACCGCCGCCGCATGAAATGAACGAAAAATTAAAAGAACCTATGCCCAAAAGCATCAAAGCGCTTCCCGGTTATCTTAGACGTATTACTCGCAGTTTCTTTTTTCGATTGTCTTATATCATCAGATTAGTGTGGGAAGCCAAAAAATCACTTTTGTTTATTATGGTTTTTTTGGCAGCCTTTAATGGTATTTCGCCGGTAATTTCGGCCTATATCTCGGCCAATCTGCTCAATAAAGTGGCCCTTGCGCTCACACTGCCCGACAAGGTTTGGGCGAGCATCATTGAGCTTGTTCTACCGGCTATGATTTTGCAATTTGCCTATATGTTTTTTACCAATTTAATTAATACCATTGGCAACATCATCACCCGCATGTCAAGTGAACTTGTCACGAATCATGTAAAAGTTAAAATCATGAACAAAGCAAAAGAAATTGATATTGCTTCGTTCGACCGTCCGGAATTTTATGAAAAATTTGAAAATGCCAGCCGAGAAGCAGGGGCAAGACCCATTCAAGTAATCAATTCTACTTTTAATATTGTCAGTAATCTAATTTCCGCTATCAGCTTTGTCATTATATTATCCGCCATCTCATGGACTGCGCCGCTCATTGTTTTAGTTCTTTCCCTGCCCAGCGCCATCATTACCCTTTCATACCGCAAGAAAAACTTCAGCTATATGCGCCGCCGTTCCAAAGACCGCCGCAAAATGAATTATTATTCAGATATGTTAGTCAATAAAGACATGGTGAAAGAACTGCGGCTCTTCAATCTTTCAGATACATTTATTTTTAATTACAATCAAGTATTTAAAACCTATTTCGGAGGCATCAAAAAGCTAATTCGAAACGAAGGGATCTGGAATCTGGTCATTGCCTTTGTGACAACAGCCGTTAACGGTCTCTTATTCTTGTTTATCGCCTACACTGTCGCCATGCAAAATGGCCAAATTGGTGATTATTCACTCTATACTGGTGCGCTGACCTCGATCGCTTCTTGCGTAGCCATCCTCGTTACCACCACCTCGACGATTTACGAAGGCACTCTTTTCATTGACAATATGATTGTCTTTATGAATGAGAAAAAGACCATTGTTCCATCGATAAGCGAACCTCTTTCGGTGAAACGCGGCGTCGGCCACACCATTGAATTCAAAAATGTGTCTTTCCGCTATCCGGGCACCAAGCGCGACGTCATTCAACATGTGAACTTAACCATCGAACCGGGCGATACCGTCGTGATGGTTGGTTTAAACGGTGCGGGCAAAACCACCCTGATTAAACTGCTCACAAGACTTTACGACCCCACCGAAGGCGCAATCTATTTGGACGGACACGATATCAAAGAATATAAGATAGAAGAACTATACGCCATGTTCGGCATTATTTTTCAGGATTTTGGCAAATATGCTTTTTCCGTTTCCCAAAATATTGAATTCGGGCAAATTGACAAAGAACATAAAGAAGAAAACATTCATCAGGCGGCTAAGGCCAGTTCGGCCGACGCATTTATTCAATCACTGCCGAACGGTTACGACACACCACTGATGCGTATTTTTGAGGAAAACGGTATCGAGCTTTCCATTGGTCAATGGCAAAAACTTTCCATTGCCAGGGCCTTCTATTCCGATTCAGATATTCTCATTTTAGACGAGCCGACCGCTTCGCTGGATCCGCTAGCCGAACAGGAGATTTTCTCTCAATTTGATGAGCTGCGCAAAGACAAAACAACCTTCTTTGTCTCGCACCGTCTTTCCAGCGCAACAGTAGCCACTAAAATATTGGTTCTTGAAAATGGACAATTAATCGAAACCGGCAATCATAATGAACTGATGAAAAAAAGAGGGGCCTACTATCAATTGTTTTCTACCCAAGCCAAACGCTATCTTGCAACACAAGAAAATGATGATGGCAATAGTCCCTCGGCGCATCATTGATTTTTACGTCAATTTCTGCTATAATCAAGTGAAACTGATGAAACATCGGTTCACTTGATTTTTTATTTAGTTGCCTATACGTTTGTTCATGGATACGTTCGCAAAGAAATGGAGAGCACCAATGAAAGAAATTCCCTTTAAACCGGCGAATATTTTACTGCCAAAAAAAGATTTTGAAAAATGGGCGGTGATCGCCTGTGACCAATATACCTCCGAGCCCGCCTATTGGGACCGGGTTTTTAAAACCATCGGCGACGCCCCGTCGGCCGGCCGGCTCATTCTGCCCGAGGCGTATCTGTCAAACAATAATGACGCAGCCATTGATAATGCCAATCTTGCCATGGAAAACTATCTGCAAAACCATGTTTTTACAGAACATGAAAATGCGCTGATCTATCATGAACGCACCCAGCGGGACGGCCGCATCAAACGCGGTTTAATTGGTATGATTGACTTAGAAGAATATGATTTTCACAAAGGTGCTAAAACGCTGATCCGTTCAACCGAAGAAACAATCTTAGATCGCATTCCGCCAAGAGTTAAAATTCGCAAACATGCTTCGCTTGAAATACCGCACATTATTCTTTTGATTGATGATCCAAGCAAGACAGTCATTGAACCATTCGCAGGGCAAACAGAAACCATGAAATCTGTTTATGATTTTACATTAATGGAAGGCGGCGGCCATGCAAAAGGCTATTTAATAAACGATAACGAAGGCGTAAAACAAACATTGTCTGAGCTGCTTGCACAATCAGATAATGGCTTCTTATTCGCCGTCGGCGACGGAAATCACTCGTTAGCAACGGCAAAAGCTTGTTATGAAGCAAACCCCAATCCCTATAACCGGTATGCGTTAGTCGAAATCGTCAATATACATAGTGAAGCGCTCGATTTTGAGCCAATTTACAGAGTGCTATTCAACGCTAATTATGATGAGCTCAAGGCTGCTTTTGAAAGCGAATTTACACACGATCCCAACGGACAGCAAATTACCGTATGGCATGGACAAAAACAAGAGACTTTGACGGTAAAGGCAGCCAGCTTTTTGCCGGTTGGCACCCTGCAAACATTTTTAGACCGCTATTTAGCTGCTCATGCCGACATAACCATTGATTATGTACATGGTCTTGAAACAGTTAAAGAATTATGTGAAGAGCAGCACTGTATTGGTTTTACATTTGACGGAATGGAAAAATCTGAGCTTTTTCCTGCGGTAGCGGCAGACGGTGCTCTTCCTCGCAAAACATTCTCTATGGGTCATGCATGGGACAAGCGTTATTATATTGAAGCAAGGAAAATCAAATAAGAAAATAAATATCGGCATGATGCAGTTTGACAAAAGCGCTGTTTTTACAGCGCTTTTTTCTTGTCAGATGAAATTAAATTAGCTTATTTAAATTTATCTTAGTTAACAGAATGCATGAATGAGCGCATAATACCACAACATCCTTTTTGTTAACTCTTTCAATTGTTTTAATTTAGTTTGTTTTGGCAAACAATCGTTTGCACTTAATCTTTTTCACAACAATGTCTTTTTTTCGCGACAAGAAAATGTTGACAAGTCAATATTTTCGTGCTACAATAAAGCAGCTCGAATATTGACAAGTCAACATTCGACAAAGCAGAATAGGGAGGATGGGCAATGGAGAAAGCAAAAATCATCATGGGCGGATTCGTGAGGCTTTCCACAGCAATCACGGTTTTACACAAAAATCTTGAAAGAGTGAAAACAGATCGCGTTCAGTCGCTCAATTTAAAAAATGGCGAAGTTCTCATGATGTATATGCTTTACGACAATCCAACCGGACTTTCGGCTGAGCAGCTTTCGAGAGCTTGTCATTTAGATCGTTCGTTTATTTCGCGCAGCATTCAATCACTGCATGCAAAACATCTGATTCTTTGCCAAAGTATTCCTGAGGGAAAACGACGCTACGGTGCTAAGCTGTATTTATCTGAAAAGGGTGAACAAGTTGGTTATACCTTGCACAAATACGTGCGTGAAATTCAGACGTTTCTTAATGAAGGCATTTCGCGCAAAGATTTAGAAATTATGTATGCAACGCTGAAAAAACTGACCGATCGATTTGAAGAACTCAACCGAATCACACGCAATCAACCGGATGCATTGTCATAACAACCATCAAAACCTATTCGAAACACAATTAAAAAGGAGTAATGATCATGGTACTAAACAAGGTAAAAGAAATGCTTGCTGAAAAATTAGGGCTCTCGGTGGATGAAATCACAGTCGAATCTAAATTCTCAGATTTGGGACTCGATTCACTGGACACAGCCGAAATGTTGATGAACTTGGAAACAGAGTTTGGCGTTTCTTTGGAAGTTGACGCTTCTTTAAATACTGTTGGCGCCATTGTTGAAAAGTTGGAGTCACTTGTAGGCAAAGCATGATAAAGTCACCAATTTGTGAATTATGCGGCATTTCATACCCCGTCTTTCAAGGGGGTATGGCATGGATCTCAGATGGGCGGTTAGCCGCCGCCGTATCTGAGGCCGGCGGCCTTGGCATTATATCCGCTATGAACGCAGAAGCTGGCTATTTGCAGGAACAAATTCGCATAGCGCGCGCACTCACCAAACAGCCCTTCGGTGTCAATATTATGTTAATGAGTCCCCATGCCGACGCGGTTGCCAAGATGGTTATTGACGAACAGGTGCCAGTTGTGACAACAGGTGCCGGCTCACCTACGAAATATATGGCTGCATGGAAAGCGGCCGGCATTAAAGTGATTCCTGTTATTGCATCAGTCGCCACTGCCAAAATGGCCGAACGGGCTGGTGCCGACGCTCTCATTGCAGAAGGACAGGAATCAGGCGGCCACATCGGCGAGCTGACAACCATGGCGCTCGTACCACAGGTATGTGACGCCGTGCAGATTCCCGTTTTAGCGGCCGGCGGCATTGCCGATGGACGAGGCATGGCGGCAGCCCTTATGTTAGGCGCCTGCGGTGTTCAGATGGGCACACGATTCTTGGTCGCAAAAGAATGCGGCGTACATCAAAATTATAAAGACATGGTTCTGCGCGCTACTGACGTTTCTACCGTTACCACCGGCCGGCGTTTTGGCGGTAATACTTGCCGCTGTATTAAAAATCAATTCAGCCGGGATTTTTTGCGCACCGAATATGAGCCAAATACCACCGCCGAGGATGTTGCTGCGCTCGGCACGGGCGCTCTGCGCTGTGCAGCCGTCGAGGGAGACACCAAGAACGGTTGTTTCTTAGCTGGGCAAATTTCGGGCATGGTAAAAGAAGAAATGTCTGCAGCCGCTATCATTCGTGAAGTATGTGAAGACTGCCAGGCACATCTTGAAAGGAGTCTTTCATGGGTAAAATAGCTTTTGTCTTTTCCGGTCAGGGTGCACAGCACCCTGGCATGGCCAAAGATTTTTATGAACAGAATAAAACAGTGCAAAGTCTTTTTGATCAAGCTGAGGCCATTCGGCCTGGCACCCTTTCAACTATGTTTGAAGGCGATGCAGCTGCACTTTGTGCAACCGAAAATACACAGCCTTGCCTTTACCTTGCCGATCTTGCGCCAGCCATCGTGCTGAGCGAAGCAGGAATTCATCCGGCTGGTGCGGCAGGGTTTTCTCTCGGCGAATTGCCGGCCCTTGCTTTTGCCGGGGCCGTGAATCTTATCGACGGTTTTTCGCTGACAGCCAAACGTGGTCAGTTTATGGGAGAAGCCACCAAAGAAACAGAAACAGCCATGGCGGCGGTTGTCAAATTAGATAATGAAACCGTAGAGAAAATCTGCGCGGAATTTAGCGCTGTTTATCCGGTCAATTATAATGCACCCGGACAGCTTTCGGTAGCGGGCGATGCCGAACAAATGAAGTTATTTTCGGATCGAATCAAGGCCCAGGGCGGTCTCGCTATCCCCTTAAAGGTGGCTGGTGGATTCCATTCACCGTTTATGGATACGGCGGCCGCTAAATTTGCCGATGTGCTTGCTAAAACTCCATTTGCTGCTCCTTCGATTTCCGTTTACGCGAACCGCACAGCCAATCTTTATCAAGCACCGATTGCTGATACGCTGCGCGAGCAAATGAATCATCCCGTATTATGGGAACGCACCATCAGACAAATGGCGAACGATGGTTTTGACACCTTTATTGAAACAGGTGTAGGCAATGTGCTGACAAAACTCATCGCTAAGATTGTTCCTGAATGTCGGGTATTCACCGCACAAAGTATTGAAGACTGTGCAAATATTGCAGAGGAGGTGGCTCTCCATGCTTAAAGGAAAAGTCGCGGTAGTAACAGGCGGTTCCCGCGGCATTGGCCGGGCCATTTGCATGGAACTTGCCGCGAGTGGTGCCGATATTGCTTTTCTCTATGCAGGCAACACCGACGCCGCCAACGAAACATGTGAACAATTAACAAAAATGGGCATTCGTGCCCAAAGCTATCAATGCAGTGTAGCTGATGATTCGGCCGTTCAAAGCACATTTAAACAAATCACGGCCGACCTTGGCACGATTGATATATTAGTAAACAACGCCGGCGTTACCTGCGATAAATTAGCCATGATGATGAGTGAAGAAGATTTCACAAAAGTGGTTGATATCAATTTATCCGGTGCTTTTCGGTGTGCAAAACAGGTGATTCCTCTGCTTGTACGCAAACGGAGCGGAAAAATCATCAATATCACCTCCGTCTCTGGTTTAATGGGCAATCCTGGTCAGTGCAACTATGCAGCGGCTAAAGCCGGCTTAATCGGCTTTACCAAAACCATAGCGCGCGAACTTGCGTCTCGTGGCATTACCTGCAACGCAGTAGCGCCCGGCTTTGTCGAAACCGATATGACAGCGGCACTGTCGGCTGGGAAAGATACATTAACCCAAAACATTCCGCTAAAGCGCTTTGCCAAGCCGGAAGAAATTGCAAAGTTAGTGTGCTTTCTTGCTTCGCCAAACGCCGATTACATCACAGGCGAGGTCATTCGTATTGACGGCGGTCTCGCTATCTAATCATTAATTATCGACATACTTTTAACTGCATTCCACCAAGAAAGGTTTTATCACGATGAAAAAAAGAGTTGTAGTCACCGGTATTGGCGCGATCACTCCGATTGGGAACAACGTGCCTGCTTATTTTGAAGGACTTAAAACCGGCAAAAACGGCATTGCGCCGATCAGTCGCTTTGACGCAAGCGATCTAAAATGCAAAGTTTGCGCCGAGGTAAAAGAGTTTGATCCTTCAAGCTGCTTTAACACCTTAGCACGCAACAAAACAGATCTTTATGTACAATACGCTGTCTGCGCCGCCCAGGAAGCCATGGACGACAGCGGCTTGTTAGGCCATATTGATGAAAATGAATTAGGCGTTTATGTTGGTTCGGGCGTTGGCGGTATTGTCACTATCTGTGACGAACAAAACAAGTTAGCCCAAAACAGTCCTAAAGTGGTAAGTCCCCATTTTGTGCCTAAAATGATTATCAATATGGCGGCAGGACAAATTGCGATCCGCTTTCATGCACACGGGCCCGCTATGAGCATGGCAACCGCCTGTGCCACTGGTTCGACCGCCATTGGCGAGGCTTATCGTTCAATTCGAGACGGTTATGTCACTGCCAACATCTGCGGCGGCAGCGAAGCGGCTGTCAATCCTTTAGCGATGGCCGGATTTGTAAACTGCATGGCTCTTTCACAATCACCTGACCCGAATGCTGCTTCTCTGCCCTTTGACAGCCGCCGCGGCGGATTTGTACTTGGTGAAGGCGCTGCGATTTTGATTTTAGAAGAATACGAGCATGCTCGCAACCGCGGCGCGCACATTTATGCCGAAATCTGTGGGTATGGCGCCACTTGTGACGCCCATCACATTACCGCGCCTGATCCAGAAGCCACGCAGACGATTCGCGCGATTGAGCAGGCCATGGAGGGGGTAAGCTATGATCCCAGCAAGACCTATATCAACGCACACGGAACCGGCACCAAACTAAATGATAAAGTAGAAACACAAGCGTTCAAAGCGTATTTTAAAGAAAATGCCGATAAACTGCATATCAGTTCGACAAAATCCATGACCGGCCATATGTTAGGCGCAGCCGGTGCAGCCGAAGCAATTGCCTGCATTTTAGCCTTGCAGGAAGGAATTGTGCCGCCCACTATCAACCTAACTTCACCCGACCCGGAACTCGACTTAAATTACACCCCCAACAAAGCTTGTCACACAGAAATTGACACCGCTATTTCTACCTCGCTTGGCTTTGGCGGTCACAACGCATGCCTTGCATTTAAGAAGGTGAGCCAATGACACGCGAAGAACTGATGACCCTTTTACCTCATCGGGACGATATGCTTCTTTTAGATGAAGCGGCTGTCATTGACGGAAAGGCCCATGGACAAAAAAGAATTCGCGGCGACGAATTCTTTTTGCGGGGCCATTTTCCCGACCAACCCATTGTACCGGGTGTGATTCTCTGCGAGATTTTAGCACAGTCGACCTGTGTACTGCTTGGAGAAACCGCGAAAGGCAAAGTAAAAACATTGTTTACTGGCCTTGATCAAGTGCGTTTTAAACGCTCTGTTTTACCTGGCGATCTTTTTACCACGGTATGCGAAATTGAAAAAAGCAAAGGCCCCTTTTACTGGGCCAAGGGCAGCGGTTATGTAAACGATGAATTGTGTGTCAGCGCTTCCTTTTCTTTTGCTGTATTTCCAGAACAAGAAAGTTAAAGTCTAAAAAACAAGACCTCCATTCGATCCTATTGATTTCTTTGTTATATAGAGGCATCAATTTTTCTTCCCTGCTATCCGGCATCTGCATTGGGCAGGGAAGAAAAATACAGTTTAATGCTACAGAAAGATTTGATCATAACTATGAAATTTGATTTATTTTCTAAGCGGGCCGCTCAAGAACCTGTCAACACGGTCAAAGAGCCGACAGAAACACTTGTTTGCCCTGCCTGCAAAAATACTTATACAAAAGATGTTTTGCGCCATTCTCTTTTTGTTTGTCCGGCGTGCGGTGCCTATATCCGCATTTCGGCCAGAGAGCGAATTGCATTGTTGGCCGACCAAGACACCTTTACCGAACTGAACGCTGATCTTACCTCGGTTGACTTCTTATCCTTTCCGGGCTATCAAGAGAAATTAACCAAAGCCAAAGAGACAACAGGAGAAAATAGCGCTGTAATAACCGGTACGATAAAACTCGGCGGTATTCCCTGTGCGATCTATGTCTTAGATTCTCGCTTTATTATGGCCAGCATGGGTTCGGCGGTCGGCGAGAAAATAACCCGTTTATTTGAATATGCCACCCAACATCATCTGCCGGTAATCGGTATTCCCTGCTCAGGCGGTGCCCGCATGCAAGAAGGCATTGTATCACTCATGCAGATGGCAAAATGCAGCGGCGCAGTACGCAAACACAGTGACGCAGGTCTGCTTTATATGGTTCTCTTAACCGATCCTACAACAGGTGGAATCACAGCCTCCATCGCGATGGAAGGCGATATTACTTTGGCAGAACCAAAAGCATTAGTAGGATTTGCCGGCCGACGCGTGATTGAACAAACCACAGGCGCCGATTTGCCGCCTGATTTTCAAACCGCTGAATTTCTTTTAAAGCATGGCTTTGTTGATCTTGTATTACCTCGCGAAAAACAGCGTGATACCATGACGCTCATCCTGCGCCAGCATCAAAAGGAGGCCCTTTCATGACTGCTTATGAAAAACTAAAAACGGTTCGGGCTGCCGGAAGGCCCACCGGAAGTGATTTTGTCAACGCATTATTCACAGACCGCGTATCGCTATGCGGCGACCGCCGCTATGCAGAAGATTCTTCTATTTTAGGCGGTATTGGTTATTTAGGCAAGCAAGCGGTTACCTATATCGCGATTGACAAAGGCCATACACTAGATGAAAGATTGCAAAAGCATTTTGGCTGTCCCATGCCAGAGGGCTACCGTAAAGCCCTGCGCCTGATGAAACAAGCCGAAAAATTTGGCAGACCGGTTATTTGTCTGGTCGACACGCTCGGTGCTTTTTGTGGCGCTGATGGTGAAGAGAGAGGACAAGGACAGGCAATTGCTGAAAATTTAGTAGAAATGATGGGACTTAAAACGCCGATTATCTCGTTAGTCATCGGAGAAGGCGGCAGCGGCGGCGCACTGGCGCTCGCCGTAGCAGACCGTGTTTGCATGTTAGAAAACGCAGTGTATTCGGTTATTTCACCCGACGGCTGCGCCAGCATTATCTGGAAAGACGCCGCTAAAGCGCAAGAAGCCGCTGATTGTTTACATATCACGGCACAGGACATGGTAAACTTCGGGGTCGCGGAAAATATTATTCCAGAAGATTTCACGAATTTTGAGAACATGTGCGGCAACCTCAAAGAACTTTTATGCTCTCACCTGCGCGAGCTTTGCACGCTTTCTTCCTCCGATTTGTTAGCACAGCGTTACCAACGCTTTCGCCGCATCGGCATCTATGAGGAAAACGGACGCACGATCAAATGAAGCCACTGTTTACCGAATATTGTAAGATTACAAAAGAGGACGAAATGACCCTGACCATCCCAGAGCAGTTTAATTTCGCTTATGATGTAGTCGATCGTATCGCAAAAGAAGAACCAAACCGCCAAGCGCTTGTCTGGTTACAGGATGAAAGCTGTGCTTTATATAAACAAACGCAGGTGCATAAACGGGTATTTTCTTTTGGTGAATTAGCAAATCTTTCTACTCAGACTGCTCTTTACTTAACCGCCTGCGGCATTCGTCGGGGCGACCGTGTGATGCTGTTATTAAAGCGGCATTATTCCTATTGGTATACACTGCTGGCACTACATAAAATAGGCGCTGTGGCGCTGCCTGCTGTTTATATGTTAAATGACGAAGAGCTTTCTTATCGCATCGAAACCGCTAACATCTCTGCCATTATCTGTTTGGGTGAAAAAGAACTATGCGACAAAGTAACCAGCGCCGTTAAAAAATCAAAGAACACCGCCTCCTGTCGCTTATTTAGCATCGATCAAGATTTCCTCGGATTTGAAAGACTTGATACGGCCATCTCGACTTATCCGACCCACATGATGCGCATAGAAACAAAAAAAGAAGACCCCCTGCTTCTTTACTTTACATCAGGTACCACAGGCCGGCCTAAAATGGTGCTTCATGATGGCCGCTACCCTCTTGCGCACATACAAACCGCCTTACTATGGCAAAATGTTCGGGATGGTGGACTCCATCTCTCCATCGCTGATACTGGTTGGGCCAAAGCTTCTTTTGGTAAAATTTATGGGCAATGGTTATGCGGCAGTGCCGTGATGGCCTATGACTATGATGTTTTTTCGGCCATGCGTATGTTAGAAGCTATTCGCCTTTGCAAAGTCACTACTTTTTGTGCCCCGCCTACGATTTATCGTTTTTTTGTCAAAAACAATCTGTTAGAGAAAGGCTTTGGCCAAGTGGAATATGCTGCAACAGCTGGTGAATCCATTCATCCGGCCATTGTGACACAATTCTTTAACATGACCGGGCTTAACATTCACGTCGGCTATGGACAGACAGAAACGACCATTTTAGCAGCTGATTTTGTAGGAAAGCCGGTCAGGATAGGCGCCTTAGGAAAGCCCTCTTCTCTTTATCGGCCAATCATCGTGGATGCAGAAGGAAAAGAGTGTGCGCCAGAACAGCCTGGCGAAATCGTCATTCCTCGCCAAAACTGTTGTTCGATTGGACTTTGTAAATCAGCGCTATCATCACCAAACGGGACGGAAGATGCTTTTTATCACACAGGCGATATTGCCAAAAAAGACAAAGACGGCTATTTTTGGTTTATCGGCCGTATAGACGACGTGATTAAGTCCAGCGGCTATCGAATTAGCCCCTTTGAGGTAGAAAATGTGCTGATACAGCATCACGCCGTCATGGAATGTGCTGTAACCGGCGTGCCCGATGAACAGCGCGGCTTTGTCATTAAAGCCACGATTGTACTGCGAAACGGTTACGCCCCTGACAACGCAACAACCAATATGCTGCGGAATTTTGTCAAAGAAAAAACAGCCGATTATAAAGTGCCTCGCATTATCGACTATGTTCATACACTGCCCCATACATTTAGTGGTAAAATCCGCAGGGTGGCCATTCGTGAACAAGATCAAAGTGAACAAGGCGCATAGAAAGGACCCCTGGCTGAAAAATGAACAATTATATTCACAGAGTCAATTATTATGAAACTGACCGCATGGGCATTTCGCACCATTCTAATTATATCCGATGGATGGAAGAAGCCCGTGTAGCTTTCTTAGAAGGACTCGGCTACGGCTACCTGCAGTTAGAAGCAGAAGGCGTCATCTCACCCGTGGTCGGTATTGAATGTCAATACAAGCATCCCACCACATTTGATGACCGCGTTGGGATCAAAATTTGGGTTGATCAATATAATGGTGTAAAACTCACGATGAAATACGAGATGACAAACGAAGCAACAGGCGATCTTGTGCTGACAGCCACGTCAGTTCATTGCTTTGTTGATCGAACCGGCAAACCACTAATATTAAAAAAGAAATTCCCAGCACTTGATAACCTCTTTCGCGAGGAAGCCATTGCCTCAAAACAATAACTGAGCCGGGGACGGTCAGCAGAAATGCTGATCGTCTTTTTTATGTCTTTTCTCGATATAACAGAGCGGCAAACCTATTTGAATCAGGACAAACCAAAAGCATCGTCTAATGCAAGCGAATAAAGACGAATGCTTTTTCATTTTACTCAACAGAGTCTGACAAATTTCATAAGGCTATCGTTTTACAATGTCTATGGTGATACCATTGGAACAGGTTGTTTATGGAGATATTCTGTTTCTGATTAATTTCAGTATGGATTTTCTCTCTTTATTTATAACAGGCAAAATTATGCGTAAAAAGATAAAGCTTATCGCTTTAATTGCCGCTTCGGCGCTGGGTGCTGTTTATGCGGTAGCGACCCTTTTATATCAGGGTACTGAATTTTTTGCCGTACTCATTCATATAGCGGTAGCCTGCCTTCTTTGCTTTGTCTGTTACGGCGGGAAATTTGTCTCTCTTTTCAAAACCGTCTGCATTTTTTTCGGCGTTAATTTTCTGTTAGGCGGTGGTATTTCCGCCTTATATTACGCCATCACGCAAAATGCTTCTAAAACTGTCTACATAAATGGAACGGTGAATACACTGTATGCGGACATCCCTCCCTTCTATTTTTTCCTCATCGCTGGTGGTGTCGGTCTATTATGCACTTTTTGCGGACGGATTTTCGCTAAGAAAAGAGCCAGTGAACCCATTACCATCAAAGTATGGGGGGCTGGCTGTGTGGTGGAATTTGAAAGTCTTTGTGATACAGGCAATTTACTGCGGGACCCTTATAACGGCAGACCAGTCATTGTCACGGGTTACATGACTGTTTTGCCTATACTTCCCTTTGATACAAAAGAATTATTCCGCACAGGAGATCTCACGGTACTTGATAAAGTATCCACTGATATTTCCCACCGCGTTCACGTCATTCCTTCCAGCACTGTAAGCGGAAGCGGGCTTTTGCTTGCCTACACACCTGATAAGATTATCATCGCCGGCGAAGAAAAAGACGCTTGCTTAGGCATTTTACCAACAAACGAAAAAAATGATTTTGGGGGGTATCCGGCCATTACGCCGTCAATATTATGTTAGGAGGATTCAAGTTGGTTTTTAATTTGATAAAAAAATTATTTGTAGCCTGTGCTGCTAATAATGAAATATATTATATAAACGGCGCCGAGACGCTGCCCTCTCCCCTGCCGCCCGAAGAAGAAGCAGACATTATCGCCCGCTTAGATGACGAACCAGAACTGCGCTCGGTCTTAGTAGAACACAATCTACGCTTAGTCGTATACATCGCTAAAAAATTTGAAAATACCGGCTCTGGTATCGAAGATTTAATTTCAATCGGCACGATCGGGCTAATTAAAGCCATCAATACCTTCCGACCGGATAAAAACATAAAATTAGCGACTTACGCCTCACGCTGTATTGAAAACGAAATTCTTATGCATATACGAAAAACAAGCTCACAACGCGGCGAGTTGTCCATCGATGAACCGCTGAATATCGATTGGGACGGCAATGAACTACTGCTTTCAGATATCATTGGTTCGGATGAAGATCAGGTCTACCGGAATCTTGAATCAGATGAAGATCGAAAAACCATTCGAGCCGCAGTTGCCGAACTGACCGAACGTGAAAGAGAAATCATCACCCTGCGCTTTGCGTTAAACGGCGGGCGGGAATTAACCCAAAAAGAAGTGGCCGACCGCTTAGGCATCTCGCAGTCTTACATCTCTCGCCTTGAGAAAAAAATTATTGTTGAGCTAAAAAACGAAATAAAAAATAAAATATAAAACAAAAAAGAGGGTGATCACCCTCTTTTTTGTTTGTATTACAATGGAGAATGCCGGCCATTCAGCATAAAGCCAAGAATGCGATAAAAAGCTGGATCAGTCTCTGGAATCAGCGTTGGCTGATAATTATTCTCGGGTGTCGTATATAAATAGCATGGAAGCAGCTCATAAGTTAGCCCATCAAACGCTCCATCCAAAAAACGAAGCGATACGGTAAATATCACCGTTGCATTCTCTGGATGTTTGCTCCCGCCATAACAAAAGTTGCCAAGCGAATAGACAATGACGCCGTCTCCATATACCTCTAACGGCTGTAAGACATGCGGATGGCCGGCGGCAACCACCTCGGCACCTGCATCAATAAACTGACGAAAGGCTTTGACTCGCCACGCATCCGGCTCGTATACGTTCATCGTGCCCCCGTGGGGTACAATGATCTGCACGTCTGAGCATTCGTTCATTTCTTCAATCTTCTTTAAAATCAAATTCGCATGATAAGTGCTCCAACAGTTACAACATAACACACCCACGGTAATGCCGCGCACCTCATAATAGACCGGCTTCAAATTCTCGCCGACCATAATGCCCTGGTCACTCAGTGCTTGGAGAGTATCAAGATAGCCAAGATGCTGATAATCACCGGTATGGTTATTGGCTACTGAAGCAATTTCGACTCCGCCTTCGGCAAAAATCGCCGCATTTTCAGCCGGCCCCATATACCAATAGCCAGGATCCTCTTCTTTAAACACGGGCGCCAATTCTCGATTATCCGAAAGAACTGTCTCACAATCGACAACCGTAATATCGTCATTGTCAAAAACCTCTTTTACTTCGGAAAAGAAATAAGAAGTCCCCTCTTGATCGGCAAACCAGTTAAAACTGCCTGCATTATGCTTGCCATAATCGCTCCCAATCAGGCAGTCACCCGTGAACGACATTTTGATGGTTTCTTCCCAGGGCTGATAGGCCGGCTCAGTGCTTATAACAGGAATCTCCTGCTGCTCAGTACCACTTGGCACGCTTGGCTCTGTCGTTTGCGCATCGTTAAAAATCGGAATATGCCCTGTCGCTTCGGTCCCTTGCCGACAAGATGATCCACACAGAAGGACAGCCGCGAGCGCAAAATAAATCCAATTAAATTTTCTCATTTTCTCTTTTTCTTGACTGAATAACCAAAGGAGCCAATTTTCTTGCCAAGGGCAAAATACGTGCCATGCGCATAAGCAGCTAAAGCACACTTCTCTATATGGAATTTCCCCTTGTCATCGATATACCGTTCGTCTACATTGACCGCTACAATATCAGCCACAAACATATTATGACTGCCGAGCTCAACGAAATCGCTCACCTTGCATTCAAGGCTGACCGGACTTTCCGCCACCATAGGGCAAGTAACCATAGATGCTTTCTCACGCGTGAGTGAACACGCTTCAAATTTATCCATCTCTTTACCGCTGCGACAGCCACAAAAGTCAATTGAACGTATAATATGTGAAGAGGGCAGATTAATGACAAATTCTCCGCTTTCCTTAATTAAATCGTGCGAATATCGTTCGGGGCGTACTGAAATATAGGTCTTGGGCGGATCGGTATTCAGCGTTCCTGTCCACGCGATTGTAATTAAATTGTCCTTCTCTTCATTGCCGCAGGAAACAAGCACCGGCGGCACAGGCGCCAGCAGGGCGCTGCCTTTCCATGTAATCTTTGACATACTGTTAACCTCTTTCTATGTTTCGCTTTATTATATAACATATATGCCAAAATGACAATAAAAAACACACATAACAAAGAAAAAAACGCAAATCACATAATAAAAAAGGGGCCAATTTGGCCCCTTGAAGCATCGCACAAACGCACTTATCTTGTATGATATCCTTTCAGCTATAAGATTGCCACGTTAGGGGTAATCTCCAAGAATAGTCCGTTAGGATTATTCTCCAAGAATAAACCGTTAGGATTATTCTTGTGTTATAAGAAAGCTCGAGAATATTCTTAAGTCGGATGAATTAATAAACTCAACTCTTTGCTCTTGCGAAGCAGAAATTTGAACGCTGAAAAAACGACTACGGTCAAACCCCACGCTTGCTAAATACATTTGTTTTATCATTTGCGGATCTTCTATTTGATCGAGTTTTTCTTCATATTGCTCGTCATATACGATAACAGAATTAATCCCCGCAAGGTATACGTCTACATTATCTTTGCTTGGCAGCATACCAGTTACTTTATTCAGCGCATTTTGGGTTAAGAACTGCACGCATTCCTCAAAATCCTCATGCAGATAAATAGGAAATTCGTAATTATCATACCAAAAAGACAAGATTACCGGACCACGGTCTTCAGCCATGATGCGTCCGCCGCATGCTTTTTTATAGAGCTCTTTGAATGTTTGCACTTTGTCCTCTGCTGCTAACAAAAAACTTTCATATTCATAAGAACCCTGATGATAGGTAAGCCCTTGTGCGTCTATTTCCTCTAACTTATCAAAACTCTGCCAATAGGCCTCGGTTATCTCTTCGCCGTTGAAAAGAGCCGCAAAGTATTTTTCGGCATGCTGCGTCTCTTGAATACGCACATCTTTACATATCGATAAACCAGACTTCAGCTTATAGACAACGCGAAAATAATAACCGCCATTATACGTATAGTTATTGAACGATGTGCTGCTTTTTTGTTCGGCCGTTGCATATTTCACCAATTTATTGATATTATCGATACTCTCCTCGGCGGTAAACTCAACCCCTGGCCCCCACAAATTAACCTGAGCAGACTTTACCTCGTCGATTTCAGGAATATAGTCATCGATCTTAAACGGGTCAACCGCCAAGACCAAAAAACAGACTGTAAATGAAACCGCGTAAATGCAAAATCCCTTAAAATGATGAAAGAACGCTCTGGTATTTTTGGTAAACAGCACGTTGAGCAGCATAAACGAAAGAAAACCGCCCAGAAAAAAGCCAACAGCCAGCCACAGTGTATCCTCTAACACAGCAAAGAGCGCGCCTACCGCCAGTGTTGCCGGCAAGAGCAGCAAATATTTCACGACCGAAGCAACCCGGTCAAAAACAAACGGCTGTCCTGCTTTTGCATGATTGCGCTTTTTAAAAATCAATCCGGCAAACACGATGAGCAAAACAGATACCAGCAGATACACAATTACTTCAATAAAGCCAAGCGGCTTTTCAAGGCATTCTATCATTCGTATAGCCGGCGATAACAGCTTGTTAAAATCCCATGAAAAATAATAGGTTAAATCAGTATTCACATAAAAAACATCTACAGCTGACAACATAAGCGCCCAGGTGGCCGGCAGATAGAATACGGCCACGCCGGTCATAACAAACTGCATGCTGCTCATACCGCACACCATGCCAATAAACAAGGTCAGCGCATAAAAAAGCAAAAACCACATGACGCCCATGCCCGCATAGGATAAATAAGCCGGGAAATAGCCGGCATACCCCTTGGCCGCTAACACAAGCAGTTGAACCAAAGAAGCTACAATAAACGAAGCGGCATAGCAAAAAGCTCCCGCTGAAAAATGAATGGCCAACTGTTTTTCGCGGCGCACCGGCAGCGAGCCAAACAAAACAGCGCTGGTGCGGTTCATTAAATAACGGCTGACTGAACAAGCAGCAAACACGCCCATCATAGCTGAAAGGATCACCGCCGCATAGCCAACACCTTTCACTACATCGGCACCATATGCCTGCACAGCGTTTACATAGTCCTGATAATCACTGAAATTAACAGGGTAAAGCACATCTTGCCCTAACGAAATCATAGTGCATAACGGTATGGCTAACAAAAAGATAATCATAAACAAAAGAAGCATGGGAAAATTGCGTTTTACCTGATTAAACAGTAAGTTTTTATCAGAAATTCTCGGTAACTTCATAGCCTGCATCCTCCATTTCTGTAATAAAGATTTCTTCTAACGTTAAAGGAATAATCTCAAAAAATTTGGGATTCATCATCGCAAAATAGTTTTCAATCTCGCTCTTTGCACCCTTTATAATCATGGTGGAAAGACTGCCGCGATCCTCACGTCTGACAACCTTCAAGCCCGAAAGAGAAGCACCCGCCGGAAGAACCGTTTGTATTTTATGAACCTCTGTCTTTGCTTCATATATATCTTTATCCAGCACTGTTTTTCCTTTATGCAAAAGTGCGATATGATCACAAATATCCTCTAACTCACGCAAATTGTGCGAAGCAATGATAACCGTAAGCCCACGGTCGGCCACCTCGCTCATCAAAATTGCTTTTACCGATTGGCGAATAACGGGATCAAGCCCGTCAAAGGTCTCATCACAAAGCAAATAGCGAGTGTCACACGATAGTGCTAAAATAATAGAAGCTTGTTTCATCATTCCTTTTGAAAATGTATTAATTTTGCGGTCTACCATAAGACCAAACTTTTTAGCTAACGCATAAAAGCGCTCATAGACAAAGCCTTTATACACGCTGGCATAAAACTGAGCCATATCCTCCATAGTGCAATGCGGAAAATAATATTGCTCATCAGATAAATAAACAAGCTGACTTTTCACCTCGTCATTTTCATATACCGGACGTGCATCATAAGAAATCTCACCGCTTTTTGGCTTAAACACACCACACATGGCACGCAGCAGCGTGCTTTTGCCCGAGCCGTTCGAACCAATCAGGCCGCACACCGAACCATCCACAATGGTTAAGGACACCTTGTCTAATGCCTTAAAGGTACCATAATCTAAACTTACTTCTTTTATTTCAATCATTGTATATCCCTCCATGCCAAATCCATAACTACCTTGACCTCGGCCGGATCACAGCCAAGCTCTTTTAGTTCTTTTAACAAACTTGCAAGCCGTTCAATTAATTCATTTTTTCTGGAGTCAATGACTCTTTGCGTATTATCCGAAACAAAGCTGCCTCTGGCAGGCAATGAATAAATAACGCCCTCCGCCTCTAAGGCTGCATACGCCCGCTGAATTGTATTGGGATTAATCGCTAATTCGGACGCCAATGAACGCACCGAAGGCATTGGATCATCTGCTTTTAGCTCTTTGCTGTATATGAGCGATTTCACACGCTGAATTAACTGCTCATAAATCGGCACTCTGCTTCTTGGATCCACAATAATGAGTGACAAAGCATTTTTCCTCCGTTCTGTTCTAAACGTATTAGTAGTATTAGTACAGTTGATATCTTAGCATGCATGGTTTATTTTGTCAAGCATTATTTTTAATTTTCTTTAAAACAAAACCCATTTTATCCATGTTCTTTCGGTCTCAAACTTGATTGAAGACCGGGTTTGTGCTATAATATAAGAATAAACCTGGCGGTTTATTCTTAGAAAGTTTTCCTTTTCGCTTTCCAAGCGAAATTTCGGCCAAGCCGAAATCGGTAAACTTTTAGATTACTAAAATTTCCATGATACCATAAGAATAAACCTGGCGGTTTATTCTTAGAAAGTTTAAGCCAAGCCGAAAATGTCTGGCTTTCGGCTTCGACGGAACGTCGTATTTTTTATGATAAGTGAAAGCAACAAAGAAAGTAAGGAGATTTTGCCATGAAATATTTAGTTGTGCTCTGCGATGGAATGGCTGATTATAAAATTGATGCATTAGGCAATCGGACGCCCATGGAAGCCGCTGTAAAACCCACAACCGACGCGCTCGCGAAAAAGGCCTTAGTCGGGACGGTTTCCAACGTACCAGAAGGAATGACGCCAGAAAGCGACACGGCAAACATTGCTGTTCTTTCTTATGACCCGAAGGTCTATTCCAAAGGCAGAGCGCCTTTAGAGGCAGTGAGCATGGGCCTTACCATGACCGACACCATGACAGCTTATCGGGCTAATTTGGTTACCCTCTCCGAAGCAGAAGAACGGTATGAGGACAAAATCATGTTAGATCACTCGGCCGATGAAATCAGCACCAAGGAAGCCGATGAACTTATCCAAGCGATTGAAAAACATTTTGGCAATGACCTGCGTCATTTTTACACAGGCGTCAGCTATCGTCACTGTCTTTTGTGGGACAAAGCGCCGGCCGCCTATGATTTTGCACGTCCGCACGATATTTTGGGACAATGCATTCAAACTTATCTCCCTATGGGCCAAGAAGGGGCGCCCTATCTTGCCTTGATGGAAGAAAGCTATCAAATTTTAAATCATCATCCCGTAAACGAAGCGCGCAGAGCAAAAGGGCTAAAGCCCGCCAACTCCCTATGGTTATGGAGTCCTGGGCAAAATCCTTCTTTACCCAATTTTAAGGACAAATGGGGCTTAGACGGCGCAGTAATCTCGGCCGTTGATTTAATCAAAGGCATTGGTATATGCGCGGGACTTGAATCCATTGACGTTGACGGGGCCACCGGCAACGTGCATACTAATTACGAAGGAAAAGCGGCCGCGGCGATTGACGCCTTTAAACGGGGCAAGGATTTTGTCTACATTCATGTTGAAGCGCCCGACGAATGCGGCCACCGTGCTGAAATCGAAAACAAAGTTTTGTCGATTGAACTCATTGATAAAAAAATCACCAAGCCCTGCTTCGACTATTTGCAGCGCACAGGCGAACCTTTTCGCATCATGATTCTGCCTGATCATCCTACGCCCATTGTCATGCGCACTCACTCGATGGATCCTGTTCCCTTTTTAATCTATTTTTCTGATCGAGATTTTGACGGCGTTGACACCTTTACAGAAGCTACCGCCGAGGCAAAAGGATTTTATATTCCTCGCGGTGAACAACTGCTCAAGCAAATGATTAAATAATTCAAAAACGTAAGCAGCAAAAGAAAACCGCCGCCTTAGCGGCGCGGAAAGGCATGGTAATAAATAAAAAAATGAAACAGCCAACCAGTTTAAAAATTACAAGATCGGTGTTTGAATGGGCAGAGACTTTCGTTGTGTCTCTTTGCGTTGTTATTGTAATCATGACGCTGTTTGTCAGACATTCGCCCGTCAACGGCCACTCCATGTATCCCACTCTGCAAGGCACTGCAGTGACTGCACTTGATGAGTTTGCCGCGCCGAAAGGTCAAAATGATATCTTATTAATCTCTAATTTATTCTACAAGCCGCAAAGCGGTGATATTGTCGTTACCCAGTCCAATTTCGATATGAGCGAGCCTTTGGTGAAACGGGTTATTGCCATCGGCGGTCAAACACTGAAAATCGATTTTTACACCTGGGAGGTCTGGGTTGACGGTGAACTTCTTTCCGAAGACTATATCAATCACGAAGAAGGCACTTGGATGCGAGAAGACAATTTCGTCGAAGTCATGTCGGGCTGTGATCGAACCGATGACGGCGGCTATGTGATTCCAGAAGGAAGCATTTTCTGCATGGGCGATAATCGAAATCACTCGTCAGACAGCCGTTTTGCCGGTGTAGGGCTTATTGATGAACGCTATGTCGTCGGCAAGGTTATTTTCCGTATTTATCCATTTAACCGGATTGGAATGGTGAAATAATGCCTTCTCCTATCATTCAATGGTTCCCTGGCCATATGGCCAAAACCAGACGTATCATGACCGAATGCCTGCCGCAAGTAGATGTTGTGATTGAACTGCTTGACGCCCGCATTCCGATTAGTTCCCGTAACCCCGAAATTCAAAAGCTCGTCAGCGGCAAACCGCTGCTCACGCTGCTCACCAAATCTTCCCTTTCAGATCCGGCCGTTAATCGTCAATGGGAGGAATATTTCGCAAAGCACCATGAAAAGGCGCTCTTTATTGACAGCATCACCGGCTTTGGCCTTGACAAAATGCTCGCGGCGATCAGAAACCTCTTACAGGATAAATCCGCCCGCTATGAAGAAAAAGGAATGGCTGGCCGAAGCTTAAAAGCCATGGTAGTCGGCATACCTAACGCCGGAAAAAGTTCACTGATTAACAAACTTTGCGGCGCAAAAAAAGCGAAAGTAGAAGATCGGCCGGGTGTTACGCTGAATAAACAGTGGGTCAAGACCACGATTGGTCTCGAACTTTTGGATATGCCGGGTGTGCTCTGGCCCAAATTTGAAGACCAGACTGTGGGAGAACATTTGGCTATGACCGGCGCGATTAAAGACCAGATTATTGATATTGAAACGCTGGCCATCAAGCTGACGGGCCTCTTGCGTCAGCTCTATCCCGCACTGCTCTATCAACGTTATAAAATCAATGAAGCAGAAATCGACGCTGACCTGCAAGATTATGAAATCTTTGAATTAATCGGCAAGAAACGCGGTTTTCTGTTGTCTGGTGGAATCATTAACGAAGAACGAACGGCGGTCATGCTATTGGATGAATTCCGTTCTGCTAAAATCGGTAACATATCGTTGGAGGCACCTAATGCTGACTTTTTCGCTTGAAGAAACATACCATGAGCAAGGCTATTCGGTTATTTGCGGCACCGATGAAGCAGGCCGCGGGCCACTGGCTGGTCCTGTTTTTGCTGCAGCCGTCATTCTGCCTGAGCATACTCTCATTGAAGGGCTGAACGATTCAAAAAAATGTTCCGCCAAAAAACGAGAAACTCTGTTTCAGCAAATTACCGAAACGGCGTTGGCTTTTTCGATTCAGTATGCCGATGTAGAAGAGATCGACCGACTCAACATTTTGAATGCTTCCCAGCTTGCGATGAACCGAGCCGTCGATGCACTAACAATAAAACCAAACCTCGTACTTGTCGACGGCAACATTGCGCGTGGATTTACCACAAAAACAGTGACCGTGATAAAAGGCGATGCAATCAGCCCGAATATAGCGGCCGCTTCCATTTTAGCGAAAGTCGCGCGTGACCGTTATTGCCTACAGATGGATAAGGACTATCCGGCTTATCATTTTGCCGCCCACAAGGGGTATCCAACCAAAGAGCATATGGAAATTGTCAGAAAAATCGGTCCCTGCCCAGCACACCGAAAAACCTTTTTGAAATTCTTAAATAAATGAAAAAGACAACCAAGAAAACAGGTGATTTAGGAGAAGAAATCGCTTGTCGTTACTTGCAGGAAAAGGGTTACACAATCATCGTTCGCAATTACCGAACCGACCATGGCGAGCTTGACATAATCGCCGAAAACAAAGAATACATTATTTTTGTTGAAGTCAAAACCAGAAATTTTTCAAAAAGCAAACGATATGGCCGACCCGCAGACGCAGTGAACTGGAAAAAGCGAGAACACCTTCTCTATTCAATATTCACCTATCTGCATGCATTTCCATCTGACAAAAAGCAGCGGATCGACATTATCGAAATCTATAAAAAAGAAGATATCGACGGCCATTTTAAGGAAGTAAAAATAAACCATATTGAAAATGCATTTGGAGCAAACAGATCATGACTCTTCCTTATTTTGATTTACACTGCGACACTCTTTATGAGCGTTATAAACATCCCGAAAAACCAACTCAGCTAAGTCCTGACGGATTATTCTATCAACCATATCGCCAAGTGTTTGCGATTTGGAGTGAACACGGCCTTTCTTCCGACGAGGCCTTTGACCAGTTTATGCACATCAAAGCACAGGCGAAGGTACCAGAAGGCTCGCTTTTAGCGGTCGAAGGGGGCGCTCTCTTGGGGCAGAAAATAAATCGTCTCAAATGCTTGGCCGACGAACAAATCAGAATCCTCACCCTCATGTGGAAAGACACCTGCGCACTCGGCGGCGCCTGGAACACCGACATAGGCTTGACCGATTTTGGCAAAGAAGTTGTGCTCGCCTGTCTTCCGCTTGGCATCATTCCGGATGTATCGCACGCCTCTGACCAAGCTTTTTACGACACCGCTTCTTTAACACCGCATTTTATTGCCACTCACTCAAATGCAAGAGCCGTTTGTGATCATCCCCGTAATCTAACCGATGATATGTTTACCATCATCAAAAATAATCATGGACTGGTTGGTATCAGCATGTGTCCCCATCATTTGGCGAAAGATGGTCACGCAGATCTCACCGATGTCCTTAGACACATCGAACACTATATGGCACTCGGCGGTGAAAACACTATCTGCTTTGGGTGTGATTTTGACGGTATCGAAACAACCCCGAACGGTATTGACGGGCCGCAAGACCTTGAGCACATTGCCAATAAAATGCTCAAACTCGGCTATACGGAAAAACAAGTGCGCAACTTATTCTACGAAAATGCCCATCATTATTTTGAAAAATATGTACAAAACGCTTTTCAGGGCAGTAAGACAGATAAATAGAAAGGATATACAATGGATATGTATTATGTAAGCACCCGCGGCGGTGATGAAAAAAAATCAGCAGCCGAGGCCATTAAACAAGGAATTGCGGAAAACGGAGGCCTTTTTATGCCCTTTAGGCTCCCTCGCATCACCCAAGAGGATTTAGAAAAACTCGTGCCAATGAACTATCCTGCACGAGCCGCTCATATTCTCTCTTTATTTTTGACCGATTATCAGTTCGAAGAGCTGTTAAAGGACTGCGAGCAAGCATACTGTGAAGATAAATTTCCCGGCGGCCCTGCACCGATTACCGACTATTCAGACAAAATAAAAATGTTAGAGTTATGGCATGGCCCAACCTGTGCTTTTAAAGATATGGCCTTGCAAATCATGCCGCGCATGTTGGCAAGAGCGCTGACCCAAACCGAAGAAACAAGAACCGCGCTTATTTTAGTGGCCACCAGCGGCGACACAGGCAAAGCCGCGTTAGAAGGCTATAAAGATGTGCCTGGTGTAAAAATACAAGTTTTCTATCCGGTTGACGGCGTATCCAATATGCAAAAAAGGCAAATGGCCGTGCAAGAAGGCGAAAACGTGTGCGTATGCGCTATCAAAGGCAATTTTGATGACGCGCAAAACGGCGTAAAAAAGATTTTTGGCGATGCTGCTTTCAATGAACTGCTTGAACAAAAAGGATATTTCTTATCCAGCGCCAACTCCATTAACTGGGGACGTCTCTGTCCGCAAATTGTTTACTATATTTCCGCGTATTGTGATATGGTGGAGCGGGGTGATCTTGCAATGGGTGAAACCTTAGATGTTTGCGTGCCCACCGGCAATTTCGGCAATATCTTTGCCGCTTTCATCGCTAAACAAATGGGTCTGCCGATTGGAAAACTCATCTGCGCTTCCAACCGCAACAACATATTAACCGATTTTCTAAATACCGGCGTTTATGACAAGAATAGGCCCTTCTATGCAACCATGAGCCCCTCGATGGATATTTTGATTTCCTCCAATTTAGAAAGACTGCTCTATTTCCTGTGCGGTGCCGAAGAAACCGCCATGCACATGGAGGCGCTGGCCCATAGCGGAAAATACGAAATTTCCAAAGAGACAAGGAACGCGTTATCTTCCCACTTTGTCGGCGCGTTCTGTTCGGAAGAAGAAACAACGCACACCATCAAAACCGCTTTTGATAATGGCTATCTTTGCGATACGCACACCGCTGTTGCGCTGAAATGCGCGCTGGCCTATGCAAAAGAAAATGAAGAGCAAGCAGCAAATAAACTGTTAGTGGTCTCGACTGCTTCTCCCTATAAATTTGCACCCAGTGTGCTTACTGCCCTCGGACAAGAAATACCCGAAAATGAATTTGACTCAATTGACGCACTGATGGAGGCAACCGGCACGAAAGCTCCTGCACCGCTGCTTTGCTTGAAAGATAAAAAAATCCGCTTCGAGCAAACCATCGAAGCGGATGCTATGGAGAGCGCGGTACTCTCTTTTACGAAATCAAATTGACCGCTCTTTATACGTTGCGCATGCTGTTTCTTTTCCGTCACGTGCATACGAATGACCAACTGTGATGCGATCAGCGCAGCAATATCGCTCGCCATCGTGATAAACGCAGCTGGTAACCTCACACCGTACGCCGCGTATATGCTCGGGAACCACATCATTTCGATTTGCTAACAAATTTTCAAATAAAGCCACTTTTCATTCACCCTGTCTTAGTGTAAACAAAAAAATGAACTTTTATGGGAGGAAACATGTCCCTTTTTGTCCTTTCCGATACACATTTGTCAGAGAGCGCCGAAAAACCAATGGATATTTTCGGCGCACGCTGGCTTCATTATACAGAAAAACTGAAAGAAAATTGGCTTAAAACCGTGAAACCAGAAGACGCTGTCATCATACCAGGCGATATTTCTTGGGCCATGACACTCGCTGAAGCCGAACAAGATCTTTTACTGCTGGGCGCTCTGCCTGGCAAGAAAATTTTATGCCGGGGCAATCATGATTATTTTTGGACATCGCTCTCCAAAATGAAATCATTTTTAGCTGAAAAAGGCATTGAACAAATTGAATTTTTGCAGAACAATGCATTTGCCTGCGAAAATATCATCATTACCGGTACACGCGGCTGGTATGCCTCGGCGGCTGACGCACCAGACGGCGCCGATTTTGATAAAATTACAGCAAGGGAACTGCTGCGCTTTGAAATGAGCTTACAAGAAGCCGGCAAAATACAAGCGCAAAGCGAAAGTGAATATGAATGGATCGCTGTTTTCCATTTCCCGCCGCTTTTAGGCGACTATGTGAATCATGATATTCTACAACTTTTAAAAAAATATCAAATTAAGAGGGTCTATTTTGGCCACATTCATGGGCTTTATCATCTGCCGCCTGTGACGATATTTGACGGCATCGCGTTTCATTTAGTCTCTGCAGATTACCTGAATTTTTACCCATTCAGGATAAATTGACAAATTTTTGACATTTTTGTATTGACTTTGCCCCACAAAGCAAGTAAAATAATATAGTTATGAAAGAAAGCTGGAGGAAGGATAAAATGAGCTTAAAAAATGTAACCTCGCCCGAAACCAACCTAAGAGAAATCGAATTCAATATAGAAAAAGATGTTTTCGAGAATGCTGTTACGAAGGTTTTTAAAAAGAACGCTGCGAAAATGACTGTGCCTGGTTTTAGAAAAGGCAAGGCACCAAGACACATTATTGAAAAAATGTATGGAAAAGGCGTTTTTTATGAAGATGCAATCAACGAAGTGCTTCCCGAAGCATATGATGAAGCAGTAAAAGAATCCGGACTCGACATTGTGGGCCGGCCTGAATTCGATATTGTATCAATAGAAGACGGCGTCACCATGAAAGCAAAGGTTTATATTAAACCTGAAGTAAGTATTACAAATTATAAAGGTCTTGAACTGACCAAAACCATTACGCCGGTCACCGATGAGCAAATTGACGCGGAAATTGAGAGAGTACGCGACAGAAATGCAAGACAAATCGAAATTACCGATCGCGCTGCCCAAATGGGCGATATTGTCAACTTTGATTTTGACGGTTATTTGGATGGCACGCCGTTTGAAGGCGGCAAAAGCGAGAGCTTTGATTTAACACTTGGTTCCGGTCAGTTTATTCCCGGTTTTGAAGAACAAATCGCGGGCCACAATCCCGGTGATGATTTTGATGTAAACGTTACGTTCCCTGAAGATTATCATGCATCTGAATTAGCCGGAAAAGAAGCTGTATTCAAATGCAAGCTGAACACCATAAAATTCAGCGAAAAGCCCGCGTTAGATGATGAATTCGCAAAAGATGTTTCTGAATTTGATACGTTGGCTGAATACAAAGCCGATATTAAGGCTAAAATGGAAGCAAGCAGCGAAAAAGAAGCTGAAAAGAAATTAGATGATCAGCTGATGGATGCTTTAATTGCCAATATGGAAGCTGATATTCCGCCGGTTATGATTGATGAAGAAGCCGAAAACTTCTTGCGCGATTATGACAACCGTTTAAAGAGTCAGGGGCTTGATCTTTCAACCTATTTAAAATATACAGGTATGACGCTTGATTCCATGCGGGAACAGTTTAAACCCATGGCGCAAAAACAAGTTAGTACCCGTTTAGCTCTTGAAAAAATCGTTGCTCTTGAAAATATTGAAGTAAACGATGAAGAGTTAGAAACAGAATACCAAAAGATTGCTGATTCTTATCAGGGCGTCACGTTAGAGCAGGTAAAATCTCTCATTCAGGCCGACACACTGAAAAAAGACGTAGCGGTTGAAAAAGCAGTTAAGCTGGTAAAAGACGCCGCCAAGATTAAAGAAGAGCAAGCGGTAGTAGGCGAAACTAAGGAGTCCCCTGCCCAAAACGAAAAAACGGACAACGAAAAGACAGACGCTGAATAAAATTTTGCCTATTTCAAAATACAGAAAGGAATGATTTTGCATGGCATTAGTACCAACCGTCATTGAACAAACAAATCGTGGAGAAAGAGCGTATGATATCTATTCTCGTCTTTTGACAGACCGAATCATCTTTTTAGCCGACGAAGTGAATGACGTAACCGCTTCTTTAGTCGTAGCGCAGTTATTGTTTTTAGAGGCGCAGGATCCTGATAAAGACATATCGCTCTACATAAATTCGCCAGGTGGGTCTGTGACTGCCGGGTTAGCAATTTATGACACGATGAATTATATAAAATGCGATGTTTCTACCATTTGCATAGGCATGGCTGCCAGTATGGGTGCTTTCCTTCTCTCCAGCGGCGCAAAGGGCAAACGCATTGCTCTGCCAAATAGCGAGATTATGATTCATCAGCCTTTAGGCGGTTTTCAAGGGCAAGCAACCGACATTAAGATTCATGCAGAAAACATTTTGAAGATTAAAGATCGGCTCAATGAAATTTTAGCTAAAAACACGGGCAAACCATTAGAGCAAATTATCAGCGATACGGAGCGTGATAATTTTATGACTGCCCAAGAAGCACTAAACTATGGGCTCATCGATAAAGTATACGAAAAAAGAGCATAAATGACCTTTTTCGTTTTGACTTTTTTAACAACAGCAAATTGCTGCATAGCTTAGCTGCAATTCTACAAAGAAAGGTTATTATCACATGGCTAATAACGTAAAGAACAACGACCAACCTCGTTGTTCTTTTTGCGGGCGTACCGAAGAACAAGTCTTGTTTTTGATACCATCGCCCACCGGCGCTTGTATCTGTGACGGCTGTATTGACGCTTGCAATGAATTGATTTACGCAGAAACACATCTGCCTGATAAGAATAAGCAAGATGTTGGGCTCACTCTCTCTACACTGCCCAAGCCAAAAGAAATAAAGGCAGCGCTGGATGAATATGTGATTGGACAGAATGCAGCGAAAAAGGCGCTTTCGGTAGCTGTTTATAATCATTACAAACGCATTCTCTCGAAAGAAAAGGGCCAAAACGAAAACGGTGTTGAAATTCAAAAAAGCAATGTCTTGCTGTTGGGACCAACCGGCGTCGGTAAAACCTATCTTGCACAGACATTAGCCAAAACACTGAAAGTTCCCTTTGCCATTGCCGACGCGACTACACTCACTGAGGCAGGTTATGTCGGTGAAGATGTAGAAAACATCTTGTTAAAACTGATTCAAGCTGCTGATTACGATGTAGAAAAAGCCGAAAGAGGCATTATTTATATCGATGAAATCGATAAAATCTCTCGCCGAAGCGAAAATCGATCCATTACCAGAGATGTTTCAGGTGAAGGCGTCCAGCAAGCGCTGTTAAAGATCTTGGAGGGAACGGTTTCCAACGTGCCCCCTCAAGGCGGGCGCAAACATCCCAATCAAGATTTTATCCAGATCAATACCGAAAACATTCTGTTTATTTGCGGCGGCGCTTTTGATACGCTGGACCAGATTATTAAAAAACGGCAAGGAAATCAAACGATTGGTTTTGAGTCAACCATTTTGACCAGCGGTGAAAAACGTGCTAAAAATATTTACAAAGATGTCAACGCACATGACATTGTCAAATTCGGTCTAATTCCTGAATTAGTTGGCCGTTTGCCTGTCATCGTTGCATTAGAGGCACTCGACAGTGACGCCTTGATTCGTATCTTGACAGAGCCTAAAAATTCTGTACTCAAGCAATATACCGCTTTAGTCGGCATGGATCAGGTAGAACTTTCTTTTGATGATGACGCGCTCAAAAAAGTGGCTGAACTAGCCATCGATAGAAATACAGGCGCCAGAGGGCTTCGAGCGATTATGGAAGAAATGATGCAAGACATCATGTATGAAATTCCATCCATGGAAGATATTCAAAAGGTCACTGTCACCGCACAAGTGGTAGACGGAACCGGAAAACCAATTTATAGCAAATAAAAACATAGCTGCTTCTGTGCTAAGCAAAAGCAGCTATGTTTTTTCATGAATGCAATCCCTTATTTGTTCCGATGGGCTAGCTTGATAAACATAACCACACAACCAATCAGTAAAAAGAGACCAATAGCAAGAAGCAAAAGACTCATCGGCCAATTCTGATGAAATAGATAAACACTGAACCAAAAAATACCGACGATGATCGATGCGAAAAACATAATCAAACCAACGAATATCGGCCAACGAATCCATCGACTTATTTTTTTATTCTGGCAAATGGCGAAACAGCCTTCCATTATACACTCTAAAATAAATTCTACAACATACTCCATGACGCACCTAATATGCTTTCCCTCACCCGGGAACAGGTCTTCTCTTACCCATTAATCCAACATATATTTAGCTTCGATATCCTCTATCAAAGCAGAAAATGTGGTCATCGTGCTGGCCACAAACCCAATGGAACAAAGAAAGGTGAGCAACCACAAACCTGGCATCGCAAAGAAAGCAAAACGCTGGACGATACTAAAAATGGCTAACAGCGAAGCTAACACAAAAGATATGGTGAGCTTACGGCTATGTTTCCTGTAAATAAATTCGTTCTGAGAGGAAAGCTGTTTTTCCTGATCGGTATAAACTACATACGTATGCACATGCGCAAGTTCTTTCCAAACGTTAATAAACTGACGATAAAAGAAAATAAAGCACAACATTTCAATAATTGTCGCTGCCACGATTACAATAAACAGAATATGAGCCGTTTGATTTCTTAAAACAACTGGTAAAACTGATTCAGAAAAGCCAAGATCTGATTCAGCCAAGCCATAAAGCAAACAAAACGCGATTGTTAAACCATATTGAATAAGAGAGGCAATCAAAAACAAGATATTCCAAACCTTCGTATGCCTAAACAATTTGCTGGGCTCACACAAATTATATTGCTGAATGAGCCATAAAATACTAAAAGCCGCCAATGCAAAGCCTGCATTAGGCAATATATTAACATTGTCAATGGTAAATGCCAGCATGCAAAGCAAGCCAAGCATCATCGTTTTGCTGATCAATCCAAACCGCTTGCGCATTAAAAAGCCCTGATGCACTAAAATTTTATCCTGATAAGCTTTAGCCGCGTTTTTGAAAAACACTGGCGTCATGATTGTTTTTAGATAAGAACGCATCATAAAAAACCAAACAAGACCTAACAGTGATACAATCGCGACATTGCCAAACGTAAACACTGTGCGATAATTAGAGGCTGTCTCTACTGGATAAAGATGAACAAAACCGGTCGTTTTACTCTCGGAAAGATATGTCAGGGCCGGCAGCAGACAAAGGGCTGCCTTAACAAAGACAAACAAATAAGTCATCGTAGCCGTCTGTGGTCCCTGCTCTTTTTCTACCGATGTGCCGTATTGCAAATGGGCGTTCGACAGCCCATTAAAAAATGGAATAAACGCCTTATAAGAAAACCAGAGTTCTAATAAAAAGAAGGTAAACACCAAGACCAAAGACCATGACGGATCAACAAACAACATAAAAAACATAGCGGCAAGCCGACCTAACGAAACATTGATTAAATTTAGAAATCCACGTTTTGCATCAGCGAGCGCAGGCACAAGATCGGGCAGTTCCCCCATCCCCCTTAAAATAAGAATATAGCCTATAAAATCAGGCAGTATATCAAATACACCCACATTTGGATTCATCAGAAAAACCACTCCGACCAGTAATACGCCCATATTCATATTCGATTCCCCTTTTGCACCATGATAAAAGTAATTCTGTTTGCTTACACAAAGATTTATTGTTGGTTTTTGTGTTTGTTTCGCCGTAATACAGACGGTTTTTCAGGCATGTCCTCGTCACCCTCCAGACAAATTCTTCGATAACAAGAACCAATATGAACAAAAATAAGCGCACGCAGCAAATATCCGGCCATCTGCTGCACGGCAAAAACGCTGCCAGCCGGCAAAAACACTGCACTTGGTATCATTTCTTTGACATAAAGATTGCTGAACAGCGTAAAGCCATAGAAAAAAGCCACGATCCATAAATTGCGAATTGCTTTTCCGGCCAGTTTAGGCAGCTCGACCTCGAAAGCAAGCTCTTTTATGCCAACTAAAAAAAATACATAAAAAGCGAAAAGCACGCATGCTTCAACAACGATAACGATTGTCAAAAGTCCAAACTGAGCACCAAGGCCTGTCAACTGCAAAACAAATTTAAAACAACCGATCACCGTTAAAGCGAGCATGAAATAACCCGCGTTCCTTAGCTGTTTGCCATAGCGGCCAAGCTGATAAAAAGCCGCCAACATGACGCCATAAGCAATAAAAGCAGGCGGTATATCCACGCCATGGTATGCACCGCAAAATGTGAGTGCATAGCCGATTAATAAAAGCCCAAAACCCATTTGTTTTCTCCCATTCCATATGTTATAGTGCCGCCTTGTTAAAAACTGACTTATCTTATTACTCCAGTAATTTTAGGGGCAACGATACCACAAGAAAATACCGTTTATGATAAAAATCATACACTTAACCTTATTCTAACACAATCAAACGTTATTTACAACTTGACCTTATATGAAATATAGAATACAATATAAGTATGAATCATTTTAACTTAATAAATCAAAACAATGTAACATTTCATACCGCCAGCAATATAGCGCTAAGACACGGCTTTTCTACGCGCATAGGCGGTATATCATCGTTGGCACACACCGCTTCTATGAATTTGGCGTTTGGCCGCGGAGACGATGAACAAATCGTGCTTAAAAACATGCATATTTTTTGCAGCGCATTATCCATTCAACCGGAAACGGTCATTAGTGCCAAGCAAATTCACTCGACCCTTGTTTATGAGGTAGGCGCCTCTGACACGGGTCTTTGTCGCTTTGAAGGCGACGGCTTTGTCACCAAAGAAAAAGATGTAGCGCTCCTTATTAAAATTGCTGATTGCGTGCCAATTCTTTTTCATGACCCGATCAATCACGTGATCGGCGCCTGCCACGCTGGCTGGCGGGGCACGGCAGCCGGCATTGCGCCCATGACCGCAGCACATATGTGCCGCTTGGGTGCAAAACCAGAAAACATACAAGCAGCTATTGGCCCCTGCATTCATTCCTGTTGCTATGAGGTATCAAGAGACTTTAAAGACACCGTAGCAAACTTGCAAAGTCCTGCGTTTGCTGATCAATTCATCAGACCGCTTGGTGCTTCCGGAAAATATCACGCTGATCTTTGCGGCATGAACCAATCTCTTTTAATGGAAGCTGGTATTTCTTTGCAGAACATCAATCTATGTCCTGCCTGCACCTGCTGCAAACCAGATCTTTATTTTTCACACCGGGCTACCAGCGGGGTACGTGGCACTATGGCTGCGATTATTTCGCTGTAAATCAACCTCCTCGCCCTGATAGGCAATCGCCATCATTCAATCTGCATGCATTTTTAGAATCGCATGGATGATAAGCGGTTTCTTGGCACAACCCCGTTCTTGATTTATTCAAGATTCTCTGCTATACTTTTTGGTATATAATGCAAATCAATAACCGTGTCATCAGCGTTTTCGTTCATGGTTATTGAGCCAACCATATATAGGTTTTTCATGCAATTTAAAAACACGGAGGGAAAAACGTGATCAAAATACAAAACCTCACCAAGCAGTTCGGCAAAAAAACCGTACTCGACAACATCAGTTTTACTGTAGAAGAAGGCGAAATTGTCGGTTTTCTCGGCCAAAATGGAGCGGGCAAAACCACAACCATGAACATTTTAACCGGCTATCTTTCGGGGACCTCCGGCAGTGCTGAGGTCAATGGTATTAACATTTTAGATAACCCTTTAGAAGCTAAAAAATTAATTGGTTTTTTGCCTGAACAACCTCCTTTATACCTTGACATGACGGTAAAAGAATATCTTCATTTCATTTATGATTTAAAAGGATGTACGCTGGACCGGGAAAAACATTTAGACGAGATTTGTGAGGTTATACGCATTAAGCATGTGTACAATCGAATCATTCGCAATCTTTCCAAGGGATACCGCCAGCGAGTCGGCATTGCCCAAGCGCTTGTGGGCAATCCTAAGGTATTGATTTTTGATGAGCCAACCGTTGGATTGGACCCTAAGCAGATTATAGAAATTCGTAATCTGATTCGCTCGTTAGGCCGCAATCACACGGTCATTCTTTCCACGCATATTTTACCCGAGGCACAAGCGGTTTGTGACCGCATGGTCATTATTAACGAAGGCCAAATTGTAGCAAACGAAAAAACCGAGAATATCGCCAATATTGTGGACGCGAATCGACGTCTCTCGGTCAAAATCTGCGGGCCGGAAAAAGAAGTTCTTTCCATGCTGCGCGGCACGGACGGCATTGCCTATGTAGAAACCGCTGGCACCTTTGATAAAGACAGCACCACCTACTTAATTGAAAGTAAACCAGGCATTGATATGCGCAAGCCCTTATTCTACGCCTTAGCCGCTAAGGGATGGCCCATCATCGGTATGGAGAGCTTAGGCGCCAATTTAGAAGATATTTTTATCGCGATTGTGGACAAGCCTCGGCAAACCAAACCGAGCAAAGTGCAAAATCGAACCAAAGATCAACACGCAAAGGAGACGAATTTCCATGCTGGCAATCTATAAAAGAGAAATACTTTCTTATTTCCGTTCACCACTCGGCTATATTTTCATGGCTATTTTCCTGTGCTTTTCAGGCGCGCTTTTTTCGATCGCTACCTTGCAAAAAGGGACTGAAAGCAATGTTTCCTATTATTTCACATATCTTTTGCTTTCTTTCATCATTGTGCTGCCCCTGCTCACCATGAAACTATTCAGTGAAGAACGAAAAACAAGAACAGAACAGCTTTTGCTCACCTCTCCGCTCACGCTGACAGGAATGGTATTAGGCAAATTTTTTGCGGCTTTTACCATGTTTGCTATGACACTGGCTGTTTCTTCTCTTTCCTTTATTTCGCTCTATACCTATGGTCACCCGAACACTGCCCAGTTAATTGGCCATGTATTCGGTATTCTGCTAATTGGTGCCGCTTGCATCTCAATTGGTGTTTTTGTGTCCTCTCTAACTGAAAATCAGCTTATTGCCGCCATTGGTTCCATGGCTATTCTGTTGATCTTCATTATGATCAGTTTTATCTCGCCCTATATCAACAACGCATGGCTGCGCACTATTTTTAGCTGGGTATCACTCATGGAGCGGTACAATGCCTTTGGAAACGGCATATTTGATTTTAACGCGCTTCTGTATTACTGCTCTCTTTCGGTTGTATTTTTGTTCTTGACCGTTCGGGTATTTGAAAAACGGCGCTGGTCGTAAAGCGCCCCTCTCGATACATTATCAAAAAATAAAAGAAAGATACGGTTATGATTATGAAAATAACAAAGCAAAGAAAACTCAAATACGGAGGCGTCGCTGTTGCTTTTACAACAGCCTTTATTGCCGTCATTATTATTTTAAATGCCATTTTTACTGCGGTTTCCAACAAATATGCGCTCTATATTGATATGACAACCAGCAAATATTATGGCATATCAGACACCACGAAAGACTTATTGCAGGATTTTAACGATGATGTTACCATCATCTTTTGCACGCCTTTAGACCGGTTGTCTGACAACCAGGTTTCTTCTATGATTTATACTTTAGCGCAAGCTTTTTCGGCTCAATATCCCAATATCTCGATTGACTATATGAACTGGGAAACCGAAACCGAAAGAGTGCGCAGTTATATGATGACCACTGGCACAACGATTAATTCTTATTCGGTCATTATCGACTGTCCCGCCAAAGGGCAGTATCGCGTACTAAACTGGAATTCTTTTATCGCCTATAATACAGAGGGAGAGGAATATGGTTTTAATGGCGAACTGCGCTTTGTCTCCTCCATCCTGCAAATTACAGGCGAAAATGCCACTGTATGCTTTACAACAAACCACGCAGAGGATATAAAAGGCGCTGGCGCTCTAATCAGTCTGTTTGAGAGCGCCGGATATACCGTTGTCTATACAGATTTGGCCACCGAGGAAATCCCGGAAGAAGCCAGCATCATGGTCATTTTCTCACCTAAGACCGACTTCATGGGCATGGAAGACAGCGTGAATGAATTTGACAAAATCAACACATTCACAGGCGCCTACGGCCATTTGATGGTTTTCCTTTCTCCTGCCAACCAAACACTGCCTGAACTTAATTCTTATCTCTATGAAAACTGGTATGTTGATGTACATAATGTGACGCTGACCGAATCAGGCGTGAACGCACTTTCGGGTGATGGCCGCAATATCGCAGCTACCTATACAGAAGAAAACACGCCAGGAGCAAATCTGACGCAAAGTCTGCGCAGTTTGGATTCGCCCCCTAAAGCAATCATGTTCAACGCCCTGGGTCTTACCATTGCAGAGGGCGGCAATAATCAGGAAGGCAGCACATTTGCCTCCTATGTACTGACTACATCAGACAATGCCGTGGCTCTCGCCAACGGCGAAGAAATAAGCCGCGGACAATACGGCCTGATGATGCTTTCAGGCAAGACCTCTTATGATGAAAACAGTGAGGTACATCAAAACTTCTTATTGGTCAGCGGCAGCACGGATTTTGCCGGGCAAAACTATTTGGAATCATCTTCTTATGCCAACCGCGATATTCTCTATTCGGCCATGCAGGCAATGGGCAAGGACAAGGTGCCGGCGAATATAGACGTGCGCAAATTTGAAGATTCCTCTCTTGATTTAACATCGGCACAAGCCAATCGCTGGACCATTGTTTTTGCTGTGGTTATTCCGCTTATTTTCTTAATCATGGGCACTGTTGTGTATATAAGGAGAAGGCATCTATGAGCAATCAAAAAACGTCTGGGCTCACCAAGCAATGGAAAATCACCTTATTTGTCGGCATCGCCGCGCTGCTTTTAATCATTGCTTATTTTGCCTTTTTTGCCCGCGTCTTCGCCCCGGAAGACCAAACCACAGCGCCGCCCCATTTACTAAATGGTGAACAACTTGGCAGCAACAACCGTATTTTCGTGTATGAACCGCTCGATTCTTCCAAAATGCAAAAAATTGAGGTCACGAACGAGCATGGAAAATACGCCTTTGTCAAATCGGATAACCGTTTTGTTTTAGAGGAAAATCAAAACGTCCCTTATGACACGACCTTATTTGCGTCTCTTGTGGTCTCAGTTGGCAATTCTTTAGCGTTAGAGAGAATTATTCCCGCGCCTGAAGAAGACCAAGAGCCTGCCAGCGTCGATTTTGCCAACTACGGTTTAGATAAAGAGTCAGCGCAGGCCTCTTATACGGTTACCTCACTATCTGGCGTATCATATACCGTGTATGTCGGATATGCGGTTTCCTCCGGACAGGGTTATTATATTCGTTTAGAGGGACGCAACGCAGTCTATATTGCCAGTTCTGATCTGTCGGCCACCGTCTTAGCTTCAATTGAAGACCTTGTCTCGCCGATTCTCACCTATCCAGCCTCTGAAGATGATTATGGTACAATAAACAATTTTACACTCTGGCAAAACGGAGAACATTTTGTCACCGTTCATTATTATAAAGATCAGTCCGAGGCTGAAAAGGTAGCCGCTGCGACCAATTATACCATGACATACAGGCAAAACGTTTCCTCGCATGATGTCACTGCGGCCGCAACCGAACAAGCGCTAAATGCGGTGTTAGGCGTTGACGTGCTGCCTTATGTATACACGCCGGCCGCCTATCAATACGCTGAACTGCTGAAAAAAATGACTTCTTTCAAAGGCAGCAAAACAATCGCCATCAATAAAGACGCAAGCGAAGAAATCATGCCGGCAGGACAGCTTTTGGACTACGGTATCAATGCGCTAAAACCCGCCTATGAATTATTTTACACATACAAAGGCGTCAATAACTATGTTATTTTCTCCGAAAAAACAGAAGATGGCAAGTATTATGCCTACTCTTATGTATTTGATATTATTGTCGAAATAAGCGGCGAAGAAGCTGCCTTTTTGGAATGGTCACTCACACGATGGATCGAGCCAGCCTTTTTTCAGAAAAACATCCAAAATATAGCCAGCATCGCAATCGAAAGCAGCCGGGTCAACGCTCATTATGAGTTAACACATGAACCATCCAAGGACAGCAAAAGACCAAACACCTCGGTACTAACTGTATATGATGCTGGACAAAAATTAGACGCTGCTAATTTCAGAGAATTTTTCAAAGTACTGTTGACCCGTAACATCAGAGGCGTTTACACAAAAGATCCGCCTTCTGATGATAAACTTTACTTGACGATGACTATCACAACCAATGCGGGTATTACAACCGAATATAAATTCTATCGAGAGTCCACCCAAGTTATGTATATGACAGTCAATGGCGAAGGTGAGTTTTACCTGCTTTCCTCCTCGATTCAAAAATTAGAAAACGACGCAATCAAGGTTTCAAACGGGGAAAAAGTGATTGCTTCTGATCTGAATTAGGTATACCATGAAAAAATTTTCGTATATTACATTGCTTTTGGCTGCCTCTTTTCTCTTTTGCTCGTGCGGCAGCCAAAAGATGGATTATCAAACCTATAAGGAAACCTCTAAGACGCAACATGAAAACGGCCTTTCGAATCAAGACATTGTCATGACTATCGACGGCCATGACATATGTTATGCTGAGTTTCGCTATTACTTTTTAGCAGAACTCAATCTGCTTGGCCAAGATACATGGTCCTCTTTCACCAATGAAGAAAAACAATCTTTTTCAGAGGAAAAAGTAGTACATGATCTTCTATTTGAAAGAAGCGCTGCTAAGTTAGCTGAACAGCATGGCGTGACGTTGGACAAGCAGGAAATAGAAGGAATCGAATCTTATATACAAGAAGCAATCAACAATGCACAAGGAGAAGATGCTTTCACTCATGAATTAGAAAAGCTCTATTTAACGCCATCTCTTTATCGATTTATCACTTTTCAAGACCAGTTGATGACCAAGCTATACTCCTTTTATACAAACGAGGCCACCACACCCCTAAAAGCAGATGATGCCGCCATTGTAAAGGCGGCACAAGATGGCGAACTGATTCATATTAAACATATCTTCATTAAAAACGATCCTGACGACAACATCGAACAAAATGAAGTTCTTGCACAGACAATTTACGAAAAAGCAAAAAGCGGAGAATCTTTTGAAGAGCTGATCAGCCAATATTCGGAAGATCCTGCCCTTGAACAAGAACCCGATGGCGTCCATATCTTTCGTCACGAGATGAATGATGCTTTTGACCAAGCCGCTTTTTCGCTTGAAATCGGCGAAATGAGCCAAGTCGTTCCCGTGTATTCAGACACATATTCGGGTTTCCATATTTTAAAACGCTATGAACCCGATTCTGCCTATGTAGATAAGAATATGAATACACTGCGTCAAAATTACATGGCCAGTCAATTTTACAGCGAAATTGAAAAATTAGCGTCTAAAGCGAATATTACGTTCAAGGAAAAACTGCAGACGCTCTTACCTGATCAAATTGATTGATTCACGATGCATCAACCAATGTATAAATAAAAAACAACCAGATGGATTCCTTTCCGTCTGGTTGTTTTTTATTCAAAATCAACTGCGTTTTCCTAACTTTTGCATACGCACGTCTTTTCCGCTAAACCTGATTGGAATATACTCGCCAAACAGGCGAGAAGCGATTCGATCGCCATATCGCTTGCGAAGTTCTTCGTGATCAAGATTGGTGCTAATGATCGTTTTTTTGCCATTATTAATGCGTGTGTTCATCATATTATAGATAAAAGAAACAGTGAACTGCGTTTGTGCCTCAGTACCCAAATCATCGATAATCAATAAATCACAAAGCATATACTTTTCTGTCTTCTTTGCATTTTGTTTATCATAAGAGAATTTCTCTTCTTCAAACGCACTGACAATATTTTGCGCAGTCTCATACACAACGTCAAAACCTTTTTCAATCACCACTTTGGCAATCGCCGTAGACATATGCGTTTTGCCAAGCCCTGTACTGCCGATAAACGTTAAATTCTCTGCTTTTTCAAGAGTAAAATTAGCGGCATACTGCCGACACAGCGCTAACACTTGTTCGGCATTTTTTCGGTCTTCTCCTTGATAAAACGCGAGATCAAAACTATCAAATGATTGCTTAGCAAGCAAAGAGCCAAGGCCGCTTGCTTCCATGGCGGCTAATGTCAGCGCCTTTTTAAAGCAGCTGCACATTGTAGTTCCCTGAAACCCACGGTCCTCACACAAGGGACATTCATAAGCAGGCTCTGTTTCATCGGCCGTATAGCCCAAACCGACTAACAAGCCAGCTCGCGCCTGCTGTAATTGCTCATTTTCCTTTTGTACTGCTTTGATTCTTTCTTCTATCCCATCGCTCCCTTTGCGAATTTCCTCCATAATACGCATCGAGGTCAATGCAAGGGCTTCATCAATCTTCTTTAGTTCGGGATGTTTTTCATACAGCTTTATTTTTACAAGATCAGCGCGGCTCTGGGCTTCTTTGCGCTTTTGATCAAAAGCATCCCTCACTTGTCGGTAACTCTGTTTATTATAAGCCATAACCCTGCCCCTTTCCTCTATGATTCAGCGGACGCTTCGCTTAACTTTTCAAGGCCCCGTCTTAAAGCCGCCTCAAAAAATTCATCGGTTTCAAAACTGGTCTTTGACTGTTTGCTGCTTTGATAGTTTTGAATCGCCTCTTCTACATCCGCAAGAGTCTTGTAGCCCGCTTGCTGCCAGTTCATAAGTACTTTATTTGTATAGGCAAAGGAGGTTTTGCCTATATTATCTACCGTAATCTCATATGCTTTGCGCATCATTTCTTCTGAGACATCATGCTGAGTCCAACTGGCAATAATCTCTTTTTCCTTTGCCGTGAACGCGCGCTCACCTAAACCAAAAACAGAACGGACTTTACCCGAAAACGAGTCAAGCGATTCGGCGTCTTTAACATATTGCTCCATAGCAGAACGGGTATCCACACCTTGATTATAAAGGCTATACGCTGTTTTAACAATATAAGCAACTGATGTTTTTCCTCTTTTTTTGCAAAAAGCAAACAGCATCAAAATATGTTCGAAATCAAGTTTTAAATAATCAGCTAAGCCGATCACTCTGCTGATTTCAGTAGGACTAAAAATACGACCGCATATTTTCTGTGTTTCATCAATAATCACTTTATATGACGGCGTTTGATCAATGAGCTTGGCCATTTGTTCGGATGTATATTCAGGCAGCGAAACTGGCATGACCGCCTGTTTTTTTTCTTCATTTGTTGTTTCTTCTGCGGTCTTAATCGAAACTGTGTCACTGGGTGCCACTGATTTTATCTTTTTTACCGCGATTCTTTTTGCCCTGATAGAAGCATCCTGCAGCACGCCAGCCCCGGTTAAAAACACAAGCGCCTTTTCAAGTTCATCTTTTTCGGCACTCAACACATTTTGTAAAGCAGAAACAATTTGTTCCGAGTTCCCGCGCAGCGTCCGATCAGCACACAGAATCAATAAAACTTTTAAGACCAAAGCGTCTGCTTCATGCAGTCTTTCAAGAATGGCACCCGGAAAACAAACCGCGTCCGAAGCAAAATTTAATTCAAGTTCCATGTCATACCGTCCCTTTTTCTAACTGTTCTTTCATGGTATAACACAGCGTCATGAGCGTATCGCCTAAATGAATATTTTGGACAGCAATCCCATGTACACTGAGATCAAGTTCCATATTCGTATAATTCCAGACACCTTTAATGCCTGTACCTAATATCTTTTCGGCGGTTTCTTTCGCCGCGCTTTTAGGCACTGTCAACACCGCAATATCAACTTTGTTCTGTTTGCAAAAATTTTTTAGTTCTTCGATTGGCCTCACTTCTACTCCTGCTATTTTTAGACCAATCTTTTCTGGACTATTATCAAAAATCGATAATAGTTTGACCCCTCGGTGCGTGAAAATAGAACCAGCCGATATCGCCCGGCATAAATTGCCCGCACCGATAATCACGGCGCTGAAATTATCCTGAACACCTAAAATCTCACTGATTTGGTTATACAAATATTTGACATTGTATCCATATCCCTGCTGTCCAAAGCCTCCAAAACAATTAAAATCATGCCTGATTTGAGAGGCTGTAATATTCATCATCTTGGATAACTCTGAAGAACTAATACGCAAAATATCCGCCCGATATAGTTCGCGAAGATAGCGATAATACCGCGGCAATCGATTAATAACTGCGCTTGATACGCCGATTTCCTTTTTACTCATGTTACATTTCCTCAATCCTTTTTAGCAAACCATCCACATACGAAATAAGATCGAACGGAGCACCGCTTTGCTCATCATCCATCGATAAAGCCATAGCGGCTCGCAGTTGATCTGCTGCATGATAGAATCCCATCAAGTCAAAAAGCAGTGAAATAGACTGAAGCATTCCCGTACAAGCCATGACATGCGCGCTGTCTTTTGCTGCAAAAGCAAGCGCTTGCTCATCCCATCCCAACACAGTGCAAGAAGCGCCTATTTTCACTTGACCCATACAGACTTCTGATTCACCCTGAAACAAAACCTGATAATCCTGCCGATAAGGCAGCAAAACCATTTTTGTATCTTGCTTACCTTCCGGTTGATAAAACGTCGATTCAATGGAAGAACCTTCCATACACGTAAGTTCTATACCATCAAACTCTTTCGCAGCTGCAAAACAAGCCGCGACAAAGCTTTCGATCGTTTGCCAACCTCTTTTTTCATCAATAGAAAGAATAATTTGCCTTATACCTCGCGCTTTGGCATAGGCAAATGCAGTTCTTGCTAACCGTTCTGCCCCATTTGGCGTTGAAAACGCAAAATCAATCGCCAGCAAATCTTGTATTTTCATACCTCCGGCCGGCAAAACACCTTCATTGACATCTTGAAAAAAGAGCCACTCCACCTCTCGCTTAGGAAACCAAACAGGCGTAAGGTGCGCATATAAATCAAGTTCTTTCTGTAATGCGGCATCAACACTTTCTAACGACCCGTTTTCCGGCTCGCGCCATATGCCCCGCACAATGGCTTGACACTGCTTGATTTGTGAAAGAATTTCGATTGGTATTGATTTGCCTGCTTGGTATCTGGATTCAAAATGCAAACCGCCAATATGAATAATCTCCACAATGCCTTTTTCAATTAAATCGGATAAAAGTGTTCTTAAAATGACATCAACGATAGAGAAAAGTCCCGGCAAGTCCTCGTCGCCAGGCAAAATTCCAATTTTGATTTTGTCGCCCGCCGATGGAATTTGCCACACGCCCTGTCTATCAATACGCAGACTTCGCTCGATTTGTGCGCGAAGCAACACCTCAAATTTAGCAAGCGATGCTTTGATTTCATTTTCATAAGACGGCAATTCGTTCGTCCTCTTTCCTAATTGTTCTTATTGGTAAAACACTTCATGGCGCCCATTCACCTTTTATGTTGATATCTAAGCCAGCAATTTCACTAAAAGCCGCTTGAAGCTATAAAACTGACTTGTTATAAATAAAGCTGACAATCAAGTTTTTTAAAAAGAACACTCATATAAAAACATGTCAGTTTCATTATTTTCTGCAATTGTTTTATTAAAAGATGAATATACCGTTATTTTTGTAAAACCAGCCTCTTGCAAATAGGGTTCCATTTCACCAAATTCATAAAGATGAGTTTGAAAGTCCATCTCTTCCCGCTGTAACAGTTTAGACCCGTCATATAGTTCATAAACACTCGGTGAAAATTGGGTATGGCTTTTTTCGTCATAATTGTTTTTGCTTTTTAAAATCAAATCGAACCCATCTTTTGTTTTCACACATTTAGAAATTTTGTAATCTAAATCATCAGGACATCGGTTAGCTATCGTATCAACCGCAAAAATAAATTTCCCGCCTTTTTTCAATAGACATTTCAGTCTCAGCAAGACGGCTTTGAAAAGTTCCATGTCTGTAAAAAGCGATACAGACCCCGAGGATATAAAAATATAATCATATTGTTCTTTGGATTCAAATGTCAATATATCCCCTAACACAACTTTGGCATTCGGATTTTTACCTTTTAACTTAGCCAGCATTTCTTCGGACAAATCCATTCCAAAAATATTAAATCCTCTTTCTAAAAAAGGAATGAGAAAGCGTCCGCTGCCGCATAGTGGTTCTAAAATGGACATGCCTTTTTCAGCATAAGATATATAGAACGCTAATTCATCTTGCGCAGCTTCCTTATGCAAAATTTCATACATCTCGGTACACAAACTACCATAGTAATTTTGAATCATATCCTTTCGCTCGCTCCTTCCGATTTTCACTTTGATGGAAAAGGATCTGCCATCAGTAACTGCCCTTTCCTCATTTCAACAAAAGAAAACATGGATATACGCTTCTTAGTGCGAAAGATAAGAATGCTAATTGCGCTCCTCGGGCGGCAAAAAATCGCGGTAGTCCTCTAACAAAACCGTAAATGCATCGGTTTCATCATCATAAGAAAGCAGTGTAACCGATGCGTTTTTATGCCAGTCCCGCACGGACATTTTCTCGGGATTCCGATCATGCACATAAGTCATAAACGCCCGCATAAAGCCGCCGTGAGTCGCCATCACCAGTGTTTGTCCTTTATTCTGTGCAATCAGGCGCATGACGGTTTTCACAGCCCGTTCATACACCGCTAAGAAGGATTCACCGCCCGGCGCGCAAAAACGATGATAATCAGGTCCCCAATGGCTCATTTCTTCAGGATATTGTTCTGACAGCTCGATCCATGGCCGATTTTCAAATTCACCGGCATAAATCTCGATCAATCCCTCTTCTGCAACGACGGGTATATGATGATAGTGGGCCGCTGCCTCAGCGGTCCGTCTTGTGCGAATTAAGGGAGAGGCATATACCTTATCAATCGCGATATCCTTAAAGTATTCACTGATGCCAAGCAGTTGCTTTTCACCTAAAGGAGAAACCGGCGCATCGGTATGTCCTTGAAATACCCGGCGCACATTGCCCATAGCCTGTACATGTCTAATCATATAAATCTTTGTTTTCATTGTATTATCCCCTATTTTTTGCCGGTAGCAACGGCGTTCAAATCCCAAGCGGCTCTATGCCCTGCTTCATACTCATAATAAGCCTGCACAGCTACCATTGCACCGTTATCGCCGCAAAGATGCTTGGGCGGCACATAAAAGGATATGCCATGCTGTTCACAAAACCGCTCTGCCGCTGACCGCAAATGTGTATTGGCCGCTACGCCGCCCGCTAAGACAAGCTGATGAAAATTATATCGATCAAAAGCCATGGTCAGCTTTTTCTCAACCGAAGAACAAATCGTTTTCGTTAAAGAAGCCGCTACATCAGGAATGGAAATCGCCTCCCCACGCTGTTCTTTGGTATGAAGATAGTTCATCACGGCCGTCTTAAGCCCTGAAAAAGAAAAATCCAGCGTATCATCGGCAATGGCCGCTGAAGGAAATACAATATCTGCTTGTCCAAGGCTTGCCGCCCGATCCATCTCGGCGCCGCCTGGATACGGCATACCCATGACTCTCGCAATTTTATCAAATGCCTCGCCGGCTGCATCATCTCGCGTGCGACCAACTGTTTCAAACTCTGTATAACTCTTGACATGAATCATAGACGTATGTCCGCCCGAAGCCACTAACGCAAAAAAGGGCGGCTTTAAATCGGGCGCATTCACATAAGCCGCCGCCATATGTGCCGCTATGTGATTCACCGCCACCAAGGGTTTATGGTTCGCAAAGGCAAAGCCTTTGGCAAAGCTAACGCCCACCAAAAGAGCACCCACCAATCCGGGCGTATTGGTTACACCGACTAAATCAATCTCTTTTGCTGTGATTCCCGCTTCGCTTAGTGCCTGATGGCAGAGCCCGCCAATCGCCTCGGCATGGGCACGGCTGGCAATTTCGGGCACAACGCCCCCATATAATTTATGAATTTCGATTTGTGATGCGATACAATCAGAGAGAACTTCTCTTCGGTCTTTTTCCATCCGGCAGACCGAAACAGCCGTTTCATCACATGAACTTTCAATCCCTAAAACTAACATCTGCTTAATAAAATAGCATCCTCTACTGGTTTATGATAATAATTTTTTCGCCGGCCATATTCTCTAAATCCGTATTTAGCATACAGTGCTCTTGCCGATGCATTACTCTCACGCACCTCTAAATAATAAGCGGCGCCCTCTTGACTTAGTGCATATTGAAGCAACAGCGATGCCACCCCCTGCCGCCGATAACACGGATGAACAGCAACACTCGCAATTTCATATTCATCTGCAACCGGCCACATCACCAAATACCCAATTGGCTTCTCTTGCCACACAGCACAAAAAAGACGGCCCTTTTGTATTTCTTCAAGCAATGAGCGTTCGCTCCACGGGTCTGTAAAGCACTCATTTTCCATGCTGACAATGAGATTAATCCATTCTTCTTTAGCCGGCTGTATGCTTATAGACAAAATCGCTCCTGCAAAAAAGAAAGAATTTCATCAAGACATCGGCTGTAGACAGCAAGATCGCCGCCAAAAGGATCGCCTATATCCCTCGATACACCTTCGCATTTAGAGGCATAGGCAGGAAACATCTGCACCATACGCAAAAAATGGGCATCGGTCATGCCAATGACAAGATCATTCTCCTGTAGTAAACTCTCGGTCAACGGACGGGCGATATGGGGCGGCGGTGTAATCCCCTTTTCAAGCAGAGCCTCTTTAGCTTGTGCCGACATATCCTGCCCGCCCGACGCACAAAGTCCTGCACTCTGTGCAATAAACCGATCGCCCGCCAAATGATTTAAAGCCGCTGCCGCCATGGGGCTTCGACAAGTATTGCCCGTGCAGACAAAACACACTCGAACACGCTCATCTTTTTTCGCTGTTCCTTGTCTCTGTTCTTGTTGCGCCGTCATCAATACCCAAACTCCCCTGTTAAACTATCGTCATGTTCAATCCATTCAGATACCGGAATGACCCGATAATCAGTCTTTGTATCCCGAATCACCACTTTTTCAATACCCGCATTAATAATTAACCGCTTGCACATAGCACAACTGTTGGTACCGCTGACAAACTCACCCGTCCTCGGTGAAATGCAGGCTATGTACAAAGTGGCACCTAACATCTGCTCTCGAGAAGCGGCAATAATGGCATTTGCCTCGGCATGAACGCTGCGGCAAAGCTCATAGCGCTCCCCACGCGGTATGCCCATTTTATCCCGCAGGCATTCCTTTAAATCACAGCAATTAGCCCTGCCGCGCGGTGCGCCTACATAGCCGGTGGAAATAATCGTATCATTTTTGACAATGATCGTCCCATACCATTTGCGAAAACAAGTTCCGCGCTCGGCTACTGTAGCGGCGATATCTAAATAGTAATTATCCTTACTGACTCTCATATTTTTTATTCCTTTGGAGGAAATATCCCCTTATTTTCCAAATTATTTCTTTCAATAATTTATAATTCTTTGATAAATTCTTTCAAAAATGTTTTAAACGGCGCGCCAATTTCCTCGTTTTTCACGCCCTCTTTGACATTGGCCATTAAAAAGCCAAGTTTTGAGCCCATATCATACCTTGTCCCTTCAAAATCAAGCGCGCACATACCTTCACGCAGGCATAATTCTTTCATCGCGTCGGTGAGCTGAATTTCACCACCCGCACCGGGGCCTGTCTGTTCTAATATGTCAAAGATAGAAGCCGGTAATATGACACGGCCTAAAATAGACAGATTCGTAAACGCTTCTTCTCTGGTTTTAGGCTTTTCTATCATGTTTTTCACATGATAAACATGGTCTTCTAACAAAGATGCGTCAAGCGAACAATATTTCATAACTAATTCCCATGGCACTTCTTTGACACCGGCTACACCAAGACCATACTTTTCATATACATCCATTAACTGCCGCACAACCGGCTTTTCTGATATAATGACATCGTCGCCGTACATCACCACAAAATCGTCATTACCGACAAAAGATTTGGCGGTTAACACGGCATGGCCAAGTCCCTTCGCCTCTTTCTGGCGCAAAAAATAAATATTGGCCATATCAGCGAGCGAACGCAGCGTTTGGGCCGCTTCATGCTGTCCTTTTTTCTCAAGATGATGATCATAAATAGGCGAATAATCAAAATAATCGGCCATCGCTTCTTTGCCGAACGCTGTTATAATCAAAATATCCTGTATGCCCGAGTCAACGGCCTCTTTTACCAGATAAGAAATCGCTGGCTTGTCCACAATGGGCAGCATCTCCTTGGGAACCGCTTTCGAGATGGGAAGCATTCTTGTGCCCAACCCGGCCGCTGGTATAACCGCTTTTGTGATCTTCATACAAGTTTTTCCTTTCCATTGGTCACAGCATAGACAAAACGCTCCGCCGTGAAGTTATACATTGTTTATTTTATCACACCGAGAAGCTAAAATCAAGTAAAACCACTTTCTTCTCAAATGTGCATACAGGTTTAATTAATTCTTTTCGTTTTTCATATTTAGCATTTCTGCTGCGACTACCGAGGAACCATTTATGCCTGTCAATTGAATTTTTCAATTTTCTGAAAATTTCAATTTTCATATTTTTTCTTGACAAGACTTATTGTTTGTGCTATGATAAGTAAGCGCAAGTACGCGGGTGTAGTTCAATGGTAGAATCCCAGCCTTCCAAGCTGGTCGTGCGGGTTCGATTCCCGTCACCCGCTCCAACAACTTAACTGGACAGGTCCTGTTCCGGTTAGTTATTTGTTTGATTAATATGCCATGTTGCTTCATGGACGGGACCAAACCATCTACCCTTAGCTCAGCAGGATAGAGCAACTGCCTTCTAAGCAGTAGGTCGAGGGTTCGAATCCCCCAGGGTAGGCCAAATATGGTGGGTATAGCTCAGTTGGTTAGAGCGCCAGGTTGTGGCCCTG
>JAAWDG010000018.1 GCA_022793655.1 Clostridiales bacterium
ACGGCAAGCCCGACATTAATATCGATACGGATGATGACGGCAAGCCCGACATTAATATCGATACGGATGATGACGGCAAGCCTGATGTAAATATTGATACCGATGATGACGGCAAGCCCGACATCAATATCGATACGGATGATGATGGCAAGCCTGATGTTGATATCGATACCGATGACGATGGCAAGCCTGATGTGAATGTAGATACCGATGGCGACGGTGAACCCGACATTAACATTGATACCGATGATGACGGCAAACCTGATGTAAATATTGATACCGATGATGACGGTGAACCCGACATTAATATCGATACCGATGACGATGGCAAACCTGATATCAATATCGATACGGATGATGACGGCAAGCCTGATGTGAATGTTGATACCGATGACGACGGTAAGCCCGACATCAATATCGATACGGATGATGACGGCAAGCCTGATGTTGATATCGATACGGATGACGACGGCAAGCCTGATGTAAATGTTGATACTGATGGCGATGGCAAACCTGATATCAATATCGATACCGATGATGATGGTAAGCCTGATGTAAACGTTGATACCGATGACGATGGCAAACCTGATATCAATATTGATACCGATGACGACGGTAAGCCTGATGTGAATATCGATACCGATGGCGATAATAAACCTGATATCAATATTGATACTGATAACGATGGTAAGGCTGATATCAACATCGATACAGATGGTGATAAAAAGGCTGATATCAATATTGATACCGATGGCGATAAAAAAGCCGACATCAACATTGATACTGACGGTGACGGTAAAGCAGACGTTAACATCGATACTGATGGCGACGGCATTCCAGATGAAAATCTGACAGATGAGTGGAAGGAAAAACTGCAAACCGGTTCACATGAAGTTTATAGCTTATACTTCTTTATTGCTCTTGCATTGCTTTCTCTTTGCTGCTTTGTACTTTTACGCAGAAGAAAAGAAAAAGATGCAAAGGCAGGTCAGAATCGGTAAAACATATTCTGATTTAAGAGAACCATGAAAAAAAGAAAACTTCTTAAAAATTTCGTTTGTGTTCTTTTAATTGCTGTATTTGGATTTAGTGTATATAAGGTTTATACGATAAGCAAAACATTGCGAGAAGTTGATCTTATTTACCAAAGAATTCAAGAAGAATATATTGTTATGGGTTCGGACGGATCAATTGATTCGGCCGAATCCATAGAAAATAACGATTCCAATGATAATGCGGAAGGCACTGCCTTCCGCATTCGTTGGCAAGAGCTATTAGAAACAAATCCTGATGTACTTGCTTGGATTTATATTCCTGGTACCCATATTAATTATCCTGTACTGCAGGGAAAAACCAGTGATGAATATTTAAGACGTGACTTGTATAGAAATTATTTAATTGCCGGTTCAATTTTTGTAGACAGTCATAATGCAAAGCCATTTGAAGATTATAATACGGTTATATATGGGCACAATATGCAAAATGAAACGATGTTTTCTGAGCTAAGAGATTATACAAAAAAGGATTTTGCGCAAGCACATCAAAAGGTTCTTATTTATCGACCTGATGGAACTTGTCTTACATATACCATTATTTCTTTTCACAAGGTCCATGAAGCGGATGATGAAATATATAATACCGATGTTTTAGATCGCACTGCGTTTTTGAATCGCTTAAGAGAACAAAATCAATTGCAGAGTGTGATTGATGAGGAAAATATTGCCTCTATTATTACATTATCTACTTGTACGAATGGGAACCAAGAGGAACGATATGTTCTCCACGCAGCACTTTTTAAAAATTAAAACAAACAAAAAACAGGTATACAATATATACCTGTTTTTTATTTGTTATAGCCTAAGTATCAAAATAATTATTTATTTTTGATCAAAAATACTTTTATATTCTTGCTTTTTTTCTATGGATTTTTGTTGCATCGCTTGCAGCAAACCAGTGATACCTGCGACGCATACGTAGAACAGAACAAAGAGAATGCAAGCAATCATCATAAACTTGCCTTCTTGATATAAAGTCTGTGATAGATTTTTTTCATAAAAAGAGAATACCATTTTTGCAAAAGCGTAAAACACAGCCAAATTGAGTAAAAAATGAATGGTATATCGCAAAACGATATTGATTTTATGGATTTTAAGCACAAAATTTGTTATCGCAATACAAAAACTATAACCTAATATAAAGTAGAATATAGTACTGACGATGGCACTGGTAATGCCAGTGGGAATTGTCAGTATAAATAGAAAAAGACAAATAAGGACAGTGTAAGTACACATAGGGTAGAGAATTTTTTGTTTTGCCAATGTAATTAACTTCATAGTTTTTTCCTTATATTATGATTAAAATAGTAATTTAAAGTACGATCAAAGTAAATTCTTGATTTCATTATAGCATAAAGTTTTAGTAAGCCGGAATGTTACCCTAATGAGTGACAAGATGAACTTAGAAACAACGGTGTTATCCTGTTTTTATTATAGCATAAAAACATTGGTATGGAAAGAGTTTGTGCGTTTTTATGTGTTTTGTGTATTGTTGACTTTTAAAGTTACTTATATTATAATAAAATGAAGTTTAATATATAAAGGAAACACCACCATGAAAAGAAGAGAGAGCCGACAATATGCGTTAGAATTGATTTTTGAAGGATCTTTTCATAACTTTGAAAATCCTGCTGTTTTGTATGAGAATGCAGTATCTTGTCGGGAATTTGCGGACAATGAATATAGTAAAACACTTTTTTTCGGCGTGTGTGATAAGCAGAGCGAGATTGATGCATTGATTGAGGAGACAGCAAAAGATTGGAAAGTAGAACGTATTTCAAAATTAGCTTTGGCTGTACTTAGACTTGGAATCTTTGAAATGAAATATCAGGTAGATGTACCTTTTACGATTGTCATTAACGAAGCCATTGAGTTACTCAAAGAATATGACAGCAATCCGCCGACAGCTTTTATCAATGGAATTTTGAACAAAGTAGCTGAAAAAGAGGGACTAAAAAGCATATGAGTTTTTGTTCGCTCGCTTTTGATACAAGCAATTATACAACATCGGTAGCGGTATGTCAATCTGGCCGTATAATCGAAAACAGAAAACAACCGGTTACCGTTAAAAAAGGAAATCGAGGAATACGGCAGTCTGATGCGGTATTTGCTCATACGGTGAATTTGGCGGCAATGCTGGAATCTATGCATGAATATGCGTTTGATTGTATTGGTGTATCGATTAAACCGCGGGATGTCCAAGGTTCTTATATGCCTTGTTTTTTACCAGGTTTTGCCTGTGCGAAAACAGCTGCCGGCGTCTTAGGTATTCCTTTATACGAGTTTTCACATCAAAGAGGGCATATTGCAGCGGCGCTTTATGCGGTGAATCGCTTGGATTTATATGAGCAAAAATTTATCGCATTTCATCTTTCGGGCGGAACGACAGAGATGCTTTTGTGTGATCGTGGTTCCATTACGAAAATTGGGGGAACGCTTGATATTAGTGCAGGGCAGCTCCTTGACCGTACAGGCGTCAAACTTGGTTTTTCTTTTCCTTGCGGTGCAATGATCGATCATGCTGCTTTAGAACAGGGGAAAGCCAAAGTATCAATTTCGCTAAAAAACAACGAATGTTTTTGCAATTTATCAGGTGTAGAGAATCAGGTAGATGATCTCATGAGAAAGGGATGCGATGCTGGGATTATAAGCCGGTTTGTGCTAATGAATATTCAGTGCGCTGTGGAAAATATGCTGCAAGCTGCGCAGAAAGAATATGGTGCGCTGCCTGTCTTATTTTCAGGCGGCGTGAGTGCGAGTCAAGTGCTGTGCGAGTATTTTTCAAGTCATTATGATGCGCTATTTCCTGACGCAGCTTTTTCTCTTGATAATGCGGCGGGCATTGCCATTCTTGCTGTAAAGGAGCATTATGGAAACATCAAATCATAATATTGTTACCGTATCGCAAATTGGCGCCTATGTAAAAAGACTATTAGAAAGCGATATTCATTTAAAAAATATTTATGTGAAAGGTGAAATTTCAAATTTTACCCATCACAAGACAGGGCATCTCTATTTTGATTTAAAAGATGCGGGCGGCGTATTGAATGCAGTTATGTTTGCCGGAAGCACTAAAAAACTGAATTTCAATCCGGAAAACGGTATGATGGTAGTTGCTTGTGGACGGCTAACATCCTATGAAAAGGGCAGTCGTTATCAGATTATTGTTGGTTCGATGGAGCCAGATGGCGTCGGGGCTCTCTACATTGCTTTTGAAAAACTAAAGGCTAAATTGCAGCAAGAAGGACTTTTTGATCCGGCCCATAAAAAATCAATTCCCAAGATTCCCACTCGACTTGGCGTGGTTACCTCGCCAACGGGAGCTGCAATTCGTGATATTATCAACGTAAGCGGCCGGAGGTTTCCATTTGCGAAACTCGTACTTTATCCTGCTTTAGTACAGGGGGAGGGGGCCGCTGTTAGTGTATGTGACGGTATTCGTTATTTTAACCAGACGCGGTCAGTTGATGTGATTATCATTGGCCGCGGCGGCGGTTCAATCGAAGATCTTTGGGCGTTTAATGATGAGACATTAGCCAGGGTCATTTATGATTCGGAAATACCAATTATCTCGGCGGTAGGACATGAGATTGATTTTACCATTGCTGATTTTGTTGCTGATCTGCGTGCGCCGACTCCAACAGCTGCTGCCGAGCTGGCATTGCCAGACACAGAAGATTTAAAAAGAAGAATTAATAATATTACTGAGCGCATGCGATCACAGTTAACCGGTCGCTGTGCGGTGTATCGGCAAGCGCTCAGTCATTTTGCTGAATCACGTGCTCTTTCTTCTCCTCAAAACACAATTGATGATAAACGTTTGGTGGTTGCTTCTTTCTATGATCACCTGGAGAAAGATTTAAAATTAATATTGTCAAACAAACGAAATGCCTTTGTTCGTTCAGCGTCTGCATTAGAACCGCTGAATCCATTAGCGGTCATTAAACGAGGTTATGCAGCTGTGTATACTGATCAAAATATGCTAGTGCAGAGCGCTAAGCAATTGACACCGGGACAGACGGTGCATTTCAAACTGAGTGATGGAAATGTATTGGCTGAAGTAAAGAAAGTTGAAGAGCAGCCGGAAGGGAGTTTATAATATGGGAGAAAACAAAGAAGAACTTACTTTTGAGGCGGCGCTTGCTCGCTTAGAAGTCATTGTAAAAAGTTTAGATAGCGGCAACGTCCCGTTAGATGAATCGCTTGGCTTGTTTGAAGAGGGGGTTTCGCTGGTAAAACTGTGTAACAGTCGGTTGGACCACGCCGAGCGTAAAATTAAAGTGTTGGTCGATGGGGAAGAGACGGATTTTCACTGATGAGTCAATATTTACATGAGGCACTGCAAGCAGATATTGCTTGTATTAACCAGGCATTGCAAGAAGTTTTTTCGTCTGATGATGATTATTCTGTCTTATTTGACGCCATGCGTTACAGCTTAGAAGCGGGCGGTAAAAGGGTGCGTCCTTTTTTGACATTAGAATTTTGTCGCCTATTTGGTGGTCAAAAACAAACGGCATTGCCTTATGCCTGTGCGGTTGAAATGATCCATACTTATTCTTTAATTCACGATGATTTGCCTTGTATGGACAACGACGATTTACGCCGCGGACGGCCAACTAACCATATTGTTTTTGGCGAAGGTGTGGCCATGTTAGCCGGCGATGCGCTGTTAACCCACGCTTTTTCGATTATCAGTTCTTCTGGTGCGCCGGGTATTGCGCAAGCAGTTCAGCTGGCCGCCGAGTGCGCGGGACCTTTTGGTATGATTGGCGGCCAACAAATGGATTTGATTGGAGAAACCAAGGCTTATTCGTTGGATACGCTATTAAAAACATACTATTTAAAAACCGGCAAGTTAATTGCCTGTGCGTGCTTGCTTGGTGTCTTAGCAGCCGGATTTTCCAAAGACTCTGCTCCATATCAAGCGGCTGAACAATATGCCTTTTGTATAGGCACGGCTTTTCAGGTGATTGACGATATTTTAGATCAATATGGCGACGAAAAGCAAATCGGCAAGACAATAGGCAGTGATTTACAGCAAAGCAAATCGACTTTTTTGACTTTAATGAGTCAAAACGAGGCGTTTGATTATGCGAAAGATTTAACTGAACAGGCCAAAGCAACGCTTGTTTCGTTTGAACAAAATGAAGTGCTTTGCGCATTTGCAGATTCTTTGCTTCATCGAATAAAATGAGATTAGATGTTTATTTGGTAGAAAACGGATTTGTACCAACACGTCAAAAGGCAAAAACGCTGATTCTAAACGGTGCTGTTTTTGTCGATGGCAAAGCGGTCACCAAACCAGCTTTTGACCCGACCGAAAAAATGGTGGAAATTCGTGGACCTAAAGAGAAGTATGTCAGCCGGGGCGGTGAAAAATTAGAGGCCGCACTCACCCACTTTACCATTGATGTGCAAGCGGCTAAATGCGTTGATATTGGTTCTTCTACAGGTGGATTTACTGACTGTCTTTTACAGCATGGAGCCGCTTTTGTTTATTGTGTCGATTCGGGAACTGGGCAGCTTCATGAGTGTATAGCAAATGATCCCCGGGTGCGTCAGTTGGAAAAATTTAATGCGCGACATTTGACGATAAAAGAAGTTGGGTTTATTGCTGATTGTATTGTGATGGATGTTTCTTTTATATCCCAAACGCTGCTATATGATTCGGTGGTACCTCTGTTAGCGGAGGATGGCGTGTTTATCAGCCTGATTAAACCTCAATTTGAAGCGGGAAAAGAGAATGTTGGTAAAGGCGGTCTTGTCAAAAAACGCTCTATTCATATACGTATTTTACAAAACATTAGTCAAGCAGCTGCGGAAAAAGGTCTTTATTGTCATGAGCTAATGTGCTCACCTTTGCGGGGTGGAGATGGCAATATTGAATATCTTGCTTTATTTCGCAAACAAAAAATCGATTTAGTGATCGATATTGACAAAATCGTGCCTGCACAAATTATCAGCGGATTGCGCTGAGTATACTGGAATTGCTTTAGACCGCAGAACGGAGATTTACAGAATGAAATACATTGCCTTGATTCCGAATACATATAAAGATAAAGAACTTATTTATTTCCATAAAATTAAAGAATTGCTAATCTCTTATTCGATGACGGTTTGTGTGCCAACAGAATATCAAACGTTATCATTAGGAAATGAAGTGCTTTATACGGACTGTTTAGAAAATATTGATTTAATTATTGTTATCGGTGGAGATGGCACTATTTTGAAGCATTCTGTGCAAGCAGCGGAGCACGACATACCACTTTTGGGTATTAATTTAGGAAAAATCGGTTATATGGCGTCGGTGGAAAAAGAGAATCTTGAAAAACTGGCCGAGATTGTGCAGGGACATTATTCGATTGAAAAGCGAATGATGTTGGAAATTGCAGCGCTTAACAAAACCTATTATGCGCTAAACGATGCAGTTATTTCCAATGGCGGTGTGTCCAGAATGGTGGATATAGAGTTAGAAAGTGATCAGATGACTGTGTGTCGATATTATGCGGATGGTATTATTCTTTCTACGCCAACCGGTTCGACGGCGTATTCGCTATCGGCGGGGGGACCCGTGATCGATCCTGAGCTTGATTGTATTTGTGCTACGCCAATTTGTCCCCATTCTTTAACGGCAAGGCCGGTAATCTTCTCAAAAAAATCAACGCTTACAGTGTATACGCATAGTAAAGATCGAAATCTTTTTTTGTCGATTGATGGCTCGGATAATTTGGAGATTCCAGAGGGCGGCACGGTAAATATCAAGAGTTCACCCTATATACTTTCACTTGTGAAAACCTATTCGCAAAATTTTTATAAAACGTTAAATGCCAAATTGAATTAATGATGGCATGAAAATGATTGCATATGAAAAATGAACGGCAGGCGAAGATTCTTTCGCTGATAAAAGAGAAAAATATTGAAACGCAAGAAGAACTTACCTTTTTGCTGTTAGAGGCTGGTTATAAGGTGACGCAAGCCACTGTATCGCGTGATATTAAAGAACTGAAAATCATTAAAATAGCGAGTGAAAAAGGGGGCTATAAATATGCCTCTGCGTCCACTGATCGATCGGGTGTAAGAGCAAAATATAAAAAAATTATAGAAGAAACGGTGATAAGCGCTTCTTATGCAAAAAATTTAGTGGTCATTAAAACTTTTTCCGGCATGGCGCAAGCGGCCGGCGCCGCTATTGATTCCATTGCATTTTCAGAGATTCTTGGCTGCATCGCTGGTGATGATACGCTTATCGCGGTCGCCAATGGAGAAGAGGCGGCTTGTGTTATGACGACACAAATTAATGATATGCTTCATCATTAAAATATGTCATCTATATTGATTGCGAAAGGAGGAAGTGTGCATGCTGTTATCGCTGCATATCGAAAACATAGCGGTTATTAAAGAGTTGGATATTGACTTTTCATCGGGTTTTAATGTGTTAACGGGCGAAACCGGTGCTGGAAAATCGATTATTATTGATTCCATTAATTTAATTATGGGAGCCAGAGCGGATAAAGAGTTTATTCGTGCAGGAGAGGAAAAAGCGATTGTGAGCGCTGTGTTTGTGCAAAATGATCATCGTGTTCTTGAACAGCTGCAAGCATACGGACTTCCTCACGATACGGATGAAGTAATGATTTATAAAGAATTGTGCAGTGACGGCAGGACTATGACCAAAATTAATGGGCGTACGGTTTCGGTTAGTGCGTTGCGAGAAATTGCCAAGTATTTAGTTACTATTCACGGGCAGCACGATAATCAGTCTTTACTAAAAAGTGAGACACACATTCTTTATCTTGATGCATTTGCTGGTCTGCAGACACAAAAAGAGGAATATCAAAGTGCCTATACGCAGTATATGGCTCTCAAAGATAAGATCAATAAAAGCCGTATCGATGAACAAGAAAAGCAGCGACAAATTGATGTGATTCGCTATCAACTGTCGGATATTGACGCAGCCAAACTAAAGGTAGGCGAAGAAGAAGCGCTGATCGAAACAAAAAAGAAAATTAAAGATCTTGATAAAATTAATCGAAGTACATCAATTGTCTATAAAGCGCTCTATGAAAATGACAAAGGTGTAGCAGCTGTGTTACTCATTGATAAAGCAGAGGCGGCTCTTGCAGCGGTTAAAGATCATATTGAACATAGCGATGAGTTGATTGATGCGTTAACCGATATTCGTGCCTCGCTTGAAGATATAGCCTATAAAGTGCATGCACAGGCTGTGTCTATTACAGGAGATCCCGAGTCAATGTTGACCAAAATCGAATCACGACTTGCTCATATCGAAAAATTACAGAAGAAATACGGCACAACGATTGCGGAAATATTAACGTATCGAGAATCGTTACAACAGCGTTTGGATGATTTGCTGGGTGCAGAAGCGCAGGGTGAAGAAATGGAAAAAGCGCTTTTGAAAATTCAAAATGAAGCCATGCGTTTGGCGAAGTCTTTATCTGCACAGCGAGCCAAGGCCGCTAAGACTCTGCAAGAAAAGATTATGGATGAGCTTGCTTATTTAGATATGAACAAGGCGCGTTTTGAAGCAGCGCTTCGACCCAAAGAAGCTTTAGGGCCAGATGGCCTTGATGAAGTGGAATTTTTAATTGCTACCAATATAGGCGAAGGAATGCATCCACTTTCTAAAATCGCATCGGGCGGAGAACTTTCTCGTATTATGTTAGGCATAAAATGTGTATTAGCTTCTACCGATGCCGTTTCACTTTTGATTTTTGATGAAATTGATACGGGTATTTCTGGTCGCACCTCGCTCAAAATCGGACATAAATTAAAGCAGCTTGCTAACGATTATCAGGTGATTTGCGTAACGCATTCTGCGCAGATTGCATCAGTGGCGCATGCACATTATCTAATTTCAAAAGAAGAGAGAGAGGGGCGGATGTACGGTCATGTCAAGCAATTAGATATGGCCGGCCGGGCCGATGAAATTGCCCGTATTATTGGCGGCGCGGCGATCACACCAGCCGTGCTTGCTACCGCGAAAGAACTGCTAAAGCAGGGAAGTTTAGAATAAACTATATTATATATTGATTTTGCCCATGTGGCTGAAAGGCGGATGTATACGTTTATGTCTTTAACCGAAGAACTGTATAGCCATAAAATTCAGTTCTGTCTTGATGAACCAATGCAAAAACATACCAGCTTTCGTATTGGTGGTCCAGCAGATTATTTTATTCTTCCCGCAGATGAAGCGGAGTTAATAAGCACGATTGCTCTGATGCGTCAGGCGGGGATTCCTTATTTTATTGCAGGGAATCTAAGCAATGTGGTTTTTGATGATGCGGGGTACAGGGGTGCCGTCATTTCTACCGAGAAACTAAACGGTATTAAACATATTGATGGCAAGCTGCATTGCGGGAGCGGCGCCAGCCTTTCGGCAGCGGCAAGCACAGCTTATAAACATACCCTGACTGGCCTTGAATTTGCTTACGGAATACCTGGTACAATCGGCGGCGGTATTTATATGAACGCAGGTGCCTACGGCGGTGAAATGGCGAATGTAGTTGAGCAAGTACATTGTTTCGATTGTATCAACGGTAAGGTGAAAGAATTAAATCGCACAGACTGTCAATTTGATTATCGTTATAGTGTATTTCAGCAAAGTGAAATGGTACTTTTATCAACTGTTCTTTCTCTGCAAAATGGAGATGCACAAGCAATTAAAGAGAAAATGGATACATATATGGCGGCACGTAAAAGCAAACAGCCGCTTTCTTTTCCGAATGCAGGCAGTGTTTTTAAACGGCCTAAGGGACATTTTGCCGGCGCTATGATTGAAGAATTAGGATTAAAAGGGACATTGGTCGGCGGAGCGGCTGTTTCGCAAAAACACGCTGGCTTTATTATTAATACAGGGAATGCGACTTGTTCGGATGTAAAAGAACTGGTGGCTATCATTCAAAAAAAAGTATTGTCTGCTTATGGCATTCAGCTTGAATGCGAAATTCAATTTGTTTCATCATGAATTCGTTTAGTGTTAAAACAAAAAATGATCTCTGTTCTTCACCGATCAAAAAAAAATGCTGCCAAACAGCGTTTTTATATGGGTATTTATATGCCTCTGATGCGTGTCATGAACAAAAAATTATTTTATCATTTGAATCGGATATTATTAGAAAATATGTATCTAAAATATTGACAGATCTTTTTTTCATTGAAGTGGCAGAAGAAAAGACAGTTATCTTGCGAAATGAGGATATGGCCAAGGAATTGTTTGCAGTATTTGAGTTTGATGGCTCTGCTGTCATTCGTGACTTGATTTATACCTGTGAGCATTGTTCACGATATTTTATGAGAGGGCTATTCATCTCGGCTGGTCATCTGACCGATCCTAACAAATCATATCAGTTAGATTTTACAGGATTATCAGAGGAAAAAATGGCGGAACTTCATCGCTTTTTGGCGTGGCAGGGACTTCCGGCTGGTCGTTCGCGTCGGAATGGCAAACCAATTCTTTATTATAAAAGTATGGTTAAAATAGAAGCTTTTTTGCGATTTGTTTTTGCATCGTCTGCTGTATTTGAGCTGATTAATGCTGAAATGATTGGTGAAGAACGAAATGAATTAAATCGGCTTGGTAATTTTGAAAATGCAAATTTAAATCGAACGATTTCAGCTGCCAGCGAACAAATTGCAGCTGTGAAGAGATTATTTGAATCACATCAGATAAAACAGCTGTCAGACGAACTCCAATACACAGCTGAACTTCGCATGCAGCATCCTGAAGCGTCGCTGGCCGCGTTAGCGGCGCTGCATGAGCCGCCTATTACGAAATCAGGATTGACGCATCGTCTTAAAAAAATTGTTGAAATTGCACAGGCGTTATAAGCCTGTAAAAAATGAAAGGCAAACAGAAATGAGCGATTTTGTCCATCTTCATTTACATACTGAATATAGTTTATTAGATGGCGCCAGCCGTATTAAAGATATACCAGAGGTAGTGGCTGGTCTTGGTCAAAAGGCGGTAGCCATTACTGATCATGGTAATATGTATGGTGTGGTTGCATTTTATAAAGCGTGTAAAGCGAAGGGGATTAAACCTATTATCGGCTGTGAAGTTTATGTAGCAGCGGGAAGCCGACAAGACAAGAAAAAAAATCCATATGGCGATAACTATCACCTGGTGCTGTTAGTAAAAAACGAGATTGGCTATAAAAACTTAATATCAATGGTGTCAAAGTCCTATACAGAGGGCTTTTACGGCAAGCCAAGAATCGATATGGAGCTGCTTTGTGAACATCATGATGGACTGATTTGTCTTTCGGGATGTTTGGGTGGCCTTATACCGCAACTTCTTTTGCGGGGGGAGCAGGAAAAGGCAGAGCAAACAGTTCTTTCCTTTCATCGTTTGTTTGGTGAGGATTATTATTTAGAACTCCAAGATCATGGTTTGAATGAGCAAAAACAGGTAAACAGCGCTCTTTTCGACTTATCTAAAAAACTTGGCATTGAGTTGGTTTGTACGAACGATGCCCACTATTTAAGAAAACAAGACGCTGAAAATCAAGCTGTGTTAATGTGTATTCAAACAAATGAAGTGATTACCAACGGGCGCCCAATCGGTTTTGAAACGGATGAGTTTTATATAAAAAGTGCAGATGAGATGGAGACTCTTTTTAAAGATTATCCCCGTGCACTTGAAAATACCGTTAAAATAGCTGAAAAATGTAGTTTTGATTTTGAGTTTGGAAAACTGCATTTGCCTGCTTATCATATTGAAAACGGCTTAACCGCAAAAGAGTATTTGAGAAAAATAGTAGAGCGCGGTTTTCTTTCAAAAATTATGAAAGAGGAACTGCATTTTACCGACGAACGTCCTATCGAGTTATATCGGGAGCGATTGGATTATGAACTATCTATCATTGACCAAATGGGGTATAACGACTATTTTTTGATCGTATGGGACTTTGTTAAATATGCGAAAGAACATGGCGTGACAGTGGGGCCAGGCAGGGGGTCAGGTGCGGGCAGTTTAGTCGCTTATATGGCTGGCATTACCGAGGTGGATTCCATTGCATTTGATTTACTTTTTGAGCGTTTTCTCAATCCAGAAAGAATTAGTATGCCTGATTTTGATATTGATTTTTGCTATCGAAATCGGGACAAGGTCATTGAATATGTCAGAGAAAAATATGGCAAGGACAATGTTTCGCAAATTACTACATTTGGCACCATGGCGGCAAGGGCCGTTGTCAGGGATGTGGGACGCGCGTTAGGTATGTCTTATGCGACGGTCGATCAAGTGGCCAAAGCGATTCCGCGTGAATTAAATATTACATTGGATACGGCGCTTGAAAAAAATAAAGATTTGAAGAAGATGGCCCAACAAGACCCTCAAATAGAGCGGCTCCTCTCTATCTCGCGGGCCTTAGAAGGCATGCCAAGGCATGCTTCGACACACGCGGCCGGTGTTGTCATTACCGAACAGCCGACCCGAAATTATGTGCCGGTTTCAGTCAACGATGATATGCCTTTGACTCAATTTGATATGGAAACCGTAGCAGATCTTGGCCTTTTAAAATTTGACTTTTTAGGGTTGCGTTATTTGACCATTATTGACGACTGTGCGGCATTGGTTCAACGGCAAAACCCCGCGTTTTCGGTACGAGATATTCCGTTTGATGATGAAGAAACCTTTGCTATGATTTCTTCTGGTGAGACGGATGGTGTTTTTCAGTTAGAATCGGCCGGCATGCGTCAAATGTTGACGCAAATGAAACCATCCTCATTAGACGATATTATGGCGTCAATTGCGCTGTATCGACCGGGGCCTATGAAATCGATTCCGAGATATATCCATAATAAACATCACCCCGAGGCAGCAACGATCAAATTGCCTGCCGTTTCTGACATTTTAGAAAAGACCTATGGCTGTATTGTTTATCAAGAACAGGTGATGCAAATTTTTCGTTCGGTAGCTGGCTATTCATATGGACAGGCAGATTTGATACGAAAAGCTATGTCTAAAAAGAAAGCAGATGTACTTGAAAAAGAAAAAGCCGCTTTTATGGAAGGTGCAATTGCAGCGGAAAATACCAAAGAAGAAGCACAGGCTTTGTTTGACGAGATGGCTGATTTTGCTAAATATGCTTTTAACAAAAGTCATGCGGCCGCATACAGCTTTATTTCATATCGAACCGCTTATTTAAAATGTCATTATCCAGCTGAGTATATGTGTGCGCTGCTGACGAGTGTGACGGGCTATGCTGAAAAGATTAATGAATACATAGCGGTATGTAAAAGTGTAGGAATCGAGATTTTGCCGCCGGATATTAATGAAAGCCAAGATACGTTCGTTCCTGATAAGGGGAAAATACGTTTTAGTTTAGGATCCATTAAAAACTTGGGCGAAAAGTTTGTACAGTCTATTTTAAATGAACGCAACCAAAATGGTCCTTATCGCTCTTTTGAGAATTTCGCCAACCGCTTAAGTGAGCAGGAACTAAACAAAAAGCAAATGCAAACCCTGATTAGTGCTGGTGTTTTTGATCAGTTAGGAGCGAATCGCAAGCAATTGCTTGCCGTTTATAAGCCTTTTTTAGATGCACTAAATGAGAAAAGACGTAAGAATTTGGTGGGCCAAATTGATTTCTTTTCGGATATAAATGAAATGGATGCCAATACACTGGTGTTACCAGAAATAGAAGACTTTACGCTGCAAGAAAAATTAGTTTTAGAAAGAGAGAGTTGTGGTCTTTCTTTATCTGGTTCTATGTTAGATGCTTATGGCGCGCATATCAAAGCGCTAAAACCAACTTTGATTATGGATATCATTTGTTATGATGAAGAGCATCCAGAAGGGTATCTTTTCAAAGATAGACAAACGGTGACAATTGCTTGTATTGTAACGAATAAGACAGCCAAGGATACAAAAAATGGAGAAAGAATGCTGTTTGTTACAGCAGAAGATACGGTTTCATCCATTGAGTTGCTGATATTCCCGAAATTAGTCGCTCGGTATGAACCTTATTTCACCCAAGATGCTTGTTTGGCGATTACCGGCAGTATTTCATTAAAAGAAGGAGAAAAGCCCAAACTTTTAGTGAGCCGTGCTGTGCCATTAATTGAAAATAAGGATTTTAAAGGAAAGGTGGAGGACGAAATGCTGCAAGCCCCTTCAAATGATGCAAAAACCGAAAGCAAAAAATTATACTTGCGTTTGCCGGATACAGAAGGTAGCGCTTTTCATCGAATTGTTAGCTTAGTAGAAATTTTTCCGGGTGACTGCGAGGTGATTATTTATAATCAATCGACTGGCAAATATAGCAAAGCACAGAATTGTCGCATGGCGCTTAATCCAACCGTTTTAACTCTTATACAGCAAATTTGCGGGGAAGAGAATGTCGTCATACAATAACGATCGAGTGTTTTGCGACAGCGATAAACAAAATTATTAAATTATCTTAATTTTTTGTCGTATTCATATTCGTTTCATATTTAAGTGATACCATCATGATGGTGATATATGAATGTGCCGCTAAATGTTTTAGCGGTCAGATGAATAGAACAGAAAGGCTTATAAAATCAATGAACCAAAGCCATGCTAAAAAAACAAATAGACGGCCGGCGCGCTCCCAAAAGACGCAGCGTGTTTCTCGTCGTAAGAAGAGTTACAAACGGTCGGGTATTTTTTCAAAAATATTAAGTGTTTTATGTACGTTGCTTTTAATTGGTTTAATTACTGGAACCATTGTTGGCGCAGCGTTTGCTCTTTATCTGCACAGTTTTGTCAATATCAGTGTAGATGATATTTTGCTGCTTTCTACAGGCCAAGATATGACAACCCAGCTCTATTATACTGAATATACAGACCGGGCGAATCGAATTGGTGAATCAAAGCCTATGGAAGATCAAAATCTTTCTGCTATCGAAAACCGCGTTTGGGTTTCTTACAATGATATTCCGAAAAACTTGGTAAATGCGTTTATCGCTATTGAAGATAAACGGTTTGAATCTCACCACGGTGTTGACTGGATTCGGACCTTGTCGGCCACGGCTAACTTTTTCATGCCCGGCGGTAAAAGCTATGGTGGTTCTACAATTACGCAACAGGTTATCAAAAATGTTACTGGTTACGATGATGTCACCATACAGCGTAAGGTACAAGAAATTTTCATGGCGCTGAATTTGGAGAAAAAGTTAGATAAATCGGAGATTTTGGAAATTTATTTGAATACGATTTATCTTTCACAGCGTTCTTATGGGGTGCAGGCAGCTGCTAAAACTTATTTTGGCAAAGATGTTTCAGAGTTAACACTGGTCGAATGTGCTGCTATTGCTTCGATTACTCAAGCACCCACTAAGTGGGACCCTATTCAGCATCCCGAAAACAATCAGGATAGAAGACGTGCTGTACTGACCCAAATGTACGAACAACACAAAATTACAGAAGAAGAGTATAGAACTGCTTATGATGAGGAATTGGTGTTATATAAGGGAAAAGATTCTTCCACTGCAAGCACTTCTTACAATTCATGGTATACAGACCAAGTTATTAATGATTCCATTGAACTGCTTGTACAGCAGCTTGGTGTGTCTGAGACAGTTGCCACTAGCATGATTTATACCGGTGGACTTCGTATCTATACATTAATAGATCCCGTTATTCAGGAAAGACTTGAAAACGTCTTTAAAGATGAGAATAATTTTCCAAGTGTTGCGGGCAGTATGCAGCCAAAATGTTCGATGGTAGTTATTGATCCGTATACTGGTGACGTGTTAGCGCTGGTTGGTGACCGTGGAGAGAAAACGGGGGACCGAATTCAAAGCTATGCAACCAAAACAAAGCGTTCTCCTGGTTCATCGATCAAGCCCTTGTCAATCTATGCACCTGCTTTGGAAGAGGGTGTGATCAATTATGCTTCTGTCTATGATGACCGTCCGGTCAACTATGGTGACGATAATGCTACGCCGTGGCCTTCCAATGCGCCGAATGTATATGGTGGTCTTACGACCATTCATGATGCAATTACACGTTCGGTAAACACCGTTTCGGTTCGTGTGTTAATGGAGCTTGGTGTGGAAACTTCGTTTGACTATGTGAAAAACAAGCTTCATATGGATAGTTTTATTTTAAGTGAAGAGACCCAGAGCGGTTATGTTATTTCTGATATGAACTACTCCGGCCTTGCACTTGGTGGTATGAGTTATGGTGTGACTGTTCTTGAAATGACCGCCGCTTATAGTATGTTTGTTAACGGTGGTGTATATCACAAGCCGCGTACTGTACTCAAAATAGAAGATTATAATGGCAATATTATTGCAGATAATAAGGCAGAGTCGAACGCCGTTATCAGCGAAACAACCTCGATTATTATGACACGCATGATGGAAAAGGTTGTGTCTACTGGTACGGCTGCCAGTTCAATAAAACTTGATTCACAAATCAATGTAGCGGGTAAAACAGGTACAACCAATGATGATATTGATAAATGGTTTATTGGTTATACTCCTTACTACGTCGGCGGTGTATGGTTTGGTTATGAGTGGAACAAAACACTTACCGGATTTCCAGCTGCCTCGGCAGCTATTGTATGGAACACCGCTATGACTGCGATTCATGAGCCTATTTTAAATGAAATTAATGAAGGCAAGGCAGAGAAGCAGTATTTCCCCTATGGAAAAGATATTGTGACAGCTGAATATTGCCGATATTCTGGTAAGTTAGTAACCGAGGCATGTAAGGCGGATATGCGTGGCAACGCTGTGGAAACCGGTTATTTTACCGTTTCTAATATTCCGACTGATAAGTGCGACTGCCATGTACTGTTAGACATTTGCAAAGAAACTGGCAGCGTGGCCAGAGAAGAATGTCCCTCTACAGAAAAAATTGGCTTTATTACAGTTAATCGAGATGATATCCCTGAAGATGTCGATGTTAAAATAGGAGATGCAAGCTATGTGTACCATGGCGGCAGTTATTGTTCAAAACATTCTGGCGCGGTTGTTGGTGTAGGCTCTCAAAGCAGATAATTTGCGAACCTTTACAATAATTTTATTAAAACAATACTAAATTGACCAAACCACCTCATATATCTTATATGAGGTGGTTTTTTGACATTCTTGAAAAAATGTTATTTTAATATATGCAAACTCCGGTTTTCATTAGTTTTGCCGGTAGCAGGCATTATATTGCTGATTAGTTTAATCGGCGGGTGTATGATATTCTATCAACAAGAGTTTTTGGAAAGTTTGCTGCCCCCATTTTGTTTGCCATTATTTTTTATATCTTTATTTATTTTATTCTCTCATTTTCTTATTTCAATTTTGCTGTGCGAGACATTCTTTGACAATTTCAAATGCAAGATCAATCGTTTGTTTTCTATTTGTCTTTTACTTATTTATTTGCTTTCAATCATTTATGTCAATTTATTTTTTAGATTTTGCTTTGTTATTTTATCTTTTATTATTTGTGCGTTTATTCTATTACTATGGGTGTATTTAATCATTAAAAGTCGAAAAAACTTCTTGTTTTTTTCACTTTGTATCCTATGCACAGGAATTTATGCTTATTTATTTGTCATTACGCTGTTTACCTTAATTTGATAGCAAATTTCACTGCCAAATACTATGGGGGAGAACATCCCTTGATTGTAAGGAGAAAGAATATGAGACGATTTATTTGTACCATGCTATGTGTTTTATTATTGACTGTATCTACGTTGGCAAATGACTTATATGGTGATGCAAAGAGCGTTATTTTGATGGAAGCCTCAACGAAAACAGTTCTTTATGAATATGAAGCAGATAAAGCGCTGCCGCCGGCATCAGTGACTAAAATTATGACGTTGCTTTTAGTGATAGAAGCGGTTGATAGAGGCGATATTCAAATGAATGATCAGGTAACCTGTTCAGAAAATGCAGCTTCTATGGGCGGTTCACAAATTTATTTAGAGCCGGGTGAAACCATGACAGTTGATGAACTAATTAAGAGCGTGGTTGTCGCCAGTGCTAATGACGCAGCCGTAGCGTTAGCTGAATATGTAGCAGGCAGTGAAGGCGCTTTTGTAGAACTTATGAATAAAAGAGCCGGTGAACTTGGCATGGTAAACACGAATTTTGAAAATACGAATGGGTTAGATGATACCACTACTTCACATTTAACTTCGGCTCGTGATATCGCGCTTATGTCCGCTGAGCTGTTATCACATCCTATTATTTTTAATTATACAACGATTTGGATGGATACGGTGCGAAACGGTCAATTCGGATTGACCAATACAAATCGTCTGATTAAATTTTATAATGGTGCAAACGGTTTGAAAACAGGTTCTACTTCTCATGCCGGTTTTTGCATTAGTGCTACTGCATTACGGGATGAAATGCAACTCATCGCCGTTATTATGGGTGCCAGTACAAGAGATTCCCGCAATGCTACCGCACAAACACTGCTTGATTACGGTTTTGCCAATTATTGTATTTACCGTTTTCCTGCATCTGAAATTAACGATGTGCCGGTTTATGGAGGCACAAATGAAACGTTAAGTGCTTCTTATCATGATTTTTCAATTGTTAGAGAGAAAAATGCAGCGGAAGTAACGCAAAAAATAGAGATAAATGAAAATATAACCGCGCCGGTTGTGGCAGGTGATGTGATCGGCCGTGTTTATTATCAGTCAGGTGATGAAGTAATTCATGAAGAAGAGATTGTTGCCTGTGCTGATGTTGATAAGCTAAATTTCTTTAGTATGATGAAGATGATTCTTAGCAAATGGTGTGTTATGTAGGTCGTTTTCCGGTTGCGCTTTCATTGTTTTTGGTGTATAATAGATAAGGAAAAATTTTGGGGCTCTATCTCTTGAAATTTTTATTTTATGTTTTAAAAACAAATTTATTAGGTATCAAATATGTTTGAACATTGTAAGCGCAATCAAGCTCTATGGAAAGCAGCCGCACTCATTTTGTTTTTCGTTCTTTTGTTTATCGCTGCTGTGATTCGCTTTTGGCCATCATTTGGCTTTGCTGATTTAAGTAAGGCAGAGCCTGTATATAAGCAGGATAAGCTATATTATAATCATTTATCTCGCAAAGAGCAGTATTTATATGATGCGCTCATTACAGCGATCGATTTGCATAAAGATTATACGGATGAAATTCGATATGTTTTTTCTTCAGAAGAGTTTAATAATGTAGTTCAGTTTATTATTTCTGATTATCCAGAATATTTTTATGTAGATTATAATCATATCGAATCCTATGTGAGCGAGACTCATACCAAGGTTAAGTTAGCTTATTACAAAAGCAAAGAAGAAGCAACCCGCATGCAAGCAGAATTGCAGAATGCGATTGCACCAATCATTGAGCAAACGGTGACACTGAACGAAGATTTTGAAAAAGAGTTGCTTTTGCATGATTATTTGGTAGAGTCTTGTACCTATCTGACAGGCGAGCCCGATAACGCAGAAGGTTATCTATATAATACCGCTTATGGCGCGATTGTTTTAAAAAAGGCTTATTGTGATGGATATGCATTAGCTTTCAAATTGTTAATGAATCAATCAGGACTTTTCTGTTCTACGGTGAGCGGTTTTGCTAATAATTTGCCTCATATGTGGAATATGGTTTACATTGATGATCATTTTTATCATGTTGATGTTACTTGGAACGATGCGGACATGACGTATGGAAAGAATATGATTTTTCATGGTTATTTTAATTTAAGTAAAGAAGCCATTACGTACAATCATATCATTTCCTATGAAGAAGTACTTCCGCTTGCCGAAGACGAAACTAATTATTATGAACGAATAGGGCTTAGCGCTCATACAAAAGAAGAACTGACAGAAATTTTATATAATTCTATGACAAAAGCACTGGATCAAGGACTTGATTATTTTGAAATCGGATTGAATTACGAAGAGGCAACAAATGACTTTAAGGCTCTTTTTGCCGATACGGTTGAACAGATTAATCGAGAGGGTGCTTATACGGTAATTAACGCACATCGAGAGTATGAATGTTCTTATGATACAAGATTTTTGAATATAGAATTTTATCGAGGATAATCAATCATTACGGAATCATTTAGATATATAACAGAAAGGAATGAACACAAATATGAAAAAAATAGCCATCTTAGGTTTTGGTATTGTAGGCGGCGGTATTGCCGAGGTCTTAGATCAAAATAAAGATCAGATTGAATATCAGTTAGGCGAAAAAGTAGAGATTGGATACATTCTTGATAAATTAGATTTTAAAGGAACTAAATATGAGTCTATTGTTGTTAAAGATATACAAACAATTTTAGACGATCCTGAAGTCGTACTGGTGGCTGAAACAATGGGTGGACTGCATCCTGCTTACGAGTTTAGTTTAGCTGCTTTACAAGCAGGTAAAAGTGTAGTTACATCCAATAAAGCGGTAGTGGCCAAATATGGCTCTATATTATTGCAAACGGCAAAAGAAAATAATGTTCGTTATTTATTTGAAGCCAGTGTTGGCGGCGGTATTCCCATTATCCGGCCTTTATGTGATTCTTTGGCAGGCAATAAAATTTGCTCAATTACAGGTATTTTAAACGGAACTACGAACTTTATTTTAAATGAAATGGAAAATAAAGGAGCCTCTTTTGAAGCGGCTTTAGCGTCGGCTCAAGAAAAAGGATATGCAGAAAAAGATCCCACCGATGATATTGAGGGATATGATGCAAAACGCAAAATTTGCATTTTAGCCGCGTTGGCTTTTGGCAAAATGTTTCCAGAAGAGGCTGTTGCTTGTGAGGGAATTACAAATCTTGATCTTTGCGATGTTAACATTCTCTCTGAAATTGGTGCTAAAATCAAATTAATTGGACATGCGAAGCAAGTGGACGATCATATAATTATGTATGTGCGGCCTTGCGTTTGCCTAATGGACAATCCTTTGGCTTCTGTTAGCGGTGTTTATAATGGCATTATGGTTGAGGGAAATGTATTAGGAAAGGTTATGTTTTATGGAAAAGGAGCAGGGCGCCTGCCTACGGCCAGCGCAGTTGTTTCTGATATTTTAAATATTTTAATGAGTCCTTGCAAAGTAGATTCGATCAAATTTGAAGAAGGAGCTGTGAAAGAACTTTGCCAAGACCGCAGCGGCAAACATACGTTTTATATTCGTATGGAACAAGAGCCTGTCGGTTATTCTTATAGAGCGCTAAGCGGTGCATATCTTGTTGATCAAATAAGCCGAAACGAAATTGAAGAAAAATGGCAGCCAGACGCATATTATCAAGTGCTGTAAAATATGGAAAATCAAGCACTTTTGCTTTGTAAACTAAATGTTAACAATTGCCAATTCTATTGATTTTTATACGGTAAAGATTTACAATATGAACAGTGGAATTAGCACTCGATGCAAACGAGTGCTAAAAGCGTTTTAAAGCACTTTCATGTGCTTGTTGAAATGATAAGAGGAGGATTGTACGATGAATTTAAAACCTTTGTTTGATAAGGTCGTTTTAAAAATGACCGAAGCGGAGGAAACAACAAAAAGCGGTATTATTTTAACTGCTTCTGCTAAAGAAAAACCGCAGGTTGCTGAAGTAATTGCAGTAGGTCCTGGCGGCGTAGTTGATGGAAAAGAAATCACGATGGTGGTTAAGCCGGGTGACAAAGTGGTTGCCAGCAAATATGCAGGGACAGAGTTCAAAAGCGGCGATGAAGAGTACACAATTGTAAAACAAAGTGATATTTTAGCGATTGTAGAATAAGAGGTGAAAGAATATGTCTAAAGAAATTAGTTATGGAATTGAGGCTAGAAATTCGCTTCTTAAAGGAATTGATAAACTGGCCAATACTGTTAAAATTACATTAGGACCTAAAGGACGGAATGTTGTTCTTGATAAAAAATATGGTTCACCACTCATTACCAATGATGGCGTTACCATTGCTAAAGAAATTGAATTAGAAGACGCTATGGAAAACATGGGTGCTCAGCTTGTAAAAGAAGTTGCATCCAAAACAAATGATGTAGCGGGCGATGGTACAACGACAGCAACCCTTTTGGCACAAGCTTTTATTCATGAAGGTATGAAAAATGTTTCAGCCGGTGCAAATCCTATTGTACTGCGCAAAGGTATTCAGAAAGCAGTTGATAAGGCCGTTGAAAAGCTGGTTTCGATTTCCGAAAAAGTAAAGGGAAGCGATGATATTGCAAGAGTTGCTACCGTTTCAGCCGGCGACGAAGTCATCGGTAATTTAATTGCTGATGCGATGGAAAAGGTAACTGCTGATGGCGTAATCACTGTGGAAGAATCTAAAACGGCAGAAACCTATTGCGAAGTTGTTGAAGGCATGCAGTTTGATCGTGGTTACTTGTCTCCTTACATGGTAACCGATACCGATAAAATGGAAGCTGTCATTGATGATGCCTACATCCTCATTACCGATAAGAAGATTTCAAATATTCAAGAAATTATCGGTTTGCTTGAAAAGGTTGTACAATCGGGTAAAAAGCTGATTATCATTGCTGAGGATGTTGAAGGAGAAGCGCTGACTACGTTAGTTCTCAATAAATTAAGAGGCACATTTGTTTGTGTGGCTGTTAAAGCACCTGGCTTTGGCGATCGCAGAAAAGAAATGCTGCAGGATATCGCAATTTTGACTGGCGGTGAAGTCATTACAGAAGAATTAGGCCTTGATTTGAAAGAAACCGATATTGCTCAACTTGGTAGAGCGCGTCAGGTAAAAATTACAAAAGAAAATACTATCATTGTAGACGGTGCTGGTGATAAGAATGCTATCTCTTCCAGAGTAACACAAATCAAGTCAGCTATTCAAACATCTACCAGTGATTTTGACAGAGAAAAATTACAGGAAAGATTAGCAAAATTGGCTGGCGGCGTAGCTGTTATCAAAGTTGGCGCTGCTACCGAATCTGAAATGAAAGAGAAAAAGCTCCGTATTGAGGACGCACTGAATGCAACTAGAGCTGCTGTAGAGGAAGGCATCGTTGCAGGCGGCGGAACCGCTTATTTGAATGTTATTTCTGAGGTAGCTACTCTGTTAGATAAAACAGAAGGTGATGAAAAAACAGGCGTTCAGCTGGTTCTTAAGGCGCTTGAGTATCCAGTAAGACAGATTGCTGAAAACGCTGGTTATGAAGGTTCTGTCATTGTTGACAAGATTAAAAACAGTGGAAAAATCGGTTTTGGTTTTGATGCTTATAATGAAACCTATGTAGATATGGTCGAAGCAGGTATTGTTGACCCAGCCAAAGTGACCCGTTCTGCATTGCAAAATGCTGCCTCTATTGCCAGTGTTGTATTGACAACCGATGCAGTTGTTGCAGATAAACCGGAACCGCCGGCACCAGCTGCACCGGATCCTTCCATGGGTGGCATGGGCGGAATGTATTAAAATAAAAGATGTGAGTTTTAAAAAACTCACATCTTTTTTATTATAAACCGCCATTGAAATATGTATTAGTTGATAAAGAGTAAAATAAATTTTTTGATTTATAGTTATATAATAAGATACAAACCGTAGGATTGTTTTAAGAAAATAATCAACAGTCGGTATACTTACACAACCCGCCGGATAAATTGAAAAAGCTTATAAATAAGACTAAACAAAAACAGAGAGTAGTTATCTACTCTCTGTTTTTGTTTTTTACTTATACTTGCGTTTTCTTGCCGCTTCTGATTTTTTCTTTTTCTTGACACTGGGCTTTTCATAATGCTCTCTTTTTTTCAGTTCAGAGAGCACTCCGCTTCGAGCACATTGTCTTTTAAATCTGCGAAGAGCACTATCAAGCGTTTCATTTTCTTTTACTCTAATTTCTGCCATTTTTTATATCCCTCCCCTCGCTCGTGCAGGAGAATGCAATTTATTCTCTTAAGTTATTATACAATAACTGCAATCTTTTGTCAATAGTTTTTGCTTTTTTTAGCGAATTATGGAAAGTTTCAAGTCAATATTATACCATAAAGTTTCAGCGACCGGAAAAGTTTAACGATTTCGTCTTTGCTGGAATTACGCTTAGAAAAGCTGTAAAGTGAAACTTTTTAAGAATCATCCAAAAGGATGATTCTTAGGATTACTTAACAACCAAATTCACTAATTTGCCAGGTACATAAATTTCTTTAACAATCTGTTTGTCAGCCAAAATTGTTTGTATAGCAGCTTCTTTTTTGGCAGAAAGCAGAACGGTATCTTTGTCAAGATCAGCTGATATGGTGATACGTCCTTTTAATTTACCATTGATTTGAATCGCAATTTCTTTAAATGTATCAACGGTCTTATTTTCATCATAATCAGGCCATGTAGCATGAGCCAAAAGGGAAGGACCAGCGATTTTTTCCCACATTTCTTCGGCGAGATGTGGTGCAAATGGATTTAAAAGCAATAAAAATGTTTTGAGTTCATCCACAGTAAGCGAACCATGATCACTGATTTGATTGATTAATGACATGAGTGCAGCAATGGCTGTGTTGAATTTCATATCTTCAATATCAGAAGAAACTTTTTTGATTGTTTTATGGAATGCTGATTCCAGCGCAGGCGTTGATCCTTCACCAACTGCCATCTCCGAAAGATCAGCCACTCGTTCTAGAAAACGCTTACATCCCTTTACACTGGCGGCTGACCATGGGGCAGAAGATGTATAATCACCCATAAACAATACATAAATCCTGAGTGTATCAGCGCCGTATTCTTCAATGACATCCAAAGGATCTACCACATTGCCTAAAGATTTAGACATTTTTGCGCCGTCTTCGCCTAAAATAAGTCCCTGTGCGGTACGCTTGCTGTACGGCTCTTTGGTGGGTACTGCACCAATATCATATAAAAACCGGTGCCAGAAACGAGAATAAATTAAGTGTCTGGTGACGTGTTCCATGCCACCATTATACCAGTCGACAGGCAACCAATATTTCATTTTCTCCATATCAGCAAAAGAATTTGCATTATCTGGATCAATAAAGCGCAGAAAATACCAAGAAGAGCCAGCCCACTGTGGCATGGTATCAGTTTCGCGTCTGGCGTCTTGACCACATTTAGGGCATTTGCATTGTACAAAATTCTCTAACTTGGCCAACGGCGACTCACCGCCTTCGCCTGGTTCAAAATTTTCAACAGGAGGCAAGCGTAATGGCAATTCGTCATAAGGAACTGGAACAATGCCGCAATGCTTACAATGAACGAGCGGAATGGGTTCGCCCCAATACCGCTGCCGATTAAAGGCCCAATCCTTCATTTTGTATTGAACACCTTTTTCGCCAATTCCTTTTTCCGTAAGAAAGGCTAACATTTTGCCAATCGCTTCTTCTTTGCTGGTGCAGTCATTTAAAAAGTCAGAATTGATTCGCTTGCCATCTCCAGTATAGGCTTCTTTTGAAAGATCGCCTCCTTCAATGACTTCTATAATATCGATGCCGAATTTTTTAGCAAATTCGTAGTCTCTTTGGTCGTGGGCTGGTACAGCCATGATCGCACCTGTGCCATAACCCATCATGACATAATCTGAAATATAAAGAGGAATTTCTTTTCCGTTAACAGGATTAATTGCCTGCAGCCCTTCAATTTTTACACCTGTTTTGTCCTTGACAAGTTGTGTGCGTTCAAACTCTGTCTTTTTGGCACATAACTCACGGTAAGAAACGATATCCGCCATATTGCTAATCTGGTCAGCATATTTGTCAATCAGCGGATGTTCGGGCGCGATAACCATGAACGTAACACCAAATAAAGTGTCACACCGCGTTGTATATACACGCAGCGTTTCATTGGCATTCTTAAGAGAAAAATCGACATATGCGCCGATTGATTTTCCAATCCAATTTTCTTGCTGTGCTTTTACATTCGGCGGATAATCTACCGAATGTAAACCTTCTAACAGTTTATCGGCGTATTTGGTAATGCGTAAATACCAAACCTCTTTGGATTTTTGCACAACTTCTGTTTTGCAAATATCACATTTTCCGTCCTGCGAATCTTCATTAGATAAAACCACCTTACAATGAGGACAGTAATTGACAAGAGCCGTATTACGATAGACAAGATTATTTTCATATAATTTTAAAAAGATCCACTGGGTCCATTTATAATAATTTTCATCAGTTGTATCGATTGTTTTAGACCAATCAAAGCTAAAACCCACCCGTTTCATTTGATTGGTAAAACGTACTATGTTTTCGTCAGTAGCTACTCTGGGATGTATACCTGTTTTAACAGCGTAATTTTCAGTGGGCAGACCAAATGCGTCCCACCCCATCGGAAAAAGGACGTTATAGCCTTGCATTCTGCGTTTACGGCAAATAACCTCTAAGCCCGAATACGCTTTAATATGGCCGACATGCATGCCAACGCCAGAGGGGTAGGGAAATTCAACTAAGCCGTAAAATTTGGGCTTATCGCTTTTAGTTTTCGCTTCAAAAACATGTTCTTTTTCCCATTTTTCCTGCCATTTTTGCTCAATTGTTTTAAAATCGTATTTCATCTATTTTTCCTTTCTCTTATCTCTTATAAATCTATTATTTTTTGGTGAGAAGATCAGAAATATCCACGGTTTCGGCATCATCCCACAATTTTTCAAGATTATAAAACTCTCTTGTATCTCTGTAAAATACATGTACAATGACTGAGCGATAGTCTAATACAACCCAAGAGGCTTCATTGTATCCTTCAATATGATGAGGCGTAATCTCTTTAAGTCCCATTTTATATTCTACTTCACCGGCAAAGCTTTTTACCTGTGTATTCGATAAACCAGAGCAAATGATAAAGTAATCAGCGATAATTGTTTGATCGGTTACCTGAAGTAATTTAATGTCAGTCGCATTTTTCTCGTTTAGTATCTTTACAATCTCTAGTGCAGTTTCTTTCGGGGAAAGTTGATTTTCCATGCTGGTTGTTCCTTTCTATGAAAGCCGTTTCTTGGTTTTTAAGTTCCTCTTTTGTGTGTTCGTAAAACTTTTTCGCCTGTATCGTTCGGCTATTAATTTTTTCTCTATTTCTTGTTAAATGGTCAACTGTTTCTTCTAAAGATAAATATACAGCCTGATCCAAGCCATTTTTCTCTTCTTTATTTTGCTGATAATAGTGTCGAACCTTCATACAAGATTCATATGAACGGTCAGGCTCAATATAATCTGCTAAGAATAGAATTTTTTCAAGCAAAGACATATCAGCTTTGCCGGTACAGTGATAAAAAATAGCATTGTAAATTTCCTCATCAATCAGTTGGGGAAAAAGATTTTTAGCGACAGCAGCACCTGTAAAGGCATGCAGTACTTCTGGCGTTTCAAGATCTTCGCTGGTGACGGGCAATGCATATTTTTTAATAATATCAAGATGAAGCGTATACGAAAAATTTTTAGAAATATCATGCAGCAAAGCGGCAATTTCTGCTTTTTCAAGCAGGCTTTGACAGTTTTGATCCCACACTATATTTTTCGCAGTTTCAAAAACAGATAGAATATGTTTTTTGCGGTTGGGTGTTACATATTGGTCTAACGTTTGCAATATAAAATCATAATTATGCATAAAGATGGTTTCCTTTAATATAGTTTAATACCTTTGCATCAATATATGCAGAAACGTCCTCACCGTGTATTAACTTTTCGCGAATCTCGCTTGAAGAAATATTTATGATCTGTTCAATCGGCAGCGGTGTGCTTTTAACGCCATATTGACGCCAAAGTTGTTTGTTTTTTTGCGCTAACTGCTCGCTTTCTTCCATTGATCCATTTCTTTGTTCATATACGATTTCGCATAAATGCAATAATTCATTTGCATGGTACCAAGTATCAATCGTTAAAAACATATCCGAACCGCATAATAATTTTATATGATCACAAAAAGGACGGAAATGCTTTAATGTTTCCACTGTATAACTGATGGAACCTTTTTGCAACTCATAATCGCTTATTTCTACCGCTTCTTGTGAGCAAAGTTTTTCAAACGCCAATGTCAGCATATTGAATCGATGCTCAGCTAAAACGGAAGCTTGTTGTTTGTGGGGAGGGATCAGCGTTGGTATGATTAAAAGTTTATCGATCATGCCGCTTTTGATAAATGCTTCAGCTGCACCGACATGTCCTTTGTGAACTGGTGAAAACGTACCGCCGAATATGCCCAATCTTGAAGCAATCTTCATGGCAGCTCTATTTTGCTCTTTTTCTTGGATTTGCGATATAAAACGATTTTGCTGCCAATTACCTGAACGCACTCCGACTCTGTTTGTTTGGCTAAATCCATCGATAATTCTTTAGCAGGAACAGGGCTAGTCTCAAGTACCTTGCATTTAATCAATTCTCTTGCTTCCAGTGCATTAGAAATCTGACGCACACTTTCATCAGTTAGACCTCCTTTGCCAATCTGGAATATGGTTTCTAAATTCATAGCCAAACTTTTAAGATAGGCTCTTTGCTTTGTTGTCACTTGTTTTCCCACCATTCTATTAGTCTTTTTGCAAGCAGTCGAGCTGCTTTGGCTCTATGTGATATGCGATTTTTTTCTTCTTCTGGTATTTGCGCCCAAGTCAAAGGAGAACCGTCTGCAATAAAAAGGGGATCATAACCAAAACCGCCTTCGCCATATAATCCATCAGCAATATGCCCACTGGCTCTGCCTTCTACTGTAAAGGATTTTCCATCTGGGAGCACACAAGCAATAGCGCATACATAATGAGCTGTACGTTGGTCAGAGGGTACGTCTTTGAGCTCGGCTAACAATTTTGCATTGTTGGCAGCATCATCACCATGTGAACCAGCATACCTGGCCGAGTAAATGCCTGGTCGGCCGCCTAATGCATCGACGGCCAGGCCGGAGTCATCTGCTATACTAATATAATTTTTTTTCGCACAAGCTTTTGCTTTAATCATAGCATTTTCGGCAAAAGTTGTCCCGTTTTCTTCAATCTCTCCCGTTACGCCAATGTCGGCAGGACAGAGCAACTGAATCGCCTGCTCAGGAAAAACATCTTTAAGAATGGCGGTAAATTCTTTTATTTTGTGCTTATTGTTAGAAGCAAGAACAATATTCATGGTTTTATTCACTTTCATTGGTTATAAAACTTTTTATGCAAACAGAGCATCAATAAACGAATCAGGGTCAAACGGCTGTAAATCTTCTTGTTTTTCGCCTACGCCCACAAAGCGGACAGGGATGTTTAACATCTTTTTGATTGAAAAAATGATGCCGCCTTTTGCGGTACCGTCTAACTTTGTTAACACTAAGCCGGTGATTTGCGCAGCGTTTTTAAATTCACCAGCTTGATTGATTGCATTTTGCCCTGTGGTTGCATCTAACACCAAAAAAGTATCTTTTGTGGTATTGGGCAGTTCTCGTTCGATCACACGATTAATCTTGGCTAACTCATCCATCAGATTTTTTTTGTTATGCAGTCTGCCGGCCGTATCGACAATTAAAACATCGCTTTTGCGGCTCTTTGCGGCATTCACTGCATCAAAAACTACAGCGGCTGGGTCAGAGCCTTCTGCCTGTTTGATTAAATCTACACCGATTCGATTGGCCCATACATCGAGCTGATCAATAGCGGCTGCACGGAAAGTATCGGCAGCGGCCAAGAGAACTCTTTTACCGTCTTGCTTAAATAAATTTGCCATTTTAGCAATCGAGGTCGTTTTTCCTACGCCGTTCACGCCGATGACAAGAATGACAAGCGGTGTTGTCTGCAGGGATAATGATTCTGCATCACCTAACATATTTCTAAGAATTTGTTTTAAAGCCGCTTTCGCTGTTTCGGGATCGCTAATGCGTTCTTCTTTCATTTTTTCGCGCATTTGGCTAATGATTTCTTCGGTTGTTTCATAACCGACATCGGCGCAAATCAGAATTTCTTCTAATTCTTCTAACATATTTTCATCTATCTTGCCAAAGGCGCGGAAAATGTTATCTACTTGCCCGATAAATTGATTTTTCGTTTTGGTTAACCCGTTTTTAAGACTTTCAAAAAATCCCATTATTCTAATTTTACTCCCAATTTCTTTTCAGCCTCATTGACGTCGACCGACAAAATTTTAGAAATGCCTCTTTCCTGCATGGTGACGCCATAAAGGGAATCGGCCACATCCATGGTTCCTCGGCGATGTGTAATGATAATAAACTGTGTTTTAATCGCTAATTTTTTGGTGTATTGTGCAAATTTAGATACATTGACCTCATCTAAAGCTGCCTCAATTTCATCCAACAAGCAAAACGGTGTTGGATTTACCTTTAGAATAGCAAAATATAGAGCAATCGCTACAAAGACTTGTTCGCCGCCCGAAAGCAATTGTAAATTTTTAATAATTTTACCTGGCGGCGCCACTTTAATTTCAATACCGCTTTCTAATAAATTGTCTGGATCACTTAAAGAAAGCTCAGCATGTCCGCCGCCAAATAAATCTTTAAATACAATTTTAAAATTCTCATTAATTTCCTGCATAGCTTTCGAAAATTTGTTTCTCATTTCCGATTCCAACTGATGAATCACATTAGTTAAGTCTTTCTTTGATTCATTCAAGTCTTCAACTTGCTTGAACAGGAAATCATATCGTTTTTTTACTTCTGTATATTCTTCAATTGCACCAACATTTACATGGCCAAGAGACTTCATTTTTGACTTGTATTCATTGACTTTGGCGGCAATCTCTGCGCGATTTTCCGCCGTGACCGGCGGATATTGCAACGCGACCGCAGCAGAGTAGGTCAATTCGTATTCATCCCATAATTTTGTGGTCATGCCTTCTTGTTTATTACTAATTTGCGCATGCTTGTTTTCTAAATTAGTGCATTCTCTGAATTTAAGCTCTCTTTCATGCGTCTGGTCCATAAAACGCTTTCGAAGTTCATTGATACGTATGTCTAAGTTATTGTTTTCTTCTTTTGCTTTGGCCGAAGACTCATATAACTCTGTTAGTTCTATTTGTGATTGATTTTTAACTTGTTCATTGGTTTTTATTTTCTCTTTGACATGAATTAACTTTTCTTGTAAAGAACGGATTTGCTCCTCCCACTTGCTGTATTCATCTTTAGCGGACATTCGGAGCATTTCTGTATTCGATACTTGAATAGAGGCAGCTGATACATCCTTTTCTTTTGCTGTTATTTGAAGAAGCAGCTGATTTTTTTGTTCAATGGCTTCAGCTAAAGCCGCGTTTTTTTGATCACGCACATGTTTTGCTTCTTCAAATAGGTGGTTGGTTTCGTCCACTTGTTTTTTTAATGTTTCGATTTGAAGTTTTAGGCGTTCTTGCTCAGCTGCACGATTTTGTTCTTCGGTTTCGTAAGAGAGCAGGGTATCTCGCAGTAGCAGACGCTGTTCTTCTTCGGCTGCAAGCTGTGCGCAAAGCACTTGCTTTTGCGTGCTTTCAGCACTCTTTAATTGCAGCATTAAAGCAATGGTTTGCTCAGATTCATCTTTTTTAGCATTAAGTGCTTGTAGTTCTTTTTCATTTTTTAAAATTTCAGAATGCAGAAACTGCTCCTGTTTTTCAAACTGATCAAGCTCTGTCTGCATATTTTCAATCATAGAAGCACGCGATAAAATACCGCTGTCTTTTCGAGAAGAACCGCCCGTGAAAGAACCGCCGGCATTGATAATTTGCCCATCCAGTGTAACACAGCGTATTTTATAGCCAATTTTCTTTTCCATGGCAATGGCATTTGGCAGTGTATCAAATACTACGGTGCGTCCCAACAAATTACCTGCTATTTGTTGATACTTGGCTTCATAATGTACTAAAGCATTCGCATAGCCAATAAAGCCTTGACTGTTTTCTACGGTTTGGCGATCAATGTGAAGAGCAGGCGCTGTAACGGTTGAAATCGGAAAAAACGTAGCTCGGCCAGCGCCTTTTTGTTTCAGCCAGTTAATTGCTTCTTTTGCAGTTTCTTCGGTTTCAACTACAATATTTTGAATCTGATTGCCTAAAGCCGTTTCGATTGCTAATGCATACTGCTTGTCCGTCCGAATAATACTCGAAATAGGACCATGAACCCCCGGGATGTGTGCCTCCATAATCGCTTTTACACTATGCGCATAACCTTCAAAGTGTTCGGTCATTCGTTTGAGAGTGATCATTTTTTGCGACAGGGAAGCCATCGTTAAGCCGTTTTGTGTTTTTTTGTCGTTTAACACCTGTAGGTTCTTTGTTTGCGAAAGTATTTTTTCGTCTAATTCTTGTAACGTATTAGCCTTAATGCTTTCTATTTTTTCAGTATATTCCGTAATAGTTTGTTCTGCTTTGGCAGCGCCTTTCTCTAAAAGAAGAATTTGCTCTTCTACATCATGTAGTCTTTTTTCATTTTTTTGAATTTCGTCTTTTGGCCTGGCGGTGTGAGACGAAGCGGTCGCTTTTAACTCTACTAACTGGTTATTTTCGTTGGCGTATTGTTCAGCCAGCTGTTCTACCATACGCTCTTGTTGGTATACAACTTCCTTACACGATTCTAAATTTTCTAAAAAAAGTGCATATGCTTCTTTTTGATTTTCTAACTCTGTTTTTTCGGCTTGCTGTTGCTTGTTTTGCTCCTCATATTGCTCACTTAAAAGGGTTACGCGCTGTTCTGTTTGCTGTTTGTTTGCCTCTATATTTTTTAATTGTGCTTGGATATGCTGTGTATCATTCTCTAATACTTTGCCGGAGGCTTCCATCTCATGAAATTGTTCGGTAATTTCTTTGATTCTGCGTTCAGTGGCATCCATTTGCCCTTTGGCCTGCTGCAAGCGCAGATATAAAGCCTCATTTTGGCTTTCAATCGATGAAATTTCGCCATCTAAAAGCTCAAGTTCTTTTTTAGCAAGCGAAAAGGCAGCGTCTATTTCTTCATACTGTTTTCGCGTGTCGGCCAAATCATAAAGCCATAAAGAAACATCCGCCTGTTTTTTATCCTCATATAGATCGAGATAAGCGCGGGCACGGGCCGCTTCTTTTTCAAGGGGAATGACTCTGGCTTCTAATTCTGTTAAAATATCGGTGACGCGAACAAGATTTTCACAAGTTTTTTCTAATTTGCGCTCAGACTCTCTTTTTTTGTATTTATATTTAGCAATTCCGGCCGCCTCTTCAAAAATAACACGCCGTTCCTCACCGTTTTGTGAGATAATTTCGGCAATTTTTCCCTGACCAATGACCGAATAGCCTGAACGGCCAATACCCGTATTCATAAACATTTCTGAAATGTCTTTTAAACGCGCGCTTTTACCATTGATGGCATATTCGCTTTCACCAGTTCGATAATAACGGCGGGTTAGTGTAACCAAATCATAATCAATGGCCATACGATTATTAGGATCTGTATTATCAATAGTAAGCGATACCTCGGCATAACCCATACGTCGGCGTGTGTCTGTACCGCCAAAAATAACGTCTTCCATTTTTGTGCCGCGAATGTTTTTTGTCGATATTTCGCCTAAAACCCAACGAATGGCATCTGAAATATTCGATTTTCCACTTCCGTTTGGTCCCACAATAATGGTAACGCCTGTATCAAATTTGATGACCGTTTTATCAGGGAAGGATTTAAATCCTTGTAATTCAAGCGATATGATGCGCATCTTTGAACCTCGTCTTTAGTCTATCAATATATTATAACCGAATAGCGTATTTTTTTCAACAATTTTTACCTCTTTGCAAGCATATTTTGCTTTCAGTTTGAGCAAGTTGCTTTTTCGATGGCCAACTACTTTGGAAACATGGCCTCTTGGACAATAGATTGTTAGACGCTCCTTGAAGCGTAAAGAGGGATTTGCCTTGATGAGAGCTTCTATTTTTTGATTATATAATGCGCTTTGCGCTAATTCACCAAGCGCACTGTGATAATTATGCGAGAGAACAGATTCAGGGTCAAAAAGTTCGTCTTGAGAGCATAATCCAATACGAATAACCGGTATATGATAATGATCGAACACTCCTAATACAGAGGCAGAGCGCTTTATTGCTTCATCGGTAGTAAGCGGAATATATGTACCCATCTTCATTTGCTCAGCTAAAGGGGTGTCTTTAAATACGACAGTGGGATAAATGCGCGCGGTATCAACACCCCATAAGGCCAAGGTTTCTGCTGTTTTAAGCTCTTTGACAAGATTTGAGCAGGGAAGGCCCAACATCATTTGACCGGTTAATGAAAAACCAGCCTCTTTAATAAGGTAACAGGCTTTGCGGCTTTGTTCGGTTGTATGACCTCTTTCAGATGCCTTTAAAACATCGTCATCTAAACTCTGAATCCCAAGTTCAATATGGCGTACAGGATATCGTTTCAAGGTGGTCAGAATATCGTGGTTTATATAATCAGGCCTTGTAGAAAGACGAATCGATTGGACAGCGCCTTTTTCTATATAACTTGTCGCTATATCTAAGAGTTTAGTCATCAGTGCAGGTTCAATGCCAGTGAAGCTGCCGCCAAAAAAGGCTATTTCGACTTCAGTATTTGGGCGAATAATTGTAGAAAGAGCAGCGCTGATAATCTGATCAACGCTGCTACTATCAAAGCAATTTACACCGGAAATGGTTTTTTGGTTACAAAAAACGCAGTTGTTGGGGCATCCCAAATGAGGAATGAAAACAGGAATATTAACGTGTTTCATATATAAGGACTCCTTATGATCCTAAGAACGCTCTTCGCCAAACAATTTTAATGCTTCGGCGGCGGCATTTTGCTCTGCTTCACGCTTTGATTTTCCAGAACCTCTGCCAATCACATTGCGATTGAGTCTTGCCTCTACTTTAAATACACGATCATGAGCTGGTCCGCTCTCCTCTACTAAAACATATTCAAATTTTTCATTTCGCTCTTGCTGAATAATTTCCTGTAGTCTGGATTTTGCATCTTCTCCCTTTTTGCTCAGTTCAATCGAGCTAACTTCATTAGTTAAAAAGGGAAGTAAAAACTGTTTGACTCTATCTAAATTACTATCTAAGTAAATCGCTGCAATTAAGGCTTCAAACGCGTCGGCCAGAATAGACGGGCGTTGTCTACCCTGATTCATTTCTTCTCCATGACCTAAAAGCAAAAATTCGCCTAAGCTTATCTTGGCTGCATAGTTATTCAGTGCTTTTTCACAGACAATTTGAGAGCGTATGCGAGAAAGATCCCCTTCGGGCAGGTCGGGAAAACGGGTAAACAACATCTCGCTGGAAATAATTTGCAAAATGGAGTCGCCTAAAAACTCCAATCGTTCATTACATGCAATGATGATGCCACGGCTTTTCATCTCGTTGGTGTAAGATGAATGGGTCAACGCCGTTAATAAAATTGATTCATCTTGAAAAGAATACTGCAAAGCAGATTCAATATTTTTTTTGATTTGAGGGTTTAAATTTTCTATCATTTCTTATTCCATATCGATTAATTGCTGGTTTAATAACGAAAGAGAGCGTTTGGCAAGCTGCTCATTTTTATTTCGTTTTGGTCCTTTCACTTTATAGCCTAAAGGAGCAACAAGACCAAAGTTGGCATTCATAGGCTGAAAATTAGCTATATTTTCGTCTGAAATATAAGCCGCCATAGCGCCAATGACCGTTTCATTCGGAAATAGCAGAGCAGGCTTATCGGTTATACGTCTCGCTGCATTTAATCCGGCCACAAGACCTGATGCCGCTGATTCTACATAACCTTCTACACCGGTAATCTGACCAGCAAAGAAAAGCTTAGGGCGTATTTTGAGCGAGTAGTCAGCATTCAATAAGGTAGGTGAATGAATAAATGTGTTTCGATGCATAACACCGTATCGCAAAAAAGATGCATTTTCAAGTCCGGGAATCATCTGAAACACACGTTTTTGTTCACCAAAAGTCAAATGAGTTTGAAAGCCTACCATATTGTACATCGTTTTTTGTACATTTTCTTGACGAAGCTGTACTACGGCATAGGCCTCTTTTCCGGTTTTCGGTAAAGGCAAACCCACCGGTTTCATCGGACCAAAACGAAGCGTATCCGGCCCTCGTTTCGCCATGATTTCCACAGGCATGCAGCCTTCAAATACTGTAGGAGAGGTTTGCGCCTCCTGATCAAACTCTTTTAATTCTGCTTCCTTTGCATGAATCAGCGCGTGATAAAAATTGTTATATTCATTTTCAGAAAGAGGACAGTTAATATAGCAAGCCTCGCCTTTATCGTAACGCGAGGCGATAAAGGCCTTGTTCATATCAATGGTAGAGGCATCGATAATCGGCGCTGCCGCGTCATAAAAAGAAAGTCTTTTGCCGGTGATTGTCTCCTCTATATAGCGTGCAAGCGGATCAGACGTTAGCGGCCCGCTGGCTATAATTGTAATTGCGTTTTCATCAATTTGTGTAATCTCTTGCTGATGCACGGTGATGAGTGGATGATTACAAATCGTTTCAGTTATTTTTTTTGAAAACATATCTCGGTCAACAGCTAAAGCGCTGCCGGCCGGCACACGGGTCTCATCTGCAGCGCGAATAATGAGCGAATCAAGCGTTCTCATCTCTTCTTTTAAAAGGCCTACTGCATTGACTGTTTCATCACTGCGAAGAGAATTCGAGCATACAAGTTCAGCAAAGCCGGGCGAATGGTGAGCAGGTGTATATTTGTGCGGTTTCATATCATATAGATGGACAGCAACACCGCGTTTCGCCACTTGATAGGCGGCTTCACATCCAGCGAGTCCTGCGCCGATAATTTGAACTTGACTCATTGATATCTCCATTCATTACATCCGTTTTTTTGTTTTTTTACTTGCCTGTCATCATGCCAATCGAAAATTAAAACTTATGTTTTTTGATCGCTGTCAGGCTGAACCTCTTGTTGATAGCCACATTCTTTATTTTTACAGACAATCAAATTTTTATTCTTTTTCGTATAAAGCATTTGTCCGCAGTTGGGGCAAGAGCTTGTCAGCGGAAGATCCCATGAAGAAAAATCGCAGGTAGGATAATGTTCACAGCTATAAAATACAGTATGTTTTTTGCCGTGTTTTAATAAAATTTTTCCCCCGCAAGTCGGGCAGGCAACGCCGATTTCTTTAGCAATTTGCTTTGTATTTTTGCATGTCGGATAATTCGAGCAAGCAATAAAATCACCATATCGCCCTGCTCGTATGACCATATCGGCCCCGCATTTTTCGCATTTTTCGCCAGTGGGCTTTGGCTCTTTTTCTTCTTTCACCACAGGATTCCCGTTTTGATCTAACGGCTTAGTGTTTTTACATTCGGGATAACGGGGACAAGCGGCAAATTTGCCGAACCGACCGCTTTTAATCACCATTTTCGCGCCGCATTTTTCACAAATAATGTCAGTTTCTTCTACAGGAATCTCGATTTCCTCTTTACTAACGTTTTGCAGCGCTGTTTCTAATTCTTTTTCAAAGCGTTCGTAGAATTGCGATAGAATTTTTTCGCCTTCTGCCTGGCCGTTTTCTACTTCATCCAAGTCGTTTTCCATTTGGGCAGTAAATTCATAATTGACAATCTCAGGGAACTGTTCGATCATAATTTGTGTGGTAATGTCCCCCAATGCCGTTGGTTTAAAGGCTTTTTTCTCTCTGGTGACATATCCCCTTGATATAATGGTCGTGATAATCTGTGTATAGGTACTGGGTCGGCCAATGCCTTTTTCTTTTAAGAAACGAATTAAAGTAGCGTCATTATAGCGCGCAGGCGGTTCTGTAAAATGCTGTTCTGGAAGAATATCTTTTATGGTTAATTGCTCGTTTTCCTGTACGGCAGGCAGGGCCCCTTTATCAAGATCAGCTTCTTTTTCTTCTTTATAAAGAACTTGATATCCCTGAAAACGTACGGTATAACCATTGGCATTAAAGAGATAGCCGCTATTCTCTGCGTCAATATGCATGGTATCCAGCAGAGCGTCAGCCATTTGTGATGCAAGAAATCGATTCCAAATTAATAGATAGAGTTTGTATTGATCTTGAGATAAATATTTTTTAATTTTAGCCGGCTCAAAGGCAAGGGAGGTAGGCCGTATCGCCTCATGTGCATCTTGTGCGTCCTCTTTGGTTTTAAATACTCGTCTTTTGTCCGGATAATAATCATCTCCATAAGTCGTACGAATATAGTTTTCGGCAGCCCCGGCTGCTTCATCCGATATACGCATGGAATCAGTTCGCATATAGGTAATAAGACCTTGCGTGCCGCCATTTTCCTTGCCAAGCGCTATACCTTCATATAATTCTTGCGCTACCCGCATAATACGTGCCGATTGAAAACCTAATTTATTATAAGCATCCTGCTGTAGGGTAGAGGTAATATACGGTGGCTGCGGCGAACGATGTTTAATCGCTTTTTTAACCGATATAATGGAAAAAGGCCGATTTTGCGTTTGAGCTATCACCGCGTTTGTTTCTTCTTCAGTTTTTAATGCGATTTTGCCTTTTTTATCGCCATAAAATTTGAATTTTATTTCTTCTTTATTTTCGGTGATTAATGTATAAAGCAGGCTCCAATATTCTTCGGGAACAAATTTCTCTATTTCTTTCTCACGTTCTACAATAATTCTGGTGGCAACTGATTGCACCCTGCCAGCCGAGAGACCGCTGCGAACCGTTTTCCAAAGAAACGGGCTGAGTTTATAGCCAACAATACGATCTAAAATGCGGCGCGTCTGCTGAGAGTTCACTAAATTCATATCAATAGGGCGAGGATTTTTAATCCCATCCTTGACCACTTTTTTCGTAATCTCATTGAAAGTTACACGCTTCGCTTTTTCTGCTTCTATACCTAAAAGAGTGGCAAGATGCCACGCAATTGCTTCTCCTTCTCGGTCCGAGTCAGTTGCTAAAAAGATATCATCAGCTTTTTTAGCATCTTTTTTCAGTCCCTTAATGACATCTCCCTTGCCGCGAATATTAATATACTTGGGCGTAAAGTGATTCTCTATATCAACACCCAGCGTGCTTTTCGGCAAATCTCTGACATGTCCAACCGAAGCGACCACCTCATAATTTTTTCCTAAGTATCCTTTGATGGTGTTTGCTTTTGAAGGTGATTCCACAATTACTAATTTTGCCATTCTTGTTCCTTTCGCGTTTTTACTATTAAATTCAACCTATTATACTATATTGGCCGCCTGGCAGTTCTTTAATCATTTTCTTGATTTCTAAACTCATAAGAACAGAAAGGGCCTTTCCTGCCGGAAGTGAGCAGGTTTCCGCGATTTCATCGGCTGACTTAGGCTGCTTTGCCAGCGCTTGAAGCACCGCCTTTTCAGTTTCGGAAAGCAATATATTGGCCTTTGGTTTCAATGCATGCTTTAAAACTGAATGTTGATTTATATCATTTGACATTATGTTTTTCGGCAAAGCCGCAGAGCCATCCTTTTTTTCTACTGTATGTGAAATTGACTTTGCCGAAGGTTTTGTTCGTAATTTGCCCAACCTAAGCTTATCGCTGTGAATCGCTTGATATTCGGTTAAAATATCATAAGCATCGGTGACTAATTTTGCGCCCTCAGCAATCAGTTGATTGGGTCCGCGACTGGCGGGTGAGAAAATACTGCCTGGCACGGCAAATAAATCTCTGCCTTGAAATAATGCGTCTTTTGCGGTGATTAACGCACCGCTTTTTTGATCTGCCTCAATTATCAGAACGCCGTCGCTCAGTCCGCTGATGATTCGATTTCGTTCAGGGAATGTATAACGGGTAGCACTGGAAAGAGGCGGATATTCGCTCATGACTAAACCGCGTCTGCAAATTTGATGATACAAATTTTCATTGCTTTTCGGATAAACAACATCCACGCCGCTTCCAAGTACAGCAATCGTAAATTCATCCACACTGAGCGCGGCTGTATGCGATGCGCCATCAATACCAAGCGCCATACCGCTGACGATAATGACCCCGGCGCGCGCTAAACCAGAACAAATTTGATGCGCTGCGTTTATTCCATATTCAGTACAGCTTCTGGTACCGACCGCGCTGATGATGACATGCTTGCTAAAATCGGGCAACGTACCAAGACAATAGAGCAGGGCAGGTGGATCTTTCAACATTCGAAGCTTGGCAGGAAAGCGAATATCACAATAGGGAAGCAGCAGTATACCATGCTCTTCGCAATATTCATATAACCTTTCCGCTTTAGAAAGATCTTTGTTTCGCAGCGCTTTGATAACAGCAGACGGAACTAATTTATCAAAATCATCCGAAGAAAAATCATAGTCATAAATTTCTTCAGCTGACGAAAAACTGCCAAGCAGTTTGCCGGCATTCGATGAACCTGGAATACAAGCAGTCGCAAACCAGATCCATTTAAGAATATCATATTTAGACTTCATGACAAACTTTTTTCATCTCCCACATTAGTATCGAGGCTGCAATCGATGCATTTAAGGATTCAGACTTCTCTGAAATGGGAATCACAACTTCCTCATGACAGGCGGCAACAACATCTTCATCGAGTCCATGTCCCTCATTACCGATAACAAAACAACACTTATTGTTTAGCAAAACGGTATCAAGAGGACGACTTTTTTCTGATAAAGACGCAGCAATGAGATTATAACCACAATTTTTCAGATTGTCAATCTCTTCTAAAAGGTTCTCTGAAAATTTAATACTTTGTTTGAAGCATGCGCCCATAGAGGCTCGTATCACTTTATAAGAAAATATGTCGGCACAGTCAGGCGATAGAACAATTTGCCCTAAACGAAAGGCCAACGCACTTCTAATAATGGTTCCCACATTGCCGGGATCCCGCACCGACGAAATGATCATTTTTGTTTCATTAACGGGCATTTGAGGTATCCATTTTTGAGCTACACAAAAAATTCCGTCAGGTGTTTGTTCATGTGTAAGCTTTTCAAAAACACTATCGCTTACCAAAGTCATGCGGCCGGCAGCTTGCGTGTTTGCCAATTTGTAGCGCTCATATGCTTTTTCTGTCACAAAAATATCAACAAAAGATATACCTGAGGCAATCGCTTCATAATAAAGCTTAATGCCTTCAAAGCAAAAAAGAGAAGAGGCGCTTCGTGTTTTCTTTTGTCTTAATTTGACAGCTTCTTTAATTTTATCATTGTTTCGGGCACTGATTTTATTCATATTTTTCTCATTTCTCACGAAATTGATTTGCTGTATAATAATAACAAAACCCGGAATTCTCCGGGTATAAGTTGTTAAAATTATAAAGCAGCTTTTGCCTTTTCAACCAAAGCTTTAAATGCCTCTTTATCTGATACGGCAATTTCTGCAAGCATTTTACGGTTCAACTGGATACCAGCTTTTTTCAAACCGTTCATAAAAGTCGAATAATTCATACCGCATACTTTAGCTTGTGCCGAAATACGGGTAATCCATAAAGAACGAAAGTCTCTCTTTTTCTGCTTTCTGCCAATATATGCATAGTTGCCGCTTTTCATAACGGCCTGTTTAGCCATCTTAAAATGCTTGGATTTTGCACCCCAATAGCCTTTTGCTGCTTTTAAAACTTTATTTCTTCTCTTGCGCGTCATCATAGCGCCTTTAACTCTTGCCATTTCTGTATCCTCCTGTTATCCGAAATTATTTCTGAAGCAGCGTTTTGACTGTAGGAGCCATTGATTCGCTGAGGTAACCTGTTTTTCTTAAATTTCTTTTACGCTTTGTCGCTTTAATACCAAGCTTATGTCTGCGGTTCATATGATTCAGTTTTACTTTGCCTGATTTCGTTACCGTAAATCTTTTCGCGGTAGCTTTATGTGTTTTTATCTTTGCCATTTTATGACTCCTTTCATTTTACAGCACTGTTTTTACGGGTAGAATAAACATAGACATTGCCCGCCCCTCAAGACTGGGCGCCTTGTCTGGAGAACCAACGGTTTCGCACGCTTTTGCGAATCTTGCAAGTAAGTCGCGGCCAATATCTTGGTGCGCCATCTGTCTGCCGCGAAATTTTACAACAACCTTTACCTTGTCTCCATTCTTCAAAAAGCGAATTGCATTATTGACTTTTGTGTTAAAGTCATTTGTATCAATGAGGCAAGAAAGTCTAACTTCCTTAATTTCGATACGCTGCTGATTTTTTTTCGCTTCTTTTTCTTTTTTGTCGCGATCGAATTTGAATTTACCATAATCCATAATTCGACAAACAGGCGGTTCGCTTTGCGGAGCAAACAGCGCTAAGTCTAACCCTTTTTCATCTGCTTTGTCTAAAGCATCAGCAAGTTTCATAATACCAAGCTGTTCAGAATCCTCTCCAATAACCCTTACCTGTTTTCCCGGATGAAAGCCTTGTAAAGATAAAATACTTTCGTTCGTGACATGGTCCTTTGACTTGATGTTTTTAATAACGGGCACCTCCAAAAAATTAAAAAATGCGGAGAACAACTCCGCATAAACAAACAAGACTTCTACAGCCTCGCTATTGCTTATTAACCACTGTCAGCAAACACCGCAGGGTGAGAACGGATATGTTCTTCTTTATTTTCAAGTTATTTTAGCACACCTTCTTTTGTTTGTCAATAGTTTTTTATTTGTTTGTCTATAATATGTTTTATTGATTTTTTCCTTAGGTGTGCTATAATAGAAGAACAAACTTGATAATTTTTCTATCCAAGTTTTGTTTGTTATACGAATTTGCAGCATTCTGGTAATGATTATAGTTCTTTACACTCATAAAAGATACATACAATAGATACAACGTTATATACAACAGAACGTTAATACAACAGGGAGGAGCCGCTTTGAAAAAGACAAAAAAGCGTCAAAAAGACAAGCAAGCACAAAAAAGCAAACGTCGATTCATTTTGTTAACATTCTTCGCGTTTTTTATCACACTGAGCTTGCTTTCTTTTGCTGCGATTGGCCTTTCGCTTTATCAAGAAAACCTGTTGTCCGCATTTGACCGAACTCGATATTATTATCAATTGGGTATTGACAAACTTCCTGATACGATAGTTCGTCGGGTAGATGCAAACGATTTATACCAGGACGGCAAACTCTATCTTTCTATGAATGATATTGCCAAGTTATGTGAATTGACCGTTACGGGAGATCACACAAAAAGAACCTATTTTCCAACGGATGCTTCGGAAAACTATGTTACATTTTATTTTTCTTCCAGCCAGATTATTGTAAACGGAGAGAAAATGTTGATGGAGGGAGATACTTATGTAAAGGGAAATGTACTCTATGTACCAGCTTCTTTTTTTCAAAATTATGCAAGTGGTATCGAGGTAATTGAGAATCTTGAAAAGAAAAGAGTTACGGTACAACGTGTTTCTTTAGGAACTAAATATGATGTGTTAGGCGAACTGGTGCAGGATTATCAGGATATTATCTTTCTTGCCGGAACTGGCAAAAATTTGACGCCTATTAGCGAAGGAATCGTCATCAGCGCATTTCCGGAACCTGAAGAGGACGACCCTGATTTTTCCGATCAAGCAAATGACGCACAGCCAAATGCAACTACTGAATAAAAACACAAATTCTTTTAATTAACATAAATGTTTTTTATAACAAGAAAGGATCTTAGCAACGAATGAATCAACAGCAAAAAACATCCATCATAATTAAAATCGGCTTTTTTGTGATCTTTTTTATAATTATAGCATTTTTTATCTTTCTGATGACCACTTTGTTTACTCCGGCTAAAGATATTACCAACGAAGAGCCAAACAAAGAGCCAAGCAACGACACGTTAGCCTCATCTGAACCGGCCACACAACCGACAAACCAACCCGATAATCAATGGAAATCATATGAATATGATTTCGCCGCTGATTTATCTGCTTATGAAAAATACATGAATCCACAAGGGGATGAGTATTTAACGCTGATTAATACCGAAAATCGTTTAGACGAAAATTATGTACCAAACGACTTAATCAATGTAACCAATACTCGCAAAGACGGCCGCAATACACAGCAGTTAAGGGAATATGCCGCCAAAGCATTAGAGGCGCTTTTTATCGAAGCAGAAAAAGCCGGAATGACTTATGTAAACCCATCCAGCGGATACGGCTTAAGCGTCATGAGTGCATACCGCAGTTATTCTTACCAACAAACGCTTTTTAGCAATAAAGTAAAGCAATATAGCTCTTATGGTGATGACGCGGAAAAAATGGCTGCTACCGAGGTGCAGTATCCGGGGGCGAGTGAGCACCAAAGCGGTTTGTGCTGTGACATGCATAATATACCATCGGCCGACACAGCCTTTGCTTCGCAAGAAGCGGCTACCTGGCTGAAAAACAACTGCTATAAATTTGGATTCATTTTACGTTATCCTGAAGACAAAACCGACATAACTGGAATTTCTTTTGAGCCTTGGCACTTCCGTTATGTAGGACGTTATCACGCCACTCGCATGAACGAACTGGGCTTGTGCCTTGAAGAATACTGGGCACATCTCAAAAAATAAGAACATTTATTTTGAATCTTATTGAAGGGAAGTATACAATTCATGTTAGTAAGTTGTCATACGAAATATTTTGTTGAACGATTTGGTGAATATGAAGGCGTTAAAATTCTAAAAGACGCCGGCTTTAACGCCATTGATTTTAATATGAATGGCTATGCATATGATTTTCCTTTATATAAAGGGCCAGCAAAAGAATTTATTGCATTTTATCAAGATCTGCACGCTTATTATGAAAAAATAGGTATAAAAGTTGGGCAAGCGCATGCTGTTAATCCAACATACACACAAGATTCTCAAGTTGATCGGGCAATTTTTGATACGCTTGTGCGCAATATTCAGGCAGCTTCTTTATTGGAATGCCCCTATATTGTGATTCATCCCAACATTCCGTCTATCTATAAATACGACTATTATCGAGCCGAGACCAAAGAAATCAATATAGAATTTTATGGACGTCTGCTGCCATATCTAAAACAATATGGCGTTATAGGGCTAATCGAAAATATGTTTAACTGGGATGAAAAAAAGGGCGTTATATGTCCTACGGTCTGTTCGTATGGCTGGGAACTGAAAGAATATGCCGATATGATTGATAGCGAATGGTTCGGTGTTTGTCTTGATATTGGTCATGCGAACTTAACGCCCGATTCAGCCGCTACTATGATCGAAGTGTTAGGACCGCGCATAAAAGCGCTCCATGTACATGATAACGATGGGGTAAGTGATCAGCATTTATGTCCGTATTTAGGCACAACCGACTGGGAGGCTGTTACTGCTGCGCTCGCAAAGATTCAATACAGCGGAACTTTTAATTTAGAATCGGATAAAACGGTTTATGCCAATCGTTTTTTTGAATTAAGTCCGGTAGAAACTGCGAAACAGATGTATCGTATAGCAGCCGAACTGGCGAAAAAAATAAATTTTTAAATTTTTCTCTTGCAAATTGGAATACTCTATGATATAATAGAAATGTACTTGATGCGCTGTGTAAAAGCAAAGTGCTTTCAAGTATATTATATCATAGATTACGGCCTGATGGTCAAGCGGCTAAGACATCGCCCTCTCACGGCGAAGACGGGGGTTCGATTCCCCCTCGGGTCACCAAAGGATGCGGTTTACGCATCCTTTTTTCATGATTATAAATTTGAAATCACAAACTTTTGCGCTTGATATTAAAATTGTTATGATTCCCAAAGAAAGGGTATACTGATGGAAGTTAAAAATGCAATTATCGGCCAGTCCGGCGGTCCTACCGCCGCTATTAATGCAACATTAGCCGGCGTAATTGAAGGCTGTTTGTCATCTGTCCACATCGATAAAATTTTTGGCATGCGCCATGGAATTGAGGGCGTACTAAAAAAAGATATATTGCTTTTAAATGATTTATTGACAGATGAATATCATCGAACCCTATTAAAGCAAACTCCAGCCAGCGCACTTGGCTCTTGTCGAGTGAAACTGCCTGATTCATCCACAGATGACGCCGTATATCAAACAATTTTTGAATTTTTAAAAGAAAAAGAGATTGGCTATTTCTTCTATATTGGCGGCAATGATTCTATGGATACAATTGATAAGTTAACCCGCTATGCGGCGGCCCATGCAATCACGTTTGTCCAGTTTATTGGCGTGCCAAAAACAATTGATAATGATTTAGTAGAAACTGATCATACACCTGGCTATGGTTCGGCCGCTAAATATATCGCCGCCAGCATGGCTGAAATTGCAAGAGACTGCGCCGTATACACAGTGCCGGCCGTTACCATAGTGGAAATTATGGGACGTGATGCCGGATGGCTGACAGCCTCTGCCGCTTTATCAAAAGCAATCAACGGACAGGGCGCAGACTATATTTATCTGCCTGAAATTCCATTTACCGCAAAACAATTTTACGCTGACATTACGCGCGCTTTCCAAACTCATCCAAACGTGATTATTGCTGTTTCTGAGGGACTGCGACTACCAAATGGTGAATATGTCGGCGCGTCTGGCCAAAACGGTGCCGTTGATGTATTCGGTCATAAATATCTCGCCGGTACCGGTAAAACTTTAGAAACCATGGTTCGGGATCATTTTGCTTGCAAGGTGCGTGCCGTAGAGATTAATATTCTCCAGCGTTGTGCCGCGCATGTTCTTTCGCTGACTGATATTGAGGAATCGATTCAAACCGGAAAGGCTGCCGTTACGGCCGCAGAACGAGGTGAAACCGGCGTGATGATTTGTATGCACCGAAACAAAGAATCTGCGGTTCAATATCAAACTGTTCCTGTTTCCAAAATTGCCAATCAAATCAAAATCGTGCCGCCATCATTTATCAATGAAGAGGGAAATAATGTGACCGATGCTTGTATTTCTTATTTAAAGCCGCTGATTCAAGGTGAGCAAACTATTCTTTGGGAAAACGGTTTGCCCAAACATTTTTATTTTTAATTGTCAGATTTATTTTTCTTTTGCATGTTATAAAATGATATAAAAAGCAAACCCTAATTACATGCCAAGGATGTTTGTACAAGCATCTTAGTTTGTGAAAGGATGAAATGCGATTATGTCAAAAATGATGGATTTATCGAAAGGAATGCTTTTAGGCGCCGCAGCCGGTTTGTCGGTTGGTTTTCTTGTCGCTTCGGATAAACGCAAGAAAAAACGCATTGTAAAAGCAGCCAAGAGAACAATGGAAGCGGTCGAAGACACAGTGAAAAACGCCGTTGATATGACCAAACACAGTTCATAAACGGTATACACATAAACAAGGAGAAAAGTAAAAACTTTTCTCCTTGTTTATTTTACATGTTTTTTCAAGAAATTTAGGATAAATTTTCGAAATATTGTTAAATTCATCACAATATAACTTGACTAAATTTTGACAGCGTATTATAATAAGAATAATATTTCTTTTTGGAGGCAATTCAATGAACAGAGTTTACAATTTTTCAGCCGGCCCGTCTATGTTGCCGATGTCCGTACTTGAAAAAGCCGCTTCTGAGCTTATTTGCTATGAAGATTCGGGCATGTCAGTGATGGAGATGAGCCATCGTTCCCCGGTTTACGATAAAATTATTACCAGCGCACAGGCTTCGCTCCGTAAGCTGATGAATATTCCTGATAATTATAAAGTTCTGTTTTTACAGGGCGGTGCGTCAACACAGTTTGCCGCCGTTCCATTAAATTTAATGAAAACAGGCAAGGCAGACTATGTCATCACAGGTCAGTTTTCAAAAAAAGCATATCAAGAAGCCAAAAAATATGGTGATGTACGATTAGTTGCCTCGTCGGAGGATCAAAACAATACATATATTCCTAAGCTTACCAAAGATGATTTCCGTCCGGATGCAGACTATGTACATATTTGTTTTAATAACACTATTTATGGAACAAAGTGGAACTATATCCCAGACACAGGTGATATCCCGTTGGTAGCGGATTTATCCTCTTGCATCATTTCAGAACCAATTGATGTATCGAAATTTGGTGTCATTTATGCCGGCGCTCAAAAGAATATGGCTCCGGCTGGTTTGACTGTTGTCATCATTAGAGAAGACCTGTTAGGCTTTGCTAAACCTGAAACGCCCGCTATGTTGGATTATAAAATTATGGCCGACAATGACTCTATGTACAATACTCCTCCTTGCTATTGCATTTATATGGCTGGTTTAGTTTATGACTGGATTTTAGGCATGGGCGGCCTTGAAGAAATGAAAAAATATAACGAGAAAAAGTGCGCTGTACTATATAATTATTTAGATGAACAGGATTATTATATAGCCGCCGCACAAAAAGATTATCGTTCTATGATGAATGTTACTTTTGTAACTGGCAATGAAGAGTTAGACAAGAAGTTTGCTAAAGAGGCAGATGCAGCTGGCTTTAAAAACTTAAAAGGACATCGCTCTGTTGGCGGTATGCGTGCTTCTATTTATAACGCTATGCCGATTGAAGGGGTTGAAAAGTTAGTTGAATTTATGAAAGATTTTGCGAAAGCAAACCCGAAATAATAAAGTGTATATAGAAAGGGACGAAAAGTCATTATGAAAATACAGCTATTAAATAAAATTGCCGCTGTTGGTACCGATCTTTTTGATAAATCTTGGGAAGTAACTGACAAGGTAACATCCCCTGACGCAATTATGGTCAGAAGCGCTGCTATGCATGATATGGAGTTTGACGGCTCTTTAAAAGCAATTGCCAGAGCTGGTGCCGGCGTAAATAATATTCCGCTTGATAAATGTGCAGAGCAGGGTATTGTCGTATTTAATACACCTGGCGCCAATGCAAATGGTGTTAAAGAATTAGCGCTCGGTGCTTTAATTCTTGCTTCCCGTAATATTATCGGGGGTGTAAACTGGGCAAAAACATTAGAGGGAACTGAAGCTGGTGTAGCCAAAGCGGTTGAAAAGGGAAAAAGTCAATTTGCTGGCTGTGAATTAAAGGGTAAAACACTGGGTGTTATTGGTCTTGGTGCCATTGGTGGCATGGTAGCCAGTGCGGCTTCTTATTTAGGTATGAATGTTATCGGCTGTGACCCATACCTTTCTGTAAATGCTGCTTGGAGCATTAATAGCCATGTTATTAAAGCGAGCAGCTTTGACGATATTTTTGCATGTGCTGATTATATATCACTGCACGTTCCAGCCACAAAAGAAACAAAAGAAATGATCAACGCGCAGTCAATTGCTAAAATGAAAGACGGCGTAAAAATTCTGAATCTGGCTCGTGCTGATCTTGTGAATAATGCTGACTTAAAGGCTGCGCTTGCTTCTGGCAAAGTAGGTTGCTATGTCACTGATTTCCCGACAGAGGAAACAATCAATACAGAAGGGATTATTGCTATTCCACACTTGGGTGCTTCTACTGAAGAATCAGAAGATAACTGCGCTGTTATGGCGGCGAATCAGTTAATTGACTATTTAATAAACGGCAATATTAAAAATTCAGTGAACTATCCAGACGTGGCTATGCCAAGAAGCGGCGAAACTCGCATCTGTGTGTTGCATAAAAACATTCCTGCTGTTCTTTCTTCAATTTCTTCTCTTATTTCAGAACAGGGAATCAATATTGACAATATGCTCAACAAATCCAAAGGCGATTATGCTTATACGATGATTGATGCAGCAAGTCAAGTACACGAGGATGTAGTTGCTAAAATCTTAGCTGTTGATGGTGTAATTCGCGTTAATCTTTATTGATTTATTTGGTATTCAAAAATGGTATGTTATTTTTCGTAAATGGCATACCTTTTTGTTTCTTTGGTTTTCGTTGTAAACAAAATAAAAATATGATACAATAAGAATAATCTTTACGGATTATTCTTAAAAAGCTTGACTTGTCACCTAAAAGGGATGACATTCTGGCTATGCCGAAAAAGTCAATCTTTATGATAATTAAAATGTTATTGCAGCTTATGGTATAATAAAGCAAATGGATAAGGGGAAAATAGTAGTATGTCTATTCAATTAAATGATACATTTATTAGAGATTCAGTCACAAAAGAAGCGCTTGAACAAATGGTACCGGCATTAGAAAGTGCTTATGAAAAGCTAATGCATGGAACCGGACGAGGCGCTGATTATCTTGGTTGGCTGAATCTGCCGGAATCTTATGATCGAGATGAATTTGATGAGATCAAAAAGGCGGCACACTATATTCAAAAAAATTGTGATATTTTTATTGTCATTGGTATAGGCGGATCTTACTTAGGCGCAAGAGCTGCTATTGAGTTTATTAAAAGTCCTAATTATAACCAATTACATAAAAATACACCAAATATTTATTTCTCAGGAAATGATCTTTCTTCTTCATCTTTGCAAGAGTTATTAACTTTATGCGAGGGGAAAGACGTTTGCGTTAATGTTATTTCTAAATCAGGCACTACGACTGAGCCAGCAATTGCTTTTCGTATTTTTAGAAATCTATTGGAAAAGAAATATGGTGAAGAAGGCGCCAAAGAAAGAATTTTTGTAACGACAGATAAAGCAAAAGGCAAACTAAAAGAATTAGCCGATCAAAAGGGCTACAAAACATTTGTTGTGCCTGACGATATTGGCGGACGTTATTCAGTATTGTCTGCAGTAGGCCTATTGCCTATCGCCGCTGCCGGCATTGATATTGACGCCATTATGGCTGGAGCTAATGAAGCACGCAAACAATATGCAACATGTGATCTTTGGCAAAATGATTGTTGTCGCTATGCTGTTCTGCGCAATATACTATACCGTCAGGGAAAAGAAATTGAAATTTTAGTTTCTTATGATAGTGCGATGCAAAAATTGTCTGAGTGGTGGAAACAGTTATTTGGTGAAAGTGAAGGAAAAGAGGGGAAAGGCCTTTTCCCGGTTTCGGTTACTTTTTCTACCGATCTTCATTCATTAGGGCAAATGATTCAACAAGGAAAACGCAACTTATTTGAAACAGTATTAGTATTCAATGATAGACAAAAGATTGAGATTCCTTTTGATGAACAAGATCCGGATGGACTGAATTTTCTTGCTGGTAAAACGATGGATTTTGTCAATGAGAAAGCGTTCCATGCTACCGCCATGGCGCATGCAGATGGCGATGTGCCGAATATTATATTAAAATTTGAAGGTCGATCAGCATACAACTTCGGCTTTATTGTATACTTTTTCGAATTAGCATGTGCGCTGTCGGCTTATATGTTAGATGTAAATCCATTTGATCAGCCTGGCGTAGAAGCCTATAAAGATAATATGTACGCTTTGCTTGGCAAACCGGGCTATGAAGAAAAAAAGCAAGAATTAGAAGCACGCATGAAAAATCGATAATTGACTCTTTAAAGCAGGTTTTGTCAGCTTTTCATCGTAAAATGAACCTTTCTATGGCATTTTGGTTAAAAATCATAAAATCGCTTGCAATCGCTTATTCTATCATGTATAATATAGATAGAATCAACTAAGTTCATTATCGGAGGGAAGAAGATGATCAACCTTATTGTAGGTGTAAAGGGGACAGGTAAGACCAAAACGCTGATTGATTTGGTGAATACAACCGTGGATCATTGCAATGGCTCTGTTGTGTGTCTTGAAAAGGGAACAAAGCTGAGACATGAAATCAAGTATTTGGCCAGACTCATTAATACGGATGAATACATGATCAGCGATGCGCACTATCTCTTTGGTTTTATTGCTGGTATATGTGCAAGTGACCATGATATACAGGATATCTTTATTGATTCCTGTTTAAAAATCTGTAAGAATGATATGGAGGCTTTCGGTCACTTTGTACGGAAATTAGCTATTTTTGCTGAAGGACAGAATCTGTCTGTTACTATGACAGTTTCTTGTGCTAAAGAAGAACTGCCTGAAAGTCTTCTTCAATATGTAAAATAAAACAAAAAATAAAAAAATCCTTGTGAGCAATTCGCTCACAAGGAATTTTTTATTTTCATAATTTTTTCTCATCTAAAACTTGATTTAGAGCGTATTCTTCTGCAAATTAATAAAGTTAGAAAAATTATCTCTATTTTTCCGTTTTGTACTTACCGGCATTATGATTGGCACATCGAAATACCGTGCATAAGATAACTAACAGATACGGTTTGAAACCGATCATTTTGTGGGAGGAATTATCAATGTCAAACTCACCTCAGAGTTTTCCGACCTCACTTGGATGTAAAGAGGTTGTTTGTATCGACTGCAATCGTGTATTAGATAGTTGCAGAGATAAGGATTGTTTTGAAAACGTCGAAGTATTCTTAACTGAATTCGGCGAGGAAATTATAAATAATACAACAAGCGTAAGAATTAAAAACGCTGAATTGGTTCATTGTG
>JAAWDG010000003.1 GCA_022793655.1 Clostridiales bacterium
GACGCACCTCTTTGCAGCTATGTCAATATTACTGTAAACGGTGAGAACTGGGGCTTGTATTTAGCAGTTGAAAGTATTGAGGAAGCGTTCCTTGAACGAAATTACGGCAGTGACTACGGAGAATTATACAAGCCTGACAGTATGAGCATGGGCGGTGGCCGCGGTAACGGTGATAAGTTCGATATGGCAGATTGGTCTGCCGAACTGAACCAAGAAACCATATTAGAAATTAAGAATACTTTGGAGAAGATGGACGATACGCAGCTTGCAGAAATATTAGAAAAGCTTGGGTATAGGCGTCTTGACGATTTACTATCTGCATTAGAAAATGCAGATAGTATCGAAGAAGTTCTGAATGGTATGGATATTAGGGAATTGCTCACAGGAAAAAGCAATCCGGCCACCCCTTCGAGAACGGAAAGCATGACACCGCCGGATGTGTCTGAAAACGATGGCTTTCCTAATGAGAGTCAAAATAATCAGATGCAGCAGAATGGTCAAAACAGTATGCAGCCACCAAGTGGCGAAGCACCTGCTGGTGAAGAAATGCCGAGAAACGGTCAAGGCGGTATGCAACTGCCAAGCGGCGAAGCACCTCCTGATGGAGAAATGCCACAGATGCCAAATGGCGAACACCCGACAGACAGTAATTTTCAAGGCGGAGCAGGCGGCGGAATGGGCAGCGATGATGTAAAGCTTATCTACTCTGATGATGAGTACAATAGTTATACAAATATTTTTAATAATGCTAAAACTGATATTACCGACGCAGATAAAGACCGTTTGATTGCGTCATTAAAACAGCTTAACAGCAATGAAAATATCGATGAGGTTGTAAATATCGATGAGGTTATTCGATATTTTGTAGTCCATAATTTCGTCTGCAATTTTGACAGCTACACGGGGTCTATGATTCACAATTACTACCTTTATGAAGAAGATGGGCAGCTTTCTATGATACCTTGGGATTACAACCTTGCTTTTGGCGGATTTCAAGATGTAAAAGATGCCACCTCGCTAGTTAACTACCCGAGAGATTCGCCTGTTTCAAGCGGAACAGTGGATTCCAGACCGATGCTTGCTTGGATTTTCAGCAATGAAGAATATACAGAGCTGTATCATAAATATTTTGCAGAATTTATCGAAATTTGCTTTGACAGCGGATATTTCTCAGAAATGATTGATTCTACCCGGGAAACGATTGCACCTTTCGTAGAAAATGACGCAACAAAATTCTGTACCTATGAGGAATTCCAAACAGGTGTTGACGCCTTGAAAGAATTTTGCTTACTCCGTGCGGAAAGTGTGAGCGGGCAGCTTGACGGTACGATTGCTTCTACCTCTGACGGACAGGCACAGAATAGTCGTTCATTGATTGATGCTTCCGCTCTCAATATTTCGGATATGGGTTCTATGGGAAACGAGAAAGACGGTGGAATAGATAAACCGAATATGCAAAATGACGCACGGGATAAAGTTTCTCAAAATACCTCTGATGAACAGAGTCCCATTGACGATAATGATATAAAACAAGAACAAAATGATACTGCCACTCATTCACCGCCAAATGGACAGCAGAGGGGGAGCGTACCTCCCCATATGCCGCAAAACGAACAACAAAACGGCGACACGTCTGTTTCATTGCCAAACGAAACGCAGAGTGATACAGCGCATCCAACCATACCAAATAGCAAACAACCATCTGACTCATTACAAAATAATGGCGTTGCATTTGCGCCAAACGCTGAACAAAGTGAAACGGGCTTGGCTAATACGCAAATGATTAGCATAGAGTCGTGGATAGCGATTAGCGTATCGTGTTTGGTGTTGATAATAGCGATTTTAATTGCAATGCGTTATAAAAAACGTTCTTGACCGTAAGGTATAAAGCAGATGCAGAGAACAGAATGGATACTTTGCCCTATTCGCGGCAGGCTTGGTATGCAAAACGAAAAAAGAAAACAGCCCGATAACAAAAAGAGGCGGCACAGTCATAAGACTGTGCCGCCTCTTTACATAAATACTTCGTTACCGCACCTCGGCGAACCTCCTTGCCGTTGCTTTTTATTCCTTATCATCGTGATTGTCTTTACCCTATCAGTGTCTGTCACTCCATTTTATTAAAAATGACCGTTTGCTTTTTTAAGGATATTTTGCCGACCTGATAGCCATAGGCGGCAAGCTCTTTTTTGCAAGTTAAAAACGAGTGGTCAATTGATAGGCCGGTTATGCTCTGAATTTCTTCAAAGGTCATTCGCAGAGAGGCTTGTCCGCTTTGGCACACATAATCCCATAAAGCGCTGTATTTGCTCATGCTCTTTTGCCCCTTTTCACATCATCACAACAAAATGCACCGAAAAGCCTCTTTTTTCGCCGGCGCACGAAAAAAATATAAGGACAGCGGCGGCCTTATTTAATAATATCCGCAATTTTAGCAGTTTTCACCGTTTTAGGCTGTCCATATTCGTTAGACTCGCCATAAGCGACCGTTTTGCCCTCGCCAAAATAATAAATGTCGACAAATCCTGTCTCAACTTCATATTTTTTATAAAAACCGCCTGTTGTTTCTAAAATCAAGGTGTAAGTCAGCTCTTTTCCATCATCCTCTGTCTGCAAGGTGAGAATATATTTGCCGTCCTCTGAAACCTTTTCTTCTGCTCGGAGAATTTTCGCTTGATTCACTCCTAACACGCAGGCGTAAAAAGCCATAAACACCGCAATGCCGCAAACACAAATGCGAGGATACATCCCCTCAATCGTGATGCCCACCGCCACAAAGGACAGAATCAGCGGCACCATCAAAAACACGTTGCCATGCACGCAGAAAAGGCTCGTAAACACTACTAACAAAGCAAGCGGCTTTGGCATCATATCCATGAACATAAGAAGCAAAACACCCACTGCCGAAAGAAGCAAATATAGAATATACAAAATGACAGTAAGCGGCGTCATTCTGAAATGATATCCGAAAAGGCCCAATAAATCAATACACACGACCGAAAGAATATACGCCACAATCAGGCAGAGCGGAACAAGCAGCGCCGCCATTTTCTTTTTGGTCATGGCCTTGCGCTTGCCGCCCGGCACCGTCGGAATCGCAAGCGAGGTGGTTGTCATCATCCGATGAACCGTTTGGGTGTCCATCCGTTTGACCGAATTGGTCGCAAAAAATTGATATTCGCCGGTAGGTGTTCCTGCGGCGGAGGCTCCCGCTTGCGGCCGGCCGGATGAAGCCTGCTTAACATTCAGTCTCGCCTCTTCCTCTCGTCTGACGTCATCGACAATTTTGCTGTCCGCCGGTTTGTACCGAAAAGGCTCCGGTTGTTGCCGGTTTGTTTGGGCGCTCATTGGCGCTCCCGGCCCCAATGGGCGCTTGCCGCTGTCGTTATTTGTTTTCATACCAAGTTTCTCCTATCGAAGTTTGTGCGACAAGGGGCACCGAAAGGCTCATCACATTTTCCATTTCGGTTTGCAAGATGCGCGCCGCCAAAGAGGCGCACTCCCTGTTCGCTTCAATCACAAGCTCGTCATGGACCTGCAAAATAATCGCCGCGTCGAGGTTGGCTTCTTGCAGCGCCTTATGCACCTTCACCATCGCCAACTTCATCATGTCTGCCGCAGCGCCCTGAATCGGGCTGTTCATGGCCACCCGTTCACCAAACGAACGCAGCATAGCCTTGCCGGCTGATAGTTCGGGTATATAGCGCCGCCGACCAAAGAGAGTGGTCACATACCCATCCTCTTTGGCTTGTTCTACTACATTGTTCAAATAGTCAGCCACGCCCGGATAGGTCCGCATATAAGAATCTATATAATCTTTTGCTTGTTTCTTGGTAACGCCAAGGTCCTGGGCCAGTGCAAAATCACTAATGCCATATACAATGCCGAAATTCACGGCCTTGGCCCGCTTGCGCATTTCAGCCGTCACACCCGCGGCGGGTACACCAAAGGCCGAAGCGGCCGTCAGCGCATGAATATCTACATTGTCTAAGAACGCCTGAATCATGGTGGGATCATTCGCCACATGCGCAAGCAGCCGCAGTTCAATTTGCGAATAATCGGCATCCACTAACACATAATCCTGATTTTCAGGAACAAAATACCGCCGCAGCACACGGCCGATTTCCGTTTTGATGGGAATATTCTGTAAGTTCGGTTCAACCGAGGAAAGCCGCCCTGTGGCCGTCACCGTCTGCTGAAATCGGGTGTGCACACGGCCTGCTTCATCCGCCGCTGTCGAAAGGCCAACCGCATAGGTTGAGTTGAGCTTTGTCAGCTGCCGATACTCTAACACAAGGTCCACAATGGGATAGAAGGGACGCAGCCCCTCTAACACCTCGGCAGAAGTCGAATAGCCGGTTTTTGTCTTTTTCTTCGTAGGAATCTGTAGTTTGTCAAACAAGATGTGACCAAGCTGTTTCGGCGAATTGATATTAAATTCCTCACCGGCCAACAAATAAATATTCTCGGCCAGCACATGCGCCGCCTGTGTCAATTCTTCCGAATAGGCATGAAGCCCGTCCACATCCACCTTAAAGCCTTTTTTCTCCATCTCGGCCAAAACAAAGGCGCAGGGCAACTCAATTTGCTCGTACAGTTCCTTGACGCCCGTCTCGGCCATGCGCGCCGATAGATTCTCCCACAGCCGATAGAGCAAATCTGCCTCATCCGCCGAGGTCATAGAAAGATAGGTTTTCGCTAACCGGTCCACCGAATAATCGGCGGCCGCCGTGTCCAGCACATACCCCGCCAACGAAACATCAAAGGCGCAGGAACGAAAAACAATGCCCTCTGCATCAAGCTGATGCCAAAGGCTCTTTGCATCATGCACAATCAACCGGTAGTCAGTCTCTTCAAACAACACACGCACGTCGGTGAGTGAATCAAACGAGATCTTCACATGCTCATCCGCCGCAAGATACAGATACCCCTCTTCTAAGAGAAGGCCATAAGGTTTCCCTTTTTGCACCTGGTCAAGGCTTGCCGGACAATACTCGGCCGCATCGGCCTGTTCCTCTAACGAAAGCCGGTCAAGCAAAGAATAAAGCTCTAATTCTTTTAACAAATCAGTCAGTTTTTTTGTTTGATAACCCGTGAATGCCACATCGTCAAGCGACAAGCCCACCGGCACGTCGGTGCAAATGGTGGCCAAATCACGCGAAAGCAGCGCGCTGTCCCGCCCGGCCGCTAACTTTTTTTTCACACCGGCCGATAAGTCGGCCGTTTCATAGGTTGCAAGCAGATTGTCTAAATCATGAAAATCGGCTATGAGTTTCAGCGCCGTTTTTTCACCAATACCGGCTACACCGGGAATATGGTCAGAGGCATCGCCCATCAGCGCTTTCACATCGACGAATTGCGATGACAGCACACCGTATTTTTCGGTGAATACCGCGGGCGTATAAGCCGTTGTTTGGCCGGTTGAGGCAAGCAGCACGGTCGTATTTTCATTTACAAGCTGAAGCGCGTCCCGATCACCGGTTAAAAGATAAGCATGAACGCCGCGCTCATTCGCCATACGCGCAAAGGTGCCTAACAAATCGTCCGCCTCATAGCCCTCTTGCTCGGCTACATAAAAACCAAGTCCCTTCGCGCATTCTTTGGCATAGGGCAGCTGCACAGCTAACTCCTCGGGCATGCCTTTGCGGCCCGCCTTGTATTCGGCATAAGCCTTATGCCGAAAGGTCGGCCCTTTTAAATCAAAAGCCGTCACCGCATAGGCCGGCGCAAGCTCGGCGCAGTGCTTCAGCATAATATTCGTGAAACCATACACCGCTTGGGTAAACAAACCGTCCTTGGTCGTCAGCGGTCTGATGCCGTAAAAAGCACGGTTCAAAATACTGTTGCCATCTACAACGAGTATGCATGGTTTGGTTGATTGCTGCATTTGCATAAAAATCCCTCGATCTTGATTCACTTAGTCCATCGCCCCTTTGGCGCGCAAGACAAAAACCGAATCAAAACATTCATTTTATTTATTATATCAAATATATGTAAATTTTTCAAATTTTTATTTGACTTACCCGTTTTAATTCAGTATAATGATGAACATGGCTGCATCGTTTGATCCTTTTTGTTCGGCTTTTTTCCGACATAAACAGAAATCTTTAAGGACCAAACGGCAAGCAAAACAATTGGAAAGGAGGTAAGTATGTTCGGATTATTTAAAAAACAGAAGTCCGAATTAAAACGCGCGGTCATATTTGTCGACTATGAACATTGGTATATTTCATTCGATAAGTTTTACGATAAAAAGCCGGATATAAAAGCATTCAGAGAGGAATTATCAAAGTCCTACGATATTGTTGATATTTCATTTTTTGCCGATTTTTCAAATCCCTCTCTGCGAGCTGAAATTTCAAGAATCCGAGAAGTCACCGGCTCGATCATTGAGACGCAGAACTCATCGTCTCATTTTAAAAAAGATTTCACTGATTTTATCATGTTAGACCATATTTATCAAGCCGCGCTTATGCGTTCGGATATTGATACGTTTATTATTTTCTCAGGCGACGGTCATTTTTCAAGCGTGGTCAGCTTTCTCAAAACCAAATGCCGCAAAGAAGTGGGCGTATATGGCGTAAAGGACGCAATCAGCGGCTCGCTCAAGGGCGCTGCCGATTGGACGGTTGAAGTAACCGGCGAAGATCAAACGCTGTATCAATATGGTTATCTAATTCTTAAAAACGTAAAATCTGTTCAAGAAAAACACAGCGGCAAAGGCAGAGCCCGCATCACCTTTTGGGCCACTGTAGAAGCGGTTTCAAAAACCTATGGCATTGATCGGGACGAAATTGCCAAAACCCTTCGCACCATGTTGGAAAAAGGCTATCTTAACCAGTATTATGTTCGGTCAGGTTCTAAAAAAATTAAAGTCATCAGCATCAACTGGGCGCTTTGCCAAAAAGATGGAGTGTGGCATGATTAAATTTTTTGGTTCAAAGAAAAAAGAAGACAGCGTGTCTTATCGCAGAGAAAAAGCCGACGCCCTTTCGGGCCGGGCCATTAAATATGTGACCGAGCGAAGCGCGGACGGCAGCAACGATACCGTCATCGGCAAGGCTGGCTCTCTTTCGGTACGAAACGGAGAGTTTATTGTATTATCCAGCCAGCAAATTGTGTTTCGCTGCAAAGTAGATAAACTAACCGCGTCTGACCTCATGTCGCTTGAAGGGGTTATCTTAGAAGGGTATGATGAAGAGCAAAAACGAGTGCGCAAAATCATTGCCTATTATACCTATTATCGTACATAGACCACTTGTCTCATACAAGTTTTATGAATCTTTTGCCGATCAAACTATATCATGAAAAACAACATCAATCAACTGATTTCTCTTTTGAAAGAAAACCATATGACCATTGCGGCCGCCGAGTCCTGCACCGGCGGACTGCTTTCGGCTGCGATCACGTCGGCAGCCGGAGCCAGCGCGGTGTTTGAAGGATCGATCATTTCCTATGCCAATCGCATTAAAGAAAACATGTTAGGCGTAGCATCGACTATTTTAACGACGCACGGCGCTGTTTCGGAGCCCTGTGCAAAAGCAATGGCAGAGGGCGTCAGACAAAAAATCGGCGCTGATATCGGCGTATCCATCACCGGCATTGCCGGACCAGGCGGCGGCACGCCGCAAAAACCGGTAGGCACGGTGTATATCGGCCTTTCGTTTGCCGGCGGCACACTGGCAAAACGCTTTCAGTTCGACGGCAGCCGAGAGGATGTGCGCCGGCAAAGTGTTGCGCAAGCGATTGAAGAAGTGCTTGCCGCTTGTTTCGCATAAAAACAGGCCGTCCCTTGTTGACGGCCAATAACACAAAACGTTTCATACAAAATCATCAGACGGCCGCAGCGCCGACAGTGCTATGATTTGGAGGGTTAACATGAACATCAACTACCAAGAATCAACCAAGACAATTCGCAGAAACCCTGAAATGGGCTATCCTCATTTCTCCAGCTGGCAAGATATGAAAAAAGAAGGAATCATGACCAGCCAGCAAATGAAAGAAGCCGTTCAAAATTTAAGCGGCTATGTCAATCTGCTTTACACATTGACTGATTTTACTAAAAACGGTGGCGGAGCCGACATGCCCATCACCGAAAAAGCCCTGTCTGATCTGGGTGACCAGCTGCATAGCTTAGCTTCGCGGGGCGGCAGTGCGCTGCTGCGTTTTGCCTATGATTCCAGAGGGGAAAGAGACAAAGAGCCTGAAAGCTTAGAAATGATTTTAACCCACATTAAGCAAATCGGCGAAGTACTGCATCAGTATAATTATGCGGTGGCTGGTTTAGAGGCAGGTATTATCGGCCTGTTTGGCGAAATGCACAACTCCAAATACTGCGGCGAAGAATTCAGCAAACCCATTATTCAAGCCCTGCTTGACGCATGTCCCGATGGCAAACCGGTTTTGCTTCGTTCCCCGATTTATCTGAAAGCATGGTCTAGTAAGGAATTTTCAGAAATCGCGGGCTGGACGCCCGAAAAAGGCTCGGACGCTGCCCGCCTTGGCTTTTATAACGACGGCTACATGGGTTCGGACTCTGACCTTGGCACCTGGACAGAAGACATGCTGACCCGCAAAGAAGGCATTGATTATTTAAACCGGATGGGCACCCAAGTCTTTTACGGCGGCGAATATTCGGGCGCATGGTGGTGGACCACTCGTTTCCAGGCCTGGCTGCCTGAAAACGCGATTCCTGAAATGTATCGCTCGCATGTAGACTATATCCGCGGCAATGTCTTTAAAGACGAACATGTCAGCTATGAAAACTTTATCTATGGTGAAGATTATGAATATTCATGGTTTCCGGATAATTCCGCCTACTATGGCCAAACAACATGGAAATTTATCCGCGATCATATCGGTTATCGTTTTGTACTGCGCGCCTCGGACGCGAAAGCAGAAGGCAGAAAAGTCTCCCTTCGCGGTCAAGTGGAAAACACCGGTTTCTCCAGTGTGATTAACCCGAAAAAAGCCGTGTTGATTTTCAAGGCTGAGGACGGCACCGTTTATCAAACGCCTATCGAATGCGACGTGCGCGACTGGCTCTCCTGCCAAACAACGCCATACGAATTCTCAGCCATGCTGCCTGAAGAAGCCGCGCCCGGCCGTTATGAAGTTTATCTGCGCTTCTCCCTATTCGGCATCACCGAAGAGGCCTGCCGTCTTAGCGCCATCGAATTTGCAAATGAAGACATTTTTAATGAGGACATCGGCGGCAACTTGATAGGAGAAGTCAACATTCAATGACAAAAGCAAAAGAATTTTTTACCCGCTATATACTCACACCGACCGCCCCTTCGTTTTTAACAAAACGGATTCAAAACAAGCCCCTTCGCATCATCATTACCACCATGGCCTATTTGGCGGCGCTTGTTTTTCCGGTCTGGTGTTATCTTGCCTCTGAGTATGTGCATTTTTCGACCATCGCCAGCGGCAAATTCGTATATTTTCTGCAAAACCGAACCTCGGTTGCCATCGGCATGATCATCATGCTTTACACCTTTTTCATCATATTGAACCTCCTTTTGAAAAAGGCCTGGGCAGCCAATTTGCTGCTCGGCGGAACTGTAGTGGTATTTGCCATTGTCAACCACTTCAAATACATATTAACCGGTGACTTCTTCTATCCGTGGGATATGGTGCAAGCCGGCAACGTGGGTGAGCTCACTGGATTTGTCAGCGCCGGCTTCCCCATCAAGTATGTATTGGCCCTGCTCAGCATTCTTTTGCTGGCGCTTGTGCCGTTGCTTGGCAATGTTTCAGTCCCACTGAAAGCTTATGTGCGGGTACCAATTGCCCTACTCATTGGCCTTTGCGTGTTTTTTCACGTCAATACGCCGGCCAAGGCCACTGCCTATTTAGATCAATATGGCATGGAGCAAATGAACGCCGCCCTGCAGTCCTCTAACTATGTGGACAACGGCTTTATCGGCGGCTTTACCCTCAATGTGCTCTTTCTCAATGTGGAGCAGCCCGAGGGGTACTCAGAAGCGGCGGTTAATGATTATCTGGCGCCGTATGAATACAAAGATGCGGCCGACGACTTTTCCTCGCCTGACATCATTGTCATTCTTTCTGAAAGCTTTTGGGATCCCAAAAGCCTGCCGGGTTCCCGTTTCTATGATTTAGAGGGAAATGAAGCCAATCCGCTTGCTCATTTTGACGCCTTAGCGTCCAAAGAAGGCACCATCAGCGGGGTCATGGCCAATACGGCTCTTGGCGGCGGCACGGTACGGCCTGAGTTTGAGGTACTGACCGGTCTTTCCACCGATTATCTGCCTTCTGGCAGCGTGCCTTATCAGTATCTGAATCAGCAAACACCCAGCTATGTTTCGGTCTATAAAGAGTTAGGCTATAAAACCTATAGCGTGCACCCGTATATTCCGGCCTTTTATGCCAGACAAACGGGCTATCCCTATATCGGTATTGACAACCTAAGCTTTGAAGAAGACTTTTACGCCCGGCACGAACGGGACAACTGGCCCTTCTATATCAGCGGCGGCTATCTCTCTGATTATTCATTTGAGCAATATTTAGAAGCGGTGTTAAACGAAAATGAACAAAACACCCAATCCCCTGCCTTTCTCATGGGAATATCGATGGAGGCCCATCAACCCTATGAAACTAAATACAAACCAGAAGATTTGACCATTATCGCCCAAAACGATTCATTGGATCCAGAAACGCTGGGCGCGTTCCGCAATTTCACCATGGCCATGAAAAATGCCGACAATGCGCTTGGCACACTGGCCGACTATATCGATAAGCGGGAAAAAGATACCGTCTTAGTTTACTTTGGCGATCACCTGCCCACACTGGGCGTCAACTATGCTGCTTATTGCTCAAGCGGACTCATTCAAAGCACCGAAAGAAATTCGTTTGAAGAACGATATGCAACCCAAACCACGCCTTTCCTGATCTATGCAAACTTTGATTTAAAAGACAGCGTTTTGCTAAAAAAAGGCAAGGATAACCAAATTGCTTCGTATAATCTTTTAAATGCGCTAAGCGAGTTGATCGGTTCACCGCGCACCCCCTATATGCAGCTGTTAACCGATTTAGGGCTTACTTCACCCATTTACAATGTGCGTATGCAAATTCCCATGACGGATGAGCTGCAGTATTTTGTAAACGGACAGCGCATGGTTACGTATGATCGAATTGTCGGCAAACATTACTCTGCTGATTGAGCCGCTTTTGGCTGCTTTGCTGCAACGAAAAAAGCTAAAAAGGGCGGGCCTTAAAACGGCCCGCTCATTTTATTGATTATGAAGGAGTGTCCACTATGAACCTGCCCCCCTCATTTGTTACACGCATGCAGCGTCTTTTGCGAGAAGAGTACCCCGCTTATGAAAAGGCCCTGCAGGAGTCGCCGGTGAAAGGGCTCATCACCTCTGTCAAAATGTCGGCCGAAGCCTTCGCCGCGCAACAGCCCTTTGCGCTAAAAGAAATTCCCTATTGCACAAACGGTTTTTATTTCAATGCGCCAAATCCAGGCCGGCATCCGCTTCATCACGCCGGCGGCTTTTATGTGCAGGATCCATCGGCCATGGCCACGGTTTGCGCGCTTCCGGTTCAAAAAGGTTTGCGGGTATTAGACTGCTGCGCGGCCCCAGGCGGTAAATCCATTCAGTTAGCAACTAAAATCGGCCCTGACGGACTGCTTCTTTCCAATGAAATTGACCGGGGGCGTGCGCGCATTTTAGCGGCCAATATTGAACGCATGGGCCTTACGAACACGATTGTGACAAGTCAGGACACCGCCGCACTAAAAGAGCAATATCCAGATTATTTTGATCTTGTGCTGGCCGATGCGCCCTGCTCGGGCGAAGGAATGTTCCGAAAATACGAAGAAGCGGTCAGCGATTGGAGCGAAGGAAAAATCGCCGGCTGCACTAACATGCAACAAAACATTTTAGAAAATGCCAGTGCGTGCGTGATGCCGGGCGGTTATTTGCTCTATGCCACCTGCACCTTCTCGGTCGAAGAAAACGAGGCCATGATTGAGGCATTCTTAGAAAATCACCCGCAGTTCACCCTATGCCCCGTCAATGAAGCGCTTTTGCCGTTCACGAAACCGGGCGTCACAGAAAAAACAATCTTAACCAGACGGTTTTATCCGCACCAAGCGCCAGGCGAAGGACAATTTATCGCGCTCATGCAAAAAAGTGCTGATAGCGACCGGCAAAAGCAACCGCCTGCTCGAAAAAGCACATTCTGTCAGCCCACAAAAGAAGAACAAGCCCTAATTCATCAATTTATCGCACAAAACACGACGCTTGACCTAACCCATCATCCCATCATCACTGCGCCCGATGGGTTCCGAATCCTATCCAGCCCTGCGCCCGCCTCGTTACAAAGCATCGTGGCTTATGGCGTGAACATGGGTCATATACAAAAAGGTGTTTTTCACCCTCATCATCAATTTTTTAGCGCCTATGGACGTTTTTTTAAACAGCAAGTCAACCTTGCGGCCGACTCTTCCGAGGCAGCGCTTTTTTTAGCCGGCCATCCATTGCCGTTTGCAGGCCCAAACGGATGGTGCTGTATTCTTATAGATGGCTGTCCGCTCAGCGGCGGAAAACGGGTCGGCGGTCTTGTCAAAAACCACTATCCCAAAGGGCTAAGGCAATCTTTGCCATCATGATTGACGCCGCCTTTTTCCCACTAAAATATGATGATAAGAAAAACGGCCGCTTTGGGTTTCGCCATTCTATTCGCCAAACCATAACGGCTTTTTTGCAAAATATTTACCCGGGTTCAATTTCCGGGTATTTATTTTTTTACGAATATATGATATACTAACCATACAAGGATAGCAGTGTCTGTTATCCAAAATCACTGTAAAGGAGCAGCATGATGAAAACGACCATCAACGCACGCGGCGTTATTATTGATGACGCCTTGAGAGCCGCCACAGAGAAAAAACTAAGCAAATTAGAAAAGTTTTTCGGTAAGGACACCGCATCGGCCACTGTCACATTCCGCGAAATAAAAATGGTACAGACGGTTGAGGTAACCATTTCTCTATATGGCACGATCTTCCGTGCAGAAGAAGAGGATTCATCGTTCCGCAATGCGCTGGACCGCGCAGTTGAAACTATCGAGCGGCAAATTCGCAAAAACAAGACCCGCTTGGAAAAGAGATGGAGAAGCGAAGGGCTTGCCATGGTATTTAAACCCGACGACGATGAATATGAATACGATGAAGAAGTCGATTTCAATATACGCACCAAGACCTTTGACAGCAAACCGATGTCTGCCGAAGAAGCCATTCTACAAATGAATTTGTTAGGCCACACCTTCTTTGTTTTCCGCGATGATACGACAGAACAAACCTGCGTTGTATATAAACGGCACGACAATTCCTATGGCCTGCTTACGCCTGAATCGTAAGAACTTGGCATCACACATTGATACCAGCTATAAAATAAAACCATATTTGTTGGGGAGTGCCGCATCGCAGCACTCCCCACATCCATAAAAGAAAGCGAACCGACGATGAAATATGAATGCGCCCTCTTTGATTTAGACGGCACCTTGCTTGACACGTTAACCGATTTAAAAAACAGTGTAAACACGGCCCTTGCCAAGTTCGGGTTCCCTCCACGCACCCAAAACGAAATCCGTTGTTTTGTAGGACATGGCGTAAAAAAATTGATTGAACGCAGCTTGCCGTCCAATTGCAGCACCGAACAGTGCGAACAGGTTTTTCAGTTTTTTATGCAGCACTATGAGCATCACCTCGCCGATCACACGAGCGTGTATGACGGCATTGTGCCCATGCTCCACCGTCTTCAACATGAGCATATAAAAATCGGGATTGTGTCGAATAAGGCCGACAGCGCCGTGCAGGTACTATGTCGGCAATATTTTGACGGACTATACGCGCTGGCGGCCGGCGCCAAAGAAAATATCCGCAAAAAACCTTATCCCGATGCCGTTAATCAGATGATGCAGCGCCTGTTGGTCACGAGGGATAAGACCGTGTATATTGGCGATTCTGAGGTAGATATCGAAACCGCAAAAAACGCAGGCATTCACTGCATTTCGGTCGCTTGGGGATTCCGCAGCTGGGCAGAACTGTCCAACGCCCGCGCCAAAACCATTGTCACTTCGCCGGAAGAATTAACTAATCTGATTCTATAAAATTTCTAAAATCAAAATGAACTAATCTGGTTCTTCTGCAAAATGCAGCTTACCCCTAAATCATATGACAGAAGCAAAAAAACAAGCCGTTTAAACGGCTTGTTTTTTATGCTACAAAGGTTATAGAAAGTTTATGTAAATTGGCCGAAAATTTGTCTTGTTACCCGTTAGGGATAACCAAGCAAATTTCAGTTCCCTCGAAATTTAACGATGCTAGTTGTTCCGGCAGGTGTGCATGCGTACCGGCACGACCAGTTAAATTTTCCAAGACACCTGATAAGGTTTCTTGTCTATACTATCAAGTTTTAGCTATCTCGAAATTTGACGATTTCGGCCCTGCCGAAATTTCGCTTGGTTAAGCGAAAAGGCAAATTTCCCAAGACACCTGTAAGGTGTCTTGCCTATACTATGATTTTTGTGATAATTGCGAGCGCCGCAATCCAAAACAACTGATAAAGCCCTGTATAGATCGAGGCAACGGCGCCGCCGCCATTAAAGATCAAAAGCAGCAAAGAAACAATGCCTCCGACACCCATGGCCGCCATTTTCACAAAAACGCCTGTTTTAATCGCCCTGTGCACTCGCTCACAACTCATAAAGGCACGCAACATATCTTTTACCGAACGCTTAGATACAATGCCGCTGTCCAAATGTTCTTTTGCCAAATTCACTTCTTGATCAGAACGATGCTTAATCACTTTCACTGGATACTGATCATAGCGCAGCAGCAAATTCAACATGCGATCGTCAATGTTAGGGTCAAAGGTGCGAACGCTGATGCAAACACCCGCTGTATACAAATTACGCAAAATATCTTCAAATTCGCGGTCAATGGTATACTCAACATAAAATTTGGCGGCAATTTCATCTTCAATGGCCATAAACATAATACAAATGCCACCGTTGCCTTCAATCACCTCATCCTCATCGTCAAAGCCAGGCACATAGCCCTTGCGCACAAGGTAATCGGTTTTTCCAATATAAATATGACTGCCTGCTACCATCGCCTCAATGCCGTCATCTTCTATCGTACCAAAGAAAACTTCATCGGTTGTGCCAAGCTCCAAAGTTGCCATATTAAACACTTGGGATAGGGGCCCACCGTATTTTCTAAAAATATTGGCCGCATTAAAGACCACACGATCAATCCGATGGCTGCCGTACACTTTAATGCTTTTGACTTTGACACCTTTGGTGGGAAAAATATCCTTGTCTTCAAAAGTGAGAACCGACGTGTCTAACGATTCCTCGACCACCTTTTCACCAATAATGGCGCTCTCGTTCGCAAAAGCCTGTTTACTTGCCTTATACAGTGGATAGCTGTATGTAATAAACATAGAAATCGGCGCACACATAGCAAGCGTAAAATAGCCCATGCTCACACCGCTCGCAAAAGAGGCCGTTCGAGCAAAGCCAATGATACAAAACAGAAGCGAGAGAATCGCCATGATCGGCACGATAAACAAAAGAATGGATTTATAAGATGGATACTGTCTCATTTTGTCAAAAAATCCATCGATAAACGCGCCTCTCTTCAGCTTATACATGGTGTCGCCAAGCCGCTCTTCACCAAGATTCTCTGTCGGTTGATCAGCCTGTTCCTCTTCCAGATCTGCACCACCGTCAAATGTTTCTTGCGGCTTACTCTCCACAAAAGAATGAAAAGCACCGCGTTCTTCTGCCTTCTCTTCTTCGGATAATCCGCAAAGCGCATATTTCATTTTTTTGGAGGCCACTATATTAAATGAGTACATCTCTCTTTTAAGATTCATAAACTCATAAACCAGGCTAAACAAAACACATAACGCAACCGGGAAATTATAAGTTGTGTAACTAACACGACAGAATATCGCAATCAAAACCTGGTACAACAGCGAAATTAAAGCAATCAGCGCCATGCCCGATTCAGGAATGAGCTGTCCCCTCAACAGGGCTGCTCCCCCCTTTTTCAGTTGGTCAAATACAAGCGCATAGGCAAAGACAGTCAGCTGCAGCCCCACCATCACGTTAACAATGGGATAATACTGAGCGCTGATCCCCTTGGGCAATCCCCCGCCAAGTACCGTAATGTTTTCAAAGAAAAACAAGAGTACTGTCAGTAAAAGAGCCGTAGCTAACTTCAAAAGCAGTTTACGATACTGCCCTTTATATCGACGAAAAATAGATTTTGTTTGTGAATGATCGGTAAACTCAATGGCTGGTTTTGTCTCTTCATTGACTATCTTAAAAAGATCCGTCGAGGTCATCGTCTTGGCGTCTTCTTCGGCCTGTCTGCTCACTTGTTGCGTGGCTTCCTCTCCAATTACGTCCTTTAGCTTGTCCTCCATACCAAAGGCCAGCATCAAGTTTACATCCACCGCATCAAACTCCGCAGCGGTCTGTTGATTGTCGGATTCTTGGTTGAGTGAAGATTCTTCTTTGTCTGTTTCAAGGGCTACAGACTCAGCGGGCCGCGCCTCCTCTGCTTCGATTGGCTCTGCTTGGGCCACTGCTTCTGTTACCGGTTCATCAATGATTTCAGCCTCCGATTCGGCGGCTGTTGCAGCAGCAGATATTGTATCGGCCGAAGCCGTCTTGGCCGCCCGTTTGGTCAACGAAGCGATGAAATTAAACACATTTTTCTTGGCGCTTTCGTTCGGCTGTATATAATCTTCTGAAGATTCTTCTATCACCGCCGATGTTTCTTCCTCTATGGGGTCTTCGGCAAACAATGCCTCTTCTGCTTCATCGTCCACCCCGACTGCCTCTATATCAATCGTATTATAATACTCCGCCGCATCGCCATAGACAGCCTCTACCTCATCGGTGAGGGTCATCTCTTCTTCATCCAATAAAGCGTCTGATTCGCTGACAGTCTCTTCTCTCTCAAAGGCTGCCTGCGCTTCTTCCTTGGCTTCATCGGCAATTGCCTGCATATCCGGCATGGCGCCAAACTGCTCCATTTGCGCAATTTCATCCTCGTTTAGCATGGCGCCCATGACCTCTTGCATATCACTGCCAGATGCGGCATGAAAGGACAATTCCGTCTCTGTTTTTAATGGAAATGCCGGTGCCTCTATCTCTGTTTCCTGTCGAGTCGCAGGGGCAGGCGGCTCGACCGCTCTAAAAGAAATCGGTCTTTCGATTGTATAATGATATCGCATGGCAGGCTGAGTCGTCTGCTGTGGCGCAGCGATCGGCTCCGTTTCGCCGCTACGTACAAGCGCTTCATCGATAGGATCTGTCTCCATCGATTCTGGCTGTGCGCCCCGTTCATCCCCCGAGATGCTTTCCTTTAATTTTTTGAGCAATTCCTGAGGGGACATTTCGTTATTTTTATTTTTCATAAGATCTGCTCCGTTCAGTGATTTCTTTGTCTAGCCGCCTCACACAAGATGACCGCAGCCGCCGTTGACACATTAAAAGAATTGACTTTGCCATACATCGGTATCGAAAGCAAAAAGTCACATTTTTCTTTAATTTTTTGTGAGAGGCCGGCCCCCTCACTGCCAAGCACAAATGCGCTGGCACCGGTAAGATCCGTCTGGTAAAGAGACGTACCGTCCGCCTCGGCACCATAAACCCAAACGCCATTTTCTTTCAACTGATCAATCGCCGCCGAAAGGTTCGTTACTTTCGCAATCGCCATATGAGAAACAGCGCCCGCCGAGCTCCGGCTGACAACCGGTGTGATGCCTACACAATGGCGCTTTGAAATAATAATTCCATGCACACCGGCGCCTTCAGCACACCGAATCATAGCCCCTAAGTTATGCGGATCATTAATTTTGTCTGCAATTAGCAGGAACGGGGCTTCGTTTCTTTTGGCGGCGATAGCCAAAATATCTGCAATCGAAACATATTGAACCCCAGCGCTTAAGGCAACAACACCCTGATGAATCACGCCGGCCGATAAAGAATCTAACTTTCCCTTATCGGCGCGAAAAAAAGGAACGCCGTTCTCTTTAGCTAATTGTATAATCTGCTGATAAGCCGCATCGCGCGCTTTATCGGCAATAAATATTTTATCGACACTGCGCCCGCTTTTCAACAATTCCGTAACGGCGTTAATACCCGCCACTACGTTTTCAGCTGGCTCAAAAGACCGATTTTCATTCATTGAATACTGTTTCATTGACTCTCTAACTTTAATTTATTCGATTATATATAGATCACAAAAATTAAATATGTATCTTATCAATCATCTATTCGACATATGACAAACACATCAAATGATTTCCTTTGATTGTATGATAACCTTTCCGGCATTCAATCATTTGACCATTCCAGCTTCGCCCAACTCTGCCCGACTTCGCCGTCATTTCGCTTGGACAAGCAATAAAATAAACTTTTTAAAATCAAGCCAACAGCTTGCTTTAATTCGATCATAAAATTTCAGCTACCATAAAGATTGGCGGATGATGCTGATTCTATCGACAGATCGTGCACCTGTGCGGGCGTTAGTACGGCCCGTTAACCATTCCCAAGAAACTCAAAGTTTTCTTGTATAACCCGGAAGTTTTCTTCTATTATAACATAAAATTTTCAGCTCTCTTAAAGTTTATCGTTTTCAGCTTCGCTGAAATGCAGCCTTGTAGGCTGCAAGGTAAACTTTCTAAGAACAAACCATATGGTTTGTTCTTATTATAACACACATACAATTTTTTGTACACAGAGAGAGAAAAATTTATCAGCCAATCATTTTAAAAATAATTCGTATTAAGATGCCAAAAACAGCCCTTTCCATATGATATAAAAAAGGGGATCGCTTGCGGCAATCCACCCTTTTGACGAAAACTTTATTGACCATGTCTCTCAAACTGTTTTTATCCCCTTTTTCAAAAGCTATGCCAAGAAAAAACACGCTAAACAAAGAGAACCCTAAACAAGTAATTATGAATACGGCCTAAACAAATAAAAAATCAGTTCTGAGCGCGAATTTCTTCAAAGCACGCGCTGCAGTAAATCGGTCTGTCATCGGTCGGCTGAAAAGGCACTTTTGCCTCTCCGCCGCAATTAGAACATACACCTACAAAGAATTCTCTGGCCGGTCTTGCAGCATTCTTTCTGGCTATACGGCAGTCTTTGCATCTTTTGGGTTCATTCTGATAATCTTTTTCAGCATAGAACTCCTGCTCTCCTGCGGAAAAAATAAACTCTTTCCCACATTCAACACATGTTAGGGTTTTGTCTTCGAACATCTCTGATTACCTCGTTTATCGTGGTTAATTTTTTGCCCCAGAATGGATTTCAACCATCACCTTTTCACAACGCTCTATTTAAGCTACTGAAGCATATAAATCATTTCAAATCCTGCTAATATGACCCTGCCAAGCGATAATGTCTGTTTGCTGCCAGCTCATTTCTCTTCATGAGCGTTCAAGCAGGCTCGCTTTCGCACGAATCCGGCAAAGACTATTGTAAACGCTCTTCACATCGCGCCCCAAAAGCTTCGCGATTTCAGCAGGCTTATACCCTTTGGAGTAATACGACCAAACCTGCTTTTCATAAGCAGTCAACTTATTTTCAAGCGCGTAAATCCACTCGGTTCGATCAACAAAAACCGCCGGCGCGGCCTGTATTTCACAAAAATCTTTTTTTGCTTTTCTTTCTTTTTTGTGGTTGGCGCGATAGATCGAAATCAAGCGATTACGCACACACCTTTTCGCAAAAGCCCCAAAAGAGACGCCCCGCTCCCCATCAAATTGTTCAACCGCCTTAAACAACGCCACCGAACACTCCTGCTGCAAATCCTCCATCGTAAACCCGACGGCTGAGAGACCAGAATAATAGAAAGAAATTGCATGATTAATCATGGGGCGATAGGCAGTAAGCAACATAGACAGGGCCTTTTCATCGCCCTTCTTTGCTTTTTGTATAATGGCCAAGAGATCTGTTTCCACAAAAATGACTCCTATACAGTGTTCATTATAATCTACAATTTATAGATTGTCAATAGTTTTATTCACAAAACTTAAAATATTTCTATGTAATTTGTCAAAAAAATTTGCTTTTTTCTCTCATTTTCTTTGTTAATAAGACACCAAAGACGACTCACTGAAACAAATAGTCCGCTTCGCCCGATAAAATCGAAAGAATACTTTTATACACATTTTCCGGGTTCATGTCTAAATTCTGCCTGATTCTTTCGGTTTGGCGTTCATTCTCAGCAATTAAATTTAACGTAAAAAACATCTCTTCGTTCCGTTCAAATCCAAAAGAGATACGGCTTCTTCCATCATATAAAGGTTTTATATCAAGCTTTACCTGTGTTCCATCCTTTCTAAAGGACAAATATTGCAGGGTTCTTTTCAAACTTTTATCCCGCACATAGGCCGCTAACCCAGTGGATAAGGTATCCGCTACCGAAACGCCTTGCTTCGTAATAACAAAATCTTCATCAATTTTATACTCACCCTCGGCCGTGTCATCACATCTTTGAATGTTCCCCGCCTCAACCAGTTCACCAAAGCACTCCACAAAATCAAAGTATTTTACGGCACCGCCGCCCAACACCAAATCGATAATCGCCGCATAATGCAAGGGATATCCCACGTGCCGAAGGATGTAAAGAATAAATATTTTAATATCATTCTTATTATTCAGATCAGCCATTTTCAAATCCTTTCCATTTCATAGAAATTAAATATGCACAACTTAAAATCGGGCGGTCTAAAACCGCCCGAAAATCACAAAACACACGTATTCAGCTTATTTCTGCCTAATCGCGCTCCGCCATTACTTCATTTTCGCTTTTGTAAACAGTACAGCGCCATGGTAATTGGTGTCAAGTTTTGAAATAGCACCTGTGCTGCGATAAGCGTTTTGATATTGGAACAAAGGCATAACCGGCATTTCCTGCATCAAAATGGTTTCTGCCTGGTAGAGCAAATCGCTCCTTGCGCCCAAATCTTTTTCTGCAAAGGCCTGTTCAATCAACGCATCATATTGATCATTCTGCCAACCTGTGATATGCGGAATGTTCACATCATAATTCTCAATTAACGTACGGTCTCTTAGACTGATCGCCTGACCAGTAAAGCCAGAGGCAAAAGGCGCCAGCGCCCCAAAAGCATAGGTGCTTGTGGCTGTATAATCAAGGGCAATCACATCAAAATCGCCTTTTACATAAGCGTTCACAAGCTCATCACGATAAAGCGAATAGAATTTTGTCTGTTCGGTGCTCTCAATACCGGTATTATTCATACCAAGCTTACGGATGGTTACGTTAAAGCCAAGCTCTTCCCACACGCTCTTCACATATTCGGCGACCGCTGTTTCTACCTCGCTGTCCCGGCAGGAAAGGGTAAAGGAACCGCGCGTCACACCCGCGCTGCGCAGCATCGAGCGCGCTTCGTCCATATTAGCACCAGCAGCGATTAAATCATCATAGCTATCACGATACTCGGTTTTGCGTTTGCCATCTTTATAAATACCTGTCTGCACAAAACCCTTTGCCGGCACGGTATAGTTTATAATTTCGCAAAGCGCATTTCGGTCAATCGCCATAGACAGCGCTGCGCGCACTTCTGGCTTAGACAAAGTTTCGTTCTTAGTATTAAAATAATACACATGCTCGGTCAGCATATCCGTTGTCTTTACCTTGCCCGCTTTGTCGGCTGAAACCAACGACAAATCCGAATCGAAAACAATTTTTTCATCGTCATTTTCCGCGTTCATAGAAGCCAAAGCCACCAACTGGCGCAGATTTACTTGTGTCTCCCCTTCGCCCAAGGTATAATTCGATGTAATTTCATTGGAAGCATATACAATTTTAATACGGTAAGGAGTTACATATTTTGTAACTTTCTCTCTGCCAAACGGATCTCTGTGATAATAGTTATTCCGCTCTAAAATCATTTCGCCGCTTTCACTGCGTGAAGGTCTGCTGTGCGACTTTACCGTGAACGGTCCGTTCGTCACAAGATTTTGTGCGTCAGTACTCCAAGCATATGCCGAGATATCATATCCTGTAATGACATTTGTGGTTACACCATCATTGTTGGTTTGCTCTTCGTATACAATGTCTTGCGGTGTAAGCACAGTGACCACCTGCTCGCGCAGCGGAACCAGCGCAGGGCTCGCTAACGTTTCAAGCCAAGCGTCCATGTCAATATCTTCATCAAAAACAAACTGTAAAATTGATTTATCAGCACTGCGAATACCTAAATCATCAATCGATTTCGCGCCAGACTTAACCTCTCTTGCGTTTTGCAAATCAAAGAGGAGGCAGGCTGCTTCACTTGAAAATTCAGGGTCCATAATGCGTTTGAAAGCATAAACGAAATCGTTAGCCGAAACCGAAATACCATCGTTCCAATATGACTCTTTCAGCGTGATTTCCATCAAATACGTGCCGTCATTTTGCTGCGTGTACGTATAGCTGTCAATCAGCGCTTTCTGCACCTTGCCATTTCCATCAATCTGGGTGAGTCCCTCATACAGAAGAGGCATAATCTTAGCAGCCGCGTCATCTGTATAAGCAAACGCCGGATCGAAATTCAATATTTCATCCGAAAAATAAACAGGGATCGTAGCGCCCTTATCGGTAGAGCCGCCGCAGCCGGTAAAGACTGAAGCCACCATAAGAACACAAAGGACAAAAAGCAACAATTTTTTCATAAGAATATTCATTCCTTTCCGAAATCAGATCGAAATATAAAAATAGAAACCCGCCTCATAAAAAGCGAACCTCCAAAGGCCTTGTATTCTGCCCGCACGAAAAAGCCGAAAAACGCCTAAAAACAGCGCTAAGCCGGGCAGCCATACGCAGCGAAAACACAAACTGAATTTCCGCATTTGTCAACTCGTGTAATAGTATAACACTAAACAAGGTTTTTCGCAAGAAAAATTTACGAAAAAGAAAATAGTTAACAAATCTAAGCAATGCACAAAAAATATCTTTAATTTTGTGCGCATTGCATAATGTCAAACGAAACCGGTCAATAATAAATCAAAAAAGGAGCGTGCAGCATGAATCGAAGCGCAAGTTATATTTACACCGACCTCGCTTGCGAGGCCTATGAACGAACAGACTCAGTAAACGCGAGCGGGGTTAGTTACAACGAATACGACGCAGACGGCATGAAAATTACCGATCTTCGCATTACCGGCCGCGACGGCGAAAAAGCACTGGGCAAACCCATCGGTTCTTATATCACCATTGACACCGGGCGGCTGTGGGAACAGGAGTATGACGCCTCCCTGCAAGCCATCAAGCTCATTGCCGCTAATTTAAATGACCTCATGCATTCGGCCTGCAAAAAAATTGAAAGCGTGTTAGTATGCGGTCTTGGCAATCGAAACATCACGCCGGATGCCATCGGCCCCCTGACTATTGACGGCGTTACCGTAACCCGGCATATAAAAGAGGAAGACCCAACACTCTATAATCAAATGGGCGCCTATGATATTTCCGCCGTCAATGCCGGCGTAGTGGGCCAAACCGGTGTTGAAACCGCCGAAATCATCGGCAGCGTCGTCAAAACGGTCAAGCCCTCTCTCATCATTGCCGTGGACGCACTGGCCGCCCGCAACGCATCCCGCTTGGCCACCACCGTCCAAATGACCGATACAGGCGTGCGCCCTGGCAGCGGCATTGGCCAGAAGCGCAGAGAAATTTCAAAGCAAACCATGAATGTGCCAGTAATCGCCATCGGCGTGCCTACTGTTGCTTCCAGCGCAACCTTAGTGTATGACGCCCTGGACGAAGCCGGCGCCAAAGTCAGCCCCAAGCTAACTGAAATTTTAGAAAACGGCAAAAACTTTTTTGTTTCCCTAAACGAAAGCGATGTGGTTGTCAACAAAATGGCGCATGTCATCGCCGAGGCAATCAATCACACCTTATTGGCGGAATAATCGGGACGAGCTCTTCGTATAATTTATCAAAGACAAGCTTTCCTCAAAAACAAGATTACGTAAAGAAAGGCGTGGATTTCCATCGTGGAAAACAAAAAAAGTATCACCCTCATCGCCGGCTTCAAAGCCATGTGTTCAATGCTATTCATCATCAGCGCCGTGCTCTCGGTAGGTGTGCGGGCCGCCCCGCTTCTCAAAGAAGACGCCATTTATGGCGTCTTTGCAGCCGCCTCGGCGTTAAGTCCGCCAAAAGAAGAAGTGGACCAGCCCAAACCAAGCCCGGATCCTGCGCCAGCCCCCGCACCGGATACCGCCGAGCCAGAACCCGAAGAAACCTTGCCAAGCGGCGCAGACGGTTATAAAATTGTGCCCGTTGATTTATCACTTGCCGACGGAAGCGGCGATCTATTTTATAAAAACGAAACCGACTTTAAACCTAACACCAAAGAATTGCTAAGCGCGCCGTATCCTATACAAGCTGAAAACGACGAAGACCCCTTAGTGCTGATTTTACATACTCATGCCACTGAAAGTTATGCAGAAGAAGGCGCCGATTACGTATATGACACCCGCTCGACCGATCCCGAAAAAAACATGTTAGCCGTAGGTGAAGTGATCGCCAATACGCTAAGCGCCAGCGGCGTGCCTGCCATTCACTGCGAAACCATGCACGACGAAAAATCATACAACGCCTCCTACAGTCTTTCCTGCGACAGCATTAAAACATATTTAAAAGAATATCCTTCTATTCAATATGTATTAGACGTCCATCGCGATGCTATTCAAATGGCGGACGGCAGCATGGCAAAGCCTGTCACCAATGTGCACGGCAGCAACTTAGCGCAAATCATGCTGGTGGTCGGCACCGACAAAGGGGGCGCCGATCACCCAAATTGGCAAACCAATCTCACAATAGCCGCCCAGCTGCAAAGCCGTTTAATTACCTATCACGAAAGTCTGGCCCGCCCCATCAACATCCGCACGGCCAGTTTCAATCAACAGTATGCACCCGGTTCACTGCTCGTCGAGGTAGGCACGTGCGCCAATACATTGACAGAAGCGAAAGAAGCCGCCAAAGCCTTCGCCAAAACCTTTGCCGCTCTTGTCAAAGATGCGTAATTATGCTATACTCAAAGTAGTTTATGCATCAAAAAGAAAGGATTGGTTTCATGGCGAACAAAATAAAAAAAGCTCCATCTGCCCACCAACCATCCAAAAAGAAAAACAGACGTTTATATATCGGCCTTGGCCTCTTGCTGGCCCTCATTTTGATAGGGACCATCATAACGATTTGGCTCCTGCAGCGCCAAAATGAAACCGGGCCTAAGGCCAACACCGGCTCGCGTCCTGACACCACAATCATCAGTATTATTTATCCTGACCTTGAAGACAACGGCCAAATTGTCTATACCAACACGCTCATTGCTACGACACAAACGAATCTTTATGATGTATTGCAGCAAGAAGCAGCCGACAAAATCCATTTTACCTACGATGAGTCCGGCGCCCTTCTGACAGCCGGACGGCTGCAGCCGCAAACCGGTGAAAAATTGCTGATCAGACAAAACACCTCCCGTGAACAAATTGAGCTTGGCGCCATTCCCTCTGCCGTATCCATAGAAGACGGCGCTACCTATGAAATATGGCTATCAGACGCACAAGGCAATCAGCTTTATCAAATCACAAACGCCGATTAATATCGCAAACAGATGTTTCATTTCTCTTCTTGACATTTCCTTTTTTGTGTGCTATATTTATGGATGTATCTGAAAAATGCATTAAAAATGCTTTTGTATGGAAAGGATGCTTTTCATGAACTTCATGAACAAGAAACACGGCGCTTTCATATTAGCAATAATTAGCTGCCTGTTTGTCTTTGCCTCGTGTGGGGAAAGGGCAGATGCCTATAGGCTTTATTCGGATATGAATCAAGCGATGGAGAATGTCACTTCGCTCGAAGGCGCAATGGATGCAGATATGCGCTTATCGGTCAGCGGCGAAAGCATCGACTTGCAGTTAGAAACTAAAATAACGGCCATTTCACGTCCGGAAGATCAGCTTGATTTAGCCATGACGATGAAAATTGCTATGGCACAGCTTGGTTCGTTTAACACCAATTTATATGTTAAAGACGGCTATATATACCAAGATGTCATGGGCATGAAAACCAAGTCGGCTATGGAAACAGAGACTGCAGACGACCTTACCGATACTTATGATTCTGCCGTACTTGATTTTGCGAAAGATGCAATTATCGAATCCTCTGTCAAACCGGCAGAAGGCGGAAAAGAACTTAGTTTTACATTGGATGGGGAAAAACTAAACGATTCCCTGTCTAAACTGACAGATTCCTTTACCGCTCAGTTAGGGAATGATATCGGTATTACATTCAGTGATGTAGTTTATACAGCGGTTGTTGGCAAAGACAATCTGCCCGTCACGCAGAAATTAACCTTTTCTTGTCATTTAACGATTGAGGGTGAGCGGGCCACGGCTGATTACTCGATGACCATGCATGATTTCAGCTATAACAACATTACCGAAATTGAATATCCCGCTGATCTTGACTCTTATCAAAATTATGACGCAGACTTAGGACCGTCAGAAACGTAATGACAAACAACCAAGATGCAGAAATCTGTTTTCTTGGTTTATACGCTGGTGTAGCACAGTGGTAGTGCAGCTGATTCGTAATCAGCAGGTCGTCCGTTCAAATCGGATCACCAGCTCCAAAAGGAACAAGCAAAGCTTGTTCCTTTTTTGCGTCCGCTCGATACTTCACTTGCCAAACCGAACAAATTGCGCTTGATTTACATATGATACAATAAGAATAACCCTTACGGGTTATTCTTAGAAAGATTGACTTGCCACCCATTAAAGGGTGACATTCCGGCTATGCCGAAAACGCCAATCTTTCCAGTTGCTTAAATTCCGTTAGGATACAATAAGAATAACCCTTACGGGTTATTCTTAGAAAGATTGACTTGCCATCCATTAAAGGGTGACATTCCGGCTATGCCGAAAACGCCAATCTTTCCAGTTGCTTAAATTCCGTTAGGATACAATAAGAATAAGCCTTACGGCTTATTCTTAGAAAGTTCATCTTACAGCCCATCAGGCAGCATTCCAGCAGAGCTGGAAACGATGAACTTTCCGGCAACTTGAATCCTGGTGGGCTCTATAAGCATAACCCTTACAGGTTTATTCTTCAAAAATTTCGACCCAGCCGAACTCGTCCGACAGCTTTTCTTCCGGATGTCGCACGACAAGATAACTAAATTTCATCATACAATAAAAACAGGCCTTGCGGCCTGTCTTATAAGGCAATCCTATGAACAAGCGAATCGGCCCAATCGCTCGGACCGTTTTCGCTCTTTTACAACACGCAAAAATCAAGAAACAGGAGAATACAATGGATCGACAAACAATCACCATGATTGCTGAGGTAATCGAAGCATACCCAGATGGGCTAATGGTCATGGATAAACAAAGCGGGCAAACGATTCAAGTGCACGCAAAAGACATCGAATGTTTTTCACAGGGCGAATGGATTTGCATTTTGTATAACGGTCAAATGACCCATAGCATACCGCCCCAAATCACAGCCATTTCCATTGAAAGTCTACATGATGCACCACCTATGCCCGTCAGCACGCCTCTATCAAATGACCCGCGCGCGCAGACGACATCGGCACCAATACAAAACAATGAAATCTATGTAAACAGCACCGACCGCTGGGACGCGGTAAATCCCATGGGTCTTGAAAGATCCACCGCGCAGCCGAACATGGTCAACAACCCCTCTGGGGCCAATAACCGCACAGCACCTGACACGACACCTACCTACCCCACGTCTATAGCAGAGGTGACGCCGCCAAGACCAAATCCAGATCTAACTTTCGTGCCCAACGAAACGTTTGACGGACCACCCTTTGAAATGCGCGGCATTATCGTGCAAAAAGGCCCTGATTTCTTTATCATTCGCAATCGGCAATACAACTTTGTTCGTATTAACTATGAATACGCCCATCACTTTTGCGTACGGCAAAGAGTCATTGTCAAGTACTATATCTCTACCCTAAGCCAGCCACCGCAAATTCCGGCCGTAGACGTCATTCCTATTTGCGGCGCATAGTAAATATGCGCCATAGTATATGCGCGGGGCTTAATATGCGGCGTGTCCGCAATTTAATCATGACAAAAAGGCTTTCTTAACAGAAAGCCTTTTTTATTATATTCCCTTATGCACCCTTCTCACTCTTCCGCCGCCGCTTGGCGGCCAAAAATAGCGGCGATTTGTTCGGGTGGAAACTTGGGTTTTCGATCATAGGTATATAACCCATTCTGCTCCTGCTCTACATCGATAAGCTGTGTATAGCAAAGTCCAAACATGCGCTCATTGTTTAAAAGCACATCGGTTAATCCTTTTAAGCGCTCCAAAAATTCTTCCGGCGTGGCAGGGCCATTGCCATACCCCCATCCATTTTGATCATCACTCCACCGAATGCCGCCGTATTCACTCACAAAAAATGGTTTTTCCCCATCATACCGCTGTCTGTTCTGCCAAACTTCCTTGGCCACCCCCTTGTCGAGGTCTTTATAAGCTTCATAGAAAGCTTCGGGTGATTGCTCATAGGAATGCACATCATAAATATCGGTAATCACATGAAAATTACCGCTGGTGTCAATACACGGACGGCTGGAATCAACCGCCTTGGTTGCATGATACACCAGCGCAATCAAATCATCAAACTGCCGCCGGCCTTGATAATCAAAAGTCTCATTAAACGGACACCAACCCACAATGGATGGATGGTTCCGATCGCGCTCTACCGCCTCTAACCACTCGGGCAACAGGCTGTAAATGGCCTTTGGATCAGACACATCAAGGCCCCAGTTTGGATATTCGCCCCAGACAAGATATCCTTTTTGATCGCAGTGATACAGAAAACGCTCCTCAAAAATCTTCTCATGCAGGCGCGCGCCATTAAATCCCATCGCCATGGAACGGTCAATATCCGCGGCCAATTCCTGATCAGAAGGCGCTGTATATACTCCGTCCGGATAAAAACCCTGGTCCAAAATCAGCCGCTGAAACACCGAACGCCCGTTTAAATAGAACTTATAGTCGCGATATTCAATGGAGCGCAAGCCAAAATAACTGGCAACTTTATCTTCACCAAATGTAAAATTCAAATTATATAGGCCGCCTTTGCCGACCTCCCAAAGATACTTTTCCTTTAGCGGCAGCGCAAAGCATACCGTACCGCTGACCGCCCGAAGTGTAATCTCACCCATCAGAGCGCCGTCAAAGAAAGCCTCCACTGTTAAATCAGCACAGCCAACCACATGGGCCTCGATCTGCACTGATACCGTATCCACACTGGGCTGCAAACGAAAGTTCTTCATATACTGCCGCGGCGTAAATTCAAGCCACACCGTCTGCCAAATACCGGTTGTACGGGTATAAGAACAGCCCGAAGAGGCAAATCGCTCACACTGCTTGCCCCGCGGAATCATTGGATCCCGCTCATTATCCCGCGCACAAACCACAATGGTATTTTCGCCCTCGGTTACAAGCCCAGTGATATCAAATGAAAAGGACACATAGCCCCCCTTGTGCCGGCCGCATTCTTTGGCATTTATATACACAATCGCCTCATAATCCACCGCACCGAAATGGAGCACAACCCGGCCATTTAACTGGTCTTTTGTCAGCGTAAAACTGCGCCTATACCAAACCGCCTGCATAAAGTCTTGATAGGCAATACCCGAAAGCTTGCTTTGCGGACAAAAAGGGACTTCAATCATCTGCCCGAACACAGTCTCGGGCTCAAACCACCCCTGTTCTCTGCCACTGTCGCCATCGTCCCGCCTAAATTGCCAGGCTCCATTTAGATTTTGCCAGGTTTCCCGCTTAAACTGCGGCTTTGGATGCTCTTTGCGATATATCATTTTCCACTTGCCCTCCTTGCTTTATTAACTCTATTTTATAACGATTATATCGCAATCACAATGACATACCCTCTTATTTTATTGACATATCCTACTGTTTCTTTTATACTGATAAAAAGGAGAAGAGCCATGATTGAAATCACCAGCATCCGCCACCACTGGCCCGAAAAAGCCGGCTTTACTTTAACAAGACCAAACGGCCATGAGCACTATACCTTTTTACACTTTTATAACAGCGTTGAAGTAAAGCTGCATAACGTTACCATCACAACCAAGCCCCATGCGTGCCTGATGTATGCGCCCGGCGTCCCGCAATACTTTCACAGCGAGCAGCCCTTGCTGCACGACTGGTTCCACTCGAGGGGAGAAGACCTTGAGAATCTCTTTTCCTGCAACACCCTCTATTACCCCGCTTCGGCCGGCTTTATCACCGCTATGGCGCAGGAAATGGAGGCCGAGTTCAACGATGACCGCTATCAACGCTGCGTATTATTAGACAGCAAAGTGAAAGAATTATTGATCCGTATCACCCGCGCCGAAAACAGCGCGTCTATATCGTATGATACGGCGCATCACGAAGAATGCTTTCGTAAGCTTCGCGCGCACATCTTCACCCATTTAGATGAAACGTGGACCATAAACCGGATGGCCGACCTTGTCCACCTAAGCCCTTCTCGTTTTTTTACGATTTACCGCGCTTTATATGGCAAAAGCCCGACCGATGACCTCATCAGCGCCCGCATCGATGCCGCTAAAATCGCGCTTGCCTTTGGCGAGCAATCGCTAACGGCTATTGCTGAAGGACTTGGCTATCGCTATCTAACTCATTTCATGCGCCAATTTCACGACCGCACCGGTGAAACGCCAACCGCCTATCGCAGACGTCATATGCAATCTTAGCCGGTGGCATATGCAATCTTCATAAATAGCATATACGATTCTCAATAATGGCATATGCTATTAGAGGCCGCATGACCCCTTCGCATTGTTTCGGAAAACCATCTAGCGAATCGACAAAACAAAAGTCCAAAAAGGCGCTGCCTTTTCGGACTTTTTTTCATCGTATTGATCAAATCTTGGGCTAACTAACTTTACCGCCCGACAATGCTTTTATTTCATGACGTGCAGTCAAGAGGTCATTACTCGCCTTTGAAGAAAGAAAACAATCCTTTTTTCTTTTCTTCTGTTTTCGGCTCTTCTTTTACTGTCTTTGGTTCTTCACGCGGTTCGGTCTGAGTTTTCGCTGGGGCGCTCTCTGTCCGTAATGGTGCCGCACCTGTGTTAAGTTTACCATCCCGAACGCCGCCGGTGCGAGACTCTTGACGCTCACCAGGCCGGCCATTCTCTCTTCGTGGACGATCCCCTTCCCGTCTTGGCGCCGGACGATCAAAATCACGTCTTGGACGGTCAGCGCGAGGCGCTTTAGGTTTTGCTTCATAATCTGCATAAGCGAAATCAGGGCCTTTATTGCCAATGCCCAGATACTTCACCGTGAAGTCATCGCCAACCTTCACCACGTCTTCTACCTTTTCAACCCGGTGATCAGCTAACTTAGAAATATGGCAGAGCACCTCTTTACCCGGTGCAATCTCAACAAATGCGCCAAACTCTGCAATGCGCGTCACTTTGCCGGTGTATTTCTCGCCTACCTCCGGCTCAAAGACAATCGCGTCGATTAATTCTTTCGCTTTATAGGCATCGTCACGGTTTACGGCCAAAATGAATACGTTTCCGTCTTCTTCAATGTCAATTTTCGCACCCGTGTCGGCTACGATTTTCTGAATCACCTTGCCGCCAGTGCCAATAACGTCTCTGATTTTTTCAGGATCAATTTTTAACGTCAGCATCTTAGGCGCGTATTTTGATACCTCAGCACGCGGCTTGTCAATCGCCTTCAAAATGATATCATCAATGATATAATCTCTGCCCTTATGAGTAACCGCTAAGGCTTCTTTCACAATTTCTGGGGTCAGACCATCGATCTTCAAATCCATCTGAATCGACGTAATACCCTTATGCGTACCAGCTACTTTGAAATCCATGTCGCCATAGAAATCTTCTAAGCCCTGAATATCAATCATCGTCATCCAGTCGTCTTCATCGGTAATCAGACCGCAGGAAATACCCGCCACCGGCGCCTTAATCGGCACACCGGCGTCCATCAGCGCCAGCGTAGAGCCGCAAACCGAAGCCTGTGAGGTAGAGCCGTTAGAGGATACAACCTCGGATACCAGCCGCAGCGCATATGGGAATTCTTCTACCGACGGCAAAACCGGAATCAAAGAGCGCTCTGCTAATGCACCATGGCCAATTTCTCTGCGTCCGGGACTTCTGGCCGGTCTTGCTTCGCCAACCGAATAGCTGGGCATGTTGTATTGATGCATATATCTCTTTTCCTGTTCTTCGTCAATGCCGTCTAACAGCTGGCTGTCGCTGATAGCGCCCAGCGTCGCAACCGTCAGCACCTGCGTTTGTCCTCTGGTAAAGAGACCTGTGCCATGTGCACGCGGCAGCAAACCAACCTCGGCAGCAAGAGGACGAATTTCGTCCAGTCTGCGACCGTCTACCCGCTTGTGGTCAACAAGCAGCCAACGGCGCACGATTTTCTTCTGAATCTTATACATAACCTCGCCGATAATGTCAGGAAGTTCGGGATATTTCTCTTCAAAATGAGCAATCACATCGTCTGTGATTGGAACCAGTTTTTCATCGCGCACATTTTTGTCGTCAGTGTCAAGCGCTTCCATCACGGCTTTTTCACAATAAGCAAATACTTCGTCAAACATCTCGTGGTCAAGTTCACAAGAAGGATAATCAAATTTGGGCTTGCCAATTTCAGCGACAATGGAATCAATAAAAGCGCAAATCTTCTTAATCTCTTCGTGCGCCGTCATGATGGCGTCAAACATGACATCATCGTCCACTTCATTCGCGCCAGCTTCAATCATGACAATTTTTTCTTTTGAACCCGCTACGGTGAGCTGCAAATCGCTCTTTTCACGCTGGGCAAAAGAAGGATTGATCACAACTTCTCCATCCACAAGGCCGACGAATACGCCGCCAATCGGTCCGTTCCATGGAATGTCCGAAATAGACAATGCAATGGAAGCGCCGATCATCGCAGTAATTTCCGGTGAACAATCAGGGTCTACCGACATGACCGTCAGCGTTAAGCACACATCATTGCGAAGGTCCTTCGGGAACAAGGGACGAATCGGCCGGTCAATTACACGACTGGTCAAAATCGCCTTTTCACTCGGACGGCCCTCTCTTCTCAAATAGCCGCCCGGAATTTTACCAACCGAGTACATTTTTTCCTCAAAGTCAACCGACAAAGGCAGAAAATCAATGCCGTCCCGCGGTTTTTCGCTGGCTGTTGCTACCGCCAAAACAACCGTTTCGCCATAGCGCACCAAAACAGAACCGTTGGCAAGGCCGGCTAACTTACCGTTTTCGATAACAAGCGGTCTTCCTGCTAATTCATACGAAAATGTTTTAAAATTCTCAAACATTTTGTTTCCTCCGTTTATTTATATTAAACCGCCCGACTTAGCACTTAAACAGGGGTCCAAGCCCACTTAGGCCTCTATTTAACTGCTAATGCCGACGATTTTTTCAAAATGGAGCCGAGGCCTGTCTCTTTGTAAGAGGCCCCGGCGCGACGCCGTTTCATACGGCAAATGCCGGCAAGACTGCCGGCATTAAGCTTACTTTCTGATTCCTAATTTCTCAATCAGCGCTCTGTAGCGTTCGATATCTACTTTTTGCAGATAGCCAAGCAGATTCTTTCTGTGACCAATCATCTTGAGCATGCCGCGGCGGCTGTGATGGTCTTTCTTGTTCACCCGCAAATGCTCGGTTAATGAGTTAATTCTGTAGGTTAAAATGGCAACCTGTACTTCGGGTGAACCGGTGTCACCTTCGTGTGTGGCATATTTTTCAATAATTGCCTGTTTTTCTTCTCTTGTCATTGTTTATCACCTTTCCTAAACATAATCGCAAGACATAGCATACGGCTGGTGAAAGCACGCTTACGCGCAAGTCTCCGTAAGCCAAGCCCGCGTATATTCTATATTACCATAGATTAAAAAATAAATCAACACCATTTAAAGGAATAAATCCATTTTACTTCTATGGTTCACCCACAAATGCCAAAAAATCGGCCTCGGCAGCCTGGTACAGCTCTTCATGCGTTTTGCGGCCGGTCACAGCACTTTGCACCGCGCCATAGGTCGCATCCGCCACGGCCGGCTCATGCGGCCCGAATAAATAGGCAAAATCATACTTCATGCTGCTGCCAATCCGCTTGATCATCTGCGCCGAGCGATTGTCCCGCAAGCAATAGGCCATCTGCCAAGACAAATACGCGTTGTCAATGGTCTCATAAGAAGCCGCGCTGTATGCCTCTAATATCAGCCCCGCATGTTCGGAAGCAGCCGCCCCCGCCGGAATACACAAAACCGGCATGTCACCCGAAACATAGCTTGCATACTCGTCGCCCTCCGCCAAGCAAGGCAGCGGCAGAACACCATACGAATCGGGCATATCATTGAGCGAATAAGACTCGCTCACCGTACCGATATAAAACAAACAGCCGCCGCCGGCAAAAAAGCCAGCCGGGTTTTCTGCGTCGGCAAACGCGCCCTCTTCGAATATACGTTTCGCTCGCTCGATCACGCCCTCTGTCGGCTCGCCCACCGCGCTGCCATAACGCGCGCCATCCGCAAGCGTCGTATACGAAAGTCCGCTAGACGTAAACAGGCAATTGATCAGTTCTTCCCTCGAAGCACAAGCCACCCCGGCATCATAGCGGCCCTCTAACAGAGAAAGGAAAACATCCCATGTCCAATTCCCGTCAGCGGCCATTCCATAAAGATCAATCTTTGCCTCTTGTGCCAGTGCCTCATTAAAATAAACGCAATAGGCATATTTAGCTCTTGCGCTTGCCGCACCAATCACCCCATAAGGCGCGCCTTGCCAATAGAGCGCGTCAGTGTCTGCATAATAAGGCTTGTCAAGATCAACCGCCGACCAATCCGATAGCGGAGCCAAAAGACCATCGGCCGCGAATCTTCCGTACCAGGAAAGGGGAATGGCCACCAAATCAGAAAAATATTCTCCCTTGGCGATACTATCTTGCAGCTCGGCATAGATAGCGGCGGGCTCCTTTTCAACCACTGCAATCCCCACATGATATTTATCCTGCACAGCCGCAGTTCTAGCCGACAGCGCCACGCTGTATAAATCCCCGCTGTCATCGTCAAAATCTGCTTTATGATGGGTAGTCAACGCCAAGGTGACCCCCTCTAAATCAGCCTCCGGCAATGCATCAAGAGCTGGATAGCCAAGATTTTCCCCACCGGAAGGTTCGCTCGAAACAGAGCCAGGGTCACTGGTCGAATCAGTTGTATTCCCGAGTTGCGAATGCCCATTCCATCGAATCCACCCGCAACCGCTGTTTATGCACAAAAGAAGAACCAGCAACAAGAGGATCGTCATTTTTTTCATCATGTACATCTCCATTTCCGCCGCGGGGGCATAAACACCTGCATCAAGCGCTGCTTTTATTTAAATTGATAGGTCGTACCGGTCGGACTATCGATCAGCACAATCCCTTTTGCTAATAAATCGTTTCGGATTTCATCGGCCAGGGCATAATTCTTTTCCTTTTTGGCGTTGGTTCTTTTTTCAATAGCCGCCAAGATTTCATCTTCAGACAGCTCCGCATGAACCCCGCCTGCCTTTTTCCCGTTTGCCTCTTCGCTTGCGGCCGCGTGTGCTAACAGCGACAAGCCTAAAACCTGATCGAAGTCCTCAATTAACGCATATTTAGTATGGGCCGAAATATCCGCCTTCAATACATCATAAAGCGCGGTCAATGCCAGCGACGTATTTAAATCATTGTCCAGCGCCTCGCAAAAGAGCGCCTTATACTTGGTAAAGGCCTCTTCATCGCATGCACCCTCGTCTTTCTGTTTAACAATGGCCGCGATACGCGCAATCAGTTTGTCAAACGCGGTGCGCGCGTTGTTCAAGTTCTCATAAGAGAAAAGCAGCGCCTTGCGATAATGACTTTGCAAGCAGAAAAAACGATACACGATGGGATCATACCCCTCTTCCTCCAGCACCGAAACAGTCAGGGTTTTACCCTTGCTTTTGCTCATTTTTCCTGCATCCGTATTCAAATGGTGCACGTGGAACCAAAAACGGCACCACGCCTTGCCGGTGCAGGCCTCGCTTTGCGCAATCTCATTGGTATGATGAGGAAACGCATTGTCGATGCCCCCGCAATGAATATCCAGTGTAGGGCCCAAATGCTTGAGAGCAATGCTGGAACACTCAATGTGCCAGCCCGGATAGCCAACGCCCCAAGGGCTTGGCCATTTCAATTCTTGGTCGTCAAACTTGCTTTTGGTGAACCACAAAACGAAATCGGTTTGGCTTCGCTTGTTTGCATCCGCGCCAACCCCTTCCCGCACGCCGACGGCTAAGTCACCCTCATTAAAATCGTTAAATACATAATATTTATCTAATTTAGCTGTGTCAAAATAAATATTGCCGCCAGCTTCATAGGCATAGCCCTTATCAAGCAGCGTCTGTATCAATTCAATAAAATCGGCAATGCAAGAGGTAGCCGGCACCACCGTGTCCGGCTTTTTGATATTCAGTTTTTCGGCATCGGCAAAAAAGGCGTCGGTATAAAAACGGGCAATGTCCATCACCGACTTATTCTCCCGCTTAGCACCCATGAGCATCTTGTCTTCGCCCGTGTCGGCGTCGCTAGCCAAATGCCCAACGTCGGTGATATTCATCACCCGCTCTACGGTATAACCGCTGTAATTTAAATATCGTTCTAACACATCCTCCATCAAATAAGAGCGCAGATTGCCGATGTGTGCATAATGATATACTGTCGGGCCGCAGGTGTACATTTTGCAAAGGCCTGCTTTAGCGGTCACAAACTCTTCCTTTTTTCTTGAAGCACTGTTATATAAAATCATGAACGATCCCTCTCCTTTTCACTTCCGCCCTTTTCCATCTGTGTAAGCTTTGTTTCCAGTTCGGCAATCTTATCCCGTAAGCGGGCCAGTTCTTGCGCAACGGGATCGGGCACATTGCACTGGTCAAGGTCCTCTACCCGCTGGTCGTTCACCTTGACCACTTTAGCCGGAATGCCGACCGCTGTGGAATTTTCCGGAATCTCTTTGAGCACCACGGCGCCGGCCGCAATTTTTGTATTGTCGCCAATGGTAAACGGGCCAAGCACCTTGGCGCCCGCGCCAATCATGACATTATCGCCCAAGGTAGGGTGCCGTTTGCCCTGGTGTTTTCCCGTGCCCCCCAGCGTAACCCCTTGATAAATAGTGCAGTTATCGCCAATGACCGTCGTTTCACCGATGACGACGCCGCTGCCGTGGTCAATAAACAACCCTCTGCCAATGGTTGCACCCGGATGTATCTCGATACCCGTGGCAAAGCGCGCCAATTGAGATAACAATCTGGCGCTCAGGAAATGCTGCTTCTCATACAGCGCATGGGTAATCCGATACACCATCATGGCGTGCAGTCCCGAGTAAGAGAGCAGCACCTCCGCCGCGCTCCTGGCCGCCGGGTCCCTCTCGCGAATAATCTCTACATCTTCTCCAATTGACTCTATATAGCGGCGCACTTGGTTCACTGGCTCGCTTCGTTTAAAAGCGCGTCTTGCCGCCCTTGCTCTTTTTTCAAATTCTTCTTTGGTCATGGTAACCTCCAAAATATATTCACAAAATGCGTAATGACAAAAAAGCCTTTAAGATACAATCTTAAAGGCGCCAACGCACGGTTCCACTTTAATCAAACTCTTCCTATCCTTTAACGGGGACGAGGCGCGCAGCCATACTTCCATTTCCGGCGGCGGGCTCACGGACGCACTAACTAAGACACCCCGCGCGCCTTCTCTCAGCGAACCCAAAAGCGCTCTCTTCGCAGGGGCTTGTCACAGTCTCTTTCCGATCAAAGCCTTTTCTTATTCTCATTATATTATGCCGCGCTCTTTTTGTCAAGCGCACCCAAAGACTTCTTTCTACTCTATGCAGCAAGCCGGTTCTTTATGTCTATACTTGCCGGCAAAATCAAGCGGCCCCGCCGTCTACTCCTCATTCTCCAAATCGCTCTTCGGCCGGCAAGGCCCGGTATTGTCTAGGCGTCATGTTTTTTGCTGCTAAAAAGCAGCGGTTGAAGGTTCGGGGATTTTCAAAACCAACGTCATAGGCAATCTCTGTGATGGTCTTACCACGCACATGCAGCAAATCGCAGGCCGCCTGCACACGCAAAAAATTGATATACTCTTTGAAGCCCATGCCCAATTTTTCCTGAAACAGATGCGAAATATAGTATTTGCTAACGCCAAGGCGGGCCGCGGCGCTCTCAAGCGACACCGATGTTTTATAATTCTCATAGCAGTAAGAAATCATGCGTTTAAGGGTATCCCCATCACAGCCCGTTCTCTTTTGAATCACCATCGCAGGCATCAGTTCACACAAAAGAAGAAGCAAATGCGCCCGCACTGCTACATCGCCAAAGGGCCTTTTTGATTTTTCACGAAAAACCCCATCTAATATCCCCTTGATCTTTTTTGGATGGCCAACCCCTTTCAACACCGGGCAGGCAGGCACTCCCTGACTAAAAATTTTTTCAAATTCAGGACAAATATCCGGCGAAAATATAATGATATAATGTTTAGCCGGCTCCACGTCGTCATAATAATGGATTTGATTCGGAAAGGAGATAAACGCATCCCCCGCTTCAGCCAGCGCCTTTTTATCATCCGCCGCACACATGCTTTGTCCCTTTAAAATAAAGACCATCTCCACATGCGTGTGCATATGGGGTACCGGCGAAAGCCCTGTGCCCTTTGTAAGATAATAGGGCGCCTCTTTTCGTTCAATATTAAAGTACATAGGTTCCTCTAAAAAGTGCAATTTTTGTCTGAAAATATCTCGCTTATGTCTTGCATTATACGCATAGATAAGGTAAAATGCAAGTAGTTTATAAAAATTACTTATATAAAGGAGAATGCGCCATGTTAAAAACAGCGCTTCAGCTCTACTCGGTCAGAGAAGATCTTAAGCAAAATTTTGACGAAACACTTAAAATCGTCGGAAAAATGGGGTATGAGGGTGTCGAACTCGTTTTTGACAGCCGAGATTTTGCCAACTTTTGCGGCAAAACGGCTGATGAAATGATTGCCGCCTGTAAAACCGCCGGTGTAAAGCCAATTTCGGCTCATATTGAGTTCAGCGAATTAGTGCGGGATGCAGAGGGCTATGCGGCTTACTGCCAAAAAATCGGCTGTATCCAAATGGTGATCCCCTATTTAGACAGAGCCTGTCTGCCCCACGGCGAATTATATGAAGAGACCGCCGCGAACATTCGCAAAGTCAGCGCCGTAGCCAAGGCGCACGGCTTACACCTTGCCTATCATAACCACGATTTTGAGTTTGAAAAAATAGGCGACGACTATTTGTTAGACGTTTTGTATCAAGAGTTTGACCCCTCGGTGCTGCAAACACAGATTGACACTTGCTGGGTCAATGTCGGAGGTGAAAACCCAGCCGATTATATTATCAAATATACAGGACGCGCTCCGACCGTCCATATCAAAGATTTTGTCGGCACTAAAGGAAATCAGCCGCCCTATGCGCTCATTGGCAAAGAAGGTGGCGGAGCCGAATCAGGTTCCTTTGAATTTCGCTCGGTCGGCAGCGGCGCGCAAAACGTAACGTCCTTATTAAAGGCCTCCGAACAAGCGGGCGCCGGATGGGTCATCGTTGAGCAGGATTCACCCTCCAGCGGGTACAGCGCGCTCACCTGCGCCGAAATGAGCATACAGTATTTAAACGGCATTGCCATATAATAAACTTGAGTGTATAAATTTAGGAGGCACTTATGACAAACGATATTTTAAATCAATTCAAACACAATCAAGAAGTAAAAAAAAGAAATCTTGACGACAAAGTAAAGGTCGCCATTATCGGCACCGGCTGGATTGCAGGCGCGCATATTCATCAATATTTGCAGATGGAGGATGTAGAAGTCATCGCTTTAGCTGATTTGGTGCCAGGACGCGCACAAGATTTTGCCAAAAAATACGGCTTAACAAATGCGCGCTGCTATCTGTCAGACGAAGAATTACTCGCCGCTGAAAAAGACAACTTAGATGCGGTCAGCATCTGTACATATAACGCACAGCATGCCCCCTGCGCCATTCACGCTTTAGACGCAGGCGTCCATGTTATGCTGGAAAAACCCTTTACGGTCACCTTAGATGAGGCCGTTGAGATTATGCGCGCTGAAAAAAGAAGCGGCAAAATCTTGACAATCGGCTACCAACCCCGTATGAGCCCCAACATGCAGATGGTTAAGAAAATCATTGATTCAGGCGAACTTGGTAAAGTATACTATATGCAGGCCGGCGGCGGACGCCGTCACGGCATTCCCACCCCGTTCGGCACCTCTTTTATTGAAAAAGAAACCGGCGGCATTGGCGCTTCGGGTGATATCGGTACCTATTCGCTCGACCTGCTCATGTTAGCGGTTGGCTATCCAAAGCCGCTGACTGTTTCGGGCTACACCAGCGATTTCTTCGGTAAAGATCCCGAATACTATGAGAACCATCCCGAATATGCAAAAGTGTTCGGCGTAGACGATTTCTCGGCCGCTTTTGTCCGTCTGGAAGGAGATATTATTTTAGACTTTAGGATCTCGTGGGCGATGCATATGGATACCGCCGGCGACGCACTTATTCTCGGTACCAAGGGCGGTATGAGAATCCCCTCTACCGAGTGCTGGAACGGCGACTTCTCAGGTCCGATTAAGATCTATAAGAATTCAGGCGGTCAGCCGGTTGAGTACGAAGTGCCCATGCTGCCGGCCGTAGACGTATTCTACGAAAAACTCCGCTCCTTCATTGACGCAGTCAAAGAGGGCGGCAAAGCAACCGTGCCCAGCTCTGAAATTATCTACAACCAGGCGATTATCGACGGTATTAACCGCAGCGCCGCGCTGGGTAAAGAAGTGGATATTGTCATTCCCGAAATCTAAGAACGATACACAAAAACAAAGCGGGGCCGGAAGCCCCGCCCCTGTTTTGTTAATATACAATTTGACATAAGTTAGACAAGAATATCCCCAATTCTCTCGGCTTTGGGGGCGTCTTGCAGCGAACAGGGGACACTATCCCCTTATTTCACAAACTTGCGCATAATAAACGAAAGGAACTTACCATCATGAAACTCGGTGTTTTAATCAATCTATATGGCGGCATGCCGCTGAAAGACGCGCTCGCTAAAGTAAAAGCCATGGGCGTTGAAGCGGTTGAAATCGGCGCGGGCGGTTACCCAGGCAAAGCACACTGCAATCCCGCAGAGCTGTTGGCTGATTCCAAAAAATTCGAAGAATTTAAAAACACAATTGACGAAAGCGGCATCGAAGTGGCGGCCCTTGCCTGCCACGGCAACCCAATTCACCCTGACAAAGCGATTGCCAAAGATTTCCACGATGATTTTATCAACGCCGTCTTATTGGCCGAAAAATTAGGCGTGGATACCATTGTCGGCTTCTCGGGCTGTCCTGGTGACAGTGAAAATTCCAAATATCCGAACTGGCCGGTTATCTCCTGGCCCAACGATTTCACCAAAATTTTAGAATGGCAGTGGAACGAAGTTTTAATTCCCTATTGGAAAGAAACAGCTGCGTTTGCCAAAGCGCACGGCGTCACCAAGATCGCGCTCGAAATGCACCCTGGCTTTTGCGTCTATAACACCAGCACTCTGTTAAGGCTGCGCGAGGCCGTTGGCGAGGTCATCGGCGCCAACTTTGACCCCAGCCACCTAATCTGGCAGGGCATGGACCCAGTCACCTGTATTCGTGAATTGGGCAGCGCGATTTACCACTTCCACGCTAAAGACACCAAGGTAGATCCCATCAACACCGCGAAAAATGGCGTGTTAGATACCCAGTCTTACGGCAAAGAAATTACCCGTTCTTGGATTTTCAGAGCCGTTGGTTATGGTCACGGTATTGAATTCTGGCGGGACATCATGTCCAATCTGCGCATGGTTGGTTATGACAAAGTGGCCTCGATCGAGCATGAAGATTCGCTCATGTCTCTGGACGAAGGCCTCAGCAAAGCGATCGCTTCTATGAAAGAAGCTATGCTAAACGACAACAAACCGGCCGATATGCACTGGGTATAAGCAACTATCGAAAAAAGACAAAATTTCTACACGAGAATGATGCCACACAGTCCTTTGGTATCACTTAGTTCACGATGAATTGGCGTCAAGCACCAGGCGGCACCCCGCTTCGGTGCTTGGCGAACTGGAGAGTAACATGAAAAAAAATTTAGTATTAATCGGATATGGCGGCATTGGCAGCCGGCTGCATGTGCCGAACGCGTTGAAAAGCGATGTTGTCAATCTGCTTGGTATCTATGATATTGATCCCGAAAAAAGCAAAAAGGCAGAAGAAAACGGATTGTATGCCTATCCATCGTTAGAAGCCGTTTTACAGGATGAAAAAGTTGATCTTGTCACCATTGCCACACCAAATGACACTCACTTAGAACTGGTTGTCACCTGTCTAAAAGGGGGCAAGCATGTAATCTGCGAAAAACCGGCCGCTATGAATACGGAAGAGCTTGCCATCATGATGGAAACCGCCAAAGAAACAGGTAAAGTCTTTACCATTCATCAGAACCGCCGGTGGGACCAAGACTTTTTAGCCATGAAAGAGATTTACCAATCGGGCAAAATTGGTGATGTGTTCGACCTGCGTTCTTATATCCATGGCTCCCGTGGGATTCCGGGCGACTGGCGGCGCGAAAAAGCACACGGCGGCGGTATGGTGTTGGACTGGGGCGTGCACTTGATCGATCAGGTGCTGCAGATTATCCCCCACAAGATCTGTTCACTCTACTGCCAGTTAGATTTTTTAACCGGCGCCGAGGTTGACGACGGATTTAAGTTAGAGCTAACTTTTGAAAACGGTTGCGGGGCGCATATCGAGGTGGGCACCTATAATTTTATCAGCATGCCTCGTTTCTATATGCGGGGAAGAAAAGGTTCGGCCATTATTGCCGACTGGCAGGAGCCAACTAAAATCGTTGAATGCACCGAGTGGACCGAACAATCTGAGATTGTGCCCATCAAGACCGCCGCTGGCATGACCAAAACCATGGCGCCGAGAGATGGTTTATCCACTAAGGAATACACATGGCCCATCCCGAAAGCAGACGTTCACAATTTTTATCGCAATGTTGTCAAAGCGATTGACGGCGAAGAACCGTTGGCTGTTCGCCTTGATGAAGTGATGCGGGTCTTTAAAGTGATGGAGGCCGCCTTTGCCTCCGGTGAAAAAAATGAGGTAATCGCACTTAGCTTATAGGGCATAACCCATCTTTCCTGTAATCCTTGTGGGTTATTCTTATAGTTGCTAAAACTTTATTTTTATTATATAATAGAAACTGCAAGCGCAAGCCTTACGGCTTGCGCTTGTGGTGAGTTTGTTTCTTATAAAAAAATAAGATAATAAAAAGGAAAATAAAAGACAATGAAAAAAATAGTTGAAACCATTCCCGGCATTCTTCTCGCCCTTGCGATTGCCGCGCTGGCCCGATTCATTGAAGGACTTTTGCCCATTCACTTGATCGGCGCGTCGGTTATTGCTCTTTTTATCGGCATGATTATCAACGCTTTTTGGAAACCGCCGGCACTCATCACAAAAGGCCTTCGTTTTACTTCTAAAAAAGTATTAAAGTTGGCCATCATTCTGCTCGGCGCGTCCCTCAGTATCGGCACCATTTTGAATGTCGGCAAGCTCTCTTTGGCCGTTATGCTGTTCACCCTGCTTACCTGTTTTGGCGGTGGCTACTTTATCGGCAAGGGTCTTGGCTTAAACTGGAAACTCTCTAACCTAATTTCAGCCGGCACAGGCATTTGCGGCGGTTCAGCCATTGCCGCCATTGCACCAGTCATCGATGCGGAGGATCGGGACATTGCTTACGCAATGTCGGCCACGTTTATTTTCGATATGGCCATGATTGTGCTGTTCCCCATTATGGGCAGTGCTATGGGACTTAGCGATATGGCCTACGGCCTTTGGGCAGGCACCGCCGTTAACGATACCTCCAGCGTGGTGGCCGCCGGTTATGCCTTTTCAGAGGCCGCTGGTGACTTTGCCACCATGGTAAAGCTGACTCGCACTTTAGCGATCATACCAACCGTGTTTGTATTTGCCCTCATTCAAGTGCGCCTGAAAAAGAAAGAGGCGCTCGCTGCCGGCAAGTCCGCCCAGGTGAAGACAGATGTCCGCTTTACCAAGCTTTTTCCTTGGTTTATTTTAGGATTTTTGGCGCTGGCTATTGTGAATAGCTTTGGCGTGATTCCCGTCGCCGTTTCATCAGGCGCCAAAACACTCAGCAAATTTCTCATGGTAGCGGCGCTCGCCGCCATTGGTTTAAACACCAGCTTCTCCGAGATGAAAAAATCAGGCGTGCGGCCCATGATTCACGGCTTTATTATTTCAGCCTTAGTCGTTGTCGTAGCCATTGCCGTTGAATATTTTATTGGATTAGTATAATTGCGCAAAGCATCTATACATAAAAAATCGCCCCTTAGGGGCGATTTTTATTTCTTTCATTGCAACTTGGTCATTAAAAAGGAAAGCCTTTATCGCGCTGTTTCTACAAAATGCGTTTCGCTCATCTGCCAGTATTTTTGATACACATCATGTTCTTCTCCATTAAGATTTAGCTGATACATTCTAAACGTCACTAAGAAGTTTTTGGGCTGCCATAGTTCTTCATAAGAATAGCAATAACGCATGCCTATATGCTGCATGACCCGGCCGCTTTTTGGATTATTTCGATCATGCGTCGCGGTGATGTATGGGAGTCCGTCTTTCTTTAATTGCGCTACAATCGCGGCGCTGGCCTCCGTGATGATTCCTCGGTTCCAATATTCTTTCCGCAGCGCATAGCCGAAATCATGGCTTTCGTCGCTCTCTGCCTTGACATAGCCAATCGGAAAATTATCTTCTTTCAAGCAGACAGCATAGGCATATTCCTGGTTTTCAAAACGCTCTTGATAAAAACGCGTTGTTTCTTCTATCGTTTTGACCGGATACCACGGCAGAAAATGATTGACATCCTCATCTTTCAATAGTAAAAACAAGGCCACGATATCACTTTCCTGAAACTTTTCTTAGCACAAGCCTGTTTGTTTCAATTTTTACCATGGTCATCCCCCTTATCAATTAAGGGCAGCGCCGAAAAGCTGCGTGTATATCGCAAGCTTGCCCACGGCTCTGCCCAAAAACAATGATTTCTTTCGAGAAGTTTACTCAGTATATAGCTTAAACGGCTCTGTCTTAGAAAAAACAATAGCGGGACAATGGCAAATATCCATCTTACCATCTTTAACGGGAATATTCTTACCATCAATTTCATTGACATAGACGCCATCTTCGAGCGGCACTTCCACCGCGCCCACTGTTTCCCGCAGACGGAAAACACCCACGGCGAACTCTTCGCCATACTGATAGCTGCCAATCGCGGTATGATGTTCATTATCCGCCACCATGTTGAAATATCCTTTTGCAAAAATCGGACGGCGTTTGATGGCCGAAAGGGCTGCAAACAGGGCCGATTTGTCCGGCCCGGTCCGGTCGATCGGCTCTTTTTCAAATAAAGAGGGCGTAAAATCGTTGGTGTATTCCCCGCCCGCGTTAATGAGCGCCGGCCCCAACAGAAAATAATAGAAGGCGGTAAAATTGATTAAGGCCTCGTCGTTTTTAATACGGGTAATGGCCCGGGGCTGATCATGATTTTCCAAAAACCGCATTTTCACATAATTGCGCGGGTTCAGACCGTTTTGATCGCACAAATACTGGGTGTATTCGGAAAGGGGGATGCGGTCGTTTAAATACTTGCACAAATAATTGTAGCCGTCATAATCATAGGTCATGTCAAAAGCGGTGAGAATCTCATTCTCGCACCACCACGGACAGCCAAGACGCTCCAAATGCCGCATAAAGCCGGGGCCGCCCACCTCAGCTAACCAAATTGCCTCAGGATTCACCTTGGCAACCTCCTCAACTGCCTTGCGCCAAAAGGCAACCGGCACCATAGGCGCCACATCACAACGGAAACCATCTACAAGCTGGGCCCAGTTCTGCAAGGTTTCAATCTGGTATTCCCACACATCCTCGTTCCGGTAATCCAAATCATATACATCATTCCATTCGGGGAAGCGATTGATTGGCTCTCCCTTTTCATTTTGATAAAAGTACTCAGGATGCTCGTTCACAAGAACCGAATCGCGCGCGGTATGATTGTACACAACGTCAATAATGACCTTCATGCCCAGCTGATGAATGCTGTCTACCAGCGAACGAAAATCCTCCATCGTGCCGTACTCTTCCCCGACGGTTCGATAATCCCGAATCGAATAGGGGCAGCCGTACGTCCCTTTTTTCACCGCTTGGGTCGCGGGATGAATCGGCGTAAGCCAAATAATCGTTGTGCCTAACGCGGCAATACGCGGCAAATCTGCCTCAAGCGCGCGAAAAGTTCCCTCTTTGGTTTGGTTGCGCGTATACACGCTGTAAATAACCTGATTGCGCAGGGATACATCTGTCCATTCTGCCATGATCATGCTCCTTTTTTCTGTAAATTGTTTATATAACGAACTCTCTTTTACATTTTAATGGGATTATAATACTTTATTTTATATGCTTGATAAGTCTCTTTAAATGCCTCGCCGTTCTTTTTCACATCACGCAAATACTCATGCGTGTCCATGGCGGCGCTTTGCAGCTGAAGAACGCTCACTGCAATATTGGAACAATGGTCCGAGGCCCTCTCAATGTTTGTCAATAAATCATTATAGACAAATCCGTTCTCGATCGTACACTCGGCATTCTGCAGACGCTTGACATGTCTTGTGCGCAGTTCGTCTTTCATCAAATCAATCACTTCTTCAAGCGGCTCCACCTTAGCAGCCTGCTCGGCATCGTCCTCAATAAATGCGCCGATTGCATAGCGCACTATATCCTTCAGCGCAGTAATAATTGCGTCGATTTCTTTCTTTGCCTCGTCAGAAAAAACAAGTTTTTTTTCGGCGAGTTCTCGTGCCAAGTTTACAATATTATCAGCATGATCGGCAATGCGCTCTAAATCACCGATTGAGTGCAGCATGACCGACACCTTGTTGGATTCTGCCTCGGTCATTGACATCCGGCTGACTTGCACTAAATACCTGCCTAATTTATCCTCAAATTCATCGGTTCTGTTTTCATATTCGGCCACCTTGTCCGCCTTTTTCTTGTCGAATTGCGTCACCTCAGCCAAGGCCTCTGTCATGGCTTTTTGAGTGATTTCGGCCATTTTGACCACCACTTGTTTAGCTTGGCCAATCGCAATAGAGGGGACCGAAAGGAAACGCTGATCAAGCAGCGCAATGGATTCCGCCTCGCTGTTGCCGCGGTCTTTAATGGTGATGCACATCATTTTTTCAAATTGTTTGGTAAACGGAACTAAAAGAACGGTTTTTATCACATTAAACACCGTGTTTATCAGCGCAATATCCACCGCACTGGCCGTCATATCCTGAAACCCAAAGTGGAAAATGCCGTCTAAGAGATAAAACAGCGGCATCAGCAAAACAGCGCCAATCACATTAAAATAAAGATAGGTATAGGCCGCCCGCTTGGCGTTTGTATTCGCGCCAATGGCCGAAAGCAGGCAAGGGGCCGCCGCGCCAATCGAGGCGCCGACAATCAGCGGAATGGTCATTTGCATATCGATAGCGCCAGTCACAGACAGCGCCTGAATAATGCCAATCGAGGCCGAAGAAGACTGTATCAGCGCGGTTAAAACCGTACCGGCGAGTAAAGCCAAAATCGGATTGGAAAAAGCGGTCACCATCTCGATAAAAACCGGTGATTCCCGAAGGCCCGCCATAGAGGAGGACATTTGCGCCATGCCGAACATCAACACCGCAAAGCCAAGCAGAATGCTGCCCACATCTCTTTTGCGGCTGCGGCCGGTGCATTTGAACATCACAATGCCAATGAAAGCAAGCACAGGCGTAAACGAAGAGGGCTGAAAAAGCCGAACCAACATGCCCATGCCAGAGCCCTCAAGGCTATTCAGGGAAAGCAGCCACCCCGTCGCCGTTGTACCGATGTTGGCCCCCATGATAATGCCAATTGATTGGGACAGAGTCATAATGCCCGAGTTTACAAAGCCGACTACCATCACCGTGGTCGCCGAAGAGGACTGGATAACCGCCGTCACCAAGGCCCCAAGCAGCACCCCTTTAAGCGGCGTATTCGACACTTTTTCAAGAATCCCTTTCATCCTTCCGCCGGATATTTTTTCGAGCCCGCTGCCCATCAAAGACATACCAAACAAGAAAAACGACAGCCCGCCGATTAATGTCAAGATGCTAAATAGATCCATGCTTGTCCCTCACACAACACAAATTTTTCCTTTTACATTATATAACAAAAACCCACAAAATTGAAGTGTTTTTCTAAAATTATTCAAAGTAAATTGACCTTCGTCTTTTGTCGTGTTATCATATAATTGTCTTTGCCAAATGTTCCTGCTTATAAAAACCATTTGGCCTAGGCAGCGTGCATCCTATCGATTTTACAAAACCCTAAAAGGAGAATTTTATCATGAAACTTTGGAGCCAAACACCCCCTTTATTCGACCCTGCCTATGAACAGCCCGAAACTGAACTGCATTTTTATCCAGCAAACACCGCCTCTCCGGCGGGATGTGTCATCATCTGTCCCGGCGGCGCCTATCGTTTGCGCGCCGCCCATGAGGGAGAAGCCTATGCACACATGTTCAACCAAGCAGGCCTGCACGCGGCGGTGCTTGACTACCGCCTGTATCCTTATTCCTATCCGGCGCCCATGTTAGACCTGCAAAGGGCCATCCGCTTTGTTCGTTACCACGCAGAAGAATGGAATATTCTGCCCGACAAAATTGCCATCTGCGGCTCCAGCGCGGGCGGTCATTTAGCGGCCGTTTGCGCAGTGGACTTTGATGACGGCATGCCCGATGGTGACGACATCGACCGTGTTTCCTGCCGACCGGACGCGGCGATTCTATGCTATGCCGTCGCCACCCTCGGTCCCTTTACCCACCAAGATACCTCCCTTGTGATTACCAAGGGTGATCCGATGCTTGTCGAAAAGCTCTCGGCTGAGAAAAACATAGCCGAAAACACGCCGCCTATGTTTATTTGGCACACCGCAGACGACCAAGCCGTACCGGTCGAAAACGCACTGCTTATGGGCATGGCCTTAAGTGAAAAAAAGGTGCCCTATGAACTGCATATTTTCCCTCATGGCCCGCACGGACTCGGTCTTGCCGCGGGCTATCCGGAAGTCGCCAAGTGGGCTGAACTCTGCCAAAGCTATTTAAAATCGCTCGGTTTTTAATTTCTTCATAACGGCAAAAAAGGGGTGTCATGGTTTTCCATGACACCCCTTGCCATTTGGTCGGTTCTATTAGTTGCAGCAGCAACAGAAAATAATAACCAAAGCGATAATAATAATCCAGACATTGCAGTCGTCAAACATATTGCAAAGGCAGTTCATTTTTATCCTCCTTTCGGACTAGGCAATCCTACTTTTAGTGTATGTATCGTCCGCCCGAATGTGCATAAACTCTTTCCCTTGCCATTTGCCTCCACACAGCCCTTTTAGCGTTTTTTATGCTGCCACTGTTCTTTTAGCACTCCTTACCGAGTTTATTCCTCAGTAAAGATTAATTTTCATAACAAAATGTTTTTAGAAGCGCTAAGGATTTTTCGGCATCCGCCTCAAAATTCTGCGTGCCGGCTTCAATCGAAATACGACCCTGGTAGCGGCAAGCCTTCAGCGCTTTGGCAAACAGCGCATAATCAGCGTCCTGCCCATCCCCCCAGGTTGGATAGGTGCGGTCGGCCGCGGCAATATGAATATGCACAAGTTCGGCCCCATAGGTGCCAATATCCGCAAACGATTCACCCTCGCTTTTCATATGGTAAAGGTCTGCAAGGCCAGCCACGTGCGCATTGTTCGCCTCTTTCGCGGCCGCAAGGCCCTGCGGCACCCGGTTGATTAAATTATCCTCTTGTTTGCGAAGGGGCTCAACGGCAATCATGATATCATATTCACCCGCAATGTCGCCCACAATTTTCAGTGCTTCGATAAACTGCCCATAGGCGCGCTCATAGGAAAAGCCCTCGTCGACCCGGCGGGCGTCGCCGCTACCAAACACAACCGTTTTCACGCCGAGCGATGCCGCCCGCTGTAACGCCTTGCGTGCAAAAGCACTGATTGCCTGCAGATCCGCCGCCTCGCCGGTAACGCGAATCTCGGCCGGGAAAAAGCAGTTGCCTGCCTCGGCCGCAAGACCAGTGTCAAGCACCCTTTGTCGATAAGCTTCAAACGCGCCGTCCTCCATCTGTGCGAGCTCACGCACATTCAGTTCCCAATAGTCATATCCGAGTTTCTTGGCTGTTGGTGCCTGCTCTACCGAGCAGCAAATTCCTAATTTCATTCTTAGCCTCCATACTGCGACTGTTTTAAAGGGCAGCGATAAGCTGCTCTCTTTTTTATTTAAAGATTTCCAATGCCCTCAGAAATCCCTAACATCACAATGCCGAGAATCACTAAAATTACACAGGCATACTGCCCTTTCTTGAGCTTCTCTTTTAAAAAGATATGCGAGAGAATCACCGAAATAATACAATAAGAAGCAATCATTGGTGCGGCTAACACGGGTTTTGCGGCCATGGCATACACATAGAACACCTGGCCAAATTCTTCAAAGCAAGCCGCCACACCCTTGGTTTTATCCTTAAAAGGATTATATGGCTTTTTATTTTTAAGCCACAGGTAGACAAAGCACACAAGACCGAACAAAAAGAAAGTCAGGCCATAGATAATGATAACGTCTATTTCGCCCAGCGAAAGACCATGGTCGCTATCCAAAATAATGCCGTCTGCGGCCGTACCGATAGTATCAAAGATACAATATAACAGTGGAAACAAAAGCGCCAGCGCACCCAGACGATATTTGCGATTTTCTTTTGTTTCGGCCAGTTCACTCGTCGCTAATCGATGTTCCACAACCGCAAGCGCAACCACACCGGCACAGATAACAAGAAAGCCTGCCCCAATTAACAGGTTGTTCACCAGTGAAAGGCCCTGTACATCCTCAAACACAAAACCGGTTTCTTCTGAAAAAGCCTCTAAGAAATTATCGGCTGTAAAGGCGAACCAAATGGCCATCAGTATGGCCGAAAACGCACCCGATGCGTTCTGCACAGGCGAAACAATCGACACCTCTAAATACCGCAGCCCTGCATAACCAATCACCATAGAGAGTATGTAAGAGGCCGAAGCCGGTGCATATCTGACAAGGTTATGAAGATTTAAAACGCCAACGCCGCTTTCGGCAAATGGAAGCAGCGCCAAGGCGCATACACCCATCACAAGCCCTACCCAAACGGCAATCTTTAAATGGCTTTGCGAATCATTCTCGTCAGTCCCTTTTTTATAAAATAAATCAGCGCCGCCCCACGCAAGGGTAGCAATTAAAGCAAATAAAAACCACATATCGATATAAACCTCACGTTCAAATTAAAATGATAAAATCATGAAAATGCCCTTTATGGCCTTTTTTGCTCTGAATCGGGCGGCTCCTCCGCTTTTTGCAGGCCTGAATCGACTCTGACATTGAAATGATGGAACACAAAAAATGCAAAGGAAAATAAACACACCGCTACCACCAAAATTCCGCAGGCAGCAAACATCAGCCTGGTATTGCTGAACAGCTCTAAGGACTCGTCCAAATTGCGCAGCGAAAGAACAATCGCCGCCACGCCCAACACTGCGCTGATAATATACATAATGCATACCGTCTGCATATGTGTAAAGCCCATGTCAATCAATCGATGATGCAAGTGCCCCCTGTCGGCCGAAAATGGACTTCTGCCATGCAAAATGCGGCGGATAAAGGCAAAGGCCGTATCCAAGAGCGGCAAACCGAACACTGCAATCGGCGTGATAAACGCTAAAAGTGAATTCATCGACATGATGCCTTGAATCGACATGATCGAAAGAATATAGCCAAGGAACATCGCGCCCGTATCGCCCATAAAAATTTTGGCTTTATGCAGATTGTATGGCAGAAAGCCCGCACAGGCGCCAACTAATACACAAGCGAAAAGGACCATATAAGAATTAGAATAAATAATTGAAATAACCAAAATGGATAACGCGCCAATACCCGAAACCCCGCAAGCAAGGCCGTCTAAACCATCAATTAAATTGATGGCGTTAATCAGCGCCACAATCCAAAGCACCGAGATCACCGTTCCCCACACCCGGCCAAAGACAAGGGTAGTATCCAAAAACGTGATTTCTGTAATCATAATATCACCAAACACAACCGTGCCCAGTGCAATGAGAATCTGCAAGGCAAATTTAACTAATGCTTTTAAGCCAAACCGATCATCAATGATACCGGTCAGCACAATCAGCGTAGCGCCGGCCCACATAGCAATCGAAGAGGCTGACAAGCCGCAAAGCAGCACGCTGGTCACCGTAAAGCCAAACCATATGGCGAGGCCCCCAAGCAGCGGCGTCGCCTCTTTGTGCATTCTTCTTTCATCCTTCGGCACGTCAATAGCACCAATTTTATAGGCAAAAACACGCACCAAAGGCGTAACCGAAAACGAGAAAAGCCAAGCAACCACGCCCGCGGCAATACAATAAATAATATATGTTTTCGTCATCCGATAAAGCCAACCTTTCTATACACCTTAGCCATGGTGCGGCCGGCGAGGCGACTCGCCGCCTCGGCCCCCTGCTTCATGACCGATTCCAAATAAGCTTTGTCCTTTGTCAAACGGGCAAACTCGGCCTGTATGGGTGCAAGCCCATCGGCCACCGCTTCACCGACCGCTAATTTAAAGTCGCCATAACCCCGGCCCTCAAACTCTTTTTCAATCTCCTCGAAGTTCTTGCCGGTAAAGCAGGCATAAATGGTCATTAAATTGTTGATACCATCTTTGCCCTCATGGAAGCACACCCGCGCTTCTGAATCGGTCACGGCCCGTTTGCATTTACGAATGATCGTATCCCGATCATCTAACATTAAAATAAACGCGTTGGTATTTTCGTCCGATTTGCTCATTTTTTTCTGTGGCTCGGACAGGCTCATGATTTTCGCACCGTTTCGATGCACCAACCCCTCAGGCATTTTGAAGGTATCGCCATAAACTGAATTAAAACGCCCTGCCACATCACGAGTTAACTCTATATGCTGCATCTGATCTTGTCCAACCGGCACAAGGTCAGTCTGATAAAGCAAAATATCGGCCGCCATTAACGAAGGATAGGTAAAAAGACCCGCGTTGATATTATCAGCATGTTTTGCGCTTTTGTCTTTAAACTGGGTCATGCGCGAAAGTTCGCCAAACATGGTATTGCAATTTAAAACCCAGGCGAGCTGCGCATGCGCCGGCACATGATTTTGCACAAACAAGGTGCATTTGCCGGGGTCAATCCCTGACGCCATATAGAGCGCCACTAACTCATACGTCCGCTGACGCAGTGCGCCAGGATCCTGCCGTACAGTAATGGCATGCATGTCCGCTACACAATAAATACACTGATATTCTTCCTGCAGATCAATCCAGTTTTTAATAGAACCAAGATAGTTGCCAATGGTCAGCTTGCCGCTTGGCTGAACAGCAGAAAAAACAATTTTACGATTATTTTCCATATGAATCTCCCAAATAGACGCGTAGACGTCATCGTGTTTTCACACGAACTCCCTTACAGGGGTATAAACCTATTATTCTACTATTTTACACAAAATAGACATATTTTTCAAGTGCCCGCGTTGTATTTTACAAAAGTCTGTGGTACAATAAGCTAAAATCGAAGATTTGCACTGCAAGTTTACCGTGCGTCTTATATAAGACGCAGCCGATTTCATCGGCACCGATAAACTTGCCGGTAACTGAAATTTTGAAGTACAATAAGTTAAAATCTTCGATTTTAACTTAGAAAATTTGTCTTGCCGCATTTCTGCCTGCGGCATTCCGGCTAAAGCCGGACACGCCAAATTTTAAGACCCATCAAACCTGTTCGGCAACAAGTTTTTCTTGCGGCTTACGTAAGCCGCATGCCGGAAAAACAGTTTAACGATCAAGACAAAGCAAAGATTTGCACAATATTTTTCCATTTATGCGAAATAAGTGAATGGAGGGTTACATGGATAACGATAACTATAACGATTATGATTATTCAGAGCTGGATCCTAAAAAAAGAGGGCCCATTTTTCGAATTTTTAAATATATCTTTCTTTTCTTGGCCATACTCTTTGGGGTATTCCTTATAGCGCGCATACACGTCAATAATACCACGCCGGAAGAAGCAAAGAAGCTTTTATGGAATGAGGAGGCCATCGACGCACTGCATAAAGAAGGTCCCGAAACCTTTTCGGTCATTGAACACAATCTCTCCACTTATATTACAGCGGAGGGCAAGCGGATACTGCGCAACCCCATGACAGACGATGCCTTTTTCTCCTTTTCTCATGTGCAGTATATGCCCTCTGTGAATCAAATTCAGCTCACGGTGCGGTTTAACGAATCAACCATTGACCGTGTAATGGAGCGATTTGATCTGTCAACCCGTCCGGAAAACGAGATTTTTTTGTTTTGGTTAGAGGATAACAACGGGAACCGCTATACCACCTATTCTTATACAACTGCTACCCAAAACTTTTTAGGAAAACGCCGTTATAACTATCGGCGGCTGTTATTCACGCAAGTTGATATAGAGCAAGTCAAGACGCTGACTCTGCATATTGATTATAACAACCAAAGCGATCCCTCCGCCAGCCAAACGATCGACACGATTGTTGTTTATGACGCTGGCTTTGAGGCCGAGGCCGGCCGTACAAAAAGCGATTACGAAGCGCCCTCGGCGCCTACCGAACAGATGATATTTGTCAATCCTACAAGGAGTGAATAAACAATTTTATGATATTAAATTCCAAAGAAACGACTGTTATTTATCGCTGCCCTCATTGCGGACTCAGCGTTGTGAGCGTTGTGGGCATTTTTACCCTGTCAGGCGATATGATCAAGCTAAAATGCAACTGCGGTCATTCCGCGCTGCTCATTCATCATACCAAAGACGGCAAAATCAGACTCACCATTCCTTGCCTCACTTGCGGGGCTGAACACACCTATGTCATTTCAGAAGACGCTTTCTTTGCTAAAAAGGTACTAAGTCTATGCTGCACCTATACGGGCATTGCCATCTGTTTTATTGGCCACAAAGAGGACGCGCTCGAAGCCCTCAAAGAAAACGATATCGAGCTTGAACAAATCATGAAAGAGGCCGGCATTGAGAATTTTCACAGTATACAGCAAGAGGATCTTGCCTTAACCGACCCGGAAACTGAAAATCTAGTTCGCTTTATGCTCGAAGAATTTAAGGCTGATCACTGCATCCACTGCCAATGTCCCCCTGGCGACGGGCATTATGATTTTCGTTTCATCAACGACAGTGTATTGATATTCTGCACCAAATGCAATGCCAACACCATCGTCCCGCTGCAGGATGCCGCGGCCGCCTCAGCCTTTATTAAAAGCGACAGCATTCAGTTGCAATAATAAAATATGATCATAACAAAAAAGCTTGCCGGCCTAATTGGCCGCAAGCTTTTTTTATTTATATGGCAGCCAACGTTTGGGCCTCCTACGAGAACCACAGCGTTTATATAAACACTTTAAAAGTAACACGGTTCAGTCCTGCCGGGAGGCATCCCTTCCACCCTTATCGGGCCATGTTTACATGCCGGTTGGCAGTGGATGCTTGATCCGATAAACGATGTTTTTCACGCCTTCTCTATAGTGCAGCAAACCGACCGAAATAAAGATTAAGGCCAGCATGCGGGCAATTATCGAGCCCATTTCGATAAAATCACCAGCGGCAATGCAATAGCCAATAAACGGAGCGCTGGCGATCGCTTCGAGTAACGTCATCACGATGACAAAAACTGAAATGTTCGCGTCCGCCTCTCCGGTGGCCGCCATATGACGCACACGGCGGATCATTCCCATCAACTTGGCGCTGTATATTATGCGCAGCACGATAACTCCAATCAGCAAAACGGCCACCAAAATAAGCACCCCTATCGCCCCGCGTGAAACCGCTATCGGGTGGCCCCCCCACCAGATGATAATAGCGCCACCGGCGACGCAAGCCAAAAGGCCAAGACTCAGCAAACAAATCTGCAGGACAGCCCCGCTGTAAACCACACCCAAGCCACTTGTTTTCACATAAGACCGCTTGCGGCTCAAACAAGCGCGATAAAACAGCCACATGCCGATTATGGTCAGTAAACCAGGCATAATCCGAAGTATCTGAACGGCCATTAACAAGCCAAACACCAGATTTTGCTCGGACGTAAGCGTGCCTTGTTCATGCCCCGTGAACCAAAGGCTCACTTCATACAGCCCTAAAGAACCCACGTAAGACCATATCGACAAAATCAACGATATGGTAAAAAACAAGCAGAAGCAAAGCATGCATAGCGACGCCCCGTTTTTTCTAAGCGTATGTATCACCGCATTGATATCATTCTCCCGCCCGCCAAACGGAAAGGGCGCCAGCGGGAGGCTTTCTTCATCCTGCGCCTCCTGTTTGTCCATAAAGTCAAAGTCAATGACCGGCCGGGCAGGGGGCGGGCAAGAGGGAACAGCCGGCGTTGTCTGCAAAGGTAAGTCCTCGACTGGTTTTTCCACAGGATCCAAACCGCCGCTTGCCAAGCCTTGGTCCCAAAAATCGCTTTCAGGCACGTCGAAAAATGGTTGGATTTTGGAGACCTCCGCAGCGGTATTCCCACTCGGGGCTTCCTCTTCTGGAAAGCGCATGCCGCAGTTCCGGCAATATCGGTTCACGCTGTCGTTGACACACCCGCAATGCGCACAATTTTTCATATAGATTCTGCCTTTCTATATTGATTCCTATTTTTTAAAACACCAAGGGGGACCGTATGGTGAACGATCCCCCTTAATCATAATTCTATCTTACTTAATTTCAGGAAGGGACGCAGCCGCAACAGACTGTCCAACCCGTCTGCTCTTCTCATCCGGAATATGTAAGCTGATTTTCTCGGCACAAGCAGGGAATTCAGTGTCCAATACCTTTTGCGCATTGGCGAGAACTAATTCGCCCCCCTTGCCAGAAGTAACCCGGCCCATGATCAGCACGTGCTTAATATCATAGAAAGCGCTGTAATAAGCAATCGCATAACCAAAGTAAACTCCGATCGTCTCAAAAATCTTCTTGGCTCTCTCGTCGTCTTTCTCCATTAAGCCCTGCACAACTTTCAGCTTCTCTGCCGGCGACAATGCTTCGTCAAGCTCAATGCCAGCGGCTGGTGCTAGCTTAATGACAGCGTCTTGGCTGAAATATTTAACACCGCAGCCGATATCGCCCGACCACTCATCAATCATTGCGTCCTTATCGTAATCAACCGGTACGAATGCAAGCTCGTTCAGCCAGCCGGTAATGTTGCCGTTTAAGTCAACATACCCGCCTGCCTCAGAGGTACCCATAGCAATACCAAGCACACCGGTGTCCTCAAGGCTCATCGCACCGGCAAGCGCGGTTACATCACCGTCATTAGCTACTTCAAGCGGTACATCGCCAATCTCTTTGGCCACGTCAATATACATATTTTTCACATATTTATCAAAATCAGCATCCGATACTTTTAAGAACAGGGACGCTACCATGATGCGGTTATCTACATAAACGCCGGCGCTGGAAACGCCGATCGCGTCAACTCGCGGCATTTTTGAGGCCGCTGTTTTCATAGCGCTTAAAATGCCTTCGTAATGATATTTGGGATCCTCATTTGTTTTCGGGAACCAAACAACCTCTTCCGAATAAACGCTTTCGCCATTGACAACAGCCGATACCTTGCGGTCGCTTCCGCCCGCATCAAACCCAATGCGGCAGCCGTCTAAATGCCGTCCTACCGGTGCGGCGCTCTCGCTTGTTTCGGGTGCGTCTTCAATCGCACGATATTCTACCTCAAATGGTTTCTCATATACTTTTGCCATAAAGTCAGCGTCAAATTCTCTGGCGCCGCCTTGGCAATACGCGCCGGCGATTGCATCATATACCACTTTGCTTCCGGCAACAATCACCTTGTAGCCGCCCTTGACCCACAGCATTGTTTTGACAATTCTTTCAATATAACGGGCATTTTCTTCGTCATGACCGGTGCCATCGGCAAAGATCGCTGTTTTGTAGGCAGATACATACCCCTTATTGCGTACAATACCGATTACAAGCGGCTGATTTTGCGCCGCGGCTACTCGCTGGTCATAATCTCTCATCACAACAGACATTGGCTTAAAGCCAGGATCAAGCAGTGCTTTTACTTTTAATTCCATAATTCTATATCCTTCCTTGTTTTTATATATATGATTCTTTAATCATTTTCATAGAGTCTGTATAAATTAGCCGCGCCAATGGTACCGGCATCGTTGCGCAGGGTACATACGCCAATTTTTGTCTTGGGTGCGTCCATGCTGCTACCATAGGTTTCAACGGCCAAAATTTTGCGAAGCGGCTCTAAAAGAGTTTCGCCTTCTTTCGAAACGCCGCCGCCAATGAGCAGCATCTCAGGCTGGAACACGTTGATAAAATTCGTCAGTCCGCAGCCAAGATAATTAATATATCGATTCACCACTTCAGCGCCCGCCTTTGAGCCTTCGCGCATCGCGTCAAACGCAGTTTTGCCGTTAATTTGTGAAATATCCGGGCAAATCTTCCATAACCGGCTCTCGGTATGGTTTTTCATGGCTTCTCTGGTTTGCTTAATGAGCGCTGTCGCTGAGGCATACGACTCTAAGCATCCCCGTCTGCCGCAAGGGCAAGGCTCGCCATTGTGCACAATGACCGTGTGGCCAAGCTCACCGCCGAAGCTGTTAAAGCCGGCGTAAATCTTGCCGCCGATGATCACGCCGCCGCCAACGCCAGTACCCAACGTCACAACAATCACATCCTTGCAGCCCTGAGCCGCACCAGCTACCACCTCACCATAAGCCGCGGCGTTCGCGTCATTGTGTACAAACACAGGTTTGCCGGTGCGTTCTTTGATCATCGCCGCAAGGGGCGTGTTTCTGAATTTGATATTCGAGCAGTAAACCACCACCCCGTTCACCGAATCCACCGCGCCTGGTACGCAAACGCCAATGTGCTCAATCTCATCCATGGTTAGGCCAGCCTCGTCCACAGCCGTCTTCGCGCACTCAATCATGCGCGCGCAAAGACCGTCAACATTCGTGTCTACGTGGCTTTCCATCATGAATTTCGCCTTAATTTTATTTTCTGAATCGACCACGCCCGCTTTAATGAACGTTCCGCCTAAATCAATGCCAAGATTGTACATATCCAAGTATCTCCCTGCAAATTTTTCCTATTTTTCATTATACACGCAAGGGGCTTATTCGTCAAGTTCTTTACCAAACAAAAAGGAAGACATTCGTCTTCCTTTTTCACTCTTTTTTCTGAAGTTCTGCTAAAATCTCGCTTAAAACCGCTTCGTCTTCGAGCGCTTTTTTCCGGAGTTCTATTAATAAAAGCTCTTGGGTCTCTTTTTCCCGAAGCTCTGCTAAAATTTCGCTTAAAAGTTCTTCGGTTGTCGGCGGTTTGGGCTCGGCCTCCTTGGCCTTGCGCGCCGCCTCTTCTTCGGCTAATTTTTTGGCATGCAGCGAGTTGCTGATTTTTGTTGCCGCTTTAATCACCAGGAAAATCGAAAAAGCGATAATCAAAAAGTCAATAATGCTCTGCAAAAAAGAACCATACGCCAGCACGTTCTTCGTGCCGTCCTCGGTCACCCGCAGGATCACTGCTTTGTCCGAAAGATCCACCCCGCCGGTCAAAAGGCCAATGAGCGGCGTAATGATATTGTTGACAAGACTGGTTACAATCGCGCTAAACGCAGAACCGATGACCACACCGATGGCCATGTCCAGCACGTTGCCTTTCATCGCGAAATCTTTAAATTCCTGAAAAAACTTTTTCATGAAAGTTCCTCCCTTTCTACATAACATAGAATCCCAAGGCCATCTTAGTAGAACCAAATCAACATCATACTCCCTTTTTGAAACCCGCCTTGTCAGCAGTCATCGTCCAAAGACTGGTCAAAGGCCGCCGCAAATAACTCTCTTGCCCGCTCCTGCTTTCCTGCAAGGTGCAGATAACCAAAAAGTGCTTCCATGCCGGTCGCCCGCCGGTATTCACTCACCGAGGCGCTCTTTGGCGCGGAAATACCGTTTGCATTGCGTCCTCTTTTATAATATGATGTCTCTTCTTCATTTAGCATCGGCAAAAGCCGATCCATCGCCTGGCTCTGATTTTTTGCCGTCACATAGGTTCTGGCCTGCGCGCTCAGTTTGCCTGTATTGGTAAAACCGCCCTGCAGCAGGCGCTCTCTTGCCAACAGTTCAATGACCGCGTCTCCCAAATAGGCAAGCGATAGGCCGGGCAGTGTCTCAAACGATTTCACCGCGGCAGTCCCTTGGAGCCATAGCAGCGTTCGATTCGTCGGTATCAATATGCATAGCCAACGCAAACTGCGGACTGACTCTGACAACCACATCGCCGAAAACAAGGCTGCGTTCAGAATCAATTTTAACCGATACAATTTGTTTATCAGTCACGCCAAGGCGCTCGGCATCCTCGGGCGTCATATGGATATGCCGTTTCGCCGCGATTACACCCTCTGTTAATGTTACCTCACCGCAGGGACCTACGATTTTGCATCCCGGGCTGCCCGCAATATCACCGCTCTCCCGCACGGGCGCCGCTACACCGATGCCCCTTGCGTCGGTCAGCGAAAGTTCTACCTGCGAAGCGGCTCTTGCCGGCCCTAATACAATCACATTCGCCAATTGGTTTTTCGGTCCTACCACGCAAACCCGCTCCTCACAGGCAAACTGGCCCGGCTGGCTTAAATCTTTTTTGAAGGTCAGCTCGGCACCCTTGCCGAACAACACTTCGATATGCTCTTTTGTCAAATGCACGTGACGAGCCGATGTCTCAACGATAAAACTTTTATCCATGATGATTCTACACCTCAATTCCTTTTTTGCTAAAATTCTTTTTATTTCCTGCTTATTATACCTCTGATTTTGTCAAATGTAAAGACGCAAACAGGTGCTTTGCCGTTATTCTTACTGCTCTTCCAAGACAAACTGTTTAATAGGCTTAATGGCGCTGCCCCCTTCAAAGGCGCGCACCTCGCCCAACGCAAAAAATCCCTTTTCGCCGCAAAGACGCACCCGCGTGCCCTCGTCCCATGCGGTATGTATTTTCGCTTGGTATATCTCGGCGCCGCAGCGGGCGAGCCTCTCGTAAAAGGCTGGAAGCCGCACGGACGGACAGTCGGCAAACAAGCTTTCAAGCGGCACTAATTTCTCGCCCCGCGTTTCCGGTTCCATGGCCTCAATCTCTCCTAACGTATACGCATCGTCCAGCGTAAAGGCGCCCACCGAAAGGCGCGCAAGTTCGCTCATCGCCCCGCCGCAGCCAAGGGCCGCGCCAATATCATGGCACAGGGTTCGCATATACGTGCCTGGTCCGCAGGCCACCTCTAACACGTATTCATTCTCGCTGGCACCAGGCTGCACCTCGATGAACTCAATGGTCACCGGCCTTGCTGCCCGCTCAATTTCAATCTGCTGCCTGGCAAGATCAACCAACTTCTTGCCGCCCACCTTCAGGGCCGAATACATAGGCGGCACCTGCTCTGTCGTGCCGACAAACCGCTGGCAGACCTCGGCCACCCTCTCTTTGTCGGGCCACGGCCCCTCATGCACCGACTGGACGGCGCCGGTTATATCCTGCGTGTCGGTGGTTACGCCTAATCGAAGGCCCACCCGATACGCCTTATTATGTACCGTCAAAAAAGAGGCGGCCTTCACCGCGCGGCCCACCAACAGCACCAGCACGCCGGTAGCCATGGGATCCAGGGTGCCGGTGTGCCCCACCTGTTTGGTTTGATAGAGCTTCCGCACCCGGTTCACCACATCGTGCGAGGTCATGCTCGCCTCTTTATGGACGCACAACACGCCCGAAAATTCATTCATGGAACACCTCTCGGCACAACGCCGTGATGGCTTTCTGCACCCCGGCCGGTGATTCGGCCCCGAGCGTGCAGCCCGCCGCCCGCTTGTGTCCGCCGCCGCCGAGTTTGGCGCAAAGGGCCGCACAGTCGATGCCCTCGGCCGACCGCATGGAAATCTTATAAACAGCCGGATTTTTCTCGCTTTGTCTTGCCGAAACCGCCAGTTCCACCCCCGCAATCTGCCGCAATAAGGAGGAAGCATTGCCAAAATGCTCATCGCCAAAGCCGGCGGCCTGCTTGGCTTGATTGTCAGCCACTGCGATGGCCAAACGCCCGTCAAACAAAAAAGACGCGTGCGTGTATACATAGCCGGCCGCGGCCGCTTCTTCTTTCGACACCGTTTCAAACAGTTTTTCCGAAAGGTCGGCGCCGTCTGCTCCCCGCGCCAACAGGCGAGCCGCCGTTTCAAAGGTGCGCGCACGCACGTTGGAATACCGGAACCCGCCGGTGTCCGAAGCAATCGCGCAATATAAATATTGGGCGCACTTCGTCGAAAAGCCACCCATCAATTCCCCGAGCTCAGCGATAATTTCACCGGCCGCGGCCGCTTCTGCGTCCACATAACCGGCTTTGCCAAAGTCAGGCGAAATCAGATGATGGTCAATTTTGATATCCACCCGTTCAAGCCAGGTCTCTTTCAAGTCCCCCAACTGTTCGGGCGAAGCCACATCCACCGTGATGACCAAATCAGGCGCAAAGTCAGCCGGCACCGGTTCCTCGTCAAATAAAAAAGCAAGGCGGGCCGGCACTGGGTCAGCGCACAAGCAGGCCGCCTGTTTGCCTTTGTTTACCATCATTTCTTTCAGGGCATAAGCACTGCCCAGCGCGTCGCCATCGGGATTCACATGACAAAGAATGGCCGCGCACGCCGCCCCCTCGAGACGAGCGGCAATTTCATCTAACTCAATTCGATTCATGCGGCTCGTTCTCCTCAATTTCCTTTAAAAGCTGCATAATATGCGCGCCGTGTTCGGCCGACTCGTCATAATAAAAGGTGAGCGCCGGCGTCATACGCAGGTTGAGCGATGTGGCAAGCCGGCTCCGGATAAACCCTTTGGCCCGCTCTAGCGCCTCTTTTACCTCGGCCTGCGCTCCTTGTCCGATGACCGAATAATAGATTTTTGCAAATTTCAAATCGGCGCTGACATCGCACGCAGTCACCGTCACTAAATTCCGCTGGATTCTTGGGTCTTTAATCTCACGCAAAATGACGGCCATCTCTTTGGATACCTCGTCGTTGATTCGCCCTCTTCGATAATTCGGCATGTATATTCCCGCCTTTCTAAGCATTATATCGTTTAGTATTCTCGTTTTGCTTTCGGTATATGATAAACATTCATTGCCGCATTGGAATACGGCAAGTTAAACAAATCTCCGATTTGTTCTATGATACCACAAAGTTTTAGCTACCTAAAAGTTTATCGGTTCCGGCAGAGCCGGAATGTCACCCTTTTGGGTGGCAAGATAAACTTTAGGAACAAATTTCTGATTTGTTCCATTATACTATAAAGTTCGATGAAATTCAACATACAGAAAAACCGCCGCAGGCCGGTAAAACTGGCCATGCGACGGTTTTTGTTTTGGGTTATGAACATGAAAGGCTCCTACAACTTGGATTTTGTCATTGACATGTGCAAAGATGCTGACATGACCGACGAAGAACTTGAAAAGCACGAGAGAATCGCATGGGAGAAAAAAGATTATATGGCCTTTTTTCTTCTATGTATTACAAAAATTTGCAAAAAAGACTTCCAAGGATAATCAGAATGTTTTTATTTATTGCGAGCTTTGCCGCACGATGAAAAGTTACGATAAATATAATCTTTTTTCTTTCAGCAGGGGCGCCGCCCCTACAACCCCGCACGCTTTTAGGAAAAAGCGCGGCAAAACTTGGCTCGGCTAAATTGACCATGCGGTCAATTTGCCTATGCCGCAACGTGTAGTGAAATTTGTTTGAAACAACACGAAGAACTCACCAGAAAACAAGCAAAAATGCCAATGATGCCGCCCGCTTGTTTCTCAAAAGAAACAAGATGAGACAAGCTGTGCTGTGCACAGCGCGAACAGGGTTGTAATAACCTTTCCGTTCGCTTTGGCCTTAGTCCCTTGTCATTAGTGGAGCCAAAAACTTGGTTTTTAATGAAACAATCTGGAGAGTCGCTCGCTTATTTCCTAACAAGTTTTCGTTCATTTGGTGCGTGAGAGAATTGCTCGACTGAGCAATTCGCGTGGCGTGGTTTTGCCCCACTTTTTCCTAAAAGTGGGTGGGGGTGCGGGGGTAAAACCCTCGCATATAGATAAAGATTACATTTATAGTAACTTTAAATTGTGTTACAGGGGTGCAGGGCCGTAACCCCGCAGACACAGCTTTGCCGTATCTGCTGCATAAAGATAAAGATTATATTTATTGTAACTTTCAATTGTGTTGCAGGACACTTCATGCTATAATAGATAAGAAACGATTGTTTTTAAGACAACCATGAGTAAAAGGAGTTTTCATGCTGCGTCTAATTCATTGTGCCGATCTACATATTGACTCCGCCTTTGCGAAGCTGGGCCCCGCTCGCCGCAAAGAAAAGCGGGAACAGCTTTTTGAAAGCTTTAACCGGTTGATTGACCTGATCCGGCAGGAGAAGATCGCTGTCTGCCTGATTGCCGGCGACCTGTTCGATACGCCGTATCCTTCGCAAAGCGCGGTGGATGTCGTCCGCTCGGGCTTCGCCTATGCCGAGCACTGCCGCTTTTTTATCACCCCGGGCAATCACGACCCCTATGTGCCCGGCGGGGTGTACGACCAAACCGTGTTTAGTCCCAATGTGACAATATTTAAAGAACCAACCCTGCAAAAAATAACCCTCGCGGAGGAAAACACGGACATCTACGGCTTTGCCTTCACGCAAAAAAGCATGGAAACGCCGCCCCCGCTAAACATAGAGGAGGACGAGGCAGACTGCATACGCATCCTCATCGCCCATGCCGACCTTTCGAGCAAAGAAAGCCTGCACTGCCCGCTTTCTGAAAAAGATATCCTGAACGCCGGCTTTGATTTCACCGCGCTCGGCCATTTGCACAACAAGGCCGGCATGAAACAAATCGGACCCGCCTACTACGGCTACTCCGGTTGCTTATGCGGCCGGGATTTTGGCGAACCAGGCGAAAAAGGGGCCTTTCTTTGCGAATTAACCAAGCAGGACAACTTCTTTTCCATGCAGCACACCTTTATTCCTTTGTCGTCGGTGCAATATTTCGAGGCAACAGTGGATATTACCGGCTGTGATTCGGACAGCGCCGCGGCCGACCGGATCTTGCAGGCTTATGCCGAGTCAGCTTTTCCGCTTGGCTGTGAAACCCGCTTGGTTTTAACCGGCGAGATTCCGGCCGATTATGTGCCCTCCGGCGCGCTTTCCGCACTGCTGCGGTTAGACGGCGCCTTTGAGATTGCAGACCGCACAAGGCCGCTGTTTCAGTTAGAAGCGCTTAAAGAAGAGCTGGGTCTGCGCGGCGAGTTTGTACGAATTTTGCTGCCCCTGCTCGAAGAGGGAACAGACGAGGAAAAAGAACAGGCCCAACTGGCCCTGCGCTTTGGTTTGCAGGCCATGAACGGAGGGGACCTGCATGAAATATGATATCTTACTGTTAGACGCCGACGACACCCTGTTTGACTTTGCCAAGTGCGAACGGGCCGCCCTGCAAAACACTCTGTGCGAGGCCGGCCTGCCCTTCAGCCAGGCGATCTATGAAACCTATTCGGCCATTAATCTTTCCTTTTGGAAAATGTTAGAGCGGGGCGAAATTGACCGGGACGCCCTGCGCGTCAAGCGTTTTGAAGCGCTGATGGTGCAAACCGGACTTCAGTATGACGCCGACGCCATCAACAAACGCTATACAGAAGCGTTGGCCAACCAGTCTATTTTGATAGACGGTGCGCACGAGTTCGTTAAAACCGCCGCCCGCGTCTGCCGGCTGTATATTGTGACCAACGGCATGGCCTATTCGCAGGAAAAGCGTTTCGCGGCCTCGGGCCTGCTGCCCTATATCACCGATGTATTCATTTCGGAAAAAATCGGGGCGGCGAAACCCGACAAAGCCTTTTTTGACTATGTGTTTTCGGCCATACCCGCTTTTGACCCGGGGAAAGCCCTCATCATTGGCGACAGCTTGTCCAGCGATATCGCCGGCGGCGTGAACGCGGGCATAGACACCTGTTGGTTCAATCCCTCCTGCGCCGTTAATTCTACCCCTTGGCAGCCTGTTTACCAAGTGCGCACGCTGCAAGAAGTGTTCATAAAGATCGGAGAATAAAACGATGTTCATCAAGAACATAACCATTGGCGCCTTTGGCGCAATCGAAAACCAAACAATTGACTTTGAAAAAGGGGTCAATATCATTGAGGGGGCCAACGAATCGGGCAAAAGCACCATTTGCGCCTTTATCAAATTTATGTTCTACGGGCTGTCCGCCAAAGGGGCGGGCGGTTTGTCCGAGCGCAAAAAATATATGCCGTTTGACGCCAACTGCGTGTTCGGCACCCTGACCCTGCACACGGGCGGGACCGATGAAGAGGGGGAAGATTACTTAATCGAGCGGCGCATGACCCTCACGGGAAAAACCGCCGCGAAAGACGAATACCGCATTATGTCCCTTGCCACCGGCAAGCCTGCCTTTGAAGGCATGGAGCCTTGCGACGCCTTTTTATCCATGAGCGAGGGCCTGTTTTTGCGCACGGTCTATGTCTCGCAAAAAATGGGAACAGCGGTAGACGGCAAAGAGATTACCACCGCGCTTGAAAACCTGCTTTTCTCGGCCGAAGAATCGGTTGACTCGGCCAAGGCCCTCAAAGAATTAGACGCGGTACGGGTAGACCTGCTCCACAAAAACGCCAAGGGCGGCCGCTTGTATGAAGCCCGCGTCAAGCGCGACGAACTGATCGCAGCGCTCGAACAAACCAAAAGAGCAAAGCAGGAATTGGCAACAGAAGAGGAACAGCTGCGGCGGCTCATCAAAAGCGAAACCGAAAATCAGCGTCTTACCAATGAAGCACAGCAAAAGATTGAACAATATAACCAAGCCACCCTGCTTATGTCTTTTGCCAAGCTGCATCAATACGAGCAAAAGCAAGAGGCCCTGCGCGCCAAGAGAGAAAAACTCACCCCACACGCCGGCCTGCCTAAAACCGAGGAAATCCACACGGCGATCCGGCTGGCATCTGAGCTGAGAACCAGCAAGCAAGAACTGGCCCGCCTGCAAGAGGAAAAACAAAAACGCGAACAAGAGGCGCTGCTATACCAAGGTGCTTCTTCAGAGACAAACGATATTCCGCTCACTGTATCCTCCCTCACACAGCAAAAAAAGGGAGCGGCCCGTGCGAAAGCAGCCGGCTTGTTTGCGCTGCTTGCCGGCCTTGCCGCCTGCGTTGGCGGACTCTTCTTTCGAAATCAATTCCATTCGGGGGCAGGAGCGGTCATTTCTCCCTGGATTCTATGGAGTGTTGGCGCCGTCCTGCTGCTTGCCGGCCTTGTGTTCATGGTCATAGGAGCAAAACAAAAGCGCGCTCTGAAACAATGGCTTACTAAGCACGGCGCCGCCTCGATTGACGAGTGGCAGCGGCAAACCGAGCAAGCGCAAGCCGCATCGCCCATTGCGGCTGAAATAGCGGCCATACAAAATCAAATGGCCGACAAACAGGTGAAGGTCGCAGCCCTCGAAAACAACGCGGCCGCGCTCTGCCAAAAATACGATTCGGCCTTTACCTCGCCGGATTCCTTAGATGATTTGGCCGTACGGCTGACGGCCGTGAAAGAAAACTGCCTATCGCTTGAGGGCGAGATTCAGCAAATTGAAAAAGCAAAAGAGGAGCTACGCGCCTCTCTTTGTGAAGAGGATGAAGAAGCCCTGAAACAGGCCCTGCCCGCACCGCCCGAAACGATTCTGCAGTCCTTCCATATTAAAGATTTAAAAAATCGGCTTACATTCGGCACCGAGGCACAAGAGAGCATCCGCGCCAAGCGAGGCGAGCTTGAAACCGCTCTTGCCGCAAAGCGGGCCTCCCTTGCCGATGAAGAGACCCTCCAAGCTGAGATCGAGGAACAAACCGCCTTGATCGGCGTTTTGACACTTCGTTATAATGCGGTAAAGCTGGCGTGTGACAGCATCGAAGAAGCCGCCCTGCGGGTCAAAAGCAACGTGTCGCCGGCGCTGGCCGCCCGCGCAAGCGAACTGATGTGTTTAGCCACCAAAGAGAAATATACCAAGCTGTGGATTGCCGACGACGTTTCGATGACCTATCAAGGAACAGGCGGCTTTATGCGCAGCATCGATTACTTAAGCCAAGGCACCAAAGACTTAGCCTATATTGCGCTGCGCATCGCCTTATGCGAGACCCTCTCGCAAGATAAGCAGATGCCCATGATTTTTGACGAGGCTTTTTCCGCACTCGATGATCAGCGCCTAAAGCAAATGCTTGCAGTCATCGCACAGCGGGAGGGGCAGACCCTTCTTTTCACTTCACAAGCGCGAGACCGGGCGTTGCAAGACAATGCCAACATGATTACACTATCGCAATAAACACGGGCCCGAGAGCCAACAAAAAACAGACCTTGAAAGGGTCTGTTTTTTCATTAAAAAGAGACGCTTTAGAAAAGCGTCTCTTACAATTGTTCGATAGCTGCATCGACAGTGGCATGACAGCTGCGGCGAAAAACCATACGATCAGCCAAACGACTGAGCTAAGATAGATTTTTTAAGCGCCCATGCAAGAAGCATTTTCCTCTAAAGCAATTTCGTGGCTTTGCTCCGGATCGTCTGTACACAAACCCGAAAGCTTAACCGCCTGGTCAATTGCTTTCAGTGCTACACCGGCCACCTGGTGATTAAAGCCGCCCTCTGCGTTGGTAATACAGCCATTTGCTTCATCCGCAATGCTGTAAAGCATATCCAGCACACCCTCTTTTGTCCACTTGCTAAGCGGCGTGCTGTGTTCGCCAAACAAACCGCATTCAATAGCCAAATGCCGGCAAAAAATCTTTTTCTGCCGGCTAAACTCTTTTTGCCCCATGGCAATGCCATACTTTCTCTGCAAAAACTCAAAGGGGTATTCTTTATAATTGAGAACATTCAAGACAATCGCTTCGGCTAAAATTTCTCTTTGCTGGTCATCATCTAATTCTTGCCCTGTCCACTCCAGGGCCTTTTTTACATAACCTTTATAGGGCTCTTTATCACGGCATTCCAGTATAGCCCCGCAAAATCTGCGTATCATTCTTGCTTCTTCGTCTTGCATACTGATTCCTCACTTCCTTTATTTTCTTCACAGGAACGGGGCATCTTGTGAATTACATTCACAGTATATCATTATATATTCCGAGTGTCAAGTCATTATTAAAAAAAGCAATTACAAGAATTTACAAAAAAATCGTTTAAAACTATTTACAATGTGAATAATATTCACTATAATAAGAGCATGCTGTTTATACGTTTTTTCTACCGATTTGCTCTGCCGTGAGACCGCCCCAGGTTCTTGCCGCAAGAATGGAGATTTTTATGACAAGTAAAATCATTAAAACGCTGCGCACCGCCGCTGGCCTGACGCAGCAAGAACTCGCTAACGTGCTGGAGCTCGACCGTTCCAGCGTTGGAAAATACGAATCTGGCACGCATCCCTCGCCCGAGGTTATGCTCAAAATTTCGGCTTTTTTTAACGTCAGCGTCGATTATCTATATGGCTTACAAGCAAGCGACCCTTTATGCGCAAAGGACGAGGCAGAAGCAAAGCTTCTGACCATGTTTCGCAAGACAGATGGCATTCCTCTCGAAAAACGAGCCGAAATCGCCGACTATATCGGGGCGACGATTGATATGTACCTAAAAGCGCTCGGCAGTGTTCCTGGCGATCGGTAAACAACGTGTCCCGTACACGATCAATACGCCAAGATGCTTGAATTTTCGCATACAGTATGATACAATCAGAATAAGCCTGCGGCCTATTCTGAAAAAGTTTTACTTTACGCTTTTCCAAGCGTAATTCCAGCAAAGCTGGAACCGTTAAACTTTTCGGTCGCTGAAACTTTATTGATACAATCAGAATAAGCCTGCGGCCTATTCTGAAAAAGTTTTACTTTACGCTTTTCCAAGCGTAATTCCAGCAAAGCTGGAACCGTTAAACTTTTCGGTCGCTGAAACTTTATTGATACAATCAGAATAACCCTTACGGGTTATTCTTACGAAATTTAACTGGCCGTGCGGATGTACGACCTGCCGGATTACCCGGCACCGTTAAATTTCAAGGCAACTAAAACTTTATGTTACAATCAGAATACGAATAACCCATAAAGGTTGTATGAATCTTATATTCATAGACACCTTGTTTTACAGAATATTAAAGGAAAATTTCATCACAATGAAAAATTGGCTTATTCTTTTTCTTGTCGGCGTCTGTTTGCTCGCCCTGCCTGGATGCGGCTGTTCTAAACAACAAGACAAGGCGGCTGAAAATCAGCCGGCCGAAAGCAGCCCCCAAGAAGAGACAACCAGTACCGTCGTCGAAAATGGCGATGTTCAGGATGCTGCTGAAAGAAGAGAAGACCCCCCTGCGCTCACGGCCGGCCCCGGCACGTACGACGCAAACGGCCAGTATATTCATCCGGAAACCATCGACCAGCGGCCTGTTATTGAATATGGCTATTATGACGCCGAAAACGGCGGACACAAAAACATCCTGCAAGAGGATGATGAGGAAAGCAAAAAAGAACCCATCGCTCCCTCGGATGATCGCTATCGGGATGCCTGTGAGCGCACCTATCATAGCATGGCAGGGTTTGGTGCGTCCATTGATTTTCATCTCTATGCAGACGGACAGCACGATACCTATCAATATGCCGTCACCTTTGATCCTTCACGCAACACCTATCAGGCAACTGACAAAAAATCAAACGAGACAAAGATGTATACCCCGGAGGGCACGCCCGCCACAACACAAAGAACCGAAAAGGATTATCAGACCTTTTGCCGGGCATGCAGTTTCGTTCCCCCTTTATCACTGACGAAATATCATTTTGATACAACCGAAGAAGGTTCAATCGTTAGTACCGTAACGCCGGGCGAGGATTATCGCGAAATTCTGCTTACCGCTTCGAATCTGTTTAATGGATTTGAAACCTATGATGCATCGGCGCTTTTCATAGGGCCTCTTTACTATACGGCCCATATTGATGCAAAAGGATTTTTAACTGGCACCAGCATGCAATACACCCTGCAAATCCCTGATTCTAAAATCGATATTACCGTGATTGTGAATACAAGCTATGAATAAATTAATTGTGTTAATAACCATCTTCGTTCTTTTCAGCGGGAGCCTTTCAGGCTGCAAAAGCAGTCCTGCCTTACAACCGAACACAGAAGCAGCGCCCATCACGATAGATATGTATGAAAAGTCTCTGCAAAGCAATCAAGCGCTGCACGAAAAAACGATCGTAAGCTGCAAACTCTATGGACGAACCTTTGAATACGCGTACGAATTATATCAAGGGGAAGAGGGCGTATATATCGCCAAAGATGCAGAGACTGGCAACGAATTTCGGTCAGACGAATTTGACGACACCGATTTGTTTTTCATGCGTTTCGGCCGTCTGCCGCCCGCCGAAAGCGCACAGTTTCTTTCTTATGAAACGGGGGAAAACACCTTGCAGGCCGTCTTGCAGCCGGAGGATATGCTTGACCGACTGCTGCGCGCCAGTTCTCTGTTCGCCGGCATTGAGGCAGATACCGACCAAATTGCGCTTAACGCCTGCACCTATACCGCCGAGCTTGACCAAGGCCGTCTTTGTGCTTACGCTTATACGGCCGATTTATCGATGACGGCTGCCCCTATCCAATTTGAGGCGGAAATCACACTGCGTGTGGAAAAACTGTCCTAACCAAAAGAAAAAATAATGTTGATAAAGAAAGGTATCATGATGAAACGTATCGGCTTACTCTGTTTACTGTTAGTCCTGTTCCTATGCTCCTGCAAAGCCCCCACCTATGAAAAGATTCTTCAAAAATGGGAAAAGGCAGATAAGATGCATCTTTCATTAACACATGAGAGAACCTTGACTTTTGATGATGCTGATAAAGAGCCCGAGACAGAGCAAACAACAGCTAAGCTAAAAATGAAAAAGGAAGACGGTAAAACCCTTTATCAGTATATCGAAACCGATAAAACACCGGTATATTTCACTGACGGCTATGAATACCGGCAAATGATGGATATCAAATATCGAAACCAGATCAGCGAAGAGGACTTTCTAAAAGAACTGCCTTTTTTGAATCCGCTAAAGGCCGAAGAAGCTCTTGTCGAAACACTTGAAAATTCACAGTTTACCGTGACGCTAAAGACCGACTGGGCGCTTGACATGATCAAAACCTATAATGCCGACTTTGCCGACAGCATGACCGATGGCGATATGAGTTACACGGTCAAAACAGAGAAAAAACGAATCAAATCTTACACCTATGAGTTTACGCTATATGGTTCGGACGAAACAGAGGGCGCTTACACCCTCAAAGATATCTATACCGTCAAAGCAGAACCGACCGACGCCTCCTTTTCGCTGCCAAGAGACCTTTCGTCTTATACAGACAGTAACATTGATTTAAAAGGCTATGAAAACCAATCAGAAGAAGAATGGCAGCGCCAAGTTCTTCACGTGATATTAGAAGCCCTTTACAATCCGGACGGATCAAAAACCGAGAATTTCGATAAATATTATGAGGACTTCAAGGAAATGTATGGAGAAGAGCTTATGGAAATCGTCACCGACGCGGCTGATATGTTCCGGGGCCAATAAAGGAAAATGCAGCAAAACAAAAACCAGCAGTTTACATTGCTGGTTTTTTATATCTTAGGCAATCCGTTCGTTACCGAAAGGAGTCTACCACGGTTGTTTCTAAATCAGTATAGGGATAAATATAGGCAAACGCTGTTTTCTCATCACAAAAATATACCCGTCCGTCTTGAAATTCGATGTGGTATAAACCAGTGTCGGTTGCTTTATAAATGGCCTCCAGTTGCGTAAACGGCTCATTTATCTGTGTAAAGACGGCGGTATTATCGACCAATCCTTGGGGATACAGCGCCACCCCGCTTTTGGCGGCTAAAATGAGCAGTACAAAAGAAACAATCGCCGCCGCATGCATCAGCCGAGCCATATGCCGCTTATCCTCTGTCGAACCAATAATAGGACTTAGCTTGGCTAATTTCTTGCGGTTTTGCCGGCTCATAAAACGCGGATAAAACAGGTTCGACCCGCAAGCGGACACGAAAAGGGCGCTCACACCAATGGCCAAAAACATAAGCGGACTCCATAAAGCGGTGCAATAAAGCGCATTGCGATAGATAACCGCATAAGCCAACGCAAAAAAAGCAAATGAGCCCACCAAACAGACTGGCAAGAGAAACAGAACGCCAAGCAAACGCGCGGCGAAACGCGGCCAGCCCAGGATCCGATCAGTGTAGAGAAAAGTGTTGCTTTGAGCGGGGGTTGCCTGAAAGCTCGCCCCGGCGTTCAGCGTTTTGATAAATCGAAACAACCGCTGTTCATAATAACTCTTATTGTCATACTTAGCAAAGCGCTTGGCGGACGCTTCGTATCGCCCGGCAACAAAATCAGCATACCACTTGGCGCAAAAGCGTGAAACATACCATTCCCGATAAGCAGCTAACTGCCAATCGATCAGCAGCGTCCCGCCTTGCTCAGCCCCCTCAAAAATATCCGTTTTGAAAAAGCGCTGAAGCTCCCTTTTTTTCTGATTTTTAGCCCGCGTGACAAGAGCCGGGTCTAAGGCCATTCCGCTTAAGCGTTCCTGATAGCGCGAAAGCGCGTCAAATAATACCTGCACACAGGCGGACATCCGCTGCGGGCTTTCTATATACGGAAAAATATAGCAATTAAAATCGTTTTCATCTAACAGATAAAGCAAATCATAAAGCGAAAAATCAATCTTCTCTGCCGAAGAATTACTCGAGGAAATCCTCGCAGCATCACGATCGCCAAGTGCAATGCGGCACTCTAATACGCTGCGCGCCTTCCCTAAAGAAATATTATAAATAAATGAGGCTTGAAACCCTGTGTACGAAAACACAGCCGCCGCCCCTTGTATGCCTTTTGCCTTACGATTCTGCACGGGAAGAAAAACGTACCCGTGCGCATCTGATTCCTTTGCATACCGAGCGCATTCCAGCGCAAAACAGTCAATCAAGGCATTTCCCGTCTGATCCAAAGTACATCTCCCTTCTTTATGATCCAATCAATTGACCACCGATTGCCATTACCGAGACATTGGCGGCGTGACACGACAAAAATGCAAGTTACTTTATTGTTTCACCCGTTAGGGTTATCTGATTATAATACTATAAACCTCAGCTATCTTAAAGTACGACATTCCGGCAAAGCTGGAAGTCGAGCAGTTCCGGCTTTGCTGGAATTTTGCTTGGTAAAGCAAAAAGATAAACTTTGGGAACAAATCTTTGATTTGTTCCATTATACCATAAAGTTTCCGCCGCCTGAAAGTTTAACGGTTCCGGCTCTGCCGGAATTACGCTTGTAAAAGCAAAAAGATAAACTTTAGGAACAAATCTTCGATTTGTTCCATTATACCACAGATTTATGATTTCGCAAAGAATAAGTTTGAACTTAATCAAAAAACAGAGGATGGTCCCCTTGTGCCCCCGCTTATCAAATGGGTATTACTTAAAGAACGAGAAGTTACTTTCTTTTTACACAGGGCTCTGCCACAGCGCACATATAAAGTATCATAATGTATGGATTCTTTTTCTTAGCAGGGGTTCCACCCCTACAACCCCGTAAACTTTTAGAAAAAGTTTAACAAAACTTGGCACGGCTAAATTGACCATGCGGTCAATTTGCCTATGCCTCAATGTGTAGTGAAATTTGTTTGAGACAAAACGAAGAACCTGCCATAAAGCGAACAAAAAAGCCAACAGTACCTCACCCCTGTTTCAGCAAGAGAAATGCAATGAGACATGCGTACAGTGTTGTAATAACTTTTCCTCTCGTTTCGCCTTAGTCCCTTGTCGTTAGTGGGGTATGAAACTTGGCTTTTGTAAAAACAATCTGGAGAGTCGCTTACTCATTTACTAACAAGTTTTAGTCCATTTTGTGCGTGAGAGAATTGACCGCATGGTCAATTCTCGTTAGCTGGTTTTGGCCCGCTTTTTCCTAAAAGCGGGTGGGGTGGCAGGGGCGAAGCCCTTGCGGAGAAAAAACATCTGGTTATCAATGATATTTGCTAACCTTTAAAACGATATGTAGATGGGGTGCGGGGTTGAAACCCGCAGAAAACGGAAAACCCGTTTCCTGCTGCTGAAAGATAAAAAACTATACTCTATCGCGATGATGCAGCATCGGCCTAAAGCGGCAGTCCCTCAAAGAAAACTATTATCTCATTTTTGTACAAAAATTCATATTCAGGCTTTTGTTACAGCATATTTTAACAGATACCGCCGATAAAATTATCTTAGATTGATTGATATTTTACAAAATTCATAGTATAATGTAAGAAACCTGTAAGATTTCTTACACCCCCCGTGGACTTTTCGCCAAAACTGCCTCTTGCCTTAGCCATGCGATACATGACGATATTCCACCTAAAGATAATGTACATTCTCTTTCGCAAATATTTTTATGTTTTTACTGAACCGAGGTTTTTATGAATTATTATTCCATGACCGTAGCAGGCGTTACCCGTTCTTTGCCGCTATGTCCCATCAGCGATACCCTTTCGATTGGCGCGTTTGTCATCTTTGGCGATCAAGAGCTAACCGTAGCTTGCGCGAAAGCGCTTTTAGACAAAGCCCCCACTTACGATTATCTAATCACGGCCGAGGCCAAAGGCATTCCATTAGCACACGAGATGGCGCGTCAACATGGCGACGCCAAATATATGCTGGCCAGAAAAGCGCCTAAACTTTATATGACCGGCGTTTTTGAGGCCGAGGTAAAGTCCATCACTACCCAAAATACGCAACGGCTGTATTTAGACCAAGCCGACGCCGCTATGATGAAAAACAAGCGCATTCTTTTGGTGGATGATGTTGTTTCCACCGGCGAATCACTAAGGGCGCTCGAAATCCTTGTTGAAAAAGCCGGCGGCGAAATCTGCGGCAAAATGGCTATTTTAGCCGAAGGCGACGCGGTTAAGCGAAACGATATCATTTATTTAGAACCGCTGCCCCTGTTTCACGCAGACGGCACGGCCATTGAATCATAAGATTTAACTGCGTTTGACCCCTGCCACCCAAGCGATTCCCCAAAATACATCACTTGTTGATAGAAGGCGAAGGCTTCTCTATGGTTTTTTCCTCTTTAGAATTTCTTTATTTGTACATACCCGTTTGTCTGCTTGTTTATTTTATGATTCCGCCCGCGTTTTTAAAGGTACGGAATTTAGCCTTACTCATTGTGAGTTTGCTTTTCTACGGCTGGAGCGAGCCGGTGTATGTATTCATTATGATTTTTTCGATTATCGTGGATTATATCTGCGGCTATTTCGTCGACCGCTATTTGCCCGACAATCGAAAGAAAGCAAGGCGGTTCGTCATCGCCAGCGCGGTGATTAATTTAAGTGTGCTTGGTTTCTTTAAATACGCCGATTTTCTGATCACCAATTTAGCCGCCATTCCGGCTCTGCGATTTTTAAAACCGCTTGGCATACCGCTGCCGGTCGGCATTTCATTTTACACATTCCAAACCATGTCCTATACGTTAGATGTCTATATGGGCCATGCCAAAAGACAAACAAACATCGTTTCGTTCGGTGCCTATGTCACCATGTTCCCACAGTTGATTGCCGGGCCGATTGTGCGCTACCAAGAGGTAGCCGAGGAACTGCGCGGCCGAGCGCACACGATCCCGCAAAGCGCGGCCGGCATCAGGCGGTTTACCTGCGGTCTATGCAAAAAGGTTCTTCTTGCCAATCCGGCGGGGGCCTTGTATGAAACATTTGCCGCCGGCGCGGCCGAGAGCAGCACCCTGCTTGGCTCTTGGCTTGGCATTCTTTTCTTTGCTTTTCAAATCTACTTTGACTTCTCAGGCTATTCGGATATGGCAATTGGCCTCGGCTCGATTCTCGGCTTTCATTTTCCTGAGAACTTTCGTTATCCTTATACATCAAGGAGCATAACCGATTTCTGGCGGCGCTGGCACATCACCCTTTCCACTTGGTTCAGGGAGTATGTATACATACCGTTAGGGGGCAATCGAAAGGGCAAGGGGCGAACGTATTTCAACCTGTTTGTTGTTTGGTTTCTCACCGGCCTCTGGCATGGCGCCAGCTGGAATTTTATTGGATGGGGTCTTTATTTCTGCTTCCTGCTGATTTTGGAAAAAGCATTTTTATTAAAAATCCTTGACCGGATCCCACGTGTTTTTTCACATCTATATGCGCTGTTCTTCATTCTGATCGGCTGGTTAATTTTCATCGCCTGCGACCTGCCAAACCCCATTGCCTATGCCAAGGGACTGTTTGTCGGGCCGCTGTGGTCGGGCACGGTGGTATATGATCTTGTTCGCTCTCTCGTTTTCCTCGCGATTCTCTGCATCGCGTCCACCCCTTTGCCCAAGCGAATATGGGATCGGTTAGAACAAAAACTTGGCATGCATTTGCCGGGCACCTTGCTCTGCCCGCCGGCGCTGCTTCTCTGCACGGCTTATTTAGTTGATTCTTCTTATAATCCTTTTCTTTATTTCAGGTTCTGATGAAACGTAAAATTGATTTTATACTCATACTAACTACATGTTTGTTTGTTGGCGTCTTGAGCGTCAGCTTCTTTCTGCTGCCCGACAAGGAGCTTTCTGAAAAAGAAAATCGGAAGTTAGCAGGGCGGCCGACCTTCACCCTCTCTTCGCTGCTTTCGGGCGAATACACACAAAAATTAGGTGAATATTATGCGGACCAGTTTCCGATGCGTGATTCCTTTGTCTGCCTAAAAGCCTATGCAGAGCTTGCCATGGGCAAGGGCGAAAACAACGGGATCATACAAACGGCTGATCAACACCTCATTCCCCGGGCGGAAAAGGTGAACCAAGAGGCGCTGCAAAAAAACATCACGGCCTTGTCTGTGTTTACAGAGGCATCGCCAGCCCCTGTTTATATTCTGCCGCTGCCCCGGCCGGTAGACGTTTTTGCCGACCAACTGCCGGCGTGGTATCCCACTGGGGAGGCAACCGCTTTTTATGAACAGCTTGAGACCCTCTGCCAACAGGAAAATTTAAATTTTCCCACCCTGTTTCCATCTCTTTGTGAAAGCGGCGCTTACTACCACACTGATCATCACTATACTACCGACGGCGCGTATCTTAGCTACCGCCTGTTAGCCAAGCCACTTGGATTCACGGCCTATGAGCAAAGCGATTTTGAAATCCAAACGGTATCGACCTCATTTCAGGGCACCTCTATGCGGGCCTCCGGCTTTTACCTTGCGCCGAAAGACACCATCACCCTCTATCGTTACAAACAAGATGATGACTATCAGATAACCGCGGGAGACGAAACCCTTACCCTCACCGGATTCTATGATTTCTCAAAGCTTGAAACGACCGACCAATACGCCGTTTTTCTCGGCGGGAACCATGCAAGAGTGGATATCACCCTGCCGGAAGCAGAACCAAGATCCAAACTCTTGCTGATTCGCGATAGTTTCGCCGATTGTTTAGCCCCCTTTTTAGCCCGTCATTTTGATTTAACCCTCATTGATTTGCGATACTACAAAGAAAACGTCCAGCAAATCACCATAGAGGAAACATTTGACGCCGTGCTGATTTATCAATGCATTACCGAATTTGATGAGCCCAACCATTTCAGTTACCTTACCATTCCGTATGCAAAGGAGAAATAACATGAATAAGGTGTCCGCATTATTTAAAAACCTCTGCCAAAAAGCCGCTAAGCTAAAAGACCTGCCGAAAAAACAGCAGATTGTTCTATGTTGTCTTGCGGCGGCCATTCTGCTCACCGTGACAGCCTGTATTCTATTCATTTGCCATGTAAACCGATCCATGAACGCATCCTCTCCGACAGAAGACGCCAGCGAAACGCAACCAAACGATGAGGCAACAGGCCCATTAAATGGCGAAACCGATCCCTCTGACGATGAAGCCGCTACCAATGCGGCCAACCAAGGAATTGTTTTTTCAAAACTAAAGGCCACCATGAAACCGGGCGAAGAACTCACTCTTACCGTTGAATCCTCGCTGCCCGAAAAACCAACCGAACTTGTTTGGTCATCATCAAACGAGGCCGTGGCGAAAGTGGATCAAAAAGGAACGGTAAAAGCCGTCAGCGCTGGCACGGCACGCATTATGGCCACCACAAAAGATAAAGCCTATCAAGCTGTCTGCCAGATTACGGTCGAAGGCACCACCGGCTCCAATAATATCGGTCAGCCGCAGAACCCTGCCACCGTGCCCCCATCATCCGGCACAGGGACGCCGCTGCCTGGTGTTGTCGACACCCCCGAACCCACCGTACCAAACGACAATTTGTCTGCCAAGCCAACCGTTACGGTCGCCACCCAAGTGGCCGCCGGCATATACATTGTGGCCGGCACCTGCACCGCCGATACTGAATATATCAAAGTCAGCGGAGAGCACGTGACCACCGTTTACCTCTATCCCGACTATGGCGTGAACAGCGCCTACTTCATCGGCCAGGTTAAAATCAGCGCGGCCACGAACTTATCCATTCAAGGCAAAGAGTCGGGCAAGGAACTCTCCCAAGCGATTGTCAAACCTGCGGCCAATCATAACATGCCGAACAAAATGACATCCGGTGAATACATGCCAGTGTTCGGCAAAAACAGCCGTATGTATTTTTATAGTTCACTGCTCTCTTACTCGCTCTCCGATGTAGTGAACAGCAGCATCCGCACAAGAGCCGCCGAAAATCTAACTCGTCACTGCAACACGGTAAAAGAGGCAAATCCAGAGGCCGAACTTGTTTATTTGGTCATTCCATCCTCGGCGGCAGTTTATCCCGAAACCATACCCGAGGGCTTTGAAAAAGCCTCGGGCGAGACGCTGTACCAAGCCTTTTCCAGTCTGGCGTCGAATGCAGGCGCGACGGTGATTTATCCGCTTTCCACCTTCAACGCGCACAAAAACGACGGCAAAGGCTATAAGATTTATCACAATACCGATTCCCATTGGTCTACCTATGGCGCCTATTGGGGCGTAAGTGAACTGATGAACCATATCAGCAAAAAATACCCTTCCGCGGCCCCCCGCGCCGTTGGCGATATGGGCTTTTACACCAAAGAACTTTGGGGCGGCGACGCGCTGTTCTCATTCGGCGATAACAGTGGTTTTGAGAACCCCTCTCGCACAGGCGTTAGCGGTCAAACAGCCATCACCAAAATCAGCGAACTGACAACCCTCTACACCCGCACCATGCCCACAGCCACCATTCAATCGGTGTATCGGGGCAACAAAAGTGTGTATGTGAACGGTGATTTCAATTCAGGCCGTGCTACTGTTTCGAACCCAAACGGGGCCGGGCTTCCCAGCGCGCTGATCCTGCGGGATTCCTTCAGCGTACCTGCCTATGACATGGTCAACGATCGGTTTTCCACTGTTTACTGGCAGCCCAGTCATGACTATACGTTCCCTACGGACGCCATTTTAAGCGCGCGGCCAGATTATGTAATTTATATTGTCGCTGAACAAAATCTTCTCAAAGTCATGTTAGAAAACGCCAATATCAATTTGACCCAATACGTGCGGTAAATCTCCTAACACCGCTGCGATTGAAATATGAAACAATAGGAAAGGTCCCATAACCATGATGAAAAAAATCATTGCTTGCCTTTTGCTGGTGCTGTTTGCCGCCCAGGTGCTTTGTGCCTGCCAGAAACAGCCCGACGCCGCGTCTACCTCCCAAAGCGAAACCCAAAAGGAAACCACCACCCAAAGCACTCTGCCGGCCGGTCCGGAAATCACCATCTGCACCCCTGTTGCCACTGGCATATGCATTGTTGGCGGCATTAGTTCGGTTGACTGTGAGTCCATTGAAATCACAGGCGATGGTATAGACACCATCAAAATCATCCCCGACTATTTGCCGGATAGCAGCTACTTTATCGGCCAGGTTCCCGTGACGAAAACCTGCGAAATCAGCATTAAAGAAATTTATGAGGATGGTTCTTCTTCTAACCCGTCAGCAGCGACCGCTACCTATACCCAAATGGAAAACAAAATGACCGCCGATGAATACATGCCGGTGTTTGGTAAAAACAGCCGCATGCATTTCTACAGCGCCCTGCTTTCTTATACGTTATCGGACGTTGTTACTTCCTCTATACAAGAACGAACTGAGAAAAACATAGCAGCAAACATGAAAACCTTAAAAGAGGTAAACCCCGAGGCCGAACTGATTTACTTGGTTGTCCCGTCTTCGGCTGCCGTTTATCCCGAGAGCCTGCCGGAAGAATATAACACCCCGGCCGAAAAGAGCGTTCTTAGCAGCTTTACCGAAATCGCCGAGCAAGCAGGCGCAACGGTCATCTACCCCTTAGAATCCTTCATAGAACACAAAAACGACGGCTTGGGCTATAAAATTTATCACAATACCGATTCACACTGGTCTACCTATGGCGCTTATTGGGGCATTTCCGCGCTCATGAATCATATCGCCAATAAATATCCGGAAGCCGCACCTCGCGCCGTCAGCGACATGGGCTTTTATACCGAAACACTTTGGGGCGGCGACGCGCTGTTCTCTTTTGGTGACAACGGCGGCTTTGAGAACTATTCCAAAACTGGCAGCGCCGGCAAACCGGAACGCACCAAAATCAGCGAGCTCACCACTCTCTATTCACTGAAAATGCCGACCAACACATTAACCAGCGTCTACCGGGGCGGCAAAAGCATTTATGTGAATGGGACAAATTCGTCGGCGGCTATTATCAAAAACCAAGCCGGCGAGAACTTGCCCACCGCTGTGATATGTCGAGATTCTTTCGGCTGTACGGCCTATGACATGGTCAACGACCGTTTCGCTTCTGTCCACTGGCAAAACAGCCACAGCTATCGATTAGAGAAAGAAACACTAAAACGCGCCAACCCTGATTATGTTATCTACATCGTATCAGAACGCAACCTTCTCAAAGTCATGTTAGAAAATGCTAATATCAGCATTTGCAATTATGCACCATAAAAAGGCGCTAAGCTTCACAAAACAAACTTATCCCGTGTTTATTCACAGATAAGCCCGCAATACCATTCATACCCTGTTTATTATGATATACCAAGGGAGATTATCATGAAAAAATTTCTTACCATGTGTCTGTTTTTCACCATTGTCGTTTTAGCTGTTACCAGCTGCGGCCAGTCGAAAGCATTCCCAGAAGATATAACAAGCGACGCCATCCTGCAAACAGCTCTTGACGCCTGTGAAAACGCGCCCGAGGCGGAGCACCGTTACAGCAGTGACAGCGCCAAGGGCGAAACGCTCGACGCTTTTACCCTTTCGCTGATTGAGGACGGCGTTTTTGAAGAATGCGCTGAATTTGCGCTAATCCAAGAATACGCGCTTTATATCTGCAACAGCAAAGAAACATTTGAAGTGCAGGTTTTAAAAGCAGAAAACAAAGAAAACGCAGAAAAGCTAAAAGCACTGTTAGACCGCCGGCTCGAAACCTTATCAGGCGGAGATAAGGCCATGTATGATCCCTCTTTTGAGAGCATGATTCAAAACGCAAAAACCTATACCGACGGTTCTTTCGCCATTCTGATCATCACGGGCGATAATACCCGCACACTCGACGCAATTAACAAGTTAAAATAAGATAAATTTTATCAAGAACAAAACAAAAAAGGATGCAGAAATCTGCATCCTTTTTCTTATCCGCGCGAGCGGTCTCGCATCTCTATGCAGCCTGTAGAAAGAAGCGAATGCCCCATAACACCGCCAAATGCGCGGGATAAAAAACATAAAAGAAATATTTAAGCCGCGGGCGGCCGGGCTTGCCATTATAAAGAGCCAACAGCAAAAGGGCACCAAAGGCAAAGAGCTGAATCGTCATCCCCTCAATAACCGCTAACAGGCAAAGAGGAACTAACCCACAGGCAAAAACGCCGAGCTTTCCCCATTTTGTCTGCGCAAAGGAGGGCCAAAGGGGCAGCATGACGCCGCAAAGACCATAATCCACCTCGACAAAATGACAGATAATCGCCACCGCGCCAAATGCGACTACAAAAGCCGCCATATAAAACCATTCCTCACCCGATTGTTCTTTGCTCGCACTGAGTGCTTTATCTAACAACAACAAAAGACAAATAGAGAAAGAAAAGGTAATCAACACACATAAATACACCCGCCGATTCACGGCAAAATCAACAAGCTGACAAAGAACGCCTACGCTAAGGATAGTCAGCAAATAACGCATGCGCGACCGCGTATAGCGAAATCCCTCTGCGATAAAAAAGGCAAACAGGGGAAACGCCAGTCTCCCGACCGCCCGCATCCATAGCTGGTCTGGAAAGAACAAAAGACCCATATGGTCAATCAGCATAGAGGCCGCCGCGATGATTTTTAACATATTCCCAGGCATGTTTTGCTCCTTTTACATAAATATTGGTCTGCGAGTAACCATCTGCTCGAAATCTTGTTCTTAGCAAGTTTCACTTTACGCTTACATAAGCGCCATTTCGGCAAAGCCAAAATCAGCTAAACTTTATTATCAAATTATATAAAGAACACGAAAGGCGGGCCAAGTAAATCAGCCCGCCATCGGTTTATCATTTTGCTTTTATTTGATTGTCGTCGTGCGGCCTGACTTAGCCCTGCACGCCGGCCTTTTTGGCATACAACTCACCAAGATCAATCAAATGCTGATACTTCGCTTTTGCTTCTTTCTCAGCCATAGCGAACAACTCTTCCGCTCTTGCGGGATTCGACTGTGCAAGACGAGCATATCTTGCCTCGTTCTTCAAGAAGGAGATATAGTCGCCGGTCGGCGCTTTGCTGTCCATCGTGAAGGGGTTCTTACCCTCAGCGACTGCCGCCGGATTGAAGCGGAAGGTATGCCAGTAGCCTGCCTCAACCGCCTTTTTCATTTCGGCCTGGCAGTTCTTCATGCCGCCGCCCTTAATGCCGTGCATTTCACAAGGTGCATAGCCAATAATCAAAGAAGGACCGTTATAAGCCTCGGCCTCTTTAATCGCCTGCAAGGTCTGTTTCATATCATAGCCCATCGCTACCTGTGCAACATATACATAGCCATAGGACATAGCAATTTCAGCAAGGCTCTTCTTCGCAATTGCTTTACCAGCAGCCGCAAACTGTGCTACCTGGCCAATCTGCGATGCTTTAGAAGCCTGACCGCCTGTGTTGGAATAAACCTCGGTATCAAATACCATTACGTTCACATTCGTGCCCGAAGCAAGTACATGGTCTAAGCCGCCGAAGCCGATATCATAAGCCCAGCCGTCACCGCCGAAGATCCAAACGCTCTTCTTAGAGAGGTAATCTTTACCTGCTAAAATCTTCTCTTTCAGTTCGTTCTTTTCAGGGCAGCTTTCCAAAGCTTCTACTAATGCTTTGGTTGCCTTTTCGTTTTCAACACCGTCATCCAGTGTATTCAAATACTGTGCAAAGATGTCTTTCTTATCTTCTGGCGCTGTCTCGGCCAATTCTTTCACATAACCAATCAACCGGTTACGCAGGGTATTCTGACCCATGGCCATACCGAGACCATGCTCTGCGTTATCCTCAAAGAGTGAGTTCGCCCAAGCCGGTCCTTTGCCGCTTTCCTTATTGACGGTATACGGAGTTGAAGGTGCGCTGCCGCCCCAGATAGAAGAACAGCCTGTTGCATTAGAAATATACATTCTTTCGCCGAAGAGCTGAGTGATCAGTCTTGCATAAGATGTCTCAGCACAACCTGCGCAAGAGCCAGAGAACTCAAGCAGCGGCTGCTTAAACTGGCTGCCTTTTACGGTAGAATCAGCAAACGGTACTTCTTTAGCGCTGACATTGGCAATCGCATAGTCCCAAACCTTCTGTTGGTCAAGCTGACTTTCCTGCGGAACCATTTCAAGCGCTCTCTTTTCCGGTTTAGTCGGACAAGCGCTGACACAAAGGGTACAGCCCATACAGTCAAGCGGCGAAATACCAATCATGAATTTATAATCTTCGCAACCCTTACCAATCATCTTGGCTGTGAATTTGGCATTATCCGGTGCGCCATCGGCTTCTTTTCCATCCATAACAAATGGACGAATGGTTGCATGCGGGCAGACAAATGAACACTGGTTACACTGAATACAATTTTCAGGATGCCAAACCGGCACAGAAACCGCAACGCCTCTCTTTTCATAGGCAGCAGCACCCTGCGGGAAAGTTCCGTCCGGACGATCCTTAAAGGCCGATACCGGCAGCGAATCACCATCCATTTTGGAAACAGGGGTTACAATCTCATTGACAAAGTCAACCAGTTCTTGTCTGGTTCCTTCAGCCGGTGCGTCTTTCGGCGTCTCGCCGGCGCTCTTCCAGCTTTCTGGCACGTCCACTTTCGTAAAGGCGCCTGCACCCATGTCAATGGCATTATGGTTTTGCTCAACTACAGCGTCACCGAATTTAGAATAGGACTTAGTGGCCATATACTTCATATACTTGACCGCGTCCTCAATCGGCAGAATATTGGCAAGCTTAAAGAAGGCGCTTTGCAGAACCGTGTTCTTACATTTTGCATTGCCAACCTTTTCAATCGCAATCTCAGTTGCGTTGATGGTGTAGAAATTGATGTTGTTGTTTGCGATGTAGCTCTTTACCGAGTTGGGCAGATGTGCTTCCAACTCTTCACGGCTCCACTGACAGTCAAGTAAGAACGAGCCGCCCGGTTTTACATCATTGACAATCTTAAATCCTTTCAGAATATAAGAAGGATTGTGGCAAGCCACAAAATCGGCCTTGGTAATATAGTAAGGGCTCTTAATGGGCTGATCGCCAAAACGCAGGTGCGAAATGGTAACACCGCCGGTTTTCTTTGAGTCATACTGGAAATAAGCCTGAATGTATTTGTCGGTATGGTCACCGATAATCTTAATCGAGTTCTTGTTGGCACCAACTGTACCGTCACCGCCAAGACCCCAGAACTTGCAGGAAATGGTTCCCTTTGCAGCAGTATCCGGCGCGTCGGCTCTTTCAGGCAGTGAAAGACCAGTAACATCGTCCACAATACCAACAGTAAAGTTGTCTTTCGGGTTCTCTTGATCTAAATTATCAAATACAGCGAACACGCTGGATGGAGGTGTATCTTTTGAACCAAGTCCATACCGGCCGCCAACAACCGTCTTGCCGGCAACGCCTTCTCTGGCAAGCGCTGCTACAACGTCCAAGTAGAGAGGCTCGCCAAGCGCGCCCGGCTCTTTGGTACGGTCTAATACAGCAATCTTTTTCGCGGTCTGCGGAATCGCTGCAACGAGTTTATCAGAGCAGAAAGGTCTGTACAAACGAACTTTAACAAGACCAACTTTTTCGCCCTTGGCCAACAGATAATCAATGACCTCTTCGGCTACATCACAGATGGAGCCCATTGCAATGATCACTTTCTCGGCATCCGGTGCGCCATAATAGTTGAACAGTTTATAATCAGTGCCGAGTTTCTCATTGACCTTGTCCATATATTCTTCGACAATGGCCGGGAAATCATTGTAATAAGTATTACAAGCCTCTCTGTGCTGGAAAAAGATGTCGCCGTTCTCGGCTGAACCACGCAGCACCGGATGCTCCGGATTGATGGCTCTGTCACGGAACGCCTGCAGCGCGTCAGTATCCACCAAGTCTTTGAGATCTTCATAATCCCATGCTTCAATTTTCTGAATTTCATGAGAAGTTCTGAAACCGTCAAAGAAATTGAGCACTGGCACGCGGCCTTTAATGGTTGCCAAATGAGCAACGGCGCCTAAATCCATAACCTCTTGCGGGTTGGTCTCTGCCAACATCGCAAAGCCGGTTTGACGGCAAGCGTATACGTCTGAATGGTCACCAAAGATATTGAGGGCGTGGGTTGCCAGCGTTCTGGCCGAAACATGAATGACGCAAGGCAAAAGCTCGCCTGCTATTTTATACATGTTCGGAATCATCAAAAGAAGTCCCTGTGATGCGGTATAAGTTGTGGTCAGAGCACCTGATGCCAGCGAACCGTGAACGGCGCCTGCTGCACCTGCCTCCGACTGCATCTCCATTACATTTACTTTGTCACCAAAGATATTTCTGGCTGGTTTGCCGAAAATGTCTTTATCGGTCGCACTCCAAGTATCCGTTACTTCTGCCATAGGGCTAGAGGGTGTAATCGGATAAATCGCGGCAACCTCCGTAAACGCATAACTAACATGCGCCGCGGCGGTATTACCGTCCATGGAAATTTTCTTTCTTTCCAATGCCATGCTGATTCCTCCCAATTTGCTATATAAAAATAAATTTTTTGACAAATGATCGTCTTTACGACGTTCTCACTTATTTTAGCACTTCTTTTTCAAAAAGTAAAGGATTTTCGCCAACAAAAAGAGCGCCACGGCGCTCTTTTTGTTGGCTGCACAGCCAAAATTAGATAAAATTTACAATGCTTTTACACATAGGAAACCCTTGGGCCAAGCCATAAGCAAAGCACTTATCCACGCGCTCCCTCGGCCTGACGGCGCATGTTCTCAATCACCACATCATACACATCCCCAAGCGAGGCGGCATACTCCAACACCCGCCATGGCGTGTTGGTATGAAAATGAATGCGAAGCAGCGTCTCGTCGCCGATCACAAGCAGACTGTCGCCGGCGACATGCGTTCCGATCCAATCGCGCACCGCGTCTTCCGACAAATTTTTGCCCTCGATTAATAACTGCGTATCAAAGATAAATTCCATTGCTTCTCCTGTAGTGTGAAGATTTTTCTCTGTTCACAGGGGTCTGCCCTGCATCTTGTCACATAATAAAAAGTTAATATGAATATAACCTTTGTTTTATTGCAAGGGCTTCGCCCCTGCCACCTCCACAGCGCACATATAAAGTATCATAATGTTTGGATTCTTTTCTTAGCAGGGGTTCCACCCCTACGACCCCGTAAACTCGGCGAGGCTAAATTGACCATGCGGTCAATTTGCCTATGCCTCAAAACGAACTAAAATTCGTTAGGAAATAAACGAGCAACTCTCCAGATTGTTTTTACAAAAACCAAGTTTTATACCCCACTAACGACAAGGGACTAAGGCAAGGCGAGTGGAAAGGTTATTACAACACTGTACGCATGTCTCATTGTATTTCCCTTGCTGAAACAGGGGTGTGGTACCGTTGACTTTTTTGCTTGCTTTGTAGCGGGTCACTTGCTCATTTACTAACAAGTTTAAGAACACGCGGTGCGTGAGAGAATTGACCGCATGGTCAATTCTCGTTAGCTGGTTTTGCCACGCTTTTTCCTAAAAGCGTGTGGGGGTGCGGGGGTGAAACCCTCGCATTAAAACAAAGATTCTATTTATTGTAACTTTCTATCTTGCAGCAAACCGTGTATCGGTTGTCTGCCGCAGATACAGCGTTGCTGTTTCTGCGGCATAAAGAAAAGACTTCTGTTTATAAATATTATTTGCTGACCCTTAAAGCAGCAGGTTCAAGGAGCAACCCCCTTGCGAAAATCCTATTCCTCCATCCCTTGTAAAGCCATAGCAAGGTCGGCCAAATTCACAAGCCCGTCTCCATTCACATCATAAAAGTAAGCCGCCAACGACAAGTCGGTTTGGTACATGGCGTCGAACAACACCTGCAAGTCTGCTTCGTCGACCGCCCCATCACGGTTACAGTCGCCAGGGGTAAAAAACGCTTGTTCGCTGCTATACTCATACTGCTGCGAATGGGCCCACGTCGCATCGACAATCGCAAAAGGTTCATCAAGCAACACGGTGTTTTCTAACTCGTTCGCCGCTTCAATGATATACCGATAATCGCCTGGCTTTAAATGCTCAAAATAGATATGTTCATCAATCTCCGCCAAGCTGAAAGTAGGACCGTTTGGCACATACTCGCCCCCTAAGACCGTGTTGCCCTCCTCATCGATAATCGCCGCCGTCACCGCCGTTAGATCAGAGGCATGGGACAAAATATTCCCCGTCATGTCAAAGGCATGCCGCACACACCATTCGGTGGGCACCCAAACACCCGTCAGCGAAAGGGTGGAATAATTGCCCGTCTTAACGGTATCGGCGGCCGCCACCCACATGCCGCCATCAATCTTCAGCCACTTGTCGCCTGCCTCGTCGGTATATATGCCTTTTACTGCGATTTCTTCATCGACCGGCAGGGTATATCCATATGTGTCTTCGTCACGCACGGTCAGGGCCGGCGCACTGCGCACCGCAGAGTCCTGCACGGTCTGGTAAGCCGCAAAAACCCGCTCGCCCGGTTTAAAATGCGCCTCTTCGGCGCCCTCAAAATGCACCGCGCCAATCATCGGCCCGTTGGTCGCCTCATAAATCGCGATAAACTCTTCAACCGGCTGTTTAATGATATGCCCGGCTCTATATAAAAACTGATCGAACGTGTCCGAATAATAAACATAACCGTCATACATGCACCAAATATACAGCACATGGCCGGCTTCGGGCCAATCTTCGCTGCCGATTTCCCAAGAAACAACAATATTGTACACCGGAAAACCGCCGAATTCATACATAATATCATACAAGCATTCGCTGCCCGGATATTTCACCTGGGTGTAGCCCGATTCAGTCACCGCGCCCTCATCTAATTGGCTGAACCAATACCGACCGTGGTCATAACCATAATTATAATAGCCTTTATACCAATAGCCAATATCGTTTAAAATGAGCTGATCGCTTGTCCACTCGGCACAGCCGCCGTCCCAATATTCGTCATGATACACCATGCTGCGGATTTCGACGCATTTCTGATCCATCTCACGTTCTAAATTTTGCAGCTCTTTTTTGCTCAAAAACGCCGCCTGCGCGCTCGGCGGAGCCGCCAAAAAAAGACACATGCCCAACACAAGGGCCATCAAACCCGAACCTATTTTTTTCACACTTTTTTCTCCGCATTTCTTGCCAGATCAGTCGCCCTGTATTTGTATAGTGTAACACAATAGACTAAGATTTGCAACCATGTTTTTGTGAAATTTGCCTTATTTCAAAAATGTTACAGCCCGTTCCACTGCGTCTTTGGCATTGCCCCATGGTTCTTTGTCATAGCGATAGTCAAATTTCTTGCAAAACCAAGAAACATCTTCTTTCAGTTCACTCAAATAAGAAAGAGTCAGCTTCTCGAGCGTGCCATAAAATTCAGCAAACTGCTTTTTGCCAAGTGACCGGCGGCCCGCCTCGGCAAAGCGCTTGAAATGGGTCAGACATAAGTAGGGCTGCCCCTCTAATTTCCTTCTGAAATCTCGATCCTGCTCCCATAGATACACGGCGTTTTCCACCATCTTGGACAAAGATTCATCGATTCGCCGGCACACATAACAGGTGGATGCCAGCCGATCAATGCGCTCGCCCGCCGTCTTTCCCTTGCCTTTGAGCGCAGCAAGCGGTCCCTCGGTCAACTCTTTTTTTAACTGCTCTAAATGGCTTTCTAACATCAGCGCCAGCCCTAACTTGTTCTTGGCATGGAGCATCATCTGATAATGATCTTGGCAAAAACCTTCTTCGTTGGTTTTGATGCGTACATCCGGCTCCATCATCGCCGCGCCCAAAATTGTATCCAACTCAATGGTTTGCAGTTTTTCATACAACCGGCAAAAAGGACAGTTTTGCGTCTCTTCTTGCAAGCCCGCCTCAAAGGCCTCGTTGACAGGAATTGTATAAATGGTCTCAAGCATTGCTTTTTTCTCCTTCGTGTTCTATAATAATTGTATGGAATACACATATAATCACGGTGTTATCACCGTTTCACATTTACAAAATTACAATATCGATCAGATTTTTGATTGCGGCCAGTGCTTCCGCTTTGCAAAACGCGAGGACGGCGGGTGGACGGGCATTGCCTATCGTCGGCAGCTGACCCTGCGGCAGCCTGACAGCAGTACGCTGCAGATCAGCGGGATTGACGAAACCGCATTTATGGACACTTTCGTTCGCTTTTTGTGCTTAGAAGATGACTACACCGCCATTCGTCATAACATTCGCGACCACTTTGGCCAAGACACCATCATGGAAACCGCTATGGCCTATGGTGAGGGAATCCGCCTTTTAAAGCAGGAGCCATGGGAGGCCCTTTGCTCGTTTATCATTTCACAAAACAATAACATTCCACGCATTAAGAAGTTGATTGAAACCCTCTGCCGACAGTGCGGCGAACCAATTGGGCCGGGACTATTCGCCTTTCCCACGCCGGGAGAACTGCTCGCGGCTGGTGAGACAATGCTGCGGGCCTTGGGGGCTGGCTATCGCACGGCCTATTTACTGCGGACAGCCGAAAGCGTCCTAAACGGCTCGCTTGACTTGGCCGCCGTTCGTGCCCTTTCTACGAAAGAGGCAATCGAGGCGCTAACCAAACTGCATGGCGTAGGGCCCAAAGTAGCCGCTTGCGCACTGTTATTTGGCTTTGATAAGTTAGACTGTTTTCCGATCGATGTGTGGATCAAAAAGGTTCTGCATGAATATTACCATGACGCGTTAGATCTCACCCGGCTTGGGCCATACGCCGGCATCGCACAGCAATACTTATTTTACTATATAACAAAATCGCAAAAACAATTGCCGGCGTCCAAAGAGCGGGCCGCTATGTAAAAGGCCGCTATGCAAATAAAATTTTTCGATTGATGATAAGACAGATAGATCATCACCTTGTCGGAGAACCGTACTGCCTTTTCAAGCAGAATGTGTGAGCCGCCCGAACCATTTGCCTGACCAGTGAAAATTCATAGGATTAATCCGTCAGGATTGTTCTTATGGTATTATATCTTTCCAAGAATACGCCGTTAGGCGCATTCTTATTATACCATTCTATTTCTATGTTCGCAAGAAAACTTGTTTTTCGTGTTGATAACATAAAACGTGCGATAGAAAGCTAACGATAATAAAAACGTCATTGCTATCCCATAAAACAAACCGCTGCCCCCCTTGCATCTATATCACAGATAAAGCCCCCCGCTCGCTATACGCGAGCGGGGGCTTATTATTTTTAATTTCATTTTTTAAGTAAACTTCGAACCGTCCAGGAAAATATGATATTTTTTATAAAGCTCAAATTTTTTCACTTTTTTTATAAAACCTATTGACAATCATATGCACACGTGATACAATCATATCACAACGATATAGGTTCGCGTGAACCTATATCGAGATAGGAGGACCACATGGAAGAAATAAAGCTGCCCGGCACCACGCTGGCATATCCAAAAGGACAAGAGGACGTCTTTGCTGTCATTGAACCGGTTTTAACAGCAACAGGCGGTTTGACATTGCGGCAGGTCTGTGATCTAACAGGGTTGCCTGCCTCAACCATACAGAACTGGGTCAAACGAGGCTGGGTGGCCAGTACCGTCGGCAAGCGTTATGGCGAACGCCACCTCATGCGGATTCTCTTAATCAACATGATGAGAGACGCTATGCCGCTGGAGCGCATCGTCACGCTGATGGCTTATATTAATGGTTCGGTGGAAGACGAAGGGGACGATATCATCCCCGACCGGTTGCTCTACGCCATGCTGTGCCGCATTTTACGGGACACGTTAGACAAGGGTTCCTTCGATGAGGCAACGATTCATCGGCGGACGCTGCAGGCGGTGGACGACTATCCCTGTACCTCCCAAACGGCCAAAGAAAAGCTCATCAAAACATTGCTTATTATGACCTGGGCTTCGCTTAGTTCCTTTTGTCGCCAGAAGAGCGAGCAAGCTTTTCAGGACAGAGACACAAACGAATAAAACAAAAAATATATTATAAATAGAAGAAAGTAGGTATTACAATGACGAAATCAATGACGAAAAAAACAATCATCGGGGTGACTGTTGTCTTGCTGTTGGTCGCTTTGGCGGCCGCAAGCGTGGTCATCGTGCCGGCCGGCAGCACCGGCGTGGTCGTAACCTTGGGTAAAGTATCAGAGAATGTCTTGTCTGAGGGATTGCACTTTAAAATTCCATTTATCCAAACCGTAGAGAAAATGACCAACAAGATTCAAAAAGAAGAGGTTGAGGCAGCTGCTGTTTCAAAAGACTTACAGACAGTAAACAGCGTGATTGCCGTAAACTTCCGCATTGGACCGAACGACAACGCCAAGATTTACAAAAACATTGGCCGCGACTATCAAACCATTGTACTGCTGCCGGCCGTGCAGGAGAGCATTAAGTCGGTCAGCGCCCGATACACCGCCGAAGAGCTGATCACCATGCGCAACCAGGTAGGTGAAGAGACCAAAGCCTCCCTTGAAGAAAAGGTGCAGGAATACGGCATTATCATTGATAAATTCAACATTATCAACTTTGATTTCTCCAGCGAGTTTAATAACGCCATCGAAGCAAAACAGGTGGCTGAACAGAACTTGTTGAAAACCAAAACCGAGCAAGAGCAAGCCATCGTTGTTGCCGAGGCCGAAGCAAAACAGCGCATCATCACCGCCGAAGCCGAGGCAGAGGCGATTGCCGCCAAAGCAAAGGCCCAGTCAGACGCCAACAAACTGTTAGCCCAGTCGCTTAGCGATCTGATTGTCGAATATGAAAAGGTACAGAAGTGGGATGGTAAAATGCCCGCGGTTACCGGTGGCTCTGCCTTTGTTGATATGGGCCCCATTGATTCGGCCGATTAACAATTGTATAGAAACAACAAAAACCGCCAAAAGGCGGTTTTTGCTTTTATAAGGTGAATGAAAGATCTGTATTTCCGTTTAGTCTTGCCTATCGACGGTTGGTTTTATTTACGCATCAATATCAATGCGAATGTCCCCGCTGGTCGTTTGAATCTTACATTCGCCGGCCCCCTCTTTGGATAGGGGTGTGTGAACGCTGCCGCTGGTGGTATGCGTGATAAAATACTTATCGCTAAACAGGGTTCCCTTTACATCCCCGCTGGTGGTTTTGATAAAGAAGGAATCAGCGTCTGCTCCGCGAAGGCGAATGTCCCCACTGACCGAGATAAACTCAGCGTGGCCGGTGGCCGTGACGGCCTCTGTTTTAATACTGCCGCTGGTGGTTTTGAGCATGAGTTCGGCCGCGCTAATCTCAGTCAGCGATAAGTCACCGCTGGTGGAACGAACCTCTGCCATCTTTGGCTCAATCTCTCGCAGCGTAATGTCTCCGCTTGTCGTCTTGACAAAGAGGTCCCCCTGCACGCGGCTGGCAAAGGTAATGTCGCCGCTGGTACTTTGCAGCTTTGCCTCACTGAATCGAAAGGAATCAGCAACCGAGATCTCGCCGCTGACCGTTTTAATCGAAAGAGATTCATACTCTTTTTCGGCAAGATAGATAGTAACCGTGTTATTTTGCGCCCACCAAATGCCAAAATGCTTATACCAAGGGCGCTGGTCCTTGCGGGTGACGGTTAGTGTGTCCCCTTGCACCGAGATGGTGTTGACGATATCCTCGTTTTCATAACAGACCACCCGGCTGGGGCCGTTTTCGACAGGGACGAGCATGACGTCGCACTCAATATCATTGATGTCAATATTGTGGAAGCTTTCGCTCACTTCATAGGTTTTTTCTTCAAATTTCATTGTGTTGATCCTCGTAAAATCAAATTGTATGAGCAGGCAGGCGGCAAAAACGATGACGATGCCCACCCCGCCGCAGATGGCCGCTGTGATCAGGGCGATTTTCTTGTTATGGCTCATTTTGCGCCTCCTTTTTTCAAAATCCAGCGTTTAAGCCGGATGACAAATTTTTTACTGAGTTTTATGACGCCGCGGGCTACCTTGTTGCATCCGAAAAAGAATGGAATGGCGATACCGATACCAATGAGGCCAGCGCCAAAGAAAAACAGCGCCTGAATCGGCTGACCGGTACACAGAAGAAAAATGCTGTTGATAACACCAAGGCTGGCGCAGGCAAAAACAAGATCCGCCGCGTAGAGCAGCAGCACGAAAGACCAGATCAAAATATAAATGCCGAATAACAATGCGGCAGCCCCAAGCAGCAGAGAGCCCCAAATAGGCGAGCCAATGACCAGCAAAGTTATTTCCCAAGGGCGCATGCCGCGTTTCACCGGGTAGGTTGATTTAATGAGTTGTGCAAGCGATGTGTCGGTTAAAATTTGCGCGATAATATCCGAAACGGGGCCCAGGGCCTGAATCGCCTGTTCTTCGGTTAAGCCTTCTTCGATACGGTCGTCAATCATTTCACGATAATAATCAATCGTCGGTTCTAAATCTCGTTGGTTTAATCCTGACATGCCTTCTTGTATGGCAGCTAAGAATTGTTCCTTGTTCATAAAAAGAGGGTCCTTTCTTTTATATTTGCGTTGGATTTTGTTTGGGCGGGCTGTCAATACGACTACTAGTCGGACTATTAGTCGGACTGGCACTCGTCACTCGTCATATCCTCACGGGTTACATATTGATAAATGGAGGTCATTTCTTTCCATTCATTGACGAAATCAGCAAGACGGGCAAGGCCGGCCCCGGTGATATGATAATATTTTCGCAGTCGTCCGTTGTGTTCTGATGCGTGTACCTGCAAATAGTCTAACGCTTCTAACCTTTTCAAAATCGGATACAGGGTTGATTCGGAAATATTGACATAAGGCTGCATATCTTTGATAATCTGATAGCCATAAGAAGGCTCGTTCTTGATGGCGGCCAGCACACAAACGTCCAACAGGCCTCGTTTGAGTTGTATATCCATTCATACCTCCTTTCGCATAATACTATACACCGCATAGTATTATTTGTCAAGCGTTTTTTTGCATTTATTTACACTTTTTTTGAGGACAAGCCGACAAGAATCGCGCAAAGCGCCTTTTGACAAGCAAATTCGGCCGTGCTATAATCAAACCACCGAGACACAAAAGAAAGGTAATTTCATGAAACTTAAAATATTGCCCTATGAGCTGACCGTGTGCAAGCTTCACGCAGCCGCAGAGATCGACTTGCGTCATGAATTTTATTTCATCGCCAAGACAGAAGAGGAACTGTCGCTCGTATGCAAAACCCAAGAGGTCCCTGCTGTCACAACCGCACGCGAAGATGGCTGGCGGGCATTTTATATCCAAGGGATGCTTGATTTTTCGCTCATCGGCATTTTATCCGACCTGTCCGGGCGATTGGCAGAAAATAAAATCGGCATTTTTGCGGTATCGACCTTTAACACCGATTACATACTTGTCAAGAAGGAACAGTTTGCGAAGGCCATAGCGGTACTAAAAGCCGCGGGGTATGAAATTATATAACGCTGCGCCAAAAAGCGCGCCGGCCGTTCTCCTTCACCAGCCGGCATCCCCTGTCATAAAAAATAAAAAACTCCCTGTTTGCCACCGCAAACAGGGGGTTTTGACGCCTTTACGGCGCCTTTATGGCGTCTTTACGACGCGTCTTTTATCGTTTCTTTTCGATCATGTCGACAAAATATCGGTGCACCGATACATCTTCATTGAGTTCGGGATGGAATGCCGTCACCAGCTGATTGTCCTGTCTTGCGGCCACGATGTGTCCGCCGACCTCAGCCAACACCTGGCCCTTGCCCGACACCGCCGCGATATACGGCGCGCGGATAAAGGTCATGGGAATGGTGCCAATGTCCTTGCAGGCGGCTTCGGTATAAAAGCTGCCTAATTGCCGACCATAGGCATTGCGCACAGCGGTCATCTGCATGGTAGCAAAGTGCAGCCGGTCGTCGTTTTCAATCTTATCCGCTAACAAAAGCAGACCGGCGCAGGTACCGAACACCGGTAAGCCGGCCTCAATTTTTGCCTTTAACGGCGCAAACAGACCGAGTTCCCGTAACAGTTTGCCCTGTACGGTACTTTCGCCGCCGGGAATAATCAGTCCGTCAAAGGGCTTTTCAATATCCCGCAGTTGGCGGATCTCGAAGGCAGAAACGCCTACCCTTGCCAACATCTGTTCGTGCTCAATAAACGCCCCCTGCAGGGCCAGTACCGCAATTTGCATGAATTATTTGCCTCTTTCCGCCATTAAAAGTTCAATTTCCTGTTCGTTGATGCCGACCATGGCCTCGCCCAAATCCTCAGAAAGAGAAGCCAGCATAGCCGCGTCGGTAAAGTTGGTTACCGCCTTGACAATGGCGGCCGCACGTTTTTCCGGATTGCCCGATTTAAAGATACCCGAGCCGACAAACACACCCTCAGCGCCAAGCTGCATCATCAACGCCGCGTCGGCAGGCGTAGCCACGCCGCCCGCTGCAAAATTGACCACCGGCAGCTTTTTATGCTCGTGGACGTAAACCACCAGCTCATAGGGCACTTGCAGCAGTTTGGCCGTATCGAACAGTTCGTCCTCGGCCATAGCGCCAATGCGGCGGATTTCTGATTGCATCATCCGCATATGGCGGACGGCCTGCACCACATCGCCTGTGCCCGGTTCGCCCTTGGTACGAATCATCGCCGCGCCCTCGTTAATCCGGCGCAGGGCTTCGCCTAAGTCCTTGGCGCCGCAGACAAACGGCACGTCGAACTTGGTTTTGTCAATATGATATTTATCGTCAGCGGGCGAGAGCACCTCGCTCTCGTCGATATAGTCAATCTCAATGGCCTGTAAAATCTGGGCCTCAGCAAAATGGCCAATGCGGCATTTCGCCATGACCGGAATGGAAACCGCCTGTTGAATGCCTTTGATCATCTTGGGGTCGCTCATACGAGAAACGCCGCCCGCCGCCCGTATATCGGCCGGAATGCGTTCGAGCGCCATGACCGCGCATGCACCGGCGGCCTCTGCGATTTTCGCCTGCTCGGGGGTGGTGACATCCATAATGACTCCGCCTTTGAGCATCTGCGCCAAATTTTTGTTGAGTTCAAATCGATTGTTTTCCATGTTTGTTTCCTCTTTTCCGTGGTTCTGCTGGGTATTGTTTTGATTGTATCCATTAAATCACATCGTTGTTTTTATGGCAGCATAAGCCTTTCCGGCGCTGTTAAAATTTCGCTTTAGAAAGCGAAAAGCTAAACTTGATAAAACAATTTGTCAGGCTTATCCTTAGCATTTTATAATAACACATTTTTCATATATTTTCAAGAAAAGATGACAATGAGCTTATGATTTTTGTTGGAAAAATGGTTAGTCCATACAGGGGTTATGTTTATGGTGGGTGCCAAACCGCACCGGTTGGCTATGTTTCGCAGGGGTTTTGCCCCTGCGATCCTGCAACACAATTTAAAGTTACAATAAATATAATCTTTTTTCTTTCAGCAGGGGTTCCACCCCTACGACCCCGCAAACTTTTAGAAAAAAGTTTGACAAAACCAGCTAACGAGAATTGACCATACGGTCAATTCTCTCACGCACCAAACGAACTAAAATTTGTTAGGAAATTAGCAAGCGACTCGTACCAAAATTGGTAAAAAGCCAAAGGTTGCAATTCTGATAGCGACAAGGGACTAAGGCAAAGCAAACGCAAAGGTTATTACACCCCTGTTCGCTTATCTCATTTTGTTTCCTTTGAGAAACAACGAGGTGGTATTTTTGATTTTTTGCTTGTTTTCTGGCGGGTTCTTTGCTTTGTTTCAAACGACTTTCACTACACACTGCGGCATAGGCAAATTGACCGTATGGTCAATTTAGCCGAGCCAAGTTTTGCCGCGCTTTTTTCTAAAAGCGTGCGGGGTCGTAGGGGCGGCGCCCCTGCTGAAAGAAAAAAGATAAGACAAAACCCCCGTTAAAAACGAGGGTTTATTTTTTTACTCACCTAACACCGCGGCAACAAAATGTTCGGTAATGGCCTTATAATGATTAAAAGACTCTGCGTCTAATTGTTTGATTTGGTTGTTAATAAGCAAAGTGTCTTTGTCAGAAATTTCTCCTGTAAGCAAGTAGTCACAACTCATCTGATAAGCCATACAAAGCCGCAGCATACTGTCGGGCGACAAAAAACTTTTGCCTAATTCCGCATCTGAGATTGCCTGTTGGGTTACATCGGCTATTTCAGCGGCAGCTTCTTGTGTTAGACCTTTGGCTTTGCGCGCCTCATAATACCGCTGTCCCATATCTTTTAAGAGTTTGGTTCTTTCTATATTTTTCATGACAACCTCTTTTCATCATCATTATACAAGCAAATCCGTAAAACAACCACAAGCAAAGCTTGTAATTTAACGGAATTTATTGTATAATTAATCATATTTTGTGAATGAACAGAATTACATGCTTTTTTCACCACGCTCAATCATACCCATATAAATTCGATATAAAAAATTTACTCGAACTTAATTATAAAAACATATAACAAACGGTTTATTTATTCGGCTTAAACTCTTTCCCGTTATTGAGCAGCCAATTTACGTCTTTGTCTAATACCTTGGCTAAAATAAACAACTCGTAATCGCAAACAGGGCGTTTCTGCCCTTCCAGCAAAGATAATGCCGACAGACTAATGTTTAAACCTTCCACCTGCAGTTTGGCAAGCAGGTCTTTTTGCAGCATATCTTTTTCTTTTCTGGCAATCGTGACTTGCCGCCCTATAATATTTTTAGTGCCTAATTTTAATTTTCTATAGTTCATTTATGTCACCCTTATTTACTATAACCAAAATTATGCTCTCCAATTTTGGTAATACCAAAATAGAGCGATTTTTTTAGTTGATTTTAAGAAAGGAATAACTCATGCAAACAATCACAAAAACGGTAGACGAAATGGGGCGGGTCATGCTGCCCACACCTATGCGCGACGCCCTTGATTTGGGCGTCGGTGCACCGGTGCAAATCACCATGAAAGATGATGAAATCATCATCAAAAAGCAAAACGCCTCCTGCACCTTTTGCGGGTGCGAGGAGACCATAGCCGAATTAAACGGCAAGTGTATTTGCGCACACTGCCGCGAACTGCTATGCAGAGGGAAGGAGATTTGATATGTATTTGCTTAAAAACAAGGCTTGTTTTGAAACAAGCGGGGTGGCAATTACCGTGCCCGAAAACTATTACATTCACGGCGACTCGGCCGATGCGGCCGAAAACACACTTGTGTTTACTTCGCCTAACCGGCATTTTCAGGTGGTTTACAAAGTGCACACCAACAGTTTGGGCACGAAAGAAGCGCTCATTGATATCCAAATGGGCATCTACGGCGCCTGCCGGCCTATCGAATCGGTTACGCTTGGCGGCCTCGCCGGCCACTGCGCGACATACGGCAACGACAGCGAGCAAATCTATGAAGCGAGGCTGTTGATTGAAGCGAGTGTGGCCGGCTGTACGGCATTAGAAGTCACCGTGCGCACCTACCATGGCGACATCGAAAAGGTTAAAGCCTCTCCCGCCTTCAAAACACTCTTAGCCGGCATACGCAAAGTGTGAAAAAAACAACAAAAAAGCAGTCCGTTTATAATGGAATGCTTTTTTGTTTATTGCGGGCATTGTCGCACGATGCAAAGTTACAATAAATATAATCTTTATCTTTATGCGAGGGTTTCACCCCCGCACCCCCACCCGCTTTTGGAAAAAAGCGGGGTAAAACTTGGCACGGCTAAATTGACCATACGGTCAATTTGCCTATGCCACAACGTGTAACGAAAGTCGTTTGAGACAAAGCGAAGAACCCGCCACGAAATAAACCAAAAATCAAAAATGCCGCCCCGTTGTTTCTCAAAGGAAACAAAAATGAGACAAGCTGTGCTGTGCACAGCGCGAACGGAGTTGTAATAACCTTTCCGCTTATTTCGCCTTAGTCCCTTGTCATTAGTGGGGCACAAAACTTGTTTCTTAATGAAACAATCTAGAGAGTCGCTCACTAATTTACTAACAAGTTTTGGTTCATTTTGAGGCATAGGGCAATTGACCGTATGGTCAATTTATGCCTCGTCAAGTTAATCGAAGATTAACTTGTGGTTTTAGCCGCGCTTTTTTCCAAGTTAACCTTTCGGTTAGCTTGAGGTGCAGGGGGCACGGGGGTGGAACCCTCGCATAAAGATAAAGTATAAAAAAGAAAAAGTATAAAGATAAAACAAAACCCCCCGTTTTTTAACGGAGGGTTTGTTTCATAATTCCGGTAGGACAAATTCTAAAAGAGCCTATCTCACCCAATGTGCAGCACACCAAAATATCCTGGCTGATGGAAAGAGGGCGTCTCGGTTTTCACTTCGTTCCACATGCCGTAGTGCTTGTACTCACACTCGTCGCCGCATTTGTAGAAGTTGCCATAGAATTCGGCCCCTCTTGCAAGTTCTTTGCCGGTGATATCTTTCACCATCTTGTGAGAGAGAGCAAAGGTAATCTCCCAGCGGTCATCAAACTGTTCGGCTTTGATCACCGGCCGCTCGGTAAACTGGTCAATCGGTCCTCTGTGTCCGGGCGCGCCCACCGACGTGTGCTGGGTGCCCAGCGCGTTGAATTCAAAATTCGTATAGGCTACCCGGTCGGCCGAGAAGAAGAATTCCAAGCAGGAATCATTGCAAACCGAGTCCATAAACTCGGTCTTTGTCGCCCGCGGATTCTTTTCAAAAGCGGTCAGTTTAATCACCATGCCGGCGTCGTCGGTATAGACGCCCTGCGCATAGCAAAGCGGCTTATAGTCGTTGTAGCCCCAGCCGAATTTGTCAATCATGGCCTTATCAACCTGGCTCCAATCGACATCCGCCAGGTATTCATAGTGTTTGAACGTGTATTCCATATCGGTCTCCTTTTGTTGTTTTGGATTCGTTTTAATGGGTTTGGCTTTTTGCAGTGCGAGAAGCCGGCTCACAGCATACAACACACCGCTGCACTGCGCCAGCGCCTGCACAGTTTCAACTGCCGGTGCACCCTGCGTAAAATCGTAGATGACCTTGGGCAGGCTGTAGGCAAAACCAAACAGAATAAACAAATAAGCAAACGTTTCATATTGATATATACGGGGATAGCCCAGGAAAAACCGCACCTCGGCCGTGATATACAACAGCATAGACAAAGCCGCCATCATGTTTAACAAACGCACCGGACTTGTGAGGGCATAAGACATGTCAAAATACAGGCCCACCGCCATAAACATGCACCACAGCATGGCCCCAAGACCCAGCCAGCCGGCCGCCAAATAGTGCGGCTTGCGCGCAAAGGAAACATACACAAAATAAGGGGCGCAGAAAAGCGAGGTGACCGCCGTGCCAACCGTAACCACCTTGCCCGACAAGCTCTGGGTGACAGCCGGCGACGAAGCGGGGCTGAAGAACAAGCCTAACACAAAGGCGGCGAGTACAAACAGGCCGGTTAGCACACCGAAAAAGAACACGCTTCCTTTTGGGGTTGGCAGACGGCGAAGGGGGGCGCCTTTCAGCATAAAAAAGCCGCTCAGACAAAATACCGCGCCAATGGTCAGCAAAACCGATAACACGGTCAAAATCGGTGTATTTGAAAATAATTTTTTATCGGCGTCATAGTGATTAATCCACAACAGCGCGCTGAGGATCATGGCGGCGAGTGAAAACAGCAGTGTGATCAGAAAGTAGATTCTTTCCCTCATTCTTATCATCAGACGATTTCCTTTCTTGTTTCCTTTATCATTCTCCTTGGTCAGCCTCAGGCGGCGCTTGGGTTAGCTCTTGCACCAAGGCGAGGTATGCCTCATAGCTGTACAACAAATTGAGCGCGTCGAGCAGCGCGCCAGCCGATACATGCGTCGGCAGCCCTAAGCGCGAACACAGGGCCAGCCGCTTTTGGGCGCTGCCTTGGCCGCCCGAAAAGCCGTCCCGATAAAAATCCGCCTTGGTGATGGGCCTTGCGGCCGGCTTTTCCGTCCGCGGCCCGTTTGCAAACGGCGCAAAGATAGACCGGATCAAATCGGCCTCCATCCCCTCCACCCCGAGCAGTCCCTCGGCCGAGGCGGCCGCTTTGCGCTTCTCCTTCCCCGGCCGGGGCGGGATATAGAGGTGAACCACCCTCTCCTTTGGCAAAAGAGAGGAGAGAAAATTGCGTATGACCAGTCCCGCGCCATCCGCGTCGGTCAGCACTAACACTTTGGTTTTTTCGGCCAGTTGTTTGAAAAGGCGCTGCTTGGCTTCATCTTTAAACAGGCCAAAGCCGTCGGTAATAAAAATATCGGCGTCTAAAATGTCCGAAAGCTTAATTTTATCATATTTCCCCTCGGTGATTACCGGATAGGGAATGGTCAATTTTTCGCTCATGAGACAATCAATGAGGCAAGCAGGCCGAATTTCGGCAGCGGGGTGCTTTTTATTTTCACATCGGCCTGGTAACAAGCCTCCATCCGTCTGGCGACATCGGATAGCGCCCGGCCCCGCAGGGCGTCAAGATACAGACCGACCCGATATTCATGCATGCGCAGCGCCTGCGAAATTTCTTTTTTGCCCCGGCCGCTCTCGGCCAACAGCTTGATGCGGTAAAGGTCGCCATACACCGCCGCAATACTCGCCAGCACGCTTTGCGGCTTTTGTTTTTTGCCCTCAAAATCACAAAGAATCGTATAGGCGCGCGCCCGGTTGCCCTGCAAGATCGCATTGGCAAAATCAAAGGCCGCGATTTCTTCCACTCGACAGCACACCTTGCGCACGTCTTCTTTGGATAAGCGCGCCTCCCCCTGCTGCTTCTTATATTCAATTAACTTCTTGATCTCGTGAGACAGCATGTCCATGTGTCCCGAACAATAGCTCACTAAATCCAGGCACACCGCGGCATCGACCTCAATTTCCGCTTTGTCAAAGTGCTTTTTGATCCAGGACGCGAGCTTGGCCGGCGTTTGCGTGTCAAAGGCAACCGGCTTTGCCGCCGCGAACAAGGCCTTGCACACGGCGTCCGGCTTTTTAGGCTGCACGGTTAACTCTTCTTTGCTGGCATATAAAACGACCACCGTCTGGTCGGCGTCGGCCTCGGCGATTTGCTGGCACAGGGCTTTTAATTCGTCGGCCTTCAGGGCGCCGTATGCAATGTCACGAATCTCCACTAACTTTTGTTCGGCCATGACCGGCAGCGTGCCTAACGCATTGTCAAGCTCGCGAAGCGCCTCTGTCCCTGAAAGTTTAACATGATTGAAAATCGCCAGCCCCTCATCCGGCACCACCGCACCGCGCACTTGTTCAAGATAATAGCGTTTGAGATATTCTTCTTCCCCATAAAAAAGATAGGCACCGCGCGGCGTTTTTAGTTCTTTTTTCAATTCGGTAATGGTCATCGCTGTGCCTTCCTTACTATTGATACGCCCCATTCTCTTTTCCACGCCAAGCCCCTTTCGGGCGCAAAGCTCGTGAATCGGTATACATTTCTTCTTTGGGGGCATGCACGCCGCCCCGCCGCAAAGGAGAAGTTATCTTATCGTTTCGTATGGGTGGGGAGGTGATAACAATATCGTATTTCTCTTAATTTTTTTCCGCCAATCGTATAAAGCATGAAATGGCAAAAAGGGATTATTGATTCGCTGGCTCCAATAAATAACCGTATGTTGAACGAAAACGATTTATAATACCTTGACGGTCAAATCAAGAATGGTGCGTTCTACATTCATATTGTTGATTTCAATTTTATAGTCCAAATGCAGCGCGCCCCCCTCGGCCGAGAGGGTATTGACTAATTTCTTGGTCACAATCGACAACATAAAGGGCGCAACCTCAGTTTGATACACACACGTCTTACGGCCGCTGTCCACATTAAAAACAAGATCGCTTTTCACAGCGCCTGTTCGACATAAATTCACCGTTTGGGGCTCAGAGCACTCAAAAAAAAGGGTTGTTGTCGTATCGCCCATCCCCTCGGTTTCGGGTTCTTTATACCGCACGCTGATCCGGCCGTCCTCGGCCGTTAAAACCCCGCGGCAGGACATTTCAAAGGCCGTGCTGACCTCCTCCGCTTCATAAGCGGGGTGAGCCTCGATATATTTTTCCAGCTGATCGCTGGCCTGCAAATCAAAAATGCGGGAATTTAGATGTATTTTAACCTCTTTTTTCATAAAGAACATTTTATCACACAAGCAAGGCAAAGTCAACGTAAAAGGGGCCGATTACAGAAAAGACTTTGCAAAACAGTTGACAAGCCGCCTGAAATATGCTAAAATGGAAAACAATCAGAAACAAACTCTTTCTGCATCGAAAATTACATAGGCGGATATGGCGGAATTGGCAGACGCGCTAGATTCAGGTTCTAGTCGGGGCAACTCGGTGAAGGTTCAAGTCCTTTTATCCGCACCACTTCGAGTACCTATATGGGTACTCGATTTTTTTATGCCCCTTATAGATCGCACCATGTCAGAGCAGGCTTTATATCGCCTGCTCAGTTGTAAACGCAACCAACCTTTTGCGGGTGCACATTCGGCGCATGGTATCTTTTTTGTATCCGGCAGTGGGCAAACGACAAGTAACTGCTTGTCGTTTGTTTGTTGTTATTTTCTTTCGTGTATAATATAATGGGAATAGACATCTGCGCTGGAGGAAAAATGAAATGAACGACTTTTTTTGGTTAAACATTAACAAACAAAGTTACGACACACTTAGCGACGCCGAAAAATATCAAACCCTGGTGAATTGGTCGTGCGGTGCGAGAGGCAAAAACCCGATTGTTTTTGATGAAACAATCGAGTGGCTGTTAGACGACAGCCACTGGACAGAGGAAAGGCTCACAGAAAACAAAAAATTTTTTATGGAAGATTTGATTGGCCGATTTAAGTCGCAAAATGCGCAAATCAGAAAACAGCTCGAAGCATTAAAACCTTCCGGCCTGGTCAATGAAGTGGTTTTTGAACAACTGGACAAATTTGATTGGGCGTTATCGGGCAACGCGGATGACAAGCAGCTAAGCGAAATCGTATCGTCTGTCTTTGCCGATTTCAACAGAATGAAGGATCCTGCCGTCCGAACAAAAATGGCCGGCAGCAAAACAGGGGCAGCCGGCACGGATAGCATTGAATTTTTTAGCTATATAAATTTTCTTGAAAACTGCGATGCAGGCGTACAATGGGCTTTGTTTATGCCGCAGGTGGTAAAAAGCCAGCAAAACGGATTTAAGGTCGTAAGTTTCGCCTATAAAAAACTGCCCGCTATGCGATTTATCGGCAAAGAGTGCGTCGAGCACGATGAAAATGATATGCAATATGAAACGCAGATTATGCAAACGTTCGATGCTTTACATGCTTATAAAACAGAATTTTCGTTTGACATACTGTTTCAGCATCATTATGGCAAAGGCGTGGATGTAAGTCCATGGCGCGGCTTCTGGGGCCGGTTTATGAAAGCTGACACACCGGTGCCGGAGGGGTTCGTTTATTTTGATTTTATCCCCCAAAGACAAGAAACTGACTGTGTCTCAGGCCTGCCGTATCTTTCACAATTTGCGTACGCCATATTTAAAGGGGATACCGCTGCTATGCACAGAACCGAGGGCTTTGATAGCGACGCGATGTATGATGTCACGCGAAATATCATTCTCGGCCAGGGGGTTAATATCCCCTATCCCGATAAATACTGGACAGCAGAAGTATTCCTTGACGGGGTAGAGAGGCCCAGTTCCGCCTATATGTTCAGTGTAGAATTATAGATATAACACGCCACGCGAATAGGCAAGCGACCCGCCGCATCGTTTTGCTTGATTGACGGTGGATTTGCGCTATTCTTCGCGCCGGCGCGAAACCCCGCTCCAGCTGTTTTTAACAGGGCCGGAAGACTGCCCCTTGCTTAACCGCTATACGCCGCCGCTTGTCGCAAACCGCAAAAGAATACACGCGATATACGGATTCACCCCCATTTTTTAGCATGTCAGCCCATACGCCATAGCCATAGTTTTTTGCTATGGCTTTTTATTTTTCTTCATACTATTTATAGAAACACAAAAAATGATGAAAAAAGCGTTGACATTTGCCGTAAAACTTCCTATAATAGTAGAAGCTCCTATAATATGTTTATTATTTAAGGAAGTTAGATAGAAACTGCTGGATTGATAATGCCCTTTTTGTGATTTTACCATGCTTGGTTTATGAATCCGGAAAGAGGCAGTTTTTATTTGGCGTTTAAAAGAGGTGATTCCGTCATGAAAGTAATTTTATATAACTAACGGCATTCATGAAATTGATAGAATAATAAGGAGGAATATATGAAAACGAAAACTTGTCTAAAAAAGACGCTAAGCATGTTCTTGTGCATGGCTATGCTTTTTTCGCTGACGCTTGGCAATTTTAACGTCAGCGCCGACGTAATTAAAGACCCAGCCGAGTCATGGGCGGCCTATCTTAACCGTGTTTATCAGGAGCGCTATGATAAATTTTTAGCGCTGCGTGAGAAAAACGCCGATAACAACGTCCCCGAAGAGGAGGTGTGGACCGGTAACCAAGTGGCCGCTACCGATGATGACGGCAACGGCCTTGTCGATGTCTACACAGCCGCGCAGCTGCGCTGGGCTTTAGTCAATCGAAAGTCCTTAGAGCTGATGAACGACGTTGACCTTGGCGGCCGCAACAATGTTACCTGGTCGCCTGTGGCCAATCCCGGCGACATTACTTTTGAAGGAAACGGCTACACAATTTATAACATGAATTGCAGCGGAAGCGCAAAAGTAGGTTTTATTTCTGAAACGACCCGCTCCTTTAGCTCTAACTTTAACATGCAGAATGTTCGCTTCCGCTATTGCTACACCCAAAATGGCGGCCAGTATACCGGAACGGTCATTGGCTGGATGGGCGGCGGTCACATGACCCAGGTATCGGTAGAAGATTCTGTTGTCCATGGCACATCCCATACCGGCGGTATCATGAGCGCATGGGACAGCACCGGCGACGCCAATCTCCAAAAGTTTTATGTAGAGATGAACCAATGCCACGTGCGCAATATTTCTGTATACGGCACATCCTGCGTGGGTTCGTTTGTCGGCCCGGTATCCGGATGTAAAATTACCAATTGCTATGGTATCGACAGCTATGATATTTCCACATCCACCCATTCGGGCGGATTTGTCTCCTGCCCTGGCTACTGCTATGTAGAGAACTGCTTTACCAACGTAAAACTTTATTGTAACCAGGATGGCGGCGTCTTTTACGGCATTGGCCATTTGAGAAATTACTTTAAAAACTGCTTCTCTGCCGGCGTTGTAGAAGGCACGTCGAATGTGGGCGGCTTCCTTGGCAGAGACGAGGCAGACACCGACACGTGTATCAACTGCTACAGCACCTCGATGGTTGGTATGCAGAACAACGCTTCCAACATGGGCGGCTTTTACGGCGGCTCTACAGCCAATACACGGATTCAAAACTGTTACAGCGCGGGCGAGGTTGGTACGACCAAAACCGTAGCGCCCAACGCCAGCATTGGCGGTTTTGGCGGTAACAACCCCACACAAGCTTGTTTTACAAACTGTTATTATGACAAGCAAACATCGGGTATGGGTGAATATGCGATTGCAACAACGCCCCATACTTCCATGACCGGCATCGCCGGCCAGTTGACCGGCCAGATGATCGGTTTCGCTATGTATGATAAATTCGGCCAAGAGGGCTGGTTCTACCAGGACGGCATGTATCCGCAGTTATCGGTATTTGCCGATGCGGATGAAACGTTTGGCAACGAAAATGACCAAGCCATTGCAAGAGCCTATTCGGCTGCCTCGGTATGTACTGCGCTGCTGCAACCCTCTAACTTAGGCAAAACCCAAGAGGAATTAGAAAACTATCCGGCAGATCAGTATGATACCGTACGTGATATCAGCGTGCTCTTCCCCTTAACAAACAATGCGCTCGCCGGTTATGAGCCAAATAACGGCGCCGACCCCTCCATTTCCTGGACGGTTCGCGACGGCTATACCTGCCAAATTGAGGGCGAGATGAAGGGCCTGCCTGTTATCACGATTGATTCGAAAACTTATGAAGTAACAAACTTCGCGCCCGGCACGGGCTGGGTCGACGTAGCCGTGGATACAGGTATTGTAAACGCACAGAACGGCGAAAATATCGTCGGCGAGCGTTTTCTGCGGCTGGTGCCCACAACGGTTATTTCCTTGGCGTCCAGCGCCGGCGTCGATAAAGTCATCTATGTGGCCAAAGACAACCGCCTTGACAAAGATGACATTTCATACGATCATCGTGAAAACGTAACCTTTGCGGCCGGTTCTGCGCTTGACTTGGATCAATTAAAAATCAAGACGTTCGCTTATCCGGAAGACGACACCACCTTTGGTTATGAAAAAGACGGAACACCCAAGGGCATTCAGGTCACCGGTGAGGGCATGAGCGGTCTTATCCTCGTTGTGGTCTACAAACTGAATCCGGATACCGGTGAGTTTGAAGAATTAGACTTTGCCACAAACGAGAGTATGCAGAAGCTCTTGCTCAGGCAAAGAGACGCAGAAGAAGCCGATATTGGTAAGTATCGGTTGGAATACAGATGGTTCACCGCCAACACGCTGTCTGGTGGTTATATCACCAACAGCAAACTGTTAACCGTGCGCAATGCACTGCAGCTTTCTTATGACTGGAACCATCCTGATCACCAAGAGGACAGCCTCATCTATCAAGATGATTATCCATACGTGATCGACCAGGCGGTAAAAGACGGCGACAACCACTTGCCGGAAGACCCCGAAACAAAAGGATACACCTTTAAGGGCTGGTCGACGGATCCGGATGCAGACCCGAGCAGCTTTACTCCTTTCACCGCCGACACACCGCTGCAAGATGATACGGTTGTTTATGCGATCTGGCAGATCAACCAATACAACGTCTCTATCGTGAAAAATGGCCGCGGTACCATCAGCGGTACGGGCACTTATAATTACGGCGATACCGCCAAAGTAACCTGGCAGCCCGAGGACGGCTGGTACACCAACCAGGTGATTGTCGACGGAGTGATTCGTGACGATCTGCTTGACGCAAACGAATTTATCTTTGACAAAGTAGAAGACGATCATACCGTATATGTTGAATTCGGCACCGAGAAAAAGGTCGTCAAAGAAGATCACTATCAGATCACAACGACCCGCACCGGCGGCGACTCTACCTGTTCGGTCAGCAACTCGCTTTCGGTTAAGTCGGGCGAGGATGCAACCATTACCTGGTCCTGCGGAGCAGGCTATAAAGTAACCAAAGTGCTGGTTGACGGCGTGTTAGTTGACACAGCACAAAATGGCAGCTACACATTCCAGGGAATCAAACGGGATCACAACGTAGAAGTCGTATTTGAATCCCAAAAAGATCCCGATATCGCCCACGCGGTCGATGGCTATGCCACTGTTACCACCTCGAAACAAGGGGCCGGCACCGTTAGTCCAAGTTCCAGCGTGCAAAACAACGGTTCTTATACCGTCAATTGGCAGCCGGATACTGGCTACAAGGTAACAAAAGTGATTATCGACGGGGTAGAATATACCGACGAAAGCATCCTCACCAAGGGTGAGTTCACCATTTTCCCTGTTGAGCATGACCGCACCATTGAGGTCATCTTTGAACCAGATCCAGACAGTCCCGACAAGCCCGATCCAATCGAGCCTGGGGCGACCAGCAACGCTTACACGATTGAGACGCTGATCACCGGCGGCCCTGGTACCATCACGCCGGGCGCGGTGATTGAGGTTATCACACCGCCTGATTCTGATCCCGAACAAAAAGACTACACCGTTTCATGGGAAGTTAAGGATCAGCGCTACAAGATCAAAGACATTTATGTTGACGATCAGTCCATTAAAGACGGGGATACGGTTGACACCGAATTCGCGTTTGAAAATATTGACAGTGACCACAAAGTGTTGGTTGTATTAGAGCCAAATCTATTCCAGGTGAAAACCATGGTGGAAGGACAAGGCACCATCACCGCGGGCGCAACCCTGTTCTGGGGCGAAAATTATCAAGTCAATTATGCCCCGGCCGAAGGATGGGAGCTGAAGCAAGTCTATATAGACGGCGCTCCGCAGATTGTAGACACCCCGGAAGAAGTTCTCCCCACCTTTGCACACGGCATTCTCGCGCTGAGTGACGAAGCGACTGGCGCAGACAATGCACCGATTGATTTCAATGCGATTGATCAAGACCATATCGTCAAGGTTGTCTACGCTAAAACCGGCGAGCCGGACGAACCGACCCAGACCCATTCGCTGTCGACTTCTATCGTCGGCGGTGTCGGTACCATTACCCCCGGCGCTGTGTTAGCCGACGGCAGTTCATACACAATCGACTGGACAGTAGCAGACGGGTATACCCTTGAATCGGTTGTTGTCAAAGTGAATGGCGTTGCCAAAGACGGCATGGTAAGCGGCAATCAAGTGATCATTGATGATCTAAGCGACGATATCGAGGTTATTGTTACACTTCGTCCGTCAAATTCGCTTGTCGATCCGACGCCAGGCGATGATACGCCCGCCTATACCATCTACACCTCGATTCAAAAAGGTGCCGGTACCATCACACCGACGCTTGGCGGCGTTGCCGAAGGCAGCAGCCAAACCGTTTACTGGACGTTTGGCGATGACTCCGCCATCCGTACCATCTACGTGGACGGGGTTGTGCGTGATGATTTGCTTAAGGCCGGCGAATTTACCTTTGAAAATATCACGGCCGATCACACGGTTGAAATCTTCATCAAAGAAGATCCAAACGGCACCGGCGGCGTTGTCGATAAAGAGAATTACCGGGTCACGACCTCGCAAAGCGGACAGGGCGAAATCTCTGACAGCACCATTGTCACCAAGGGAGATACAGCCGTTGTCACTTGGACCCCTGCGCCAGGCTATCAAGTCAGCAAAGTCGTCATCGACGGGGCTGAAAAGAATGATTTAATTGATGCAGGCAGCGTTACACTGAACAACATAGGGGCTGATCACACGGTCTTTGTAGAGTTCACCAAAATTGACGCGACCGACCCGGGCGGGGACACACCCGATCCACTGCCCACTCATAACATTACCACCACCGTTCAGGGAGAGGGCAGCATTTCCTCCTCTGCGATTGTAGAAGAAGGCGAAGCGAAGACCATCCGTTGGAGCCCGAAAGACGGCCATGAAGTTACAGCCGTGATTGTCGACGGCGTGATTCGTGACGATCTGCTTGAGGCAGGTGAAATCAGCTTTACCGATATTGACAAGGATCACAGCGTAGAGGTCATCTTTACGCCCGAATCAGGCGATAACCCACCGGTTGACCCGCCCGTTGATCCGCCAGTTCCGGTGGATCCAGACGCAGAGCCGCAGGTTCAAATCAAAACGTCTACTTCTGGGCAAGGCACCATCAGCGACACCAAAATCGTCAAAGTTGGTGATAGTTATGTTGTCTCTTGGGAGGCAGCAGACGGCTGGAAAGTAGGGGGCGTTCTGATTGACGGTCTCAATGCAGACAGCTTGACCGAAGCCGGCCAAGTAACGCTGAACGAAATTACCACCAATCACACGGTTCATGTTATCTTTGTCCCCGCGGACGATCGCGAGCCGGGCAAGGCTTATCGGATTGACACCGAGCTCGTCGGCGGTAAAGGCACCATCACTCCTTCTTGCGAAGCGCAAGAGGGCGGCGACTATACCGTAACATGGGAAGTCGATGAAGCCTATGAAGTCATCAGTGTAACCGTTGACGGGGTAGAACGGCCCGATTTAGTGGCTCCGGCCGCAAAAGCCCGTTCGCTGGCGACTGGTTCTATTACCTTTGAATCGATTGACAAGGACCACAGCGTACGCGTTGTCCTTCAAAAAATTCCGCCGATTTACCAAATCACAACCGAGCTCACCGGCGGTAAAGGCACCATCACTCCTTCCGTCGATGTACGCAAAGGCGAAGACTTTACCGTAACATGGGAAGCAGACGAAGCCTATGAAGTCATCAGCGTTATCGTGGACGGTGCAGAACGGCCCGATTTACTGACGGCCGGTTCCATCACATTTGATGAGGCTGACGCAGACCATAGCGTGCAGGTTGTCTTGAAAAGGATTCCAGGTATTTTCGAAATCACAACCGAGCTCACCGGCGGCAAAGGCTCTATCACCACCTCCGGCAATGTACAGGAAGGCGAAGACTTCACTGTCACATGGGAAGCAGACGAAGGCTATGAGGTAGCAAAAGTCCTTATCGACGGCGTAGAACGGCCTGATTTGCTGAAGGCCGGTTCCATCACGTTTGATGGGGCTGACGCAGACCATAGCGTACAGGTTATCCTGCAAGAGGCATCAACAGATCCAGAAGAAAAGGATCCTACCGATGATCAAGACCCGCCGCAAACGGGTTATAAACCTCCTCTTGCCGGGTGGATATTCATCATGCTCTTATCCGCAACTGGTGCATTAACCATGTTGTTCGGCACCAACACAAAAAAACGCCGCTATAAGTAATCGTAAGTAAAATAGATTCTTATAAAAAATCAAGAAGCAGACGATTCTCGTCTGCTTCTTTTGCGTTATCTGGATTTTTTCATTCTGTAATCTGATGATTTTGTACCTATTCATGCATTGATTCCAGGCAAATGCGCTTTATCTTGGTGGGTTCTCGTTTCATGCCCCATCGTTTGACACAGAGCTTTTAACTATATAAAAAATACCTCTTGACAAATATCCGAAATCGGACTATAATAAGCAACATCCGTTTTCGGACAATGCGGAGGAGTTTTTTGCCATGAATCATCAAACCTATGCGCGTTTATTAGCCTATAATTCTCTCTTAAAGGAAATGGACGATATCTATCGCCATATAGCGAAAAGCTTTGGCATTTCTTCCTGCGCCTTATGGATTTTATATACCCTGCGGGTGGAACCAACCCCACCGACGCAAAGCGAAATCGGCCGCATTTTATACGAGCCAAAGCAAACGGTCAACTCGGCCCTCAAAAAGATGGAAACAGACGGTCTTATCGAATTTTTTCACGGCAATAATCGAAAAAACAAGCAAATCAGGCTGACTGAAGAGGGAAAGGCCCTGGCGAAGAAAAGCGCTGATAAAGTAATCAAGGCCGAATATACGGCTTTAGCTCGCTTGTCTGACCATGAACAGGAAAACCTCATACACTTGTTCCAGCGCTATATTCACCATCTCCAAGAAAACATGCAAACCCTTCGCCACAAAGCCCAGTAAAAAAGCTTTGCCGGCGCGAGTCCGAAAAATAGCTCAATTTTGATACAGAAAGGAATGATCATACCAATGTCTATACAATTATCCGATCATTTTGACATAAAAAAATTATTGCGTTTCACCTTGCCCTCCATTATCACCATGCTATTCACTTCGATTTACGGCATTGTGGACGGGTTATTTGTCTCCAATTTTGTGGGGAAAACGCCGTTTGCGGCCGTTAATTTTGTGATTCCCGTGATGATGATTGTCGCCGCGGTCGGCTTTATGTTCGGCACAGGCGGTAGCGCCTTAATTTCCAAGACCTTGGGAGAAGGGGATAAAGAAAAAGCAAACCGCCTTTTTTCTTTGTTTGTCTATCTGTCATTTGGACTCGGCATTGTCATTGCCGCGGTTGCCTTCGTTTTTCTGCGCCCTATTGTCTCCATGATCGGCGCTAAAGATGAAATGCTTTCTTATTGCGTGACTTATGGCCGCATCATTCTCTTGTCTTTGCCTGCCTACATTCTGCAAATGGAATTTCAAAGCTTCTTTGTCACGGCAGAAAAACCGAAACTTGGCCTGTATGTCACCATTTTATGCGGTGTGACAAACATGATTTTAGACGCGCTTTTCATGGCCGTTTTTCATTGGGGAGTGGCCGGCGCGGCCGCCGCTACCGCCATCAGCCAAACGCTTGGCGGCATCATCCCTCTCTTTTATTTTTTCAAAGAAAACACCAGCCTTTTGCGCCTTGGCAAAACAAAATTTGATGGCAAAGCAACCCTGAAAGCCTGCACCAATGGCTCCTCTGAATTTTTAAGCAATATCTCCGGCTCGCTTGTGGGTATGCTCTATAACATTCAACTCATGAAATATGCCGGTGAAAACGGAGTGGCCGCCTATGGCGTTCTTATGTATGTCAGCATGATCTTCTGCGCCATTTTCATTGGCTATGCGGTTGGCACGGCGCCGGTGATTGGCTATCATTATGGCGCGGGGCACCAGGACGAATTAAAGAGTCTATTAAAAAAGAGTTCTCTTATTTTGGTAATCACTTCTGTAGTCATGTTTATCTCTTCGGAACTGTTAGGCCGGCCCTTGGCAGGACTCTTTGTCGGCTATGATGCAGAATTGCTTCACTTAACAGAAAAAGGATTCATGATTTTTTCTATCGCCTTTCTTTTTATTGGCTTTAATATCTTCAGTTCCTCTTTTTTCACCGCGTTAAATAACGGGCTTGTTTCGGCGCTTATTTCTTTCTTGCGTACGCTCGTCTTTCAGATTGCGGCCGTTCTGCTGCTTCCCCTCATTTGGGAAATTGACGGCATATGGCTCTCGATTATCGTTGCCGAGCTGCTCTCCTTAGTTGTATCAATTCTATTCTTATTTGGCATGCGCAAAAAATATCAGTATTTATAATCGCCATAGCCCCCTGTTTTTAGAATTTTATCAGATAATCCTTAGACACAAATCCCCCCTCTTTCATGCAAGTGAAAGAGGGGGATTGTTTAATAATGGCTCCTTTCGTTGTCTTTTTCGACAATGGGCCCGGGTCTTAGTAAATAGCCTAAATATTCTTTGCAAACCGCTTCGCATATAAACGCATCGCCGCCATACGCCAAAAAAACATAAAAATCATCTGGCGTATTGACAATAAAAGGCGTTGTCTTGCCCGGCAGAATTTTTCTTTTAAAAACATCCAACCAAAACTCTACTGTAATGGGCCGCAGACAATAAAGTTCTCTTCCTTGTTTATCCATGCCTGCCCACGACATTTGCCCACTCTGCGGGAAAGCTTCGCTTTCTGCATCATATTGTACCCAATAATACGTTTCGTTTGGTATCGGCGAATTCGCGATAACTCGACGGCAGAACAAGTTATCTTGGCGATATTCATTTAAAAAGCAGGTGTCTTTTCGATTGGAAAGGCCCAATAAATAATCCGAAGATAAATCGAAAACACAGGCAAGCTTTTTGATTGCATATGTGTCTGGCGTAGATTGCCCGCTTTCGTATCTTGTAATGGTTCTCTTTGTGACACCGATATACTTGGCTAATTGTTCGACAGTAAGGCCAAGCGCTTGTCTAGCGGCCCGAATCCGTTCCCCTGTTTCTAACATATTTCTCATCACCTCAAAAACATTATACGAAAGCGATTCCTTTTATGCAAGGGACAATTTTGTCACCTTTTGTAGAATGAACAAAAGGTCGCTCACGCCCGAGGCCCCGTCCCAATACTGATAGGTCTTGCTGTAGGTCCAGCTGGATTCACTGCTATGTGCCGTGGTCTTTTTGGTTAACCGCTGCAGACTGTCGTACACAAATGTATTGGTCTGGTCGCCCCAGCCGTTGGTAAAGCTCTTTTGCGTGCCGTTGCTGTTGTAGGTATTCTTGACCGTTTTCGCGGTGCCCGAGCCATCGTTGTAGGTATAGCCGGTCACCCGGTTCTCGGTGTCGTAGGTGAAGCTGAGCGAGGTTTTCACGCTGCCCGTATCCGAATCATAGGTATAGATAGATTTCACTCGCCCAATGCTGTCGTAGTCATAGTAGTAGCCCCGATATCGCAGCGGGTTGATGTTCATAATGTTCTTGGCACTGGTCACTACGCTGCCGTTTGCGTCCTTGACGGCCAGAATCTTGCCGTAGGCGTCGTATTCATAGGTGCCCACCAGCGTGTTATCTGCCTTGCGCAGGGCCACAATGTCCCCCTGCGCGTTGGTGATGTAGTAATATCTCGTCGTCGTGTTGCCTTGGCTGTACTTAACCCCTTCAGGCACTCCGTTCTCATCATACACATACGAGAGCTGATAGGTATAGTCCCCGTCGTCCCATTCCTCTCGCATGAGCTGATCACCCACCCAGTCATATTCCCGGTATATGCTGTCTGATTTGCTCACACGGTGGCCATTGTATAATCAAAATTTTATTTTTATAGTTCCCCTCCACAATAATCGATATATTTATAAACCTTTTTGCGCGCCAATCGATCCGCTTGAGTTTCATCAAGAGGTAGATCCTTTATCCATTGATAATAATGTGTAATCTCATGAGCCAACGAAGCTAAAGTGGCACATTTGGCTGAAAACACATCTAATTCCTCAATGAGTTCTTCATAATCACCTGTTGCCAAACGAATATATGGAGAAACCTCTTGATCAAAAGGCAGAAAAATACTGGCCACGACCTGTTCTTTTGTCTGCCCATTGATAATAAACTGACTTGCTTTAATATAAGCAATAACTTTAACAGGAAATATATACGTTTGTCTAACCCATTTCACAAAGTCAAGAATGGCTGATCGAAGTTCTTTGTTAACCCCTTTTGAAAATCGTAGATAAATTCCCTCATTTTGCTGAGCATTCACTTTCCATAAATCTTTCATGACTCATCCCATTTCTCTGGTTCTATCATTTCGAATCCCTCTGCACGCTCAATGTTATTATCTGTAATTCTCTGACGAATTTCTTCAATTGGACTCTCTATACGTATAAAAGGCACCTCTATCTTATACTTTCTGTGATCTCTGCCAGGTGTATGCTTTTTCATCGATCTGTTTGGGTTTTTATTTGGATTTGACTTCCAACCGTCTTTCTGTCTGGATTTATTATTAACCTCTCTTCCTTGTTTTTTTCTATTAGGTTTTCCAATAGGGCCACGTGTATCTTCAACATAATCGTCAGCTATTAGGTCACTCATATCATAAAAACGACGACCAGGTCGAGGGCTTACGATTGGTATTGTAGATGTAGATGAAGGAACGGTAATTGTCGATATTGATGAACCAAGGCTGCCTAATCCCGTTGCTGTACCCACTAATGACGGTGGCAATATTTGTGTAGTCGTACCTAATAAGAATACAAATACTTCACCTGTAGCGTCAGCCCGATTTACTGGATTATCCCCACAATACGCGAACAAATTGAAGCCGGTGAAATCTTGACCGGTTATCAAAAAGCTATCCGGATTAATAAACCGACCGATTTCGGGATCATAGTACCGGCTCTGTAGGCAGTAGAAGCCGGTCTCGGCGTCGTAGTAGTATCCACGGTACCGCAGCGGGTTGATGTTCATAATGTTCTTGGCGCTGGTCACTATGTTTCCGTTTGCGTCCTTGACCGCCAGAATCTTGCCATAGGCGTCGTATTCATAGGTGCCCGCCAGCGTGTTGTCTGCCTTGCGCAGGGCCACAATGTCCCCCTGCGCGTTGGTGATGTAGTAATATCTCGTCGTCGTGTTGCCCTGGCTGTACTTTACC
>JAAWDG010000020.1 GCA_022793655.1 Clostridiales bacterium
ATGATGCATCGTTTGTTAAGATTTTAAAAACGAAATCAATGTTTAATGCTTTTGTATCTCTTACATGCTCATTTACAAAGAGGAAATTTATTGGGTTTCGCTATGATTTTGGAAGAATAAATATGCCGAAAAATATTGAAAAAACATAGGGTCTATGTTACAATGAAGCCAAGTCGTTGGCTTGGTTTATATTGAGCCAAAATGTTTTGCTTGCCGGTTGCCCAAAGGGTTCTGCCATCATAACCGAGAACAAAGAAATTTAAATAAAAAGATTTATAAAAAGAGGCTTGATTTTTATGATAGTGCCACTTACAATCGCGACAGACAGACAGACAGACAGACAGACAGACAGACAGACAGACAGACAGACAGACAGACAGAGATAAACTCTGTCTTTTTGGCGTACAAAAATCAAATGGCTTAAAAGGCGTATTCTGCCCGCATTATTGCGGACGGGATGCACCTTAATAATTTTATTATTAGAAATATTGGAAGAAAGGAAGAAATAGATATGAGACGAACAAAACGAAACAAACTCTTAGCATTTTTACTGGTCGTTGTTATGATGATGACCATGTTTCCTACAGTAGTTTTGGCTGAAAACGATGGAATTGATACGGCTATCGAAAAAACGGTTTCTACGGATAAAGAATTAGAAGATGCTTTGACTGGAGAAGACACAAATGTTGTTATCACTGTGTCAAATGATATTGAGTTATCCGCAGGTATTATCATATCTGGCAATCGAGAAATTGTTTTGCAGGGGGCAACAAGTGATGTAAAAATCACCTTTGCCGAGTCTATCGATGTGTTAGATGCTACTACAGATCATAGCATGTTTTATTTTGATAATGGCGCTAATGTATCCATGACCATTCAAAATATCACTTTGGATGGTGCGTCCAAGGCACGCTTGTTCTATTTGGGAGATACAGTAGACGGCACAAAGAATAAATTAACGATGGAAACCGGCTCTGTACTCCAAAACGGGTTCCCTCAACTGGCTGCTGGTGAAACCGGAAGCAATCCTTCAGGTGGTGCCGTTCGAATCAAGGCCGGGTCTGAGATGGTTATGAACGATGGAAAAATCATCAACAATCAATCCAAACGATATGGCGGCGGGATTTTTGCTTGGTCGGGTGGTGTAGTTGTCAAGATTAATGGCGGCGAAATTTCCGGAAATGCTGGAAATTATGCCGGTGGTGTTGTTTTATTGGGCGCCACACAGTTCTTTTTACACGGTGGTCAAATCACAAACAACATCGGCAACTCTAACGCCTATGGCGGAGGAATATTTTTTCAAGACGGAATTATGCATTTAGGAGGCTCAGCCGTTGTTCGTGATAATGAGTTTGCAAACGGTGTTAAATCTGATACCTATTTTAATCAAAATAATATTCAATTATATATAGATTCCGCATTAACAGGAGATATAGCATTTATAAATCCCGAAAGAATGCTGCCGCTGTTGGCATCTGACGACTATACACTGACAGAAAGCGATGCCGCTCATTTGAGAAAAACAACGGGTAACCAAGTTTTTTACTTAGATGCCGAAAGCAACACAATCAAAAATGAAAAGGCTTGCGATATCACTTTCAATGCCAATGATGGCACAGATAGCAATTATACGCAGAAAGTTCCTATGGGAATAGCAGCAAAACTGACGCCTTACACCTTTACTCGTGAAGGATATATCTTCAATGGCTGGAATACCCAGGCGGACGGCAATGGAACTGATTATGCAAATCAAGCTGAAATTAATACTAACGTAAATATGGATTTGTATGCTAAATGGATTTCGGTGGCTGAGATTCCTTCCTTAATTACGATGGAATATGGTTCTTCTCAGGCCCTTCCCAGTGTTGAGGGAGTTACTTTTGACTGGCGTTCAGATGATGAAAGCATCGTGACCATCTCAGATGATCAGATTATAGCAGCCGGCGCCGGTAAGACCACTGTAACGGCAAAAGCAACGACAGCCGGGGGCGGTACGGGTACGTTCACGGTCAGTGTGGAAGTCACTCCTATTAACATTATCTACGGTAAGCCGGATGAAACGAACAGCGATGGCCGCCCATATATTGTTTATTCACTGAACCCGGACGGCACAGCGCCCACATTCAACGAACTCATTGGCTTTTATCCGGTGAAAAACGCGGGCACAGAAGGCACATATGAGCCGGACACCGATAAAGGACAAATCCTCCTCCAACCCGGTACGGGAGCAGATGGCGATGTAGAATACATTTATATCAACGACGCCAGCGGTAATTTGATCACAACCGATACCCTGCCGACCCATCCCACCACCGATGCCGAAGGGAACCTGCACAGCATTCGTGTGGAACTAAAGCTAAAAACCCCTAACTATCGGTTCTGCACGGTGGGTACAAACTGGCAGCCCGAAGATACCATCGTGCTCTATGTCACCTGCTATGAAGAAGGCATGACCAAAGTAGACATGTATCTTGAGGGAGACGACACACCGGTCGACACCTTCGATGACCGCCATGCGTACGAGTATACCGGCGAGGGGATTGTTCCCACAGAACGCGATTTAACCACCCTGTATACCAAGAGTGAAAGCACCAGCAATACCATTACTGAGTTTACGGCTCATTTTCATGCAATCGCGGATAAAACCGACTTCGCCGGATCACATCTGACCCAAGTGCCCAACAGTGCTTTGACGGCTGAGGCACTCAAAGCGATTGCTCCCACAGAACTGGGCACTTACTCTTTCGTTATTAACGGATACAATGAAGATGAAAAGACTTACTGCTATGCTTCCAGACGGTACAGTATTGTCAAGGGCACGCCCACCGGCAGTCCTACCTTTAACGCTGTAAGCAGCGGCACAGCGCTGTCCGAAGTTACCTTGACCGGTTCGATGAAAAACGCGGCAGGCATTGAAGTAGCGGGCGACTTCACTTGGGAAGATGACAGTCAAATCGTAACCTGCGAAGCTTCCTATAACTGGACATTCACGCCGGATGATTTGGTGCATTATAACGAAGTTAC
>JAAWDG010000023.1 GCA_022793655.1 Clostridiales bacterium
ACCTAATTTATGGCCGACCATGTCCTCGGTAACATAAACCGGAACATGTTTTCTGCCGTCATATACAGCAATGGTATGTCCGACAAATTCCGGAAATATGGTGGAAGCGCGTGACCATGTTTTAATGACCTGTTTCTTTCCCGCTTCATTCATCGCCTCAATGCGTGAATAAAGCTTCGCTTCGACAAAAGGTCCTTTTTTAAGACTTCTGCTCATTCATTTGCCTCCTTCTCTTATTTGCCGTTTCTGCGTCTTACAATGTATTTATCGGTTCTTGCTTTCTTGTTGCGGGTTTTTAAACCAAGTGCCGGTTTACCCCAAGGCGTAACAGGACCCGGACGTCCAACCGGTGATTTACCTTCACCACCACCATGCGGGTGATCGCACGGGTTCATAACCGAACCACGAACAGTAGGACGAATGCCCATATGACGTTTGCGGCCTGCTTTACCGATTTTCACGGTATCATGCTCGATATTGCCAACCTGGCCAATCGTTGCATGGCACTCTAAACGCACGATTCTTACCTCGCCAGAAGGCAGGCGAACCTGTGCAACGCCGTTTTCTTTCGCCATCAGCTGCGCCTGCGCACCTGCGCTGCGAACCAGCTGACCGCCCTTACCCGGATACAGTTCTACATTATAAATAACCGTACCAACCGGAATATTCGCGAGCGGAAGCGTGTTGCCTGGCTTGATATCAGCCGACGGTCCCGTCTCTACGATATCACCATCTGTAAGTCCAGCCGGCGCTACCATGTATCTCTTTTTGCCGCTCTCATCAGCTAACAAAGCAATGTAAGCAGTTCTGTTTGGATCGTACTCAATACCCAAAACCGTCTCTTTCATCTCGCCGAGGCGTTTGAAATCGATGATTCTGTATTTCTGTCTGTTTCCGCCGCCTTTATGACGAACGGTGATCCGTCCGTAGCTATTACGGCCAGCAAACTTCTTTTTCGTGGCAAGAAGAGATTTTTCAGGCGTAAACTTCGTTATTTCAGCAAAGCTTGGAACCGACATGCCTCTTCTGCCCGGAGTGGTTGGTTTATACTTAATCGCTGCCATTCTTTCACTCCTCCTTACATCATACCATCGAAGAACTCAATGGTATTCGATTTCTCGGTCAATGTCACAATTGCTTTTTTCCAAGCTGCTGTGTAACCGGCGTGAACACCCATTCTCTTCGGTTTTCTTTTCATATTAATTGTATTTACGTCAGCAACTTCCACCTTGAAAGCTTCTTCAATCGCTGTAGCAATCTCAGATTTTGTTGCATCCTTCATAACTTCGAAGACGTACTTCTTATTAGCAGCCAGATCCATACTAGCCTCTGTTATGATCGGTCTTTTGATAATGTCGTAACAACTTCTCATAATTATGCGTACACCTCCTGAATTTTTTCTGCCGCCGCTTTTGCTATAACCAGCTTATCAGCGTTCAGGATATCATATACATTAATTGTATGCGCCTGTGTTGTTTTAACACCTGGAATGTTAGCAAAGCTTTTGACTACCTTACTGTCATTCTCCGGCAGTACAACCAATGTCTTTTTATCAGCACCAACCGCTGCCAGCATAGCTGTCATGGTTTTGGTCTTATAATCTTCTGCCAGAATAGCATCAACCACAATCATGTTGTTTTGTGCCACTTTGTCAGACAGCGCACTCTTCAGTGCATTTCTTCTTGTTTTCTTGTTGAGCTCAATGCGATAACTTCTCGGCTTCGGCCCCAACGCTACGCCGCCGTGTGTCCACTGAGGCGATCTGGTCGAACCCTGTCTCGCACGGCCTGTACCTTTTTGTCTCCATGGTTTCCGGCCGCCGCCGCTCACCTCTGTACGGGTTTTGGTCGATTGCGTACCCTGCCGTTGGTTCATCAGATAAGCTCTGACAGCAGCATGGAGGATCGCTGCGTTGACTTCTACTCCGAATACTTCATCGGATAATACAATATCGCCGACTTCCTTGCCCGCCATATTTACTACTTTCAAACTAGGCATCGTGAAATCCTCCTTCCCTTATGCTTTCACCGTATTGCGAATGAATACGATTCC
>JAAWDG010000019.1 GCA_022793655.1 Clostridiales bacterium
AAGAGCCGTTAAAGTATGCGCTGCACACAGGCTTCATTTCGGGAAGCAAGGATAATGGCGTATTGAAGATGAATCCGCAGAAGGGTACAACCAGAGCGGAGATGGCTTCTATGCTGATGCGCTTCTTAGAGGCTGAGCATAAGCCGGCAATTTAAAACAAGAAACAATCATAAAATTCGAACTCTCTTGAAAAAAGAGGTGCACCTATTGGTGCGCCTCTTTTATTTATTTTGATTTACTTTTAAAGAGAACGGCCATGAGCAAACCCATGACAATTGATAGGGTAATACCGGCAGAAGTAGCCGACAGACCGCCTGTTAGAATGCCGATCGCGCCTTTTTCGCTAATTGCTTTTTGAATGCCTTTGGCAATGGAGTAGCCAAAGCCAGATAAAGGCGTGGTGGCACCGCAGCCAGCTAAATCAACGAGTGGTTGGTAGAAGCCGATCGCAGTTAAAAATACGCCGGCACAGACATAAGCCACTAAGATTCTGGCAGGGGTTAAGTTTGTTTTATCAATTAAAATTTGTGCAATAACACAAAGAAGACCACCAATGATAAAAGCCCATAAAAAGTTTAAAAACATGGTTTCACTCCCTTTCTAAATGAACTAAATGAGCAATGCCAGGGATGCTTTCGCCTTGTAAAATGGATTCAGGACTCATAAGTGCACCGGTACCTAAAACTAAAACGTGATTTAGCTTGCCACGTTTAATTTCTGGCAATATATGGGCCGCTAAGACAGTCGCCGAACACCCACAGCCTGAACCGCCAGCGTGAACATCTTGTTTTTCGCGGTCAAAGATCATAAGTCCGCAGTCATTGTATTTTGTTTGTGAATCAAAGCCATAATCACGCATGAAATCTTTTACGATTTTATATCCTTCGTAACCAAGGTCGCCAGTGACAATCAGATCAAAATCATCAGGCTTTTTGTCGGAAGCGCTGAAATACCGGCTGAGCGTATCAATGGCCGCTGGCGCCATGGCCGCACCCATATTATTAATATCGGTGATTCCTTTGTCTATGGAACGACCAGGCATAACTTCGGTAATTTTGATACCACGGCCGCTGTTTTCTAATATAAAAGCGCCCGACCCCGTAACAGTCCACTGTGCTGTGGGAGCTCTTTGTCCGCCATATTCAATAGGGTATCTGAATTGGCGTTCAGAAGCATAATAATGAGAGGAACTCACAACAGCGGTGCGTGAAAAATGACCCGTATCGAGAAGCAATGAAGCTAAAATGGTGCCTTCAATGGCGGTTGAACAAGCACCATAGAGACCGAAAAACGGGACGTCGAAACTGAGAAGGCCGTACGCCGAGCTTGTACATTGATTCATCAAATCACCGGCGAAGAGAGCGTCAATATCATGAGCGGCATACTCTTTTTTACTCAGCGCAGTAGAGAGTGCGATTTTTTGCATTTGTGCTTCTGATTTTTCCCATGTATCTTCGTCAAAACGATTGCTCTTATCGAGGTAATCAAATTGCGGGCCAAGGGGTCCCTCGGATTCTTTGAGTCCGCCAATGGCGGCAAATGAGACAATAGAGGGTGAATTTTTTAGTTTGATGATTCCTTTTTGCATAATATTTCTCCCCAATTATAATGAAGTTTGTCTGAGCGATTCCTTTTTGCAACGAATAAAGAGTGGTGCTAAACGAATATGTGGATTTTATCGTTACAATTTACGCTTATTTCAAATCGTTAAGAGCCGCTTGCTAAGGTAATGAAAAAGTGGATGATGCCATATAACATGCCGCTTGCGGTGCCATATAAAATGACAGGGCCGGCAATGGTAAACATTTGTGCGCCTATACCAAGAACCCATCCTTCGGCCTTGGCGTCGATTGCTTCTGATACAACCGAATTGGCAAAACCTGTGATTGGCACGATGGTGCCTGCCCCCGCATGTTTGCCGATTTTATCAAAAATGCCAATGCCGGTAAGCCAGGCTGTTATGAAAATAATCGTGCATGAGGTTAAAAGACGCGCGTCTTCTTCATTTATGTTTAACGTTTGGTATAAAACAAAGAAACCTTGTGCAATAAGACAAATGAGTCCGCCAATCAAAAAAGCTTTGATGCAGTCTTTGAGAAGCGGAGATTTTTCTGCTTTTTCTTTCGCGTATTGTTTGTATTGTTCATTTGACATATTCATGATTCAATGGACCTTTCATGATTTTTACATTTTATATATCTTACAGCCGTCAATCTTTTTGTCGTTACGAATTTCTTGCTATCCAAAGTATGCTAATTCTTAATGCAAATTATACATAACGGCCGGTAAAAAGGCGTGCATCTGCATAAAAAAGCTTAAACAAGAAAAGGAGTATAAAGTTTGATCGTAAAAAAATGCTTGACCATTTGGCTAAATCTGTTATAATAGAAATATCTTTGCAAATTAAAATTGGGCGTTTTGACTTTTTGTCTTTTAAAAAATGAGGATAAATTACGCATAACATAAAGATACGCTTGTTTTTGCAAAAAAATGGTTTGCCTTAAACCATTAAGTATAAAGAAATGAGGAAAATGGAATATGAAAAAGATTTTTTGTGGCATGATGGCGGCCTTGCTTGCAGTGGGAAGTGTATTCTTTTGCGCATGCAGCAAGTCAACCGGCAGCTTTGGTTATACCCAAGAGGGAAAGGACATTTTGCGGGTTGGTATGGAATGTGACTATGCGCCGTTTAACTGGACGCAGACAAATACAGACAATGGTGCGATTCCTATTTTAGATCAAAATGGTTATTATGCCGCGGGCTATGATGTAGAAATCGCCAAACGAATTGCCAAAGAGTTAGATCGCGAAGCTGTTGCCGTTAAATTGGAATGGGATGGTTTGCTGCCTGCCTTAGAATCAGGGACAATTGATGTCATTATTGCGAATATGTCCCCTACGGCCGAGCGAAAAGAAAAGGTTGACTTTACTGATTTTTATTATGAAAATGATGTGGTTGTCGTTGTGAAAAAAGACGGTGAGTATGCACAAGCAAAAAACATTCGTGATTTTAACGGCGCTACTCTAATTGCACAAAAAGGGACGACCAATGTCGATATGCTCGATCAGATTGAAGGGGTGACAAAGAGCACGCCGCTTGAAAAACTGGCCGAAATCAGAGCTGCATTGGTCTCGGGTCTTGTGGATGGTTATGTAGCTGAAAAATGCGAGGCATCTGGCTTTACAGCGGCTAATGACGCGTACATGTATGTTGATTTTGAAGAGAACGGCGGCTTTACCTATGATCCAAATGAGGTCAATGCCTCAATTGCCGTCAAAAAAGGGTACGAGAAGTATGTTGACAAGATCAATCAGGCGTTACAAAAGATTAGTGATGAAGAACGAGATCAGTTAATGGCACAGGCAACCAAAAATCAGCCTTCTGAGGAATAAATCAAGCCAATGACATTCTTTGTTACAATCGGTGATTTACTGATCAAGTACTGGCCTAACTTTTTAAAAGGGGCGGGGGTTACAATGCTGCTCGCCCTGGCTGGTACGATTTCTGGTTTTTTAATTGGCATGATCATTCAATGCGTGCGAACGATACCAGAAAAAGAAAAAGGATTCGGCCGAATTGCTTTAAAGATCATTAAAGGGGTGCTCACCGCTTATGTTGAGCTGTTTCGAGGCACACCGATGATGGTGCAGGCGTGTCTTATTTATTTTGGCGCGCCGATTCTGTTTGGATGGCAGTTAAACAAGTTAATAGCCGGCTATTTGGTTATTACAATCAATACCGGCGCTTATATGGCGGAGATTGTCCGCGGTGGTTTTGATTCGATTGATGTGGGACAACGAGACGGCGCCACGGCGCTGGGTATGAATCATGTGAAAACAATGATTTATATTATCATTCCGCAAACCATGCGGCGTATTTTGCCGGCCGCCGGCAATGAACTGGTAGCAAATATTAAAGATACGACTGTTTTAAATGTTATTGGCGTGATTGAACTATTTTCAAATGTAAAAGATGTAATCAATTTCACCTTTAAAAGCTTTGAGCCTTTTGTCATTGCCGCGCTGATTTATTTTGTTTTGACTTTTACCGTGACCAGGCTGTTAAAGCTTTTGGAAAAGGGGTTAGAGGGAAAAGCACACTATGAATTGATTGAAGAAACCGAAACACAGCCTGAAAAACTTGCAATCGGACAATCAGGAGGTACGCTGACGGTGCGCGGCCTGCGAAAATCATTTGGCAAGAACGATGTGCTAAAAGGTGTTGATTTTCATGTAGCCAGCGGTGAAGTTGTTTCGATTATTGGCAGCAGCGGTTCGGGCAAATCGACTTTGCTGCGGTGTATCAATTTGTTAAGCAAGCCGGATGAAGGCGAGATATTGTTGGATAACATGAATGCGGCCCGCTTAAAAGAGCCGACGGCTTATCGCGCCAAAGTGGCGATGGTGTTTCAGCAATTTAATTTGTTTGAAAACTTGAATGTGTTAGAGAATTGTATTATCGGTCAGACAAAAGTGTTAGGGGCCACCAAAGAGGATGCAGAGAAAAACGCGCTTTATTATTTGCGGGCTGTTGGTATGGAACGGTTTTTAAAAGCTTATCCAAGGCAGCTCTCGGGCGGTCAAAAGCAGCGGGTGGCGATCGCCAGAGCCTTGGCTATGAGCCCGGAGATTATTCTTTTTGATGAGCCAACATCCGCATTGGATCCTGAAATGGTGGGCGAGGTATTAAAAGTAATGCGTACATTAGCCGACTCTGGCATGACGATGGTTGTGGTGACGCATGAAATGAGTTTTGCTAAAGAGGCGGCCGACCGGGTCATTTTTATGGATGCTGGCATTATTGCCGAGGAGGGCACGCCTGACGAGTTGTTTAATCATCCTAAGAACGAAAGAACAAAAGAGTTTCTGCAAAGAATTTTGGCCGATCACTCGTTTGATTTAGCGAACAGTGTATAAACGCTGTAAATGGTTGATTTTTTCCGAAATATGATGTATAATGCTACTTGTCGAGGTATGTGTGTTTCGTGTTTAAGATGAAACACCGGCCCAAGTTCCGAAGAAGGGTGATGAATATGAAAAAGCTTTTTTCGGCCATGCTGGCCTTATTGATGGTTATGATGACGGCGGCGGGCAGCTTTATGGTGGTATCTACAGCAGAGGGAAATCCGGCCGTTGTTACAGTTGTGGCTAGTGATGTGCGCTCTGACGGCACCTTTGATGTATCGATTTATGTAAAAGATCAGACATCGTTTGGTTTTACGGATTTTGGTATCCAGTTAGACTGGAGCACGGCCAAGATTGAGCCGGTAACAACAAGAGTGAACGAAAGACCTGTTGCTTTTTGTATTTCGGATCTATATCGGTTCGTATCTTCATCCCAAAGCAGCAAAGATGTTTATATATCGTCCAAAACCAATAATGAAATGCAGAATGACGCCGTGAAAGAAGCCTATGTTTTTTCGACGGCGGCGGGCAGTACATGCAGAATTGCATTTGGCTCCAATGATTTTGGTTTTTGTTTTAATCAAGCGGCCGTTAAACAAAGCGCTGTAGATGCAGCTTATCATGAAACATACGGTTTACTTTTCGGCTCTGCTACATTTCGCGTAAAAGCTGGTGCGTCGGGCGTCGCTTCAATCAGCGCATCGGTTTATTCTGCTCTTCGTGCTGAAAATGATACCAGCACACCTGCGTATACCAATGTAAAAGATTTGTGCGTGTCTGGAAAGACTGAGGTAGATGTTGGTGATGGCGTAGGTGGACAGGCTTTGTTGACCGTTAAACCCGGTGCTTCAATTCGGTATGATAGCCCGGTTGGACTCCGTTTTACTTGCTCGATCACAGCGGAGGATTTTTCGTCTATCAGTGAATTTGGCACAGAAATTAAAAGGGGCAATGACGCGCTGAAAATTCCGGCGGAGGTATATATAAGCGGAGATCCGAATGAGGGTGGCGAAGTTATATACACAGGCGTTTTATCTCATTTGAAGAAAATTCACTATGAGACCGATTTTACAGCCAGAGCCTATGCTGTGATTAATGGCGTGACTGTTTATTCTGAGTCCTCTTTTACCGCTAACGCAAAGGATACTGCGAAGGCCGTTCTTGATGATGAAGGGCTTGTGATTGATCCTTCTTCCTATGAACAGGCTATGGCTGTTTTGCGCGAAATGGCTAACTCGTAATGAATAGTAAAGAACGCTGGTTCCAGCGTTCTTTTTGTTTGAAATGAGAAAATGACAAAGAAAGGAGTGACGGCCGTGCTGTCGATTCGATATGTGCAGGAAGAAGATCAGTCTTTTTGGTTTTCGCTTGATCCGCATTTATCCAAAGAGGAATTTTTGTGGAAAGTAGCGCAAAAAAGAGGTTATGTTTTGCTCGACGATCAAATGCCTGTCGGGCTTCTTCGCTATCATTTGTTTTGGGATCAAATTCCGTTTTGCACGCTGCTATATATAGAGCAGGCCAAACAAAAACGCGGCTATGGACGGATGCTTATGGCGTTTTGGGAACAAGAGATGAAAGAAAGAGGGCATCAAATGGTGATGACCTCGACGCGTACGGATGAAGAAGCACAGCATTTTTATCGAAAACTTGGATATCAAGAGGCTGGTGGGTTGATTCTCACGGTGTCCGCTTATGCACAGCCGATGGAGCTCTTTTTCGTCAAGGCTTTATAGTTCTTTGACATGACGCAAATATGATTAAAAAAGAATGTGATGTCATGAAGCTTTCATTATTTAAGGCAAGCTGCAAAGTTTGATTTTGTTATGTGATCAAGTTATGGTAAGTTTTTTATGATTTATTTGTCAGGGGTATTCATGTTATATTATGAAACTCAGGGAGAGCGCTCATGAAGAAAGTGAAAATTACAGTTGTGAAAACAGCGTGCTATACGGATTTAATGGAAAAATATGAAAATCCTATCGCACATGCCTGCGAAATGAAAGAAGGGCAGGTGTTTGTTGCGAATGGTTGGCAAAAGCCGTCAGGCTTCTGCGACAGCGCATGGGAAAGTATGTCAGCGTTTGTGATGACGCTGGCCCACGGCGGTGAAAATTTTTATAACGGATGGATGAAAAACAAAAAATCCGCTATGATATCCTGCAATGATGGCTTCCGGCCGGTTAGTTTTTTGATCGAAACAATGGATATTGACGCAGAATGAGTGATGAGCTGATAAGTGGAAGTTAAATTTATTTGGATTTATAAATAAAGAGGAAAGATTGATATGGCACCGTTGACTTTATCATTATCAAGTGAACAGCAGATATTTATTGAGAAAGCATTGCAGGGAGAGAACATTCTTGTTGATGCTTGTATTGGCAGCGGCAAAACGACGGCGATTCAGCATTTGTGCAATCGATTGCCGGGCACAAAAAAGGTTTTGTATTTGACCTATAACAGACTTTTAAAATTAGATGCTAAAGCGAAGATCAAAAATAGAAATGTAACTGTTACCAATTATCATGGTTTTGCTTATATGATGTTACAAAGAAGCGGTATTTCGGCGGGGATTTCTGATTTGATACAGACGTTTAATCGGGAAAAGCCGAAGATCGGGCGCTATGATGTTCTGATCATTGATGAATATCAGGATATTGAACAAGAACTGGCGGAACTATTGCAGTTTGTTAAAGATGCAAGCCCAGCACTGCAGATCATTGCTGTGGGAGATATGGAACAAAAAATATATGACAAAACGACCTTACATGTGGAATCTTTTATGAAGGAGTTTTTAGAGAGCCATTGCGTCTTAAGATTTACCCAGTGTTTTCGTTTGTCAAACGATTTGGCTTCCATGCTGGGCCGGGTATGGAAAAAGGAAATAAAGGGAGTCAACTGTAATTGTAAAATTGAAGAAATGACAAAGGAAGAGGTCGTTTCGTTTTTAGCGGAACAAACGCCGGCGGATGTTTTGTGTTTGGGTGCAAGAACAGGCGCTATGTCTGATGCCTTAAATACGTTAGAAACAACACATCCCGATAAATTTAACAAAAAGACCGTGTATGCGACGATTTCAGAGCATGATTCGGTGGGCGGTGTTGCGCCCAAAGAAGACTCCGCCATATTTACCACGTATGACAGCAGCAAGGGACTTGAGCGAAAAGTCTGTGTGATTTTCGATTTTACCGAAAGCTATTGGCGTGTCAGAATCGAAAAGCCGCAGCAGTCGTATACGATTTTGCGCAATATTTTCTGCGTGGCTGCCAGCAGGGGAAAAAATCACATCATTTTTGTGAAATCAGATGAAGCGATGTTGTCTGAACTTACGCTTTCGACCATGGTAGAAACGAATCAAAAATTCAAGAATGTGGGCATGAGCGACATGTTCGATTTCAAGTATAAGGAAGATGTGGAGCAGTGTTTTGCAAAACTCAAAGTGACTGAACTGACCGTAGCTGATCACTCGGTAATCAATATAAAAAGTGCGGATGATTTAATTGACTTATCGCCGTGTATTGGCATCTATCAAGAAGCAGCCTTTTTTGAGCAGTATCAAATCGATGCGGAAATTGAACTGCGGCTTTTGTTAAATCCTGAATTAGCCAAATTATATACGAAAAAAGAAAAGGATAGTTCGTTAGATCAAAAAATATTACTTTTGGTTTCATTAGAAACAAAACAACAAAGGTATCGCACACAAGTGGTCACACCGTTTGTTAATGAGAATGAAAGAGAGTGGCTTCAATCTCGGCTTCAAACCCGATTGAACAGAAATGATGAAGCACAGGTGGCCTGTCAAATTGATTTTAGCGATCGGGAACATGGGGAGATTAAATTTTCTGCTAAGGGATTTGCCGATATCGTAAAAGATGATCTTGTATATGAATTAAAATTTGTATCAGAACTGACACATGAACATTTTTTACAGTGTGCCAGTTATGTGGCTGCACTGCATTTGCGTAAAGGAATTTTGTGGAATACAAGAAATAATACTTTGTATGAGGTCGAAGTGCCGGACCGAACAGGTTTTTTGAATGCGGTTGCTAAGACGGTCACGAAAGGCATGATCGAAAGCTATTACGAACCGGCGGTTGTAGGAAAGATTGACAGCGCACCAAGTGGCGCATTTGCCGTTATTGATACAGAAACCAACTGGCATGATGAGGTAATGTCGATTGGCGTAGTCATCGCCGATATAAAAACCAAGGAAAAAGTGGATTCGACCTATTATATTCTTGACCCGGCCTACCGGGTCGGGGGCATGTACACCACTGAATTAAGGCTTGGCGACGCGGGGACTTGCATAATAAACCGAGCCCAGGCTTTACAAGAAATAAAAGCGTTGATGGACACTTACCAGGTGCAAAAACTTTTTGCCTATAATGCTGCTTTTGATAAAAAACATTTGCCGGAATTTGCAGCGTATGAGTGGTATGATATTATGCGTCTGGCCGCCTATCGACAATATAATCCATCAATCCCGGGTTCTGCTGATTGCTATAAAACCGGCAGGCTAAAGCGGGGCTATCGCGTTGAAGATATACTGCATATGCTCACTAAAAATAGGCGATACAGCGAAACGCATAATGCGCTATTGGATGCAGAGGATGAACTGACGATTATACAGCTATTAGGCCATGAGATAAGCGACTATGATATTGCATTGATATCAGACCAAAAAAACATGACGGAAGCATGGGAGGCAAGCGATACTCATCCGCCGAGACGAGCAGCATTTTCTGTACCCCAAGCGAAAAAAGGAATTTGGTCTCGGGTCTTTGGAAAGAAAAAATCTCGTGGATAAATAGAGAGTGATGTGGTTCTTAATTTTTCCTGCCGCTCGCCAATATTGCAAATAAGAGGCAGATGTGCTATAATTATACAAATCATCAGCGAGGCATTGGTTCGTATGGAATTTTTAGAGATTGGTAAAATCATCAATACGCATGGGATAAAGGGCGATATGAAAATGGATCCGTGGTGCGATAGCTTTGATGTTTTATCTCATATAGATCATTTGTTTGTGCAGAATGAAAATGGACACTGTCCTTATGAACTGGTTAAAACAGAACCTTATAAGCAATTTGCTTTGATTCATTTTCGCGGAGTGGATGACCAGTCGACTGCCGAAAAACTAAAAAATAAAATTGTTTACGTACAAAGAGAAAAACTGCCTCTTGCGGAAGACCGTGTACTGATTGCCGATATTATCGGACTTTCGGTGGTTGATGCGAAAAGCGGTGAGGTGTATGGTGTGTTAACCGATGTTTTAGATGGCGCCGCACAGCAGCTTTATGTCATACAAAGACCGGATGGGTCGACCTCTTATATGCCCGCGATTCGTGAGTTTATTGATCGTATAGTACTGGGCGGCCAAATTTTTGTGACGCCGCCGGAGGGACTTTTCCATGCGCTTTGATGTGATGACCTTGTTTCCGGATATGATCACGGGGAGTTTGGCGCAAAGTATTATTGGACGAGCCATTGCAGAGGGCATTATATCCCTTGTAACGCATAATATCAGGGATTTTTCGACCGACCGGTTTCGCCGAGTCGATGATACGCCTTATGGCGGCGGCAAGGGTATGTTAATGTGCTGCCAGCCTATTTATGATTGTTATAAGCATATTGTTAATGAAACGGGTCATAAACCCTATGTTGTTTATGCGAGTCCGCAGGGAAAGCCGTTTGATCAGAAAACGGCCCGGCGTTTAGCGGAAAAGCAAGAACATATTGCCATTTTGTGCGGCCATTATGAAGGGATAGACAGGCGTATCGTAGACGAAATCGTTGATGAGGAAATTTCGATTGGCGATTATGTGTTGACGGGGGGCGAGTTGCCGGCTTGTGTGATGATTGATGCGATAGCACGTATGCTGCCGGGGGTTCTTTCAGACGCTGTCTGTTATGAAAACGAAAGTTTTTATCATGGCTTGTTAGAAGAGCCGCAGTATACAAAGCCAGCTGTTTTTAACAATCGAGCCGTGCCGGAGGTCTTGCTTAGCGGAGACCATGCAAAAATAAATCGATGGAGACATGAGGCTGCTTTAGCGCTGACGCTGCTAAACCGTCCCGATCTTATAAAATGAGCGAAACAAATACAAAACCCATACGTACGATTGCTTTTATGATGGGTGCTACGATGCTTTCCAAGGTGTTGGGGCTGGTTAGAGAAATGATGCTTGCCTCTGCCTATGGAGCCGGCAATTCGGTGGCTGAGGCTTTTTCGGGCGCTTTATCAGTGCCTTCTACTTTTTTTGATATTTTATTTTCAGCGGCTATTCTTGGCTGTTTTATACCGGTATACAATAGTTTTAAGGGTAATACAGAAGAAGCAGATGCGTTTGCCGGACTTTTTTTCAATATTATTTCCTTATTGACAGGCGTTTTGGCGCTGGCTGGTATTTTATTTGCTGAGCCACTCATTCATCTTGTTACGCCTGGCTTGGAAGACCCGGCTTTGGCCATTACGATTGTGCGCATTTTATTCCCGATGATCATTTTTACGGGTATGGCTTATACATTAGTGGGCATTATGCAGAGCAAGGGACGTTTTTTGCTGCCGGCCCTTATCTCTTCGATATCAAATTTAGGCGTTATTATCTATTTTTTGTTTTTAAACCGCTTTTTTGATATTTATGGTTTAGCAGTTGCTTATGTGTTTTCTTGGTTTATTCAGTTTTTGACGCTTGCGATTCCGCTAATCAAGAATGGTTTTCGTTTTCGCGCGTCATTTACTTTAAAAAATCCTTATTTGCGGACAGCTATGCGCATGGTGCCGCCCATTATGATTGGGTCTTGGCTTTCGCCTATGACCATTTTGATCGGCAAGCATTTTTCTTCTTATTTTAATGGGGTTGCTACCTTCAATTATGCCAATCAAACGTATATTATGATTGCCGGTATTCTTGTTTATAGCATCTGCAACTATGTATTTCCGGCTTTATCGCGTTTGGCAGATGAGGGAAATGAACAACAATTTATTACGACGATACAATCTGGCGTGAAATGCGTGATGTTTTTGATTATTCCATGCATGTTTGCCGTCATGGTGTTAGGTCAAGAAATCGTGGCTATACTCTATCTTAGGGGTGAATATACAGCGAAAAATGCTTATGATACAGCGATGGCGCTGCAAATTATAGCGATCGCCATGCCTGCCTATGGCATTTTGGAAATAGGAAATCGCGTATTTTATGCACAAAAGAAAACGCTTTATCCCATGTTAGCCTCTGGTGTAGGGGTATTGGTTCTGCTGGCTTTTTCGGCTTTTTGCGTAAGGGGCTTGTCTATGGGGTTACCCGCTGTGGCGGCAGCTGTAGCGGCCAGCCAGGCGGCTGGAGCACTGCTTCTCATGATCGCTATTTTCAAAAAGAACAAAGAGTTATTCACAGGGGCCTTTGGGCTTGATATAGTCAAAATAGTTGGCAGTGGATTCTTGTCTTGCGTTCTTATGGCGTTTGTGCATCGGTGGTTGGACAGCAATCCGTTTGAGGCAGGCGTACTTCATAATTTAGCAGTATGTGTGATTACATTTTTATGCGGAGGCATTGTTTATTTATTATCCATTAAAATTGTAAAAGTTCAAATTGCATTTAAAAAAGGAAAGGAGCAAGCATAGGTTGAGTAAAAATAAGAAGGCGTCAGCGCCGAAAAAACGCTATCGTTTTTTTCGTGGCAAAGGTGCCATTTATTCTGCGCTTGATACATTTTCAGCGTTTATTTACCGAAAAGCAGAAAATGGGGCAATTGGTTCAGTATTAACCGCTTATGATCGAGAAAATACTGCGTTTCACAGCGGTTTGTTAGCACGTGTGGCCAGTCGATTCCAATTTTCTAAAAAAATTAAGCATGCGGCGGCATGCGGTTGTGAACAAAGCGCGATTCTTACCTTTTTTGATCGTTTTTTTCACATGTTGGCTGGTTTGCGTCTACGGTTTTATGGCGTGCTGTTTAGCTTTTTTGGTTTAACTTCACTGCTTGGCGCTCTGTATCAAAGCTTTAAATATGATTTTCAAAAATATGAGTGGAGCGTGTACATAACAGCCGTCTCTCTTTTGATGGTTGGTTTGTTGTTTATGCTTTCCAAACGGCATTTATCGGCGGCCATTCAAGAAAATCGAATCTTAAATTTTATTCTTTTTTCGGTCGTGGGTGCGCGAAAAACGCTATTTGATGATATAGAAGCGAAAAGAGGCAACTTGCTTGTCGCGGCGTTGTTTGGCATTTTATTGGGAGCTGCTGCTTATATTGTCTCACCGCTGCTCATACTGATCTCGCTGTTTGGCATCATCGCTCTTTATACTGTATTGATGATTCCCGAGTTTGGTGTGGTCTGCATTGTTTTTGGTTTATCATTTATGCCTACCATGCTATTAGTGGCTATGGTATCTTATACTTTTCTTTGTTATATGCTGAAGCTATGGCGGGGAAAACGCACGTTCCGTTTTAGTTTGTTAGACTGTATGATTCTGCTTTTCTTGCTGTTTATGGCAGCAGGCGGCATTGCCTCGGTTGCAGGTGGCGCCAGTGTAAAACCGGCATTGGTGTATATTTGTTTTATGTTAGGCTATTTTTTGGCCGTGAATCTGATTCGGTCGAACACATGGATCAACCGGTGTTTAGCGGCGCTGTTGTTAGGCAGTTTCTTGGTGGCTGCTTATGGTGTTTATGAAAACTATTTTGGTTCTTTGCTGACCATTTGGCAGGATACCAATATGTTTGACGATATTGCAGGGCGTGTTACTTCGACGTTTGGTAATCCAAATGTTTTGGGCGAATATTTAATTATGGCCATTCCCTTTGCATTTGCGGTGTTATTATCGGGCGAAAAGTGGTCAAGTCGTTTCTTCGCTTTTATGACCTTTTGTGCGTCTTGTGCCTGCCTTGTCTTTACTTGGAGCCGCGGCGCATGGCTCGGTTTTATCTTTACTATGTTTTTGTTCTTCCTTGTGTATACGAGAAAGACGTTAATTCTCTGCTTGTGCGGTGTCTTTGCTATACCTTTTCTTCCTTTCGTGCTTCCTGACAGTATTCTTTATCGGATTACCAGTATTGGCAATATCAGTGATTCGTCGACCTCTTATCGCGTTGGCATTTGGGAAGGATCCGTGAAAGCGGCGCTTGATTTTGCCGGTGCGGGCGTTGGCGTGGGAACTGAGGCGTTTACCAAAATATATCCCCTGTATGCACTTTCCGGCATTGAAATTGCACCACATGCACACAATTTGTTTTTACAGACGGCCATTGAAACCGGTTTGCCTGGACTCATGGTTTTACTCATTATTATTGTTTTATTTGTGCAAAGCGCTTTTACCTTTTACAAAAAATGCAAGAACGGTGAAATGAAGCGCGGCAAGCTGCTTTCTTTAGCCGGGTTTAGTGGTATCATGGGGGTGCTTTTGCAGGGTATGACCGATTATATATGGTATAATTATCGAGTGTTTCTCATGTTTTGGGTCGTTATAGGACTGACTGCTGCGGTGCAGCGCGTAGCGCTGGAAACGGATGGAAATGAATCAAATTCATTAGGGATAGAAAATGAGGGATTATCATGAAGGATTCAATGAAAAAAAAGCATAAGTTTAACGTGGTAGACGCGCTGATTATTTTGATTGTTGTGGCACTGATTGCTTTAGTTGCTTTTGTATTTCTTTTTAAAGGCTCTTCCTTGCTTACGAAAATTTTTGGCGGAACCGGCGAGAAGGTAGAAATTTATTACGCGATTGAAGTGAACCAATTGCGGGAAGCGCTCATCACGAATCCGCAAGCGGGCGATACTGTTTACGACGCAGTTCGAAATTATAAAATAGGAACGGTTGTGGGCACTCTTTCAGGAGACAGCGAGTATATTGGCGGCGATAAAAACGGCAAGGCGGTGGCCACGAAATATCCTGGCTATCAATCGTTGATTCTGATTGTCAAAGCCGAGGCTGTGAATACCGGCCGGGAATACTCAATTGATGGATACAATATACAAAGCGGAGCCAATGTAAACTTCGATTCTACCCATTTGTCTGCGACAGGCTATTGCATCGGTCTTGAAGTGGTAGAGAACGATGCGCAAAAGGATGCTTTTTGGCAGTCAACTGCTTCCAAAATTTATTATGCGGAAACTTCTGATACACCCGCAAAATAGTGAGAAAGACACAAACAACGAATTCGGATATCATGTGAAATAAACATTTTCACAAAGGAATGGTGATGATTATGGCTGAAAAAAAATATAGATTTAATATTCTTGATGTAGTGATTATTGTCGTTGTCATTGCATGTGTTGCCGGCATTGCAGTGCGCTATAATTTGGCAGACAAAATCGGACTTAACACAAAGCAAGAGGCGATTGTTACATTTTTGGCGCCGAATGTGCGCACAGATTCTGCGATGGAATCTTTTGTAGAGGGCGATTTGTTTTACTGCAAAAAGTTTAATGCGGTGTTCGGTGAATTAACTCGAAGAGAAGATTTTGAGTTTGCGCCGGCGGTTCGTATGAAAGAAGACGAAAACGGAGTCATGAGAGAGAGCACGTTGAATCATAGAAGCGATGTAACGGGGTATATTAAAGTTACCGGCAAATATGATGAAGAAAAAGGCTTTTTGGTAGATGGCACCAATTTGGTTTCACCAGGTAAAGAATATGAGATTTATAGCTGTCATCGAAGCGTTACCATATTGGTTATGTCTGTCGAATTGAGCGATTAAATTTAACATTCTACTTGATTTTGTGTCATTTATTTGCTATAATATCTTTATACTTAATTCGGCCAAGCCTAGCAGGAGACAAAAGATGGTTACACGTTCAATTACAATTCAAAACAGTGTAGGGCTTCATGCCAGACCCGCAACCTATTTTATTCAGGAAGCGAATAAATATAAAAGCACGATTTCGATAAAGAAGGATAAGAGAAAAGTCAATGCAAAAAGTCTTCTTGGTGTTCTTTCTTTGGGAATTGTACAGGGCATGACAATCGAAATCGAAGCGGAAGGCATCGATGAGAAAGAGGCCGTTGAGGGGCTTGAAAATTTAATTGACAGCGGTTTCGCTGAATAACGAAACACAAATAAAGGCAGCGGACAACGGTTAAGGTTGTCCGCTTTTATTTTTAACGGAGATTATGGAAGAGATTAAAGAAGTATTAACCAAAGAGCAGTTAAGAAGCAAAGCCAATCGCCTTCCGCTGCGGCCTGGTGTATATATTATGCGCCGAAAGAACGGCGATGTCATTTATGTTGGCAAATCCAAAGCGCTTAAAAACCGAGTGTCGCAATATTTTGGCGGGAGCGAGCAAAATGTTAAGACGGCTAAAATGGTGCAAAATGTAGCCAACTTTGAATATATGCTGACCGATACCGAAATGGAGGCGCTGGCGCTTGAAAACAGCTTGATTAAGCTTTACAAGCCCAAATACAATATTTTATTAAAAGACGGCAAGAGCTATCCGTATATTAAAGTGGATTTGACGAAAGAATATCCTAAAATCGAGTTTACACGAAAAAGGACGGCGGATAAGGCCCGCTATTTTGGTCCTTATTCGGGCGGCAGCGTGGTGTATAATGTCATTCATACATTGCAGAGGGCTTTTGGTATTGCGTGCTGTAAATATACGTTTCCCAAGGATATTGGCAGAGTCCGTCCTTGTATTTATCACCAGATTGGTCAGTGTTCAGCGCCCTGCTCGGGAACGGTGAGCAGTGAGGAGTATAAGGCCCTGTTTCATCAGCTTTTGCCGGTGTTAGGCGGCCACCTTTCCGCGGTGAAAGAGCAGCTGCAAGAGAAGATGATGGCAGCGTCAGACAATATGCAGTATGAAGCGGCCGCGCTGTATCGAGATCGGTTAGCCGCTATCGAGGCGCTAAAGAGCCGGCAGAAAGTTCTTTGCTCGCCTGATGTGAGCTGCGATATTTTTTCTTTGTATACAGATGAGGTGTGTTCTGCTATCGGTATGTATATTATTCGAGAGGGCGCCTTGATGGATTCAGATAGTTTCGTTTTCGCGAATGATGTGATTGTCGATGCCGAAACGGTACCCGGATTTTTATATGAGATCTATAAAAACCGGTCTGATATACCGCATAAGGTTTATTTGGGTATGCCGTTTGCAGAATCGATCGGTGAAGATATCGGCCGTATGCTGTCTGATTTGTGCGGACACAAAGTGATGGTACAGGAACCTAAGAAAGGCGCGCTGCATGCGCTTACCCTAACCGTGAAAGACTATGCAGAGCACGAAGCTCGTGAATATAAACTGCGGCATGAAAAAGATTCTAAAATGCTTTTTCGTTTGGCTGAGCTGTTGGCTTTAGAGGTGTACCCGGAGCGCATAGAGGCTTATGATATTTCCAACTACGGTAAAGAGAATATCACAGGCGGTATGGTGGTTGCCATAAATGGTGCCTTTAAGAAAAGCGAGTACAGAACCTATAATATTAAAACCACAGCGGGTCAAGATGATTATGCCTCGATGGCAGAAATGCTGAACCGTCGTTTGGACCATGGTTCGCTGCCGGATTTAATTTTATTAGATGGCGGTAAGGGACATGTGGGCGTCGTGCGCCAGGTTTTGCAGGAAAAGGGATATAGCATTCCCGTATTTGGCATGGTGAAGGATGATTTTCACAAAACCCGTGCCATTTGTGATGAAGAACACCTTATCAGTATTGCTAACGAGCAGTCAGTCTTTCAGTTTGTTTATCAATTGCAGGAAGAGGTGCACCGTTTTACGATCACTCGCATGCGGGCTAAAAAAACGAAATCGATAAAGCATTCTGTCTTAGAGCAAGTGAGTGGTGTTGGTCCGGCCAAGGCCAAGGCCATTTTAGCGCATTTTGGCGGTCTTGCCGGCGTCAAGGCGGCGGATGTAGAGGCACTCGCCCAAGTTAAAGGGGTAACTATGAAAAATGCACAGGATATAAAGGAATTTTTGAACAAATGATGCGAATCATAACAGGAAAAGCAAAAGGAATATCGCTTGTGACACTGCCTGGGATGAATACCCGTCCCACGGCTGAGCGGGTGAAGGAAGCCATTTTCAGTGCTTTGCAGTTTGACGTAGAAGGCCGAGAGGTTTTAGATTTATTTGCCGGCAGCGGACAGCTTGCCTTAGAAGCGCTTAGCCGGGGAGCTAAATCAGCTTATCTATGCGATCAGGAACCGCAGGCAGTGAAAGTTATTGAGAAAAACATAGAGAAAACCGGCCTTGCCGGTGCTCATGTTTTGTGTTGCTCGTATCAAAGGGCGCTCGAGAGATGGCGCGATAAACAATTTAACCTTGTGTTTTTGGACCCACCATATCAAGCGGCATTGATTCCAAAGGTGCTTTCAGCCTTGCAGCTGAAAAATTTGCTGGCGCCGGGCGCTTTGCTTATTTGTGAGGATGAACGGGCAGAGCCATATACACTTTCTGGTTTTATACTACGCAAACATGCGAAATACGGGCGGGTGTATATCACTATTTTAGAGAAAGAGGGCAGTGCGCAGTGAAGGTATTGTTGACAGGCAGCTATGATCCGATTACAAACGGACATGTTTCGCTGATTGAGAAATGTGCAGAGTTATTTGAAGAAGTGCATGTGATTGCTTTTTTAAATGCACAAAAGATCAATATGTTTTCGGCACAAGAACGCCGTGCCATGCTTGGCCTTGCTTGTGCCGCGTATGAAAATGTGGTGACGGGGAGCGATGATGGCTATGTGGTTGATTATGCGGCAAAGCATGGCATTTCTGTTTTGATCAGAGGTGTGCGTAATGCGGATGATTTTATCTATGAAAAGCAGATGGCGGATAATAATCACGCATTGAGCCCAGGTATTACCACTTTGTTCATTCCGGCTGATCGTGGTTGGGAGGATATTTCATCGCATGTTGTAAGAGAGAAACTAACGCAGGGCGAAGATATTGCCTCTTTGGTTCCTCCTTCAGTTGATTCTTATATCAAGAAGCTAGCCGAGCAAAACGGGTTTATACAAGGGAAAGATGTCCGTTGATAATTTATGGCAACATTTCTGTTTTAAAGAGGACTTTGTTTTTAATATACTTTATCTTTATACAGGGCTCCGCCCCGCGCCCCGCAAACTTTTGCGCAAAAGTTTGACAAAACCAGCTAACGAGAATTGACCATACGGTCAATTCTCTCACGCACCAAACGAGCTAAAACTTGTTAGGAAATAAGCGAGCGACCCGTATCAAGATTTGTAAAAACCCAAAGTTTGCAATTCTGATAGCGACAAGGTACTAAGACAAAGCGAACGGAAAGGCCATTAAAAACCTTTTCTCATTTTGTTTCCTTTACGAAACGAAGGAGCGGCATCGTTGTTTTTTCTGTTTACTAAGTGGCGGGTTCTTCGCTTTGTCTCAAACGACTTTCACTACACGTTGAGGCATAGGGCAATTGACTGTATAGTCAATTGCCCTCGCCGAGTTTTGATCAAACTTTTTTCTAAGTTAACCGAAAGGTTAACTTGAGTTGCAGGGGGTGTGGGGGGTGAACCCCCGCATAAAGATAAAGTATCATAAAATTTTTTGGAAAAAAATTAGTTATGATAATATTTCAAGCCAATAATTGTTATTTTTATATCTATTAGTAATAATTTGTTTCAAGGATAGGCTAAATATGTTACTCTATCTATAGTAAAAAACTAAAACAAATTAATTTAGAAAACGCATGGATGAATAAATCCAAATAAATTTTGGGAGTGAAAAATAACAGATGGAAAAAAATGAATACGAAGAATTGGTAAGACTTGAAAAAGAAATTGAGAAATTGCCGGAAAGGGCGCAACAGGCCATCTACTGGATTGTAGATAATATTGATTTTGTCATTGACATGTGCAAAGAATCTGAAATGACTGACGAAGAAATTGAAAAACAGATGCGCATAACAAAGGAAAAAGAAGATTATTTATCTTTTTTTCTTCTATGTATTACAGAAATGTACAAAAACAAAGTTTAAAACAATGGAATAATAAGAAACTATTATCTGTTTGGTGAATCGGCCTTGCCGGCCACTGCGCGACATATGGCAACGACAGCGAGCAAATCTATGAAGCGAGGTTGTTGATTGAAGCGAGCGTGGCCGGCTGTACGGCATTAGAAGTTACCGTCCGCACCTACCACGGCGACATCGAAAAAGTCAAAGCTTCTTCTACGTTCAAAACACTCTTAGCCGGTATTCATAAAGGGTAAAAATCTGTAAAAGTCCCGCAGCCGTCGGCTGCAAATCGATTATGGTGCTTGTACGTGGCAGTGCATTGAACCGGTTGGAAAAACAAAAAAGGAGGCAGTTATTCTAAAGGCGTTTTACGCCTTTTTTCTTTTGTCAATATGGACGCTGTCCTGTTATTATTGAATAAAAAGAAGCGGAATAGGTGATGATGAATTTGTGTGGCAGTTGGTTTCATTAGGAGCATGAACCGATATGGGAACCATTTACATAAAAATTTTTTTGAACATGATTTGCGTGCAAATGCCTGTTGCGATGGGATTGACCGATTTTATTAGATATGAAACAATTCGTAACTTTCGCAAAAGCTACTTGAAAAAATAGAATAAATCATATATAATGGTCATTGTGGTTTGAAGTGGAGTAAATGTGGGGAGTTTTCCACAAAGTTTTCCACATTTGCACAGGCGGTGGAGAAAACCGTGTTTTAAAATGCTTACCTATTTTATAAATTCGACGTAAAGGAGGGTAAATCTCGTGATTTCAGGAAAATACGATTTTTCATTAGATGCGAAAAACCGCGTTTTTGTTCCGGCTAAGCTGCGTGAAGATCTTGGCGAACAGATTGTCATGGTCAAAGGAATTGATGAGTGTATCTCGGTTTACCCTCTGGCCGGTTGGGAAAGCTTTTGCGCCAAGTTAGAAGCGCTGCCTAAAACGGAAATTCGTCATGTGAAACGGTTTTTATATGCTTCTGCTATTGAATGCAAGATTGACGGGCAGGGCAGGGTAATTATTCCAACACCGCTGCGGGACTATGCAAAAGTAGAAAAACATGCTATAATTATTGGTGTCGGCGATCATGCTGAAATTTGGTCGCAGGATGGTTGGAGCGCTGAAGAGGAGAAGGCAAACAGCAGCAATATGGAAGAGATGCTGATTAAGCTTGGTTTCTAATGGAATATACACACTATTCGGTTATGCGGGATGATTGCATAGAGGCGCTTGCTATCCATCCGGCAGGTACTTATGTCGATTGTACGACTGGACTTGGCGGTCACGCAGAGCAAATCGCAAAGAGATTAACGTCTGGGGGACGTCTCTTTGCCATTGATCAGGATGAAGAGGCGCTTTCGGCTGCAAGACAGCGTTTGGCGCAGTATGCCGAACGGATCACTTTTATCAAAGAAAATTATGCGCATGTTTATGTAGCTTTAAATCAATTTGGTGTAACTCAGATTGACGGCGCGATCATTGACCTTGGCGTATCCTCTTACCAGCTTGACAATGGGCAAAGAGGATTTTCTTATAATAAAGAAGCACCCCTTGACATGCGTATGGATAAACAAAGCAAACTTAGCGCATTTGATGTGGTCAATGGCTATTCAGAAGCCGAACTGAAAAGGGTGCTGTATCAATACGGGGAAGAAAAGTTCGCCCCCCAGATTGCCCGGGCGATTATAAAGGCAAGACAAGTCAGCTCGGTTCAAACTACGACCGAGCTTGTTGACGTTATAAAGGGGGCCTTGCCGGAAAAGGTAAAAGCCGGGGGACATCATCCGGCAAAAAAGAGTTTTCAGGCGATTCGCATCGAGGTGAATAATGAATTAGGTATTATTGAACCCACTCTGCGCACCTTGGTGAATATGATGAAACCGAACGGCCGCTTAGCGGTGATTACCTTTCATTCTTTAGAAGACCGCATTGTGAAACAAACCTTTGCTTCGCTAGCAAAGGGCTGCACCTGTCCGGCGGATTTTCCCATGTGTGTTTGCGGAAAAAAACCTGAGGTTATGTTGATTACCAAAAAACCGATAGAGCCGAGTAAAAGAGAGCTTGAAGAAAATCCGAGATCGAGGAGCGCCAAGCTGCGGGTGGTGCAAAAACGGTAAAGACGAGACCGTGTGAAAATAATATAATACTTCTTTGTATTAATTTCACATTTACATTCTCCCCTGAGGGGGATTGCCCATTTTGTCTTCTTTGTAAAGAAGCTTGAAATTTATTGCTATTTGGGGGAGGTTGAAATGCCCGAAAAGAAGTCGAAGAGAACCGTTTCAGCGAATCAAAAAGCAAACGGGCATGCTTCTGTCTCGCCCCGTGTACGCAGCAAGGGTCGGCATAAACCCATGCGTACTATGGAAATCAGCAAAGTAAAAAGTACGGGCGAGGTGATTCAAAACCGTTCGTCTAAACGGAGTGCCTCACAAATGCGCCGGCCGAAACCAAGGCGATATACTTCGACTGTGACAGCAGAGTATGGCAAAGTGCGTCCGCGCAAGGTCCGAAAAAGAAAAGGGGCCATGGTGCCCGGCGGCGCCAAGCAAAAAATCATTACGGTTAAAGTAAAAGGCCAACGGCTGCCCTGGCATTTTATTATCACCGCTTTAGCGGCTACGTTTGTGATTATGGCTATGGTTATCAATTATGTGCAATTAAATGAGCTTACCAACGATTGCAGCCGCATGCAGCAGGAAATTGTAAGCCTTACCGCAACACGCAAAAAGCTGACGCTCGCTTTAGAGCAAAAGAACGACCTTTTGTATTTTGAGCAGGAAGCGGTGAAGATGGGCATGGTAAAAAGCGACCGTGTCGAGAAAAAATATGTCCGTATGGAGAGCGAAGAAAAAATCGCCGTACCGGAGAGTAACGGGAGCGGTGTAGGCGCCTTTTTTAGTGATCTGTGGGGGAATATTGTGCAGGTTTTTAGGAATATATTTGGGTAATGTTCAGTAAAATGGGAAAGAGGTGAGAGCATGTTATCTGTCAGGACAGGCAAAGTAATGACCAAAAGACGGAATGTATTTGTATTTGTTTGTGTTGGACTCTGGGCGGCTCTGATTGGACGGCTCTTCTATTTACAGATTATTAAGCATGATGAGTATAAGGCCGCCGTGGCGGAGAATATAGAACGCGAGACCCGCATTTCTGCGAGCCGGGGTACAATTTATGACCGCAATATGATTCAACTTGCTTCGAATGTGACAACTTATCGCGTGTTTATTGCGCCTAACTGCATTGAAAATGAAGAAGAAGCGAAGCTGATTGCTAAGAATCTTTCCGAAATGTTGGATGTCGAATATGACAAGGTGTATGAACGTACGCAAATGAATTGGCGGGCGGACGAAACCATCAAAAAGAATGTGGACGCGGAAACGGGAAACTTGATCAGGGAATTTATTGCGGATAATGAACTTTCCCGCAAGGTATATCTCGAGGCTTCTTCGAAACGGTATTATCCCTATGGTTCTTTAGCTGCTTCTGTGATTGGGTTATCGGGTACTGATACAGGGCTTAGCGGCATTGAGCTCTCCTATGACCAGTATCTGAAAGGAACAGACGGAAGATATATTACAGCAAAAAGCGGAAACGGCGGCAGCATGCCGTTTAAATATGATACCTATGTGGACGCTACCAATGGATATAATGTGGTATCTACGCTTGATACAACAATCCAGGCGATATTAGAAGAACAGTTAGAAGCGGCCTATGAAAATGCCGATCCTTTAGACCGAGTAACCGGTATAGCCATGAATCCGAAAACAGGTGAAATTTATGGCATGGCTACTTATCCCAGCTTTGACCTCAACACGCCATATTCGTTAAATGAAGACGCGCAAGCCAATTTTGATGCGTTGGTCGCAGAAGAGGGGTACGATAAGGACAGCGAAGAATACCAAAGCGCGCTTACCGAAGCGGTGTATTCGATGTGGAAAAACAAAGCAATTTCAGAGTTGTATGAGCCTGGTTCTACCTTTAAAGTGATTACTACGGCTATGGCCTTAGAAGAAAATGTTGTTACTTTTGAGGATGAATTCAGCTGTTCCGGTTCTTATCGAGTAGAAGGCTGGGATAAGCCGATTAAATGCCATAAAAAAGGCGGACATGGAACAAATCCGTTTTGGCATATGCTGCAGCAATCCTGCAACCCTACCCTTATGCAGGTGGGTGAACGCATTGGCATGGAAAAGTTTTATGCTTATTTTGAGGCGTTCGGGTTCACATCTACAACAGGGATTGATCTGCCGGGTGAAGCCAGAGGACTTTATGGTTCGTACAGTGCTTTTAACCGCGTATCACTGGCGGTATACTCTTTTGGGCAGACCTTTAAAACAACTCCTTTGCAGGAATTGACAGCTATTTGTGCCATTGCAAACGGTGGTTATTTGGTTACGCCGCATGTTGTGAGTCAATTGGTGGATGACAACGGCAATATTGTGGCTGATTTCAGCGATTCCATTAAATATCAGGTTGTTTCAACTGATGTGTGTGATTCTATTTCCGCTGTGCTTGAAAACGGTGTGGCCAACAATGGCGGTGCTAAAAATGCACGTGTCAATGGTTATAAAGTGGCAGCCAAAACCGGTACGAGTGAAATTCGAGATGAAATTACCAAAGAAGGCGAAACCAAGCATGTCGTTTGTTCAACAATTGCTTATGCGCCGGCGGATGATCCGCAAATTGCCGTGCTTATCGCGGTTGGCAAACCAACGCGCGGCCCCTTGTTTGGCGCTAATATCGCGGCTCCCTTTGTTTCCAGAACGCTCGAAGAGATTTTGCCTTATCTTGGTGTGGAAAGGGAAAGCGCTTTAACCGATATTACCGTGCCGAACTTTGTGAATACTGACCTTGAGAGCGCTAAATCAGAAGCAGAGGCAGCCGGACTTAAAGTAGTGGTGAATGGTGACGGTGATAAAATAACGGCGCAGGTACCGGCCAGCGGTTCAACTGTATCAGACAAAGGAAAGGTTATCTTCTATACCGGCGGTCTATTGCCGCAGGCTACTGTAACCGTGCCGGATGTGAGAGGAATGACCGTTTCGAATGCCAATTATGAGCTTTCTAAGAGCGGACTGAATGTACATATTACAGGAATTGAAGGCGCAGGCGCGTTGGTCTTTAGCCAAAGTATAGCGCCCGAAGCAGAAGTACCCGAGGGCACTGTGGTCAAAATTGACCTTAGGTATATCAGCAGTATTTCGGACTAACAGATTGACAGATCATTAAAATACAGGACACACGGACGTATAAATAATTATTTTCGTGTGGAGTTGATTGTATTGCGTCTGTACACCCTTTTGAAGGATGTTACTATTTCTCAAACGAATATTGCAGATTTTTCTGCAGAAGTGACCGGCCTTACTGATCATTCGGAAAGAGTGGGTAAGGGAACCGTGTTTGTATGTGTTTCCGGCATCAGGCATGATGGGCATGATTATATTGAACGGGCTGCATTATGCGGCGCTTCGGTAATTGTGGCTGAACGAATGACCGATGCCCTGCGAGCGGGGAATATGCCTTATGTAATTACCCCTTCCGGCCGCAAGGCGTTAGCGCTTATGTGGAGCGCGTGGTATCAATATCCCCATCGAGAAATGCGCATGTTTGCGGTAACAGGCACGAATGGAAAGAGTTCTACCTGTACTATTTTACGGGGGATTTTAGAAAAAGCCGGTTTGCCGACAGGTCTGATTGGCAGTATCCGCAATGAATTTGCAGGGCAAGAACTGCCAGGCGATTGCATGACTACGCCGGATCCAGAAAAATTGTTTGCACTGCTTCGACAGATGAGAGATCTTGGCGCTAAAGCAGTGGTGATGGAAGCCTCTAGCCATGCACTGGCTCTTGATAAATTGTATGGGGTTGAGTTTGATATTGGTGTTTTTACCAATTTATCGCCTGATCACCTTGATTTTCATCCAACAATGGAGGATTATGCGACAGCTAAATCCAAGCTTTTTCAAATGTGTAAAAGCGGCTTAGTCAATTTTGACGATCGCTATAAGGATATTATCACGCAAGGCGCAACCTGCGAGCTAAAATATTTTTCGGCTAAGCGTGCGGTTGATTATGCGGCAAAGGAAATTGAATACATGGGCGAGACAGGGGTTCAATATATGTTCTTGGCTCAAAATGAGTTGTTTCGTATTGAGAGTCCGCTCATTGGTATTTTTGGCGTTTATAATACGCTGGCCGCCGCCGCTGCCGCTTATGAAAGCGGTGTGCACTCTTTTGCGATTTATGATGGTATCAAAGCGGTAACCGGCATTGCCGGCCGGGCAGAGAGAATTGTTACCCCTAAGGGCTATTCAATTTATATTGACTATGCTCACACGCCTGACGCGCTTGAAAAGATGATTCGTGAACTAAGCCGCATTAAAAAGGGCAGGCTGATTACGGTGTTTGGCTGCGGCGGGGACAGGGACAAAAGTAAACGGCCCTTAATGGGGCGCGCCGCTGCCTCTTTATCGGATCTTACTGTAATTACTACTGATAATCCCAGAAGCGAAGATCCCGACGCTATTATAAACGATATTATCGCTGGCATTGATGGGGGGCAAATGACCATTGTCAGAGATCGGAAAAAGGCGATCGAATATGCCATGCAGACAGCCGAGAAGGATGATATTGTATTGATTGCCGGCAAAGGACATGAGAATTATCAGGTATTAAACGATGGCATGCATCCCTTTTCAGAAAAGGATATCATAAAAAAAATAATCGAATCGGAAAGTTAAATGGAGCTGTCATATGGATTCGATGAGAGAATGGAGAGAAAAATGAACGCATACATAGAAAATGGGATTTTTCCATCAGTCATTGCATCGGTAACGGGCGGTCGGCTGATTGGTGACGATCAGGTCATTCATAATATCACGACCGATTCCAGAAATATGGAGCCGGGGTCTTTGTTTGTGGCTATCCGGGGCGAGCGTTTTGACGGTCATACTTTCATTGAAGAGGCGTATCGGGCGGGTGCGTTTTGTGTGCTGGCCGAGAAGATTGATGAATCGATCATACCCCTGCAATGTTCGGTCATCTTGGTTGAAGATACGGTGAAGGCGTTAGGCCAGATTGCTAAATATCGTAAAGACAGAACGAATCCTTTTACCGTGGGCGTAACTGGGAGCACCGGGAAAACAACAACAAAAGAGTTCATTTACTCTGTACTGAGTGCCAACGATAAAACGCATAAGACCGAGGGTAATTTTAATAATGAAATTGGTCTGCCATTAACCATGCTGAAAATTAAAGATGACAGTCGTTATTTAGTGTTGGAAATGGGCATGAGTGTGAAAGGCGAAATTGAGTATTTATCAAAGTTAGCTTGTCCTGATTTAGCTGTGATTACCAACATTGGCGATTCGCATATTGAGAATTTCAGCGGCCGCCAGGGGATTCGGGATGCAAAATTGGAAATTAGAACGGGTTTAAAGCCGGGCGGCAAAATTATTTTAAACGGCGATGAGCCTTTATTAGCGAATATTGAAAATGGCATATATGTTTCGGTACAGCATAAAGAGGCTGATTATTATGTATCGGACATTATTAATCACGGTTCTTGTACTACATTTTGTATAACCCATCGTGGACAGATGGTAACTGATTTGACCATTCCCTCGATTGGCGAGCATAATGTATTTGACGCCTCTCTTGCTTATGCGGTAGGTGTAGAAATGGGACTCGATGAACAGACCATTCGAAAGGGTCTTTTGAATTTTAAAAATACAGGCATGCGGCAGAATATCTACAAGATGAGAGATGTTACCGTCATTGAGGATTGCTATAACGCTTCGCCATCTTCCATGAGCGCCTCGCTATCGGTTCTTTCTATGATTGCGCAACGTGAACATGGACGCAGTATTGCAGTGCTTGGCGATATGCGTGAACTTGGCGATTTTTCAAGAGCGTTGCATGAAGAGGTGGGCGAAAAGTTAGCGGCCTATCATATCGATAAACTTTTTTCGTTTGGCAATGACGCGGCTTTTATTGCACATGGGGCGAAAAAAGCGGGCATGGCCGAGACGGATATACACGTTTTCCGTGATTTAGAAGATGTAAAAAATATAGGAAATGCTTTGAAAGAGGAATTAAAAAGCACAGATGTTATCTTGTTCAAAGCCAGTCGGGCGGTCCGGCTGGAACGTGTGATTGACTATGTAAAGGAGTGAAGGACTGCTTATGGAGTGGATATCGAACCATAAAATGCTTACCGCTTTTATTCTATGCCTTGTATGTACTTTTCTCATGACGGTTATCATTTGCCGATGGTTGATTCCTGTATTGAAAAGCAAAAAAATGGGGCAAAAAATTCTTGATATTGGTCCCAGGTGGCATAAATCCAAGGAGGGCACGCCTACTATGGGCGGACTCGCATTTATTGCTGCTATGGCCATGATCCTCCTAATCGGCGGCCTTGCTTATGGATTTTATGTGGGCCTTGACATGCCGGTGAAATTAATCTTGACTTTTTTGTTAGCTCTATTTTCTGGCCTGATTGGTATTATTGATGACTCGGCCAAATTTAAAAAACATCAAAATGAAGGGCTTAGTGCGCCGCAAAAATTTCTTTTGCAATTGGTTGTGGCCGGCGCGTATCTTTATTTAATGCATATAACAGGCAGCAGTAATACCGCGCTGTATATTCCCTTTGTCGGCATAACGGTTGAGCTTGGTATCGCTTATTATATTTTTGGCATGATTTTGATTGCCGGTATGCTCAACAGTGTCAATTTGAATGATGGTATTGATGGGCTTTGCAGCAGTGTTACCGCTGTGGTCGGTGGATTTTTTGCCGTAATTGCATTCTTAAATGGCATGGCGGAACTGGCCTTGCTTTCGGGTGTATGTATCGGCGGGTGCCTTGGCTTTTTGGTTTATAATTTTCATCCGGCTCGTGTTTTTATGGGCGATACTGGTTCCTTGTTTTTAGGCGGCTTGGTAGTGGGCATGGCTTTTATGATTGATAATCCTTTGCTCATCGTGATAGCGGGTTTTATGTATATTTTAGAGACGATTTCGGTTATGCTGCAAGTGACTTATTTTAAATTTACTCATGGTAAACGCTTGTTTAAAATGGCGCCAATTCATCACCATTTTGAGCAGTGCGGTTATAGTGAGAATAAAATTGTTGGTTTGTTTTCTTTGCTTACAGCGCTGTTATGCGGCGTTTCTCTTTTAGGTCTTTGACTAGGTCGATTGGTATATAACAATACGGACACGTAAAGGTGTGCTTTTATGATAAAGATAAAATCAGGAGGTTCTTTTGGCAAAAGGCGTTGCAGAAAAAGAGAAAATAACGCGTAAAGAAACGGGTTTTGTGAAGCCGCTTGACTTTATTCGGGTGAAAGGCGGTGTAGACCGGCCGATGCTGCTTATTATCATTGCCCTACTTTGTTTTGGCTCGGTTATGGTTTTCAGCGCGAGTTATGCATATGCATTAGATCATGATGGAGACAGCTATTTCTATATCCGAAAGCAGATTATGTTTTTGATTATCGGTTTTGTGGCCATGATTCCCATTATGCATATTCCGCTCGATATTATTAAACGACTCACCATACCTTTTTATATTGTGTCGGCTATTTTGCTTGTGCTTGTTCCTATTTTTGGCTTGGCAGCCGGCAAAGCGGTCAGGTGGATCAATATTGGGCCTATTAGTATTCAGCCTTCCGAGCTGATGAAATCGGCTTTAGTTATGATTTTGGCGTTATACATACAAAACCACCAAGAACAAATCACCGATTACAGGCACTTTTGGGGGTCGTCTAAGTACGGGCTTGTTTATCCTTCTTTCTTTGTTTTATTAGCCTGCGGTTTGATTATTTTAGAGAACCATTTTTCGGGTACGATTATTATGTTTTTGGTCGGCATGATTGTTATTTTTGCCGGCGGGGCAAGGCTCTTCTGGTTCGGGGCGGCCGGCAGTGTATTTATGGTTGCTGTTTTTGGCCTGATTATGTTTACTGATTATGCAAAAGAACGAGTAGAGATTTGGCTGCATCCAGAAAATTTTAACGCGCTTGATGAAACATGGCAGACCACGCAGGGACTCAATGCGATTGGTTCAGGCGGTCTTTTAGGTGTGGGACTTGGCAACAGTAAACAGAAACATATGTTCGTTTCACAGCCGCAGAATGATTTTATCTTTTCAATTATCTGCGAAGAACTTGGCTTTGTGGGCGCTTTGGCCGTGATCTCGCTCTTTACCGTCTTTGTTATTCGTGGCGTTCATATTGCGAAAAAGGCACCGGATACCTACTCTTCGTTAGTCGCGCTGGGTATTACCGGGCATGTGGCTGTGCAGGCAATTTTAAATATTGCAGTAGTAACGAATTCCATTCCCAATACGGGTATATCTTTGCCTTTCTTTAGTTATGGAGGGTCTTCTTTAATTGTGTTGATGGCCGAAATGGGCGTACTGCTTTCCATTTCTCGTTATTCATATCAGCAAAAATAGCAAATTTTAGCAAGGAAACAACAGGGTATGAAAGTGTTTATGACAGGCGGCGGAACCGGCGGGCATGTAAATCCCGCCATTGCGATTGCCGATTGTATTAAGGAAAATCAAAAGGACAGCGAGATTGTCTTTGTTGGGACGGCAAGAGGCATTGAAAATAAGCTTGCGGCTAAGGCGGGTTATCCCATTCGTCATGTAGAGATACGCGGTCTTAAACGCTCCCTTTCTCTTTCGAATATAAAGACGGCTTATTATGTGCTGACAGCGCCCGGCAAAGCCAAGAAGCTAATCAAAGAATTTAAGCCGGATATTGTCGTAGGTACGGGCGGTTATGTATGCTGGCCGGTGTTAAAAGCGGCGGCCGCGATGGGTATTCCTACCGCGCTGCATGAATCCAATGCGGTGCCAGGCGTGGCCGTAAAACTGTTGGAAAATAAGGTTGACCGTATATTTGTCAATTTTGAAAGCACAAAAGAATTTCTTTCGCATCCTGAAAAGGTAATGCGGGTAGGTAATCCCTTGCGGAGCGATTTTTTAGCGCTGTCGACTGAGCAGGCAAGAGAGCGTTTAGGAATAGCGGGGCGGTATAAACACTTTATTCTATCCTGCGGCGGCAGCTTAGGGGCCGAGAGGGTGAATGATATGGTCTTGCAGCTGATGAAGGATTATACCGCTAAGCACCCAGATGTATATCATATGCATGCTTGCGGAAGCATCGAAAAGGAAGCCTGCTTTGCCAAGTTCAAAGAAATGGGGTTAGAGCAGTATTCCAATATTGAGTTAGTAGAGTATATTTATGATATGCCGCTTCGTATGGCAGCGGCCGACCTTGTGATTAATCGTGCCGGCGCGATGACTCTTTCCGAACTCGCGGTGCAGAAAAAGCCTTGTGTTCTAATTCCTTCGCCTAATGTCACCAATAATCATCAGTTTAAAAACGCGTCTGCGCTTGAAAAAGAAGGAGCGGCGATTGTTTTTGAAGAAAGAGATATCACCGCTGAGAAGCTATTGCGTGCGGTGGCTTCTATTTTGGATTCTGATGAGAAACGCCGTTCGATGGCACAGGCAATTGGTCAGTTTGCTCTGACTGATGCAAAGAAGCGAATTTATCAAGAACTCTGCCGCTTGGTAGAGGAAAAAGAAAAATAAGGATGAACGATGGCTGATACCTTTAGCATAATCAAGCGAAAAAGCAAGCCAAAATTTAAAAAAGAAAAAAAGGCCCCAAAATCATCTGCTGTTCCAAAGCAGAAGGTCAGGGTCACTTCGACGCGCCGTGCTAATTCGTCGTTAGATGCTTCTGCCCGACGAAAGCGGACAAGCCCCTCTAAAACAAGGGCAAAACGAACGCTTTATGAAGACACGATTCATGTCACCAGCCGTTATCAGGGTGAAGCACCAACCTCGGCTTTTTCGGCAATTCAGGCAAGAAAGCGGACAAAAAAAATGCTGTGGGTTGTTTTCTCAGCTGTGTTTGTCATTGTGCTTACAGCGATATTGGTTTGGATTAGCTTATGGTACTTTTTTAAAGTGGAAAACATTCGCTGCGAGGGAATCACTTTATATGAGGCAGATGAAATTATTGAAGCCTCAGGCATTACCGTCGGCGAACAGATGTTTAATATCAATCGAGGCGCGATAGAGAAGGTTCTTTCAGAGCGTTATCCTTATTTGTTAAATGTACAAATTCATCGCGAAATGCCCGACACGATTGTCATTGAGGCTAAGGAGGATACAGCGGCGTATTACATGGCTTTATGCGGTGAGTACTGTATTTTATCTGAACAAATGCGAGTACTTGAAATGGTGAGCGATGAGGACATTGTAACCGCTCGTCATAAAGGAATTGTAAAACTTTCCTTGCCCCGTGTTACAGGCGCTGTGGTGGGCAGCGAGGTGGAATTTTTGCACGCGCGCAACAAAGCTTATATAAGTGAGGTAATTAATGCTCTGCTTCATTCTGATAGAAGTCAAAGTATTAAATATATTGATTTATCAAATAAATTTGATATTACATTTAACTATGCCGGCCGTATCGATGTACTTGTGGGAGATGAGAGTAATATTACGGAAAAGATTCAGTTTGCCTATAAGATGATTGATGATTACTCGGATTTTGCAACAGGCGAGGTTAGTGTCGAAAATTTAGAAACAGGGTATGTTATGATAAAAGATCCGCAAGGCGAGTAAACTTTTTTTGCGAAAAGGCTTGCAACTGAGCCGGAAAAGTATTATTATATATATGTATATTCGTATATTATAATTGCCATAATTGCCGTTTACGGTGATAAAATCAAGGATAACGGAGGATGAAAATATGCCATTCGAGCTGGAGGAAGCATTTGACAGCGGAGTGAATATAAAGGTTATAGGTGTCGGCGGCGGCGGAAACAACGCAGTCAACCGTATGATTGAAGCAGGTGTTAAGGGTGTGGAGTTTATTGCCATTAACACAGATAAACAAGTGCTTATGAAAAACGGGGCGTCCCGTAAAATTTCAATTGGCGATAAATTGACTCATGGACATGGCGCTGGCGCCAATCCTGAGGTTGGCGCTAAAAGCGCAGAGGAATCGGAAGCTGAGATTTCTTCTGCGATTGAAGGGGCCGATATGGTGTTTGTTGCTACCGGTATGGGCGGCGGCACTGGAACGGGCGCTGCGCCTGTCGTGGCAAAGTTAGCAAAAGAGATGGGCATTTTAACCATCGGCATTGCGACGAAACCGTTTGCGTTTGAAGGAAAACGCAGAATGGAAATGGCTGAGGCCGGCATTGTGAATCTTAGACAATATGTTGATTCTTTAATTGTCATTCCGAATGAAAGATTAAAAAGCGTTTCTGAGACAAGAATTACGCTTGCAAATGCCTTTGCGATTGCAGACGATGTGCTAAGACAGGGCGTGCAGAGCATTTCAGAACTGATTAATGTAACTGGAATGGTCAACCTTGACTTTGCAGACGTTTCGGCCGTTATGACCGATGCGGGTTACGCGCATATGGGCGTGGGTTCTGCAACTGGCAAGGATAAAGCAAAAGAAGCAGCTACTTTGGCGATATCCAGCCCGCTCTTAGAGACATCGATTAGAGGGGCAAGAGGCATTATTGTCAATATCATTGCCTCGGCTGATATTGGTTTGGATGAAGTAACAGAAGCGTCCAGCTTGATTCAAGAGGAGGCCCATCCTGATGCTACGGTTATCTGGGGTGCCGCTTTCGATGATTCGCTGAACGATGAAATGCGCATTACCGTTATTGCGACTGGCTTTGAGTCAACGAAAGAAGAAGAGGCTCAAAAGGAGGCCGAACCAGAACCAGAAGAAAAGAAAAATGATGTACTTGCTGATGATGAATTTGATGTCATTCTCAGTATGCTCGATAAGAGCGGAAGAAATTTTAACACCAATGGCGGAATGACCGGAAACAATGGTTTTAATACCAACAATAATTTTAATTTCTAAAATAAGCCCTAAATTAGTGTACAAAATCACCTCTTTGCATATGATGCAGAAGAGGTGATTTTTATATGGAAACTTATGGATATCTAATTGTCAACTCACGTACGGCTTTGGGGGCCTTACCGGTGCCAGGGGCAAATATTAAAGTGACGGGGGGTGGCAATACGTATACGTTTGTAACGGATGAATCAGGTGCAAGCCCGCGTATTGAATTGCCGGCGCCCTCTCGTTCCTATTCGCTTTCGCCGAATCAGGGCGTTACCCCATATTCAAGCTATGATGTAACGGTTACCGCCAGCGATTACTATCCGGTTGAAGTAAAGTCCATTCCGATTTTTGACGGTATTGTCAGCGTGCAGGATGTGAATATGATTCCGATTGCTGGTTATGGTTTTGATACGCCGCCCGAAAGTGCTTTGCTTTATGAAGCGGGCGTGCCTTTTGGATTGGAGGCTACTGATGAATCTGAACGTGCCGGTAATTCCTGAGACGATTACCGTTCATTTAGGGCCTCCCAATTCGGCGGCGCAGAATGTGACGGTACCTTTTTCCGACTACATAAAAAATGTAGCGTCGAGTGAGATTTTTCCTACTTGGCCTGAATCCACCTTGCGCGCTAATATTTTAGCCCAAGTTTCCTTTGCGCTGAATCGTGTGTATACGGAATATTATCGATCCCGGGGTTATGATTTTGATATTACCAATTCGACAGCGTATGATCAATCGTTTGTTAATGGCAGAGAATTTTTCCAAAACATTATTGAGATTGTGGACGATGTGTTTGATGATTATATACGCCGCAAAGGGACGGTTGAACCGCTTTTTGCCCAATATTGCAATGGCACTACGACTACTTGTGATGGTCTTTCACAGTGGGGCAGCGTTAGCCTGGGTGACCAGGGGTTAAATTCGCTGGAAATTTTGCAGGCTTATTATGGCGATGATATTGAAATTGTGACAGGCGCTCCTGTTGCGAATGTGACTGAGAGTTATCCGGATCCGCCTTTACGGGTAGGAAGCAGAAATGACAAGGTCAGAACAGTTCAAGTTCGTTTGAATCGTGTTTCAACCAATTATCCTGCGATTCCTAAAATCTATCCGGAAGACGGCATCTTTGGTTTTGAAACTGAACAGGCCGTGCGAAAATTTCAAGAAATTTTTAATTTAAATGTAGACGGCATGGTTGGCAAGCAAACATGGAACGAACTGACACGGGTATGGACGGGCGTGAAACAGTTAGCGGAACTCACCAGCGAAGGGGTAGGCTATGAGGAAGTGGTTTTGCAGTATACGCAAACAATTTCTCCGGGCGATTCTGGTGTGCGCGTTTTAGTGATGCAGCATTATTTAGATTTTATTGCGCAATATGAGAATTCCATAGCCGCGCCGACGATGACGGGTGTATATGATGACCAAACGGTTTTGGCCGTGCAGTCTTTTCAAAAGCTGTATGGTCTACCGGTAGACAGCAACGTGGATGAAAACACTTGGAATGCTATTTATGATGTTTACATTGGCATTGTGGATTCCTTGCCTGATTCAGCTTTTGTTGGCACGATCAGACCTTATCCAGGAGTGCCGCTCCGCCAAGGGGCGACCGGACCATATGTAGAAGATTTACAGGAGTATTTAAATGTAATTGGTTCTGTTTATACGCAAATTCCAAATCTTACGGTAGATGGGCAGTATGGCAGCGCGACCAAAAATGCAGTGGAGATTTTTCAAGAAACTTTTGGTATTCCGGTAACGGGCATTGTCGATTTACAGACGTGGCGGGTATTGGGTGATCAATACAGCGATATTGAAGGCGGCCGCATGCGTTCGACAGGTCAATATCCGGGCTATGAGGTAGGTGCAACATGATTCGAGTGGATAATTATGAAGCGGCCGTTTATGAGGTGCAAAAACAGTTGCGTATTCTTTTTCGCAGTATGGATGAACTTCAGTATCAAATTATTCCCAACGGCATATATGACAGGCAAACACGTGCGAATGTGGTGAGCTATCAAAAAGGGGCGGGGTTAAATCCCACCGGTGTGGTTGACCTTATTACGTGGCAGCGATTATTTGCAGAGCCGACCATGGAATTGTAAATAAACGATTAATTGACTTTCTTTGACCTTGACTTTCTTTGACTATTGATTTATACTAAGGTCAAAGAAAGTCAATTGTTATTTGAGGGAGTTGATAAAATGCTTATTTCAGATGTAATTGCACAAATGATTGAAGAACTGTTGGAAGCACAAGGGGGAACGCTTGAGATTGGACGTAATGAATTAGCTTCACGCGTAGGGTGTGTACCCAGCCAGATTAATTACGTGATAACCTCTCGCTTTACACCTGAAAAAGGATACGTGATTGAATCCCGCCGGGGGGGCGGCGGCTATTTGCGCATCATCAAAAAAAAAGTGGAGGATGATAAGCATCTTATGCATGTGTTCGCGTCGATTGGTCAGGCGATGGATGAAGGAAGTGCCAGAGCCATTTTAGGCAGTCTGCATGACAATGAAATGGTGAGTGATCGAGAATATGCGATGGCCGTATCAGCTCTTTCAAGCGCAGCGCTTGTCAACGTGCCGACTGCTTATAAAAACATCATACGGGCGGACATATTCCGACAGATCCTTATGTCTCTAATGAAGTAAGATAAAAGCAAGGGATATAGAATAGATGGACTAAGTAAAGGAGCAATGTAACATGTTATGTGATAAATGTAAAAAACGGAATGCAACGGTTTTATACAAACAAACGGTCAATGGGGTGAGCGAACAAATGGCGCTTTGTTCGGAATGTGCCAATCAAATGTCGATTGGCGGGCTGTTTGACGATGACTTTAATTTCTTTGGCAGCTTGTTTAAAGGAAGCGGCAGTGCTTTGCCGTCTGAAGACAAGGTATGCACCTTGTGCGGTTCTACTTTTGAACAGATTGCCAGAGACGGCAAGGTCGGTTGTGCTAAATGTTATGAAATCTTTGAAGATAGACTGCGGCCATCTATTGAGCGCTTGCATGGCCGCGTCGAGCATATCGGGCGTAAGCCGAAAGGATCGGTGCAAAGAGATGAAAAGCAAGAGAAGCTTAAAGAACTAAAAGAACAGCTTGCCGCGTCGATTGAAAAAGAAAATTTTGAAGAGGCAGCTAAATTGCGTGATGAAATTCGAGGATTAGAGGGATAAATATGGAAACGTATATAGAGAAAAATAATCAGGCACAGTATGTACTTAGTACTCGTGTGCGATTTGCCAGAAATATAGCTGATTATCCCTTTGCCTCTCGTATGGATCAAACCAGTGCCCGTGAAATCATTGAGAAAGTGCAGGGTGTGCTGCCGGATTTTGACTATATTGATTTTCAATCGTTAGATCCAGTACAGGCGCGCTCTTATGTGGAGAAACATTTTGTCAGCCCTAATTTCTTAACGGTTCGTGTGCCGCATGGCTTGCTGACAAAAGATGATCTTTATATTATGCTATGTGAAGAGGACCATATGCGGGTGCAGTGCATTGTACCAGGCCTTGATTTTGATCAGGCGTTTAAAAGGGCCTCGGCTGTGTGCGATACCTTGGAGGACAAGCTAAATATCGCCTATCATGAGAAATTTGGCTATTTAACCCATTGTCCTACAAATTTGGGAACGGGCATGCGCGCTTCGGTTATGATGTTTTTGCCGGCGCTCACATTTTCTGGTGCGATTCGCAAAATTTCACAACAGCTTTCCAAAATGGGGCTGACCATGCGCGGTATTTATGGCGAGGGCAGTGAAGAATCCGGTTGTCTTTATCAAGTGTCTAACCAGATTACACTGGGTATTTCAGAAGAGGACACGTTAAGCAAATTAAAGGAAATTGTTGATACAATCATTGAAAACGAGAAACGCGCGCAAAAAGCGTTGGACGCACAAAATCATGATAAGTTACATGATATAACCAGTCGAGCGTTAGGTACGATGAAATATGCGATGACTATGTCCAGCGAAGAATTTATGAGTTTGTATGGAAAAGTGCGTTTTGGTTTAAATATAGGTTGTTTGCAAGATGTTTGTTATGAAACTTTAGACAAGTTAAGCGTGGCTGTTCAGCCAGCGACGATTTCACTTGATTCGGCTGTACAAGATGCGGCGCTGCGTGATAAAGTGAGAGCGGAAAAAGTGAGAAATGCATTATGCGGCGATTGCTCGCTGGGCCATAGCGATACATAACGTAGTGATATTGAAAATGATCGAAAGGAGTAAGGCAGCATGAATAATCGATTTACAGAATTAGCGCAGAAAGCGTTGAACGGGGCTATGACGGCCGCCGGTGAATTGGGACATAATTATATAGGCAGTGAGCATATTCTTTTAGGCTTGCTGGCCGAGGAAGAGAGTATGGCGGCCAAAGTGCTCGGTGACCATGGTGTAACCTTTGAAAAAGTGAGGGATATTGTGGTCAATATAGCTGGTCGTGGTACGCCAGGGACAATTCGTCCCACTGATATGACACCGCGAACGAAAAAGATTATCGAGGCATCTTCTTATGAAGCGCTGCGCTCTGGACAGAGTTATATTGGTACGGAGCATATCTTGCTGGCCCTGTTAGCCGAGACAGACAGCGTGGCTGTACGCATTATCGCTTCAATGGGAGTGGGACTTAATGAACTAATTTCTGATTTGCATTCTTATTTAGGTGAGCAATCGGAGGATGCAAGCTATGCCGAGACAAAAAGCGGCACAAAGGGGCCAGGTAAGGGAAATAAAGGGAAAACGCCTGGTTTAGATAAATACGGCCGCGACCTGACGGCGCTTGCCAAAGAAGGAAAGATTGATCCCATTATCGGTCGGGATAATGAAACGCAGCGGGTGATCCAAATTTTATCAAGAAGGACGAAAAATAATCCTTGTTTGATTGGTGAGCCTGGCGTTGGTAAAACGGCGGTGGTCGAGGGCTTAGCGCAAAGAATTGCGGATAAAGATGTGCCGGAAACCCTCATAGGTCGGCGAATTATTACGCTGGATATCACCGGTATGTTAGCCGGTGCTAAATATCGTGGTGAGTTTGAGGAACGGCTCAAGGGCATTATGGAAGAAGCGGCGCAAAATACCGACGTCATCTTGTTTGTCGATGAAATTCACAACATTATCGGTGCTGGGGCGGCGGAAGGAGCCATCGACGCGGCCAATATTTTAAAGCCGGCTTTAGCGCGGGGTGAAATGCAGCTTATTGGCGCAACAACGATTGATGAGTATCGAAAACATATCGAAAAAGACGCTGCGTTAGAGCGCCGTTTCCAATCTGTTTTAGTGGGTGAGCCGTCGCCGGATGAAGCGATACAAATCTTACAGGGATTAAAAGATAAATATGAAGCGCATCACAAGGTCAAGATAACCGACGAAGCGATCGCGGCCGCAGTGAATTATTCGGTACGGTATATTGGCGACCGTTATTTGCCGGATAAAGCGATTGATTTGATTGATGAGGCGGCTTCAAAGCTCCGGATTTCGACATTCACCTCACCGGCGCCGCTGAAAGAAATGGAGGAAAAGGTAAAAGCAGCCGCCGCCGAAAAAGAAGAGGCGGTGCGGGGACAAGATTTTGAACGGGCAGCCGCCCTTCGTGATAAAGAACGTGAATTGGCCGAGGCGTATCGCGCAGCGAAAGAAGAATGGCATAAGCAGCATGCCGACGATAAACTTTCGATTGGCGAGCCGGAGATTGCTGAAATTGTCACCAGTTGGACGGGGATACCGGTGCAAAAATTGGCGGCAGAAGAGGGCGAGCGTTTATTGCATTTAGATGAGCTGCTGCACGAGAGGGTTATTGGCCAAGAAGAAGCCGTAAGCGCCGTGGCCCGTGCGATACGCCGCGGCCGTATCGGGTTAAAAGATCCCAAGCGGCCGATTGGTTCCTTTATCTTCTTAGGGCCAACGGGCGTGGGCAAGACAGAACTTTCCAAAGCGTTAGCCGAACTCCTGTTTGGCGATGAAAGCGCCATGATTCGGATTGATATGTCCGAATATATGGAAAAACACGCGGTTTCAAAGTTAATTGGTTCGCCCCCGGGCTATGTCGGCTATGACGAAGGGGGGCAGCTCACCGAAAAAATCAGACGCAAACCTTATTCGGTGGTTTTGTTTGATGAGATTGAGAAAGCACATCCGGACGCCTTCAATTTGATGCTCCAAATATTAGACGACGGTATGCTAACTGACTCGCAAGGCAGGACGGTTGACTTTAAAAATACAGTCATTATTATGACAAGCAACGTGGGGGCCTCCGCTTTAAGCACCAATACCAGAACCCTTGGTTTTACCGCAGAGGCGGATGAGAGTGGCAATGTCAAGGAAAGAGCCATGAAGGCGCTGAAAGACACTTTCCGGCCTGAGTTTTTAAACCGTGTGGACGAAATTATTGTATTTAAGAAACTGACCGATGAAGAAATCAGACAAATTGCCTCGATTATGCTGGCAGAAGTCAAGGCGAGGATCGAGAAATTAGAGGTGCATGTGACCTTTACTGATGAGGTGGCCGCCTTCTTGGCGAAAAAGGGGTTTGATCCTGTTTACGGAGCAAGACCATTGCGCAGAGAGATTCAAAGAAGCATAGAGGATTCTTTTTCCAGTGAAATGCTCTCAGGCCGTATCAAGGCCGGCGATTCGGTAACGCTTGTTTTAGAGGGCGATGCCATTCAATATAAAAAAGAATAGAGAAGTGACAGCGAAGAAAGGGCTGATTTTTGCAGCCCTTTCTTGTTTCTTTTTAGGTATAAACGGGGGGCTTTTAGGGAAAAATAGAGCATAGCCGCGGCATAAAAATAAAAAAGCGATGTGATCAGTGATAAGGTTCGCGTGAAATTTTAAGCATAAAGGTATTGACAAATGCTTTCTGCTGTGGTATTATGTGTAAGTCGAAAATAAACGCCCCTGTAGCTCAGCTGGTAGAGCACATGACTTTTAATCATGGTGTCCGGAGTTCGATTCTCCGCAGGAGCACCACGAAAAACAGTCGGTACAACAAAGTTTGTCCCGGCTGTTTTTCTATGTCGAAATGAAGAAGCATAGCAGTTCTCGTTTTTCGCGGGGACGGGGTGAAAAACTTTGCGGTCACTTTTTTGATAAGGCAAGGTTTTTCTTTTTTTGCTCATCATGTGCATGAAATAAAATGGATTTATCTGTTTTTTGTCGCCGGCGTGCATAAAACATTTGTATAACAGGCTGTATTTATATATATTTCACATAATTATTTCGATTATTTGTAACAATAAGCAATTGACGGTAAAGGAATAAAATGGTAGTCTATACATAGGACAATGAAATCTAAAGGGGTGATTCCCATGGTTTATTTTTCTCGATAGCGAACCGGTAAAAGACCTTGTAAGAGTAAAAGACGTAGATAGAGGTTAAAAAATGAGAAAATGCAAACGGCGATGGATTGTTTTTTTACTGGCGCTGCTCTTGGCCGGCGCCCATGCTCTGCCGGCCGGGGCGATATCTTCCAGCCATTGGGCGGTTGATTATGTGGATTTGGCATTAAACGAGCGTTTTTTTACATGGGAAACAAAACGTTCGCATGTGGATGCGGAAAGGGAATTTAAGCGGTATGAGGTACCGCTGGGGCTTGCCAGGGTAAAACGGGCGGACGACATGTCTATAACCGATACGCTGACTGGTTTTACCGATGTACCCTCTGACCATCCTTGTTCAGGCGCGATCGAGTGGGGAACGCGGCATGGCATAATCGCGGGGGTCGGCAACAATCGCTTTGAGCCCCAGTCACCCGTAACGCGGGAGCAAATGTGCGCTTTTATGTATCGATACTGCAATCATTTTGGCGTGAGCCTGCCGGTGGTTAAAACAATGCCCAGCTTTACTGATGCGGGTTCTATTACCTCGGCTCTGCTGCCGGCAGTGACGGCTTTGTGCCGGGCCGATGTTTTCCATGGCTACACCGATGGGTCTTTCAGACCCAAGCAATCAATTACAATAGCAGAGGCAGCCAACGTGCTGACCCTGCTGCATGGCATTCAGTATAATTCGGCTTCGCATATTAATGTATATGTGAAAGATGAAACGGGTATGGATGTCGGGGGCGCTGCGGTGTTCTTTTATCCATCGAATTATGGCAGTATGTCTTGGAAACCCGCTTATTCGACATTTGGCTTTGCGCGCAGCGGCGCGCTTTCGGGCACCTATGGGGTCAATGTGATGGATATTAAAACCATGGCCGCCGTGCCCGAGCTGGTCTCCCCCTCCAAGCGGTATGTCTTTGTGACAAGGCCGACCGATAAAACCAATTACCAGCCGGTGCCAGGCTATTCGCCCAAGAGCAAATGGCCGCATAGCGGCTGCAGCGATTCATGGGCCTTTAATCAAAATTCATACGACACCTATTGCGTCCAGAATTACGCAAAGAGTTGTCAGAATTTTGGCTGGCGCTATTTGGACGGTGCACGCGAATTTCACCAGGGGCTTGACATATCGGGCGGCGGTGTCAGCGCCAAGAATGTGGCGGGCCAGACGATGTATGTGCATAATACGCGAGACAATGATAAATCAATGGGTAATTATGTGCAGTTGAGAAATAGCAGTGGAACGCTATATATCACGTATATGCACCTCAGCAGCCGGACAGTCACGACAAAGAATGCCGCGGTTCCCCACGGGGCCGAGGTGGGCATCACCGGTAATACCGGTGATTCGAGAGGCGCTCATCTGCATATTCAGGTGGCTGTCAAAGAAATGCTGCACCCTGGCAGCAGCGCGGACAACCGGCGTTATTTTATGGACCCCCGTATCTATATTAAATAGCATGCATATGGTAAGAATGAGAGGGGTTCATAAAACCATAACAGTTTAGAAAGGAAAGAACCATGAAACAGAGAAAAAGGTTATTGATATTACTCGTTGGTTTGTTGATGGCAGTGTTCGTCGCCTGCCGGCAGGCCGAGCCGCCGACTGACACAGGCGAAGAAACCCAACCGACGCAGGCGTTAGAGCCGGTGACCGAACCAATAACTGAACCAAGTGGAGATACACAGTATCCAACTGGCGGCACCCAGTTTTGCCCAGTGCATGATTATGATTACCATGGTTGGGAAGATGAGTGGGTAGCGTATGCAGGCGGAGAAGAAGAACTGCTAAAATGGATGGAACAAAAGACACAGCAATGGGAAGAAGCAAAAAAGGCGGGCGCGGAAAGTGACTGTTACTATGAAGGTCAGAATATAAAAGCGTTTATCGACTATTTCCAAATACCACGGGAATTGTTTGAGAAAACATGTAATGAGCGTTGGAATAGCATACACAATATTGACCTGTTGTATTCGGACGATTTAGAAGCAGTAGAAGCCTATTACCGCGATATGGAAAAGCGTGACGAAACAAGACAGAAAAAAAGCATATTCGGGTTTGCAAAAAATGCTGTTATTGATAATCGTATCGATATAGACCAGATAAGAGCGACAGGTACGGAAGAAGAAATCAGAAAGTCATTTCCGGAACAAATCAGCGTCTTTGAATTGGTGGCAGAATATGACGTGAGCCGAGCAGAATTAGAGCAGTATTTAAAAGAATCGGCTGAAACATGGATAAATCCGGTAACGTATGACTATCAATTTGATGTTGTGTATAACGAGGACGGCAGTTTAAAGCCCTATGACAACACCAAACCGGTGGTGGAATTAGACGCCATGTTCTGCGGAGTAGAGAATTTCTTCACCGATTGATCGGCCAGATGAAGTCAGTGATATAATGAATGGAAAGCCGGTCGAGCGAGATTTGAGATTCGTATGGAGAATACAAGAAAACTCGTTGCTGCTGCAATGAGTTTTTTGTCTTTATTATTAAGAAAAAGAGATTACTGCCACAATGACATATAAGAAAGGACAGTTAACAGGTTATGATAAGAAAACGTATAATTTGTATGGTGATTGCCGTAATTTTTCTTTGTGGAATCGCGGGTACAGCACAGGATAAGGAGGTAAATTGGGACGATGTCCGTTATATCATTCATGCAGGAGGCGTGTTAGAAAGCGGTGTTACAGGCTCCAACAGCATAGAGGCGCTAAATCGCTCCGCGGCGCTTGGGTACAAACTGATCGAACTGGACTTTTCATGGACAACCGATCACGAACTTGTTTGCATTCACGATTGGGAGACTCGTTATGGTTTTCTGTCATCGCAGGGGTGCTTGTCTCTTGCAGAATTTAACGAAGTGCGTGGTTCTACTTATGGATATACTTCGTTGACTTTGAGTACACTTATTGACTGGTTAAAAGAGCATCCGGATGTGCGGATTGTAACCGATATTAAAGAAGATCATGTCGCAGGCGCTGCATTGATTGCCGAGCGATGTCCTGAACTAAAAAAACAATTTATTATACAAATTTATAGTTATGACGAGTATGCGGCTATTCGAGATTTAGGATTTGATCAGATCATTCTCACTGTGTATCAAATGTCATGGAACGAGAAAACCGATATTGCAGCGCTTGTTGCATTTGCTGAAAAAAATGATCTGGCGGGTCTTACTGTCCCGGTAGAGTTCGCTGTAAGAGAGGGATATATAGAGGGACTGCAACAAGCCGGTGTGCCTTTGTTTGTGCATACAATCAATGATGCGGAAGAACAGCGTCGGCTGTTTGGCATGGGAGTAACCGGGATATATACCGATATCGGTGGATCAAAAAGTAATGTCTTCAGCGATATAGACGCAAAAGCGTGGTATTATAAAGGAATTGATTATACGGTACAGAACGGCTTGTTGGTTGGAACAGGCCGAACGAAATTTGAACCGGAGAGGCCGTTTACCCGCGCTATGTTTGCCGCTTTGCTTCACCGGCTTAGCAAACAGGAAGTGAGCGAAGGGGCCGGCATGCCTTTTAAAGATGTTTCTGAGCAGACATGGTATTACAATGATGTTTTGTGGGCTTATGGAAACAAGGTAGTGTCGGGTTATTCAGAAGAGGTTTTTGCTCCAGAGGAAAATATTACCCGTGAACAGATGTGTTTGATGATGGCGAATTTTGCCAAGTTTATTGGTTATGAGATGCCTGAAAATTGTTATGAAAATCTTATCCGTGGTTATTTGGTTCATTATGACGATGAAGGCAAGATCAGTGATTGGGCGGCTGATGCAGTACGAGATTGTACGGCGGCTGGGGTGGTATCTGGTATGGGAAACGGCCGGTTTGAGCCGCAGGGCATAGCGACTCGTGCCGAGGTTGCTTCTATGATTCGGCGCTTTGTTCGAGCGATGACTGTTACAATAGAGGAAGAAACAAAAGACGAGAAAAAGGGGACGGCGAGTTATTCTTATCAAGATTTGTTTGCGGCATATGGTTCCCGCATTGATTTTTTGAATGAGCAGGGGCTGGTTGTAAAGAGCAAATATGTAGATGACAGCGGCTTTGAGCGCACGGTTCACTACGAATATGATAGACAGGGGAGATGTGCGGTTGAACTTTATTTATATGCTAACCAAAAGAGTTATAAAGTGAATTATGTCTATGATGAAGAAGGTATACTGATTGGTTATATTGTCACTTTGTCTACAGGGGTCGCTGATTACAGTTTCGTTTTGAATGGAGAGAACGAGTTAATTGCTGTGAAAGAAGATTTCGGAGATCAAGTTGTTTGGACCATGGATAAAGATGGTGCAGAATGGTTTGAGAATATCACAACTGTCATGTTCCGTTAAATAAAAAAGCTTTGCCAAAAGGCAAAGCTTTTTGTGATGATTGCGTTTTTATCCTTTGGTAAACGGCGCCATGGTTAGTCTGATAAAATAGCCTTTATCGTGGTGACAGACAGGACAGGCTTCAGGTGCTTTTAAACTGGTTTGCACATGGCCGCAGTTGAGACACATCCAGCCGCATTCTACGTCGGATACAAACAATTTATCTTGTTCTAACAAGTCGGCTAACGCGCCGAAACGATCACCATGTGTTTTTTCGATTTCAGCGATGCCCGAGAAAGAGGCCGCGATTTCAGGATATCCTTCTTCTTTAGCGGTAGCGGCAAAGGCTTTGTAGACGGGATCGTATTCCTCAAATTCATTATGCTGTGCATAGCGCAGCAGTTCGGTGATCGATTGGGTTATATCGACGGGATAACCACCATCAATTTCAATCGTTTTTCCGGATAAGGAACTTAGGTGGTTATAAAAAATTTCGGCATGTTCTTTTTCTTGGTTGGCTGTGAATGTAAAAACAGCCTCAATGACATGCAGATTGCTTTTTTTAGCTTGACTTGCGGCGAATGTATAGCGGTTTCGAGCCTGGCTTTCGCCCGCAAAGGCGCGCATAAGATTGACTTTTGTTTTGCTTTCGTTAAAATCAACGGATGGCATGAGTATATTCCTTTCTGATTGACAAGTAAGGACTTTAAGCCCTTTGTGTGCTTTGATTATCGTCTGATGGATGCTTTTTTATTCACCGTCATAAATTTTGTTTTAGGCGGTCATAAACTGCGTTTATTAAACCGTGTAAATAAGAGATAAAAAATCTTAGCTGCTCTAACAGGAAACAAAATGAAACAAAGTCATATACTGTTAAGGGAGTAAACCCAAAACAAAATGCCAGGGGGATATAAAAATGTGTGAATATGAAAACACCAACTACCGCTCTGCTGATGCAGGCTGCGGCTGTGCAAACCGCGAGAGAGGCTGTTCAATCTGCAATTTCTGCGGCTTGTCTGAAGACACGCTTCTTCTGATCGCGATTATCATACTCTTCATCCTTTTATTCTGCGGCGGTCGCTGCTAAATTTATTGTTTAGGATGAGAAATCTTGTCTTTTAAAACAAAAAGGGGCCTGCGAACAGCGGCCCCTTTTTAACGCAATTTTTTCTTTTTGAATTGTAAAAAATCTATTGATAAAATTTACACAAAATGGTATAATCAATTGATTGCGGAAATTTTGATTCGTATATCACAAAAGCAAAAAAGTCAATAAAATAATTTTTATTTGATATCGATCAATATAGGAGGAAACGTATGGGAAATTTTTTCTTAGGTGAGCTCGTGGATGCAAGCGGACTTGGTTATGGTGTCAATAACCTAACGGTGATTCTGATGGGCATAGGCGTTGTGTTTGCCGGTTTGATTGGACTGATTCTTGTATGTTCAATTATGGGGGCTATATGCAAAGCGGTTATCAAAGAAAAACCGAAAACCGAGCTTAGTCCTGTGGCAGCACCAGTTGCAGAGGCAATTCCTGACAGAGGGCAGTTTATCGCCGCTGTGTCAGCTGCGATTGCCGAGGCTTCGGGCACTGATGCATCTGGAATTCGTATAGTCAAAATTGAAAAGAAATAATTTTTGAGGTGAAATGAAATGAAAAAGTATCTTGTGAATGTAAATGGAACTGAATATGCCATCACAGTAGAAGAGCTTGCAGAAGGCGCTGCTATGCCGAAAGCAGCGGCAGCTCCGGCCAGTGCACCGGCTCCCAGTGCGGCGCCTGCTGGCGGTGAAAAAATTACAGCCCCCATGCCGGGCACTATTTTAGCTGTGAACGTCAGCAATGGCCAAGCGGTTAAAAAAGGTGACGTTTTGATGGTATTAGAGGCTATGAAAATGGAAAATGAAATTTTATCGCCTTGCGATGGTACGGTTTCGGCTGTTTCGGTACAGAAGGGCTCAACCGTGGAGACAGGTGCGCTCTTGTGCGCGATTGCATAAGTTAGGAGAGATAAAATATGGATGCACTTAGAAATTTTGTGGATCAGATGGGTTTTGTCCGCTTCTTTGAGGGGGAGAACTGGAAATATCTGATCATGATTGCCATTGCATGTTTTCTTTTATATTTGGCAATTGTCAAAAAGTTCGAGCCGCTACTTCTGTTGCCGATTGCGTTTGGTATGCTGCTGACGAACTTGCCGGGCGCTGATATGTATCATTCTGAATTGTGGAATGCATTTATTGATCCGGCAAGCCCCGCTTATCATAGCTATGGCACGATTTTAGCCAATGGCGGACTTTTAGATATTCTTTACATAGGCGTAAAAGCAGGTGTTTATCCTTGCTTAATCTTTATTGGTATCGGCGCGATGACCGATTTTGGTCCGCTGATTTCCAACCCGAAAAGCTTGCTTTTGGGTGCGGCTGCACAAGTTGGTATTTTTATTACTTTTATCGTAGCTTCTCTTGTGGGCTTTTCACCGGCGCAGGCCGGTTCAATCGGTATTATCGGCGGTGCCGATGGTCCGACGGCTATTTTTGTAACCTCTCGCTTGGCACCCGAACTGCTTGGTCCGATTGCGGTAGCCGCTTATTCTTACATGGCTCTCGTACCGGTGATTCAACCGCCGATTATGAAGGCTTTGACAACTAAGAAAGAGCGTCAGATTGTGATGAAGCCTTTGCGTGAAGCTTCTAAAACCGAGAAAGTGATTTTCCCGATTGTTGTTACCATTTTTGTGGCGCTTTTGGTTCCTTCGGCGGCTCCACTGGTTGGCTGTTTGATGCTGGGTAACTTGCTCAATGTTTCGGGCGTAACTGAAAGACTCTCTAAAACAGCACAGAATGAGATGATCAATATCGTGACCATTTTCTTAGGGGTATCGGTTGGTGCTACCGCGACAGCGACCACCTTTATCGCTTGGGATACGATTAAAATTATTTTGATGGGCGTTGCGGCTTTTGGCTGCGGTACGGCCGGCGGTGTTCTTTTAGCCAAGTTTATGAATTTGTTCTTAAAGAACAAGATCAATCCGTTAATTGGTTCGGCTGGTGTTTCGGCGGTGCCGATGGCAGCGAGAGTTTCGCAGACGGTTGGTCAGAAAGAAAATCCGAAAAACTTCCTGCTGATGCATGCTATGGGTCCAAACGTGGCCGGCGTTATTGGTTCTGCTATTGCGGCTGGCGTGCTGATTGCACTGTTTAGTCGTTAAGGAGGGATTCAAGTGGCTAATAAGCTGAATATAACAGATACAATTCTGCGGGACGCGCATCAATCACAAGCGGCAACCCGTATGAAAATAGAGGACATGATTCCTGCTTTAGAGAAATTAGATAAAGTAGGATATTGGTCGGTTGAGTGCTGGGGCGGCGCTACCTTTGATTCTTGTCTGCGCTTTTTGAATGAGGATCCATGGGAAAGACTGCGTACCATTCGCAAAATGATGCCGAATACCAGATTGCAAATGCTTTTCAGAGGGCAGAATATTTTAGGTTATAAACATTATGCCGATGATGTGGTCGAGGCCTTTTGCCGCAAATCGATTGAAAATGGTATTGATGTCATTCGTATTTTTGATGCACTGAACGATCCAAGAAACTTGGAAAGTTCCATTAAATATACTAAGAAGTACGGTGGTATTTGTGAGGCGGCGATTTCGTATACCACTAGCCCAGTACACAATGAAGAATATTTCGTTGAGCTGGCTAAAACATTGGTAGAAATGGGTGCTGATACGATTTGTATCAAAGATATGGCGAATCTGCTTTTACCATATGAGGCATATTCATTAGTGAAAAAGCTGAAGGCAGCTGTGCCTGTGCCAATTCATTTGCATACGCATAATACTACAGGTACTGGTGATATGACTTATTTATTGGCTGCACAGGCTGGTGTTGATATTGTCGACACTGCTTTATCACCTTTGGCCAATGGTACCGCACAGCCTGCAACCGAATCGCTGGTGGCTACTCTTAAAGGAACTGAACGGGATACCGGTCTTGATTTGTCATTGCTTGCTGATGTGGCCGCTCACTTTAGACAGGTAGCCAATAAACTGATGGAGCAAGGTATTCTTGATCCTAAGGTATTAAGCGTTGATACAAAGACATTGATTTATCAAGTGCCGGGCGGCATGTTGTCTAATTTGATTAGTCAGTTAAAGCAGGCCGGTGCAGAGGGTAAGTATTATCAGGTGCTTGAAGAAGTGCCCAGAGTTAGAAAGGATTATGGTTATCCTCCCCTTGTAACACCAACCTCACAAATTGTTGGCTCGCAGGCTGTTTTGAACGTATTGGCCGGCGAGAGATACAAGATGTTTACCAAAGAGTCGAAAGGCCTGTTGCGCGGCGAATACGGTAAGCTGCCGGGCGAGGTAAACGAAGAGGTCAGGAAAAAAGCGATTGGCGATGGTGAGGTAATTACTTGTCGTCCGGCTGATCAGATTGGGCCTGAACTTGAAAAATATCGCGAAGAATGCAAACAGTGGGCGAAATCAGAAGAAGATGTTCTTTCTTATGCCTTGTTCCCGCAAGTTGCACAGAAGTTTTTTGAGATGAGGGAAAATCCTGAGGCTGCTAAAGCTTCGGAACCTGTTGCTCCCAAAAAGCAAAGTGCGGCGGACCCGAACGCGGTTAGAAAATTATATGTAGATGATGCAGCAAAATAAAGAAAAAGACTGGAGTGCTCTCCAGTCTTTTTTGCTTTATGTGTGAAAATTCATGAAAAAATGTATTGAAATTTAGACTAAAATGGTATATAGTAAGTAGGGTTTGGAGATTTTTATCATCAATCAAAGATTTGTCAACGATAAGATATTTGAAAGGTGCAGCGAATTGTATGAAAATTGTAATTGTAGGAAGCGGTAAAATTGGCTATACCTTAACTAAATTTTTAACCAGTGAGGGGCACGATATCACGGTTATTGATACCCAAGCTGTCATGATCGAAGAAATTGCGAATGCTTATGACGTGCTGGGGATTGTCGGCAATGGTGCAAGTGTTTCGATTCAGCGGGAAGCTGAGGTCTCAAAATGCGACTTTTTTATTTCCTGCGCGGCATCTGACGAGACGAATATAATGGCTTGTATTGTCGCCAAAACAATGGGCGCCGAACACACAATTGCCAGAATCAGAAATCCAGAATATTATACAGAAGTGGATTTCATCAGGCAAAAATTGGGCATTGACATGATTGTGAATCCGGAACTTGAAGCCGCTTTTGAAATTGAGCGTATGATACGCTTTCCGGAGGCGCTAAAAGTAGAACGCTTTGCAAAAGGGCGGGTTGATTTAATTGAATTGAAAGTAAAATCGGGTCATTTTTTGGATGGTAAAAAGCTTTCGGACTTTCGAGGAGACGCTGGCAATAATATTCTGGTTTGTGCAGTGCAGCGGGGTGATCATGTTATGATTCCTGATGGAGAATTTGTTCTTTGCGCAGAAGACCGCATTCATATTACGGCGCCTCATGTTGATTTAGTGGCCCTGTTCCGAAATTTGAAAATTCAAGCAAAGAAGATCAAAACAGTGCTGCTGATTGGCGGCGGAAAAATCGCTTATTATTTAGCAAAACGATTGCTGAAGCTCGGCATGTCGGTTAAGATTATTGAGAATGATCGACGTCGGTGTGATTATTTATCAGGTGCGCTGCCAAAAGCTTCGGTTATCTGGGGGGATGGAACAGACAGCGATTTGCTGTTAGAGGAAGGCATTGGTCATGTAGACGCGTGCGTGGCTCTTACTGATAATGATGAGGAAAATATATTAATTTCATTATTTGCCAGTACTAAAGACGTGGATAAAACCATTATTAAAATTAAACGGATCTCTTTTATGGGTCTGTTGTCTAAAATAAACTACGAGGGTAGCATGGTTTCACCCGTATATGCCACGGCTTATGATATTCTGCGTTATGTGCGGGCTACCGAAAACGCACAGGACAGCAGTCTAAATACTTTATATAAAATTGCTGATAATAAAGCCGAGGTTATTGAATTTACAGTAACAAAAGATTTTGCTGGTATTGATGTGGCGCTAAAGGATTTAAAAACAAAAAGTCATTTAATTATTGCGGGCATTATTCATGATAATACGGTTATTTATCCGGATGGTGCCTCTCGCATGCAGGAAAATGACCGAGTGATTATTGTGACAACGAATGAAGGTACAGGCGAATTAAACGATATTTTGTTGTAATGCAAATCAATCGAAAAGGGTATGTAGGCAGTTTGAAAGCAAGAAGGAATGTATCATGATAAATGGCAGAATGGTCTTATTTTTAATCGGTCAAATTATGCGTGTAGAGGGGCTGCTGATGCTCTTGCCGCTTATTTGTGCGTGTATTTATGGGGACAGTTTGTATCCTTTTTTACTGCCGATCGTGTTGCTTTGCGGCATTGGTACTTTGCTAACAATTCGCTCTCCCCAAAAGCGTGATTTTTCCGCAAAAGAGGGGTTTGTTACGGTTGGCTTGTCTTGGATTGTGCTTTCATTGTTTGGCAGTATTCCGATTTATATATCTGGCTATGGGTTATCATTTGTTGATTGTTTTTTTGAAACTGTTTCGGGATTTACCACAACAGGGGCTACGATTTTAGGAGAGACGATTGCTATTGCCAGCTTGTCTAAAAGTATTTTGTTTTGGCGCAGTTTTACCCATTGGATCGGCGGCATGGGTGTGTTGGTGTTTGTGTTAGCCATTATGCCCAAGTCAGAAATGAAGAATATACGTCTTTTGCATGTGCTGCGGGCCGAGGCAACTGGTCCCAGCGTAAGCAAGATCAGTGAAAAGCTAAAAAAAACAGCCAGAATTTTGTATAGTCTCTATATTGCTCTGACGGTTTTGCAGATTCTATTTTTATTAGCGGGCGGCATGGGACTGTATGATAGTTTGGTCAATTCCTTTGCGACGGCTGGCACGGGTGGTTTTAGCATCAAGAACTTGAGCATCGGTGAATATCAAAATTCGTATTTTGAGTACGTGATCGCTGCCTTTATGGTGTTATTCAGCGTGAATTTTAATATCTTTTATTTGATATTGTGCGGTCATGTGGTCAAGGCGTTAAAGAGTGAAGAACTCAGATGGCTTCTTTGCATCATTGCAGGGGCAATTGCCGTGATTATGATTGATATTTATCGTTTGTACGGTTCATTGGAAGAGGTATTTCGTTTATCCTTTTTTCAAGTGGCGTCGATTGTATCGACTACGGGGTTTGCAACGGCCGATTTTAATTTGTGGCCTCCCTTGTCAAAACTTGTTTTAGTTTTGCTCATGTTTATCGGCGGCTGCGCCGGTTCAACAGCAGGCGGTATCAAGGTTGGCCGCATTATTATGCTTGTTAAAAATGGGATACGGGAAATTCGATATATCCTTCATCCGCGTTCGGTTATTTCGGTGCAGTATGAGGGGCGAAAAGCAGATCACGAAACCGTGCGAAGCACGACCTCGTTTTTGATTGTATATATTCTTATTTTTGTTGTTTCCATACTGGTGATCACCGCTGTTGATGAATTTGATTTAGTCACATCCTTTACATCGGTATCGGCTTGTTTGAATAATGTAGGGCCCGGTCTTGAGATGGTGGGGCCAATGGGGAATTTTGCGGCTTTTTCGCTGCCATCTAAATTGCTTTTATGTTTTGATATGCTGGCCGGCCGCTTAGAAATATTTCCAATTTTAATGCTGATCTCTCCTTCTACATGGAAACGATCATAAAAAATGAAAAACAGCGATGTAATTCATTGGATTACATCGCTGTTTTATTGTATCGCAGCGCATTTATTGCACGCTGAACAACATTTTGCCGTACGACGGGAACGGCCAGTATTCATCACTGACAATTGTTTCTAATTTATCAGCTGTTTCGCGCAGCTCGCACATGGTGGCAAGTACTTTGTCTTTAAAATAAATCGCACTTTTTAAACCATCGCTGATTTTATCAGCTCCCTCTACAGCCTTTTCTAACGCAGTTACTTTTGTGTACATTTTAGCCGTTAGTTTTGAGATTTTCGCAGCGCAGTCCTCTTCATAGGAAATATCTATTTTGTCGGACAAGGCTTTTTTTGACAGGGCTGTTTCCACAAGTTCTGCTGCATAAGCACTCACTGCAGGCAGAAGATCACGCTTAGTCATTTGAATCATAGTCAGCGCTTCAATATTAATTGTCTTGCAGTATTTTTCCAAAGCGATTTCGTAACGGGACTGCATTTCAGTTTCGGTATAAACGCCGTGTTTGGTAAACAGGCTGACGTTTTTAGGATCTAAATAGTGAGCCAATGCGTCGGGCGTTGTTTTAAGATTGCAAAGTCCTCTCTTTTCGGCTTCGGCAATCCATGCATCATCATAACCATTACCGTTGAATATGATTTTTTTGTGCTCTTTCAAAGTTCTTTTTACTAAGCTGTTTAATGCTTTTCCAAAATCTTCGGCGCTCTCTAACTCATCAGCAAACTGTTTGAGCGATTCGGCTACCGCTGTGTTTAGCACAATGTTCGGGTCAGATACCGATGCAGCCGAACCCAGCATGCGAAACTCAAATTTGTTGCCGGTGAAGGCAAATGGAGAGGTACGGTTCCGGTCGGTGTTGTCTTTCGGGAATTTAGGCAGTACATGTACGCCGATTTCCATTTTTTCGGCCTTGCCTGATTCATACGTTTTACCCGCAATTACGGCTTTGACTACCGCGTCGAGTTCATCGCCTAAGAAAATGGATACAATCGCAGGGGGCGCTTCGTTTGCACCAAGGCGGTGGTCATTACCGGCCGAGGCAACCGAAATTCGTAGTAGATCTTGATATTCATCTACCGCTTTGATGACGGCCGAAAGAAATACTAAAAATTGAGCGTTTTCATAAGGTGTTTCACCGGGATCAAGTAAATTGACGCCTGTATCGGTTGATATCGACCAGTTGTTGTGTTTACCTGAGCCATTAATGCCTTCAAAGGGTTTCTCGTGTAAGAGGCAGACCATGTTGTGTTTTTTTGCGACTTTTTGCATAAGCTCCATGGTCAAATAGTTATGGTCAACAGCAAGGTTCGTTGTGGTGAAGATAGGCGCTAATTCATGCTGAGCTGGTGCCACTTCGTTATGCTCGGTTTTTGCTAAGATGCCCAATTTCCACAATTCTTCATTTAGGTCGGTCATGTAATTTTTAACCGCGTCTTTGATAACACCGAAGTAATGGTCGTCTAATTCCTGTCCTTTCGGCGGTTTTGCGCCAAACAGGGTGCGTCCGGTATAAAGCAAATCTTCTCTTTGTTCATAGACTTCTTGGGAAATTAAGAAGTATTCTTGTTCGGGTCCAACTGTTGTTTTGACTGTTTTAATCGTGTCGTTGCCAAAGAGTTTGAGAATGCGTTTCGCTTGACGGCTGATTGATTCCATTGAACGCAGCAGCGGCGTTTTCTTATCCAGCGCCTCGCCTCCATATGAACAGAACACAGTGGGGATGCAAAGCACGCCGTCTTTTACAAAGGCGTAGGAGGTAGGGTCCCAGGCTGTATAGCCTCTGGCTTCAAAGGTTGCTCGTAAACCGCCCGATGGAAAAGAAGAGGCGTCGGGTTCACCTCTGACGAGTTCTTTGCCCGAAAACTCCATGATGATCCCTCCGTTTTTTTCAGGAGAAATAAAGCTATCATGTTTTTCAGCGGTAATGCCCGTCATGGGTTCAAACCAATGGGTATAGTGGGTTGCGCCCTTTTCTATGGCCCAGTCTTTCATGGCGTTAGCTACGACATTCGCGATGTTGGGATCTAAGCTTTTTCCATTTTCAATGGTCTTGTGAAGGGCTTTATAGGTTTCTTTTGGCAGCCTTTCCTTCATAGAGCAGTCATTGAATACCAACGAGCCGAACATGTCTGTTACACTTTTCATTTTAATACCCTGCCTTTCTTTGCATTTGTGTTTAAGTAGATTGCGAAGTATAAATTTTCGCATTTTTACACAATTTCTTGTAGAAAAATTTTTAAAAACGAAAACGGCATGGATGCAGAAAAAATCTGCGGCCCCATTGCCGTTTTGTTTTCATTATGTTGATCACTGGTGTTATTGTAAAGTATATTGAAAAAAATGTCAATACATTTTTCTTGATTTAATAAAAAATTCATAAATAAAAATCAAAAATGCTCAAAATGGATTGTAAAAATATGAACAAAGTGTGATTGCATTCGTTTTTTCTTATTATTAATGCATGATTGCGCGATTTTTTGCTACAATTAAATCGGTAAAAAGAATGTTTGTTCTGCTATTGACATGAGAATTGATTATCAAGTATACTATAAGATAAGAATAATTATACGAATTAATTTTTAAGAATAAACCTAACGGTTGAATTTTAGGAGAGTTCACCTTGCAGCCAATCAGGCTGCATTTCGGTAAAGCTGGAAACGATGAACTTTGAGAGAATTGAAAATTTAGTAATTTAATAAGAATAGCATCAGGAGGTTTAATGAGTATGGCATATCGACATGATGCACAGAATGATCCAAGCAATACGGAAATTATTGCACAAACTAAAGCCGCTATGTTACCCGATGAGTTGCTGTTATCCGTTGCGGGACTCTTTAAAGTTATTGGTGATCCCACCAGGACGCGTATTGTACTTGCGTTAAACAAAAGAGAGTTATGTGTTTCTGATCTATCGACGGTACTGGACATGACAAAATCGGCCGTTTCGCACCAGTTAAGCACGTTAAAGCAAAATAAGATTGTTAAATCGCGCCGAGAGGGCGTTAATATATTCTATAGTTTAGATGATCAGCATATTACGGATATTATTGAGTTGGCTCTCACGCATATGAAGCATAAATAAAATAGGATGTAAAAATAGACGTTTAGATGATTATTGTAGGCGTCTGTTTTTTTATGCTAAAAACTATTTTTTCTGAAAAATAGATAAATTGAAAAAAACACTTGACAATTGAATGGGTATTCAATTATAATAAGAATACAAAGTTGAGTAAGTGTTCAACTGTTCAAATTCATTGTGTATCACTTAATTAAAAAATATATTGGAGGAAATTGTGATGAAAAAATCATTTAAATTAGTTGGATTAGATTGTGCGAATTGTGCGGCCAAAATCGAGACAGCCGTACAGAAGATTGACGGCGTGCAGAGTGCTACGGTTAGCTTTATGACAACAAAAATGACGATTGAAGCAGAGCGAGAAGAAATGCCTGCTATTGTGGAACAGGCCGAAGCGCTTGTGAAAAAATTAGAGCCGGATGTGAAAATGGTGAAAGCATAAATTAAGAAAGGAAACGGTTTATCGGTATGAGCGCAAATCAAAAACGTCTATTGCGTATTATCATCGGAGCAGTCGTGTTTGTCATGGCGCTCGTGATTCCATTTTCAAATCATTTTGTACGGTTCGCTGTCTTTTTAATTTCGTTTTTGGTGGTTGGTATTGATGTCATATGGAAAGCAATTCGCAATCTTTTTAGGGGGCAGTTGTTTGATGAAAACTTTTTAATGGGCATCGCTACTATTGGTGCGTTTGCTATTGGTGAGTATCCAGAGGGCGTGGCGGTCATGCTGCTTTATCAGATTGGTGAATTGTTTCAAAGCTGCGCCGTTGATAAATCGCGTCGCTCGATTGCTGATCTGATGGATATTCGCCCTGATTATGCGCAGGTATTGCGTAACGGAGAACTGCAAAAAGTTGATCCGGATGAAGTCGAAATTGGCGAGACGATTGTGATTACCGCAGGCGAAAAAATACCGCTGGACGCAGAGGTCATTGAAGGCACTTCGACGCTGGATACAGCGGCTTTAACCGGTGAATCATGTCCTAAAGAGGTAAAACCAGGAGATTTGCTGCTTAGCGGATGCATCAATTTAAATGGCATGTTAACGGCGCATGTTACAAAAGAGTTTAGTGAATCTACCGTGAATACTATATTGGATTTAGTAGAAAACGCAAGCAGCCGCAAAGCAACATCAGAGAATTTTATCACTAAATTTGCTCGTTATTATACACCGATCGTGGTGATTTTAGCGGCCGCACTGGCTGTGATTCCCCCGTTTATATTGGCCGACGCATCGTTTTCTGAGTGGATTTATCGCGCGCTTACCTTCTTGGTCGTTTCTTGCCCTTGTGCATTAGTTATTTCAATACCGCTTAGCTTTTTTGGCGGATTAGGCGGCGCTTCTCGCAGCGGTGTATTAATCAAGGGCAGTAATTATTTAGAGGCATTAGCACAAACTGAAATCGTTGTTTTTGACAAAACGGGCACCTTGACAAAAGGTGTGTTTGCCGTGCAACAGATACATCCCCATGGCGTATCGTCAGAAGCGTTAGTGGAATTGGCCGCTTATGCAGAAAGTTATTCAAATCACCCTATTTCGCTTTCATTAAAAGAGGCTTATGGGAAAGAAATCGATAAACAGCGTGTAACGAAGACAGAGGAAATAGCGGGTCTTGGCGTGATTGCTGTTGTAGATGGCAAGCAAGTTGCTGTAGGCAATCAAAAAATGTTGGCTCGGTTTTCTTTGCCAGCGACTGTTCCGAATGATCAGGCTGGGACGCTGGTATATGTCATTGAGGATGGAATCTATCGCGGCTCTATCGTGATTGCCGATCAAATCAAAGAAGATGCAGCCAAGACAATTGATCTTTTAAGGCGTACACGTGTGAAAGAGCTTGTTATGCTTACTGGTGACGCTAAATCAATCGGCGAAAAAGTGGCCCGTCAATTAGGGCTTGATCAAGTGTTTGCAGACCTTCTGCCTGCTGATAAAGTAGCCAAGGTAGAAGAACTATTAAAGAAAAAATCAGCAAAGGGAAAGCTCCTCTTTGTCGGGGATGGCATCAATGATGCACCGGTGCTTGCCCGTGCCGATTTAGGCGTGGCGATGGGCGCCCTCGGTTCTGATGCGGCAATCGAGGCTGCTGATATTGTGCTTATGACAGATGAACCATCTAAGCTGTTTACGGCGATACAAATATCGAAAAAAACACGCAGTATTGTGCGGCAGAATATTGTTTTTGCGCTGACAGTAAAGCTTTTAGTGCTGCTATTTAGTGCGGCTGGCTTGGTGACCATGTGGGCGGCTGTATTTGCCGATGTTGGCGTGTCGGTACTTGCTATTTTGAATGCGATTCGGCTCATACGCTGCAAAAAATAAAAGAAGCCGAAGGGGAAACTACATAAGGAAGTAGCCTCTTTCTTTGGCTAGTATAGCAGCTTGCCGATACAGACATCATTTACACATAATTATGCTAAGGAGAGAAAGCTCCTATATGAAAAACTATACTCAGGTTTATGTAAAAAACAGTATGGAGGCAGCAAAAACATATTGTAAAGCATTTGGCGCAGAAATAACACTTGAAATGAAAAATGACAGCGGAACCGCCTATGAACATTGTGAACTATCAGTTAACGGTGAGGGATTTTTAGCAATGGGCAAAGCCAAAAATTCTTGAGATGTAAGTTTTGTTCACAAAATGAAGTTATTGAAACAATCCATGAGTTGCCATGGAGTAAATGCTGTGCCACTGTCATTGATAAATATGGTGTATGTTGGTGGATTGCTATCTAACAGACAAAGCTTTTTTCTTTATGTAAAAACGCAATAACTTCCGTTTTGTTAGAATCGAAACAGGAGAAAAGATACGATGAATATACAGCATCCGCAGGAAAATATTATTAAAACCTATAATTTCAACGGAATAGTTGTTGATTTAATTGAATGGAGCGACACTATTTGGTGCAGAAAAGTTGGTTATGCAGACAATAATACTGATGAACCGAATGTTGAAAAAATTATGGAAGATTTTATATCTGTCTCCTCCTTACCAAACAGCCGTGAAGATGATTGGGATATTTGCATGAGTCTGGATTATCTTTCATGCGAACGCCCCAGCGGCGTGATGTTTGGATTTCTTGTCGCAACTGATGTTCAGCCTGATTCATATGATATTTGCAAAATTCCCACCGCAAAATTTTTGCGAATAAGAATGTGTGATGAAACCGCAAGAGCACTTGGACACGAACCATGGACGGGCGGCGTTCCGCCATATCATTGGATTGGAGAGCAAATAGCCCCTAAGCGCGGATATACTTATGGCAATGACACACTACCAATCGTTGAATATTATGGTTTTTTTAAACCGGAAGATGGTACTCATGAGTATTGTTATTTGTATGTTCCTGTGCAGGAAAATAATGCTATGGCAAAATAAATTCTCATTTATAGACCGAAGAAAATACTATTAGCAATCAAACCGTAGCGCTCATTATGGCACTTTGCAGCACAAAGATGAAAGTGTTATAGTGGGTTACGCACTTTAAAAAGCTGAATAGCGAAACGATAAAGCGCATCGGAAAGCAAGCACAAAAAGTGGCATAATCGATATAGCTACACCATTCAACAAAATCAATTGTTCTTTTGAAATATAAACATCTTCTTGGGGCACCTTCTTTACATAGGGTGCCCCAATGGGTTATCTTGCAAACGCAAGCAGAAAAAGACTTGTAATCAAAAAAAATATATGGTATAATAAAACAAATCAAAGATTTGTTTCTAAAGTTTATCTTGCCACCCGAAAGGGTGACATTCCGGCGGTGCCGGAAACGATAAACTTTCAGGTAGCAAAAACTTTGTGAAGACTTTGTGATAAAATAAGAACAATCCTAACGGATTGCTCTTAAAAAAGTTTCACTTTAAGAATAACCCGTGAGAGTTATTCTTGGCGCTTTTTCAAGTGTAATTTCGGTAAAACCGTTAAATTTTTTGGTCGCTGAGACTTTATGATAAAATCAAGCAAATCAGAGAGGTTCTTTCGAAGATTTGCTTTTTTGCAAATTATGATCCATTGCATTTATTTTACATTCGCCTCGATAGAAGCATGTAATGAAAGAACGCATAGATCTGACCATATCATTCCATTTGTAATATAGAATTGGTGATTCAATGATGGTAAAAATGCGTAAATGGTTTGAAAACTATTGGTATCATTATAAATGGCGCACTTTAATTGTGGCGTTTTTTGTTGTTATTTTTACGGTTTGTGTGGTGCAGATGCTGCAAAAGAAATCGTATGATGCTTATATTCTGTATTCGGGACCAAAAGTATTTTCGTCTGAGCAGGAAACAGCTTTAACCAATGCGCTGCGATATGTGGTAAGTGATTATGATCAGAATGGAGAGATCAATTTGTGCCTCACCAAGCTGATTATGATGAGCGAAGAAGAATTAGAAGAGGCGAAAGCGCAGGCCGAAGCAGAAGGCAGTACATTAGCGTACAATTATGATACCAGACAGCGAACCAAAGATCAGCTCGGCATGGAAATGATGACGGGAAATTCTTATTTGTGTTTTTTGAGCGAGTTTATCTACCAAGAGTATAAAGACCATGACCGTTTTGCTGCACTTGCCGATGTTTTAGGTTATCATCCAGAGGATGCGGACGATGCTTTTTCTATTAAGTTAGCGAATACAGCGTATGGCGCTTATTTTTCCGATGCGTTTTCTTGTATGGGCGAAAATGTAATTGTGTGTATTCGTCAGCCGAATGTGGTCGATAAGTATGCGAAAGACGCCATGGATGAATACCAAAATAATGTAGAGATACTGAAAAAAATCATTGAATTTAAAGTACAATAGAATTGTGTTTATGAGGAAAAGAGGGGCGCGAAGAGAAATGAAAATAAGAAAATTACTTTCAATTATGATGGTGACATTCCTGTTGCCTTTCTCGATTTTACCGATTAGCGCCGCAGATTGGCAAAATCCGTTTGTTGATGTACCAAGCGGCCAGTGGTTTTATGAAGCGGTTCGTTTTGCTAATATTAATAAGCTTTTTGTCGGTGTGAGCAATAATCGGTTTGCGCCAGATGAAACGATGACGCGTGCTATGTTTGTGCGGGCGCTTAAAAATTTAAATGACCGTTTGGGCTTTAATATTCCTACGGAAACAGGCTCTAAAGGAGAAGATAATTACGGTAAGGATGTTTTTGACGACAATACGCCGTTTACCGATGTTCCACTGGATGAGTGGTATTCTGACGCGGTGAAATGGGCTTATGATCGAGGCATCGTAGCCGGTTATACCAGTACAGAGTTTGGGGTGGACGGATATGTGAGCAGAGAAGAAATGTGCGCGTTTCTTTATCGGTTTGCCTCTAAAGCAGGGATTGAGTTAGAACCAATACGCGAAATGAATTTTAATGATATGAATCGTGTAAGCAGTTGGGCTCAAACGCCAGTGAAAACAATGGCGAATGCAGGGGTTGTTGGCGGCGTCGGTGGGAATCGATTTGCGCCAACAGATACAGCTACTCGTGCTGAAGTAGCGCAGATTATGAAAACATTTTGCGCAGCGCTTCAAAGAGCCAATGTCGATACTGGGGATATTAAATTTCAGTAAATAGGCAAGGGCAGAACAAAAGTTCAAAGGAAATGAAAATTTTTCGTAAGGGTCTAAAGTAAATTACGGTGTAATCCTAGAAAAAGGATTACACCGTTTCTTTTTATACTGCAAAGCGATTATTCGGCGGGTTTTGATGTTGTATTAAAATCTATGCCTTATACAAGCAAAGACATGTTGCTATTTGTTGATTTTGCTTCGCACAACTGCTCAAAGCGAGTTTATTTTATCATCTATACGTATTTCTGATAATAAAAAACCGAGAAAAGCTTTTTACGGTTCTTCTCGGTATTCTTCTTTCGTGCCTGTCTTTGCAATGCCCGATAAATCAAATGCATTTGCTGTTTTTTGCATGACTTCCTTATTCAAGCCAAACTCTTTTAGTTCTTCTTGCTGCCTTACTTAGTGATGGGTGAGCTGATCAATTGTTTGTTTGAAAGCAGCGTAGGAATAAAGCGAACCAAGACAGAAAAGGGGAATGTTTTGCTTGACGGCGTATTGATATGCTTCTTTTGCCGCTGTTTCAAACGAGGCAAAAGCAGTCGCATATATGCCATAGTTTGCGAATGTTTTGGCTAATTCTTCTGAGCAAAGTGCTCGCGGATTAGCCGGTGTGGCTGTAAAAGCGCGATCACACACAGGCGCGAGCATTTTAACCATTTGATCATATTCTTTGTCTTTCATGACACCCATAACGATGGCGATTTTTTTGCCGGGATAATAACCTTGCATGCTGGAGAGAGCGTGTTGCATGCCTTCTATATTATGCGCGCCATCAAAAATTACATCAGGGTTTTTAGCCAAAACCTCAAAGCGGCCTTTCCACTTAGCATTGGCTAAACCAATGCGTAAAGAATCATCGGTAATTTTTACGCCGCCTTTGCGCAAAATATCCGCCGCGGTGATCACTTTTGCTGCGTTGATTAGCTGATAATCGCCGCGCAGTTGTATATGCAAGTTCTTATAAGTGCCATAATCAAACGAAGTACCATCAATGGTTAAGCATACATTTGAAAGCGCTGTTTGATCAACACAGTGAAAAGAACAGCCTTCGTCCGCCGCTTTTTTTTCAATAATGGCTTGAATCGATTCCTCTTCGCCGCCGTATAGCACAATGCTACCTGGTTTAATAATGCCGGCTTTTTCAGATGCAATCTGTTCGAGCGTATCGCCTAAATATTCGGTGTGATCGGCGGCAATACCGGTAATAACCGACATAATGGGCGGGTGAATCACATTGGTAGAATCTAATCGACCGCCCATTCCGGTTTCTAAGATGACAATGCGGCATCCTTTGCGCTTAAAATATAAAAAACTGATAGCGGTGACTAATTCAAACTCGGTTGGCGTGTCCTCCATGGCTTCTGCATGGGGTTTGATGTAAGAGGTGATATCAGCGAGTTCCTCGTCTGTAATCGGCTTGCCAGAAACCTGCATGCGTTCTCTGAAATGCTCGATATAAGGCGAGGTAAATAAACCGGTTTCATAGCCAGAAGCGCGCAGAATTGATTCAAGCATGGCACAGAATGATCCTTTTCCATTTGTGCCCGCCACATGGATGAAACGGAGTGAGTCTTGTGGATTGCCGATCCGCCGACAGAGTTCGGTAATGCGGTCAAGGCCGGGCTTACTGCCCAGCCAGCTGACCGAATGAATGTAAGAGAGTGCTTCTTGATAATTCATAATTGATAATTTGAAAGCTTTCTAATTTCTTTATTTTTAACAATGAAGTATAAAAGCAGGCATTCAAAAACAGCAATACCCAAATAGGTGGGAATACGGAGCAGCAGAGAATAAGGGTGAAATCCCATTAAATAGAGCGCTATGTTTTTAATAATTAAATTCCCGATCACGTGTGGAATAAACACACAGGGCAACAGGCGTAAAATTCCTCTTGCATTTTTAAAGAGACGGGACATAAGACCTGCAAAAAAGCCTACACTGGCGGCGCCTAATGTAATTAAAGGATTAATCGAAGGCTGTGAACTTGTCACGCAAGTGATTAGATCTGCACATGCGCCGACCAGTCCGCCAGCAACAGGCCCGAATAATATACCTGACAAAAGTACAGTTAAATTTTCAAATGTAATCCTAATACTGCCAAATGTAAAATATAATTTACATACAGTACCAATGACGACAGTCATGGCGGCGAGCAGGCCACACATGACAAGCTTGATCAGATTTTGTTGAACCGTTGTTTTTTCCATAAAAAATACCTCCTTTGCACCCTGACTCAGCCACATAAGGAGGCAATAATACCCAGATATGTTGACAGCGGGATGCGGGCCATCGACCGCGGCAAGGATGCCTTCGTCCGCCTGACAACTCCCCGTTCAGACGGCACTTTACGCCGATCGCTCTACTCTGTGATTGTTTGTTTATGTAAACTCGAACACGGTGTGTCCGAAGTTGTTTTTTATATCAAACTAAGTTTATTGTACTACGTTTCTAACAATTTTGCAATTGCTTTTCCCAACTTATAGTCAATAATTTGCAATTTTTTTAATTCACCTTTCGCGCAAGAGCCTGTTTGGTGCCACTCGGTCTCAATAAAATTGCTTGTGTGGCCGCGGGCTATGCCGTTTTCGCTTGTTTCGCATAGTACCCAAACGATTTCTCCGATGCGGCGCTCAATTTCATTTTTTTCTGAGGTAAGACATATCTTTTGTAGCCTTTGGCTTCTTTCTTTTTTGATTGCTTCTGCTATTTGGTCGGGCATCATGGCGGCTTCGGTGCCAGGCCGTTTTGAAAACGGGAAAATGTGGCCGTGCAAAAGATTTAAGTGCTCAACAAAGGAACAGGTTTGCTGAAATTCTTCTTCTGTTTCACCGGGAAATCCCACAATGATGTCGGCTGAAAGGCATAAATCGGGTATGTTATCGCGCAGATAATCGATGTTTCTCTGTACTTGCTTGGTGGTATATTTCCGTCTCATGCGTTTTAGCGTTTGGTCGCATCCGCTTTGCAGCGATAGGTGAAAATGGCTGCAAAGATGTGCGGCTTTGCTGATTTTATCGGTAAAAGAGGGACGGAGCAGCGCGGGGTCGAGCGAGCCCAACCGAATGCGTTCGATTCCAGGAATTTGATCGACAGCCAAAATTAGATCCGAAAGAGAAGTGCCTGGTAAATCTTGTCCATAGGCCGCCGTTTCAATGCCGGTTAATACAATTTCTTTATAGCCTGCGGCAACTAAGGCAGTAATTTCGTTCAGTACATCATCTGGCTTTTTAGAACAAACCGCCCCTCTGGCTTTGGGAATAATGCAGTATGCACAGTGATTTTCACAGCCATCTTGTATTTTTACATAGGCACGCGTGCGGCCAAAAGAAGTAATGGCCATGTTTTCAAAGGCCGCCGTTTGATGGTCTGGTATATTGATAACGGGTTTATGCGGTTTACAACCTTTTCCAGCGAATGATAAAAGGGCTGTAACCGTAGAAAGTTTATTTCTGGAGCCGCAGATATAATCAACCCCCTCAATTTGTGCAATCTTGGCGGCCTCGGTTTGCGCATAGCAGCCGGTGACTAAAACAAAGGCGTTCGGGTTTGCTTTTACCGCGCGGCGAATAAATTGACCCGCTTTGCGGTCCGATTCAGCGGTGACCGTACAGGTATTAATGATATACGCATCGCAGTGTTCGTTCGCATCTAAGAGGAGGATACCAGCTTTTGTAAGTTGTTCTGCAATGGCTTCACTCTCATATTGGTTAACGCGACAGCCAAGGGTGTAAATTCCACAAGTCATCTTATCCTCCTGTTATCATTTGTTTTGATATATTTATCTTTTGAGACTAAGCCGTAAGGCTTATGTTAAATAAAAAACATCTTAAACGTGAAATTTGGCGTTGCCGGTGTGCCCGGCAGGAAATGCGTAAGCATGACAGACAAATTTTCTAAGAGCAAGCCGTAAGGCTTATGTTAAATAAAAAACAT
>JAAWDG010000004.1 GCA_022793655.1 Clostridiales bacterium
GCTGCCTTAAAGTTTGCCGGTTTTGGCTCTGCCAAAATTTCGCTTGGTCAAGCGAAAAGGTAAACTTTTCAAGATAAACCGTTAGGTTTTTCTTGGTTTGTCATCGGCAACTTACGTTTGCCCGGTTGAGCCAAATCCACCGGCCGCACGGACCGTCTCCGAAAGGGTTTCCACCTCTTCAAAAACAGGGGTAAGGACCGGTGTCACCACAAACTGGGCAATGCGCTCACCCGGCACAATCGTTTGTGCTTCGGCCGAATGATTATAAAGCCCAACCATAATCTCGCCGCGGTAATCGGCGTCAATCACTCCCACTTTATTGGCGGGGGCCAGCCCCTTTTTCGTGGCAAGGCCGCTGCGCGCATAGACAAGACCGGCGGTGCCTTCGGGCAATTCCACCGCAATGCCTGTATGAATAAGCACCGTTTCGCCCGGGCCAACGGTCAATGCTTCGTCTATACATGCATAAAGATCGGCTCCGGCCGCATAGGCCGAACCATAGGCAGGTATTTTAGCACTCTGAACTAATTTTTTTATTTTTACTTTCATAAGAATCTCCTTTCTGCCGCGTAGCGGCAGCACAAACAGTAATGAAATTCGACTGTGTTTCCTTTGGAAACAAAAATGGGCTGGGTCCCATTTAAGGAGAATTTGCGCGTGAAATAATTGCACAAAAAAAGTCCAATTCAATGTAATTTTCACGCTGCTCCCCTCACTTGACCAACCACAAACAGTGAATTTTCCAAAGACTTTTTCCGCCTTGAAATACATTTCCAGCTCCGCTGGCATGCAACCCGTTGGGCTGCAAGATGAATTTTCTAAGAATGAACCAACGGCTTGCTTTTACTGTATCCAAATAAACTTTAGCTGCCTAAAGTTTGACGGTTCCGGCTCTGCCGGAATTTCGCTTGGAAAAGCGAAAAGTTAAACTTGTTAAGAATAACCCATCAGGGTTATTCTTATAGTATCATACCACACCCTTCGGCGAGTTTCAACTTTTTATGCCTAATTCTGTTTAATTTCTTATCAAATTTTGCCACAGTGTATTTGAAAAAGAAGAAAATGGTGCTATAATAAGGGTAGATATAGAACAAAGAACGCACGTGACTGCCTGTGCCATTCGCCGGACAAGCCAAAGTGCGCCGCTTCTCTCTGAATTATTGAATAAAGCAACTCGATTCAGACTATTTTCCGATGAATCGGATCACAATATCTTACATGGATTTATTTGCCCTGCTGCAAAGAAAGGAATATATATGTTAGAACTACAAAACATCTGCTTCAGCGCCGCCGCCGAGGGGGGCGAAAAAGAAATATTAAAGGATATTTCCCTCACCATTGACGAGCGTTTTGTGGCCATCACCGGTCCAAACGGCGGGGGGAAATCCTCCCTCGCTAAATTAATTGGGGGTATTTATACACCGACCTCAGGCAAAATCATCTATAACGGCACCGACATCACCCATGCTTCCATCACCGAGCGCGCACGCTTAGGTATCAGCTTCGCCTTTCAACAGCCTGTTCGCTTCAAAGGCATTACGGTGAAAGATCTGATCACACTGGCTTCGGGCCGCAAAATCGGCATTACCGAGGCTTGCGAATATCTCTCGGAGGTGGGCCTTTGCGCCAAGGATTATATCCACCGTGAGGTCAACGGTTCCCTCTCGGGCGGTGAAATCAAACGAATCGAGATTGCCACCATTTTGGCACGCGGCACCGAGCTCTCGATCTTTGACGAACCCGAAGCCGGTATCGATTTATGGAGCTTCAGCAACCTGATATCGGTATTTGAAAAAATGCATAAGAACTTCGGCGGTTCTTTAATCATTATCTCGCACCAGGAACGCATCTTAAATATTGCCGATAAAATCATTGTGATTGCCGATGGCAAAATTAAAGATATCGGCACAAAAGATGAGATTTTACCAAGTCTCATTTCGGCCGCAGGCCCCTGCCGGACGCTGAGCGAAAAAATAGCACGCTGAAACCACCAATAAAGAACAATTGCGAGGAAAGGATTCTCAATATTTCATGGATAAAATCAAACAAACCCTGCTTGAAACCATTGCCGATCTGCACGAAACGCCAACCGGCGCTTACAACATCCGTGCGAATGGGGCGCTGGATGCACGGGGCACAACCCAAAATATTGATATTGTCACCAAAACAGACAAACCCGGCATTGACATTATCATTAAGCCGGGCACCAAAGCAGAGAGCGTCCATATTCCGGTCGTCATCACCGAGACAGGTCTTTCAGACCTCGTTTATAACGACTTTTACGTGGGTGAGGGCGCTGACGTTGTGATTGTCGCCGGCTGCGGGATTCATAACACCGGGGATGAGGAAAGCCGCCACGACGGCATTCATACCTTTTACGTAGGCAAAAATGCCAAATTAAAATATGTCGAAAAGCACTATGGCGAAGGGGACGGCAATGGCGAAAACGTCATGAACCCGACGACGATTATTCATCTTGCCGAGGGCGCCGCAATGGAGATGGAAACCGTACAGATTAAGGGGCTTGACTCCTCTGTTCGAAAAACCGAATCTGTATTGGCAGAGCACGCCCAGTTAGTCATTCGCGAAAGCATCATGACCCACGGCCGCCAAACGGCTGATACCGCTTTCACGGTGGAACTGAACGGCGAGGGCGCCAGCGCCCACGTGGTTTCCCGCTCGGTCGCCAAAGATGATTCCAAGCAGGTGTTCTTGGCCAAAATGAACGGCAACACGGCCTGTAACGGACGGTCCGAATGCGACGCGATTATTATGGACAACGCCCGCGTTTCGGCCATTCCCGAGATTAACGCCAACGACGTGAACGCCTCTCTCATTCACGAGGCCGCCATCGGCAAAATCGCCGGTGAACAACTCACCAAGCTGATGACCCTCGGGCTGACCCAACAAGAAGCCGAGGAGCAAATCATTAACGGATTTTTGAAATAAGCGTCATTTTATAGAAAAAACACGCTGCCCCCCTTGCGCGACAGGCTAAAATATGGTACAATCGTAGCATAGAGATTAGCGGTGCTATGGGGGCGCGCCTCTCTTGGTTACCCCCCACTTTTTACTGCTATGATAAGCATTTAGCTTCTCTCATAAGGGCCCGTAGCGCAGCTGGGAGCGCGTCTGAATGGCATTCAGGAGGTCGAGGGTTCGATCCCCTTCGGGTCCACCATGTCGAGGCAAGCGATCGATCGCTTGCCTCGACTTTTTTATGCAGCCCGCCGCCGTTTTTTCCAAGGCCCCTGCTAACATGTACAAAACCGAACACTTTTCAGTGTTCGGTTTTTTCTTTTCATTTGCTATTTTTCTTGACCGTATATTTTCGCCGGGTCGTTTTCCATATGCCGTCATATAATTTCCAGAACTCGGCGGACGCTTTGATCTTTTCAATATTAAAGTCTTTTGTGCGAATCGAGAATTTGAATCGATTGAACTCCCCTTCCCTGTCCACGACGGAAAACACTGCCACGAAGGTTTCATCTTCTACATCGCCAAAGGTGGAACAATAGCCCTTTAACCCGTTATGCTCAATTTTTTCAATGGGCGCGCTGGTTTCGTATGTCTCCCGCTGATATTCTTCTAAGGCTTTCTTTGGGCCCTTGTCCTCCCAGCAGAACTCATAATATACCTTAAATCCCTCTTCAAGCGGTATACAGCAAAAATAATCGGGTTCCTCTGGAACAAAATAATAATCGCGAGGTATCCTAAAAGAAACACCGCCGTGTTCAAACCGGCAATCATTTTTTACTAAATACATTTTCTAACTTCTTTTCTTTAAAAATGTTATTAAGTGCACGATACAATCCGCTAATACAGCGAAAGCACATTAATTCACATCTATACAGCAACAAAAACAGTCTCCTGTTGGATCATAAGTTCAACCATTTGTATAATGCGTTGTTGCACTTCTGGATCAAGAGTTGATAATTTTTCAGACAACAAAGATGCTTTATAACCATTTGAATACAAAACGACATCACAAAAAATAGCGTCAGCAGATGTTTCAAGGGCATTGATTAATTTGATTAGATTTTCGCATCGCGGAAACGAAGCACCTCGCTCGATCGTTGATATATAATTTACTGTGAAATTCGTTTTTTCCGCAAACTCTTCTTGTGTCAGTCCAAGCTGTTCTCTTGCTTCCTTAACTCGTTTGCCTATTCTTTTATCTATCATCAATAAAGCCTCTAATACACAAAATTGTTTACATATATTGTAATCATAAAATACATATCAATAAAGAAATGATAATACACAGTGTGTGCATTAGCTTCATATTCAAAGCAATTATTTTTGATTTTTTCATTATTTTTTGTATTTGCTATAGACAAAAGGTGACTTGATCCAAATTGGATAAACAAATCTTTAGCTAATTGAGTTTGAGAGATTTCCTTACATTCTCTTAGCCATTTAATTCGCTCTGCTGGATACATACTATTCACCTAATTTACTATATCAGATGATACCACTTATTTCTGGATATTGCTCAAATTTTCTCGAAACAAAGCACATTATGTTCCAAAGCGAGAACAAAAATGCTGTTTTTTATATTTAGTATAATCACTATTATAAAAGTTTAGAATGAGCCAATAGGTATTTATTGTTATCCATCAGATATGTTGTCAGCGGTCTTTTTGCTTGACAATATGGAGCCGTTTATATTAAAATGTATATGAGAACTTTATAGTTACATAAATCTTAATTAGCCTCAAATAGAACATTCTTCTATTTGCGAAGAGGTATACTGGTGAACAAAAAAGAAATAGGATCTCGCATAAAAGAAGCGAGAGTGAAAAGAAATTTAACGCAGGACCAATTAGCTGAAAAAGTAGACAGAGTTACTACGTATATCTCAGATATTGAAAGAGGCTCCAAACTTCCGAGTTTAAGTTTGTTTATAAATATCGTTGAGGTTTTAAACGTTTCTGCTGATTATATTCTTCGCGGAGAGATAGACGCCGGAAAACAATATGTTTACGATGATATTATACAAAGTCTTGAAGGCCTTAATCCCAAACAAAGATTAGGCGTTATAGAACTTATTCATGTATATATCAAAAACCTTGATTAAATTTGTGATAAGTGTTCCAAATAAAGCTGTTATCGATAAAAAATAAGTAGTATATAAAGGTGCAACGATGTTTGATTTCGGCGCTCGCATACAACAATTGCGAATCAATCACAACATGTCGCAAGAGGATTTGGGAAAAAGACTTCACCGAAGTAAATCTGTTATTTGTGGCTATGAAAATAATGTGAGGATTCCTCCTTTAGATGTCCTTGTGAATATGGCCGTGATTTTTAATGTTTCGCTTGATTATTTAGTGGGCATAGACAAAAATGAAATGGTATCGATAAACGGATTAAAAGACAGCCAGAAAAATTTGATACATGCATTAATTGACGAATTTAAAAGCAATTCTGCGAACTACGCCGGTCTGACAAACAGGCAGCAGGAAATCCTCAGCGGAATTATGATTGAATTTTCAAAGAAGCATAAATAAAAAGGATAAAAGATATCTATGGTGACAAAAAAGCTGCGTGTAAAATCACGCAGCTTTTCTTAATTCTTAGCTTCTTCGCCGTCATTATTTTCAATATGTTTCATACGATAAACGCACAAAAAATAAAACTTCTTAAAATATATAAATTTACATAGACATTTACAGGATTCTGTGATAGAATGCATAAATGCTATCGCGCATACAAATAGCAGGGCCGGCCATGAACGGCCGCCCGCACAAGTATAAAAACCTATGCTGATAATTTTTGCCGGCGGGACTTTATGCATACAACCGGCGGAAATGGAGTTTTTTATGAATCGCACTGTCAAAGACATGACGCAGGGAAACCCCCTGTCTCTTATTATTGGGTTCGCCGTGCCTATGCTGATCGGCACGGTATTTCAACAGCTGTACAGCATGGCCGACACCATGGTGGCCGGCCGCTGGCTGGGGGTTGACGCCTTAGCGGCCATCGGCAGCACCGGGTCGATCAATTTCCTCATCGTTGGCTTTTGCATCGGCATGGCCAGCGGGTTTGCCGTGCCGGTCGCCCAGCGCTTTGGCGCAGGCGATTACAAGGCCATGCGCAAATTTGCCGCGAACTGTCTTTGGCTGGGGGCGGCGTTTGCCCTGGTCATCACCCTGCTCTCCTGCCTTTTCTGCCGGGACATTCTTGTCATCATGAAAACGCCGGAGGATATCCTTGACGGCGCCTATCAGTATGTCTTTTTCATCTTTTTGGGCATTCCTGTTACCTTTTTATACAATATCCTCTCAGGGCTTTTGCGGGCGCTTGGCGACAGCCGCACGCCGGTTTACTATCTTGTCATTGCAGGCTTCATCAATGTCGTGCTCGATATTGTTTCGATTCGCGTGTTCGGCATGGGCGTTGAGGGACCCGCGTTGGCCACGGTCATTGCGCAGCTTATTTCGTCTATTCTTTGCCTGATTCACATCATACGCAAATTTGAAATTCTGCACATAAAGGCCGACGAATGGCGCTTTGATCGGCACTGCATCGGCATCTTGTTTTCGATGGGTATTCCCATGGGGCTGCAATCCTCCATCACAGCTATTGGCTGCGTTATTCTGCAAACGGCTGTGAACGCCCTTGGCTCGCTGGCGGTGGCCAGCATGACGGCCGGCGATCGAATCATTCAGCTGTTCTTTGCCGTATTCAATGCCCTCGGCACGACGATTGCCACCTATGCCGGCCAAAACGTTGGCGCCAAGCGGGTAGACCGAGTTGACGCCGGACTCAAGGCGGCTTTAGGCATTGGCATGATTTATTCGATTCTTTCCTTTATTATATTGTTCTTTTTAGGCCGCCCCATGATGCATCTCTTTATTGAGGCGCCCGAGGCAGAACTGCTAAGGCAGGGACATCTTTATATTCTTTGGAACAGCGGCTGCTTTATCCTGCTGACTTTTGTGCATATCGTTCGCTCGAACATCCAGGGCATGGGCTTTGGTACGATCACTCTTTTTGCCGGACTCATGGAGCTTGTGGCCCGTTCGCTGATCGGCCTTGCCTTTGTGCCTATATTCGGCTTTACCGCGGTCTGTTTTTCGGCGCCGGCGGCATGGCTCTTAGCCGATGTATTTTTAATTCCCGCCTATTTTTACTGCCGCAGAAAGCTGGGGCGTGTGTTTGCACAAGATGAACTCTTAACCGCAGAGGCTGAGCCTTCCGACATAGAGCCAGACGATTCCTTGGCGGAGCCCGTCGAACCGGCCGAGAATGAAAAAGAGGTCGCCAGCGTGGCGGCCGATTCATAGAGCAAATACAGATTGTCGATGTTATAAATGTCAATAACCTTAACATTCGGCCCTGCCGAATCTTGACGACAGGCCGTGCAGGTATACCTGCACGGCCTGTTAATTTTTCAAGAAGAACCTGTTAGGATATTTGTTAAGACCAACCCGAAAAGGTTCATCTTATGGCACCCAATCAAATTTCAGCGCCCGAAAAGATTGGCGTTTCAGGCTTGACTGGCATTTCGCTTGGACAAGCGAAAAGATAAACCTGCTAAGAATAACACGAAAGGGGTATTCTTATTTTTACCGATATAATATGAGCAACGCCCCCATATAATTTATGAAAACAGTGCTTTCTTGTTGATTTTAGCATAGAAATGTAGTATAATTTGATATTGAGAAAAACTTAACGAAGAAAGGATTGAACATAGCATGAAATATTCGTCTGAAGTTGAAAATATGTGTCCTTTAGCAAAGGCTGCATATCATGGTCCCGCACCAATCCCGCAGGAGGGAAAATGGACGCAGGCAATGGAAATTAAGGATATTTCCGGATTTACGCATGGCATTGGCTGGTGCGCACCCCAACAGGGCGCCTGCAAGCTTTCACTGAACGTGAAGGAAGGCATTATTCAAGAAGCGCTTGTTGAAACAATCGGCTGCTCGGGCATGACCCACTCAGCCGCTATGGCCTCTGAAATTTTGATTGGCAAAACACTGCTCGAGGCACTCAATACAGACCTTGTCTGCGACGCAATTAACACTGCGATGAGAGAGCTGTTCCTGCAAATTGTTTACGGAAGAACCCAAACCGCATTCTCAGAGGACGGTCTGCCGATCGGCGCTGGTCTTGAGGACTTGGGCAAAGGCCTTCGTTCCCAAACTGGTACAACCTACGCTACCCTTGAAAAAGGTCCGCGCTATTTGGAGCTGGCCGAAGGCTACATCACAAAATTAGCTGTTGATGAAGAAGGCGCGATTATTGGTTATCAATTTGTTCACCTGGGCAAAATGATGGATATGATCAAAGGCGGCATGGACGCTGGCGAGGCATATCAAAAAGCAAGCGGCCAATACGGACGTGTAGACGAAGCTGCAAAACTGATTGATCCAAGACACGAATAATCTGGGAGGGAAAGAAATATGGCATTATTTGAAAGCTACGAAAGAAGAATTGACCAGATTAACAAAGAGCTTGCAAAGCACGGCATTTCTTCGATCGAAGACGCAAAGAAAATCTGTGATAGCTATGGCGTAGACGCTTACAGCATTACCAAAGAAATTCAACCCATTTGCTTTGAGAACGCCGCATGGGCTTATGAAGTCGGCGCGGCCATTGCACTCAAAAACCAAGTGAAAACAGCGGCTGAGGCAGCTGAAAAGATCGGTCTTGGTTTGCAGTCTTTCTGCATTCCCGGCTCGGTTGCCGACGATCGTAAAGTAGGTATCGGCCACGGAAACCTCGGCGCTATGTTGTTGCGCGACGAAACCAAATGTTTTGCTTTCTTGGCAGGTCATGAATCCTTTGCCGCTGCAGAAGGCGCAATCGGTCTTGCTAAAAGTGCAAACAAAGCCAGAAAAGAGGACCTGCGTGTTATCTTGAACGGCCTTGGCAAAGACGCCGCACAAATTATTTCCAGAATTAATGGCTTTACTTACGTACAAACCAAGTTTGATTATTATACCGGCAAGGTTAATATCATTAAAGAAACGGCTTATTCCAACGGCGAGCGCGCAAAAGTGCGCTGCTATGGTGCAGACGATGTACGTGAAGGAGTTGCCATCATGCATTTAGAGGGTGTTGATGTTTCGATCACCGGTAACTCGACAAACCCCACCCGGTTCCAGCATCCGGTAGCCGGCACCTATAAAAAAGAATGCAACGAGCAGGGCAAAAAATACTTCTCGGTTGCTTCGGGCGGCGGTACAGGCCGTACCCTGCATCCCGACAACATGGCAGCTGGTCCCGCTTCGTACGGTATGACCGACACGATGGGACGTATGCACTCAGATGCACAGTTTGCCGGTTCTTCTTCAGTGCCTGCTCACGTAGAAATGATGGGCCTCATCGGCATGGGTAACAACCCGATGGTTGGCGCTACCGTTGCTGTGGCTGTTGCTGTTTACGAAGCACTGTCTAAATAAGCGAAAACTGAATAGACTCATTTAGCGGAAAAAGAGCCGTCCATGAGGGCGGCTCTTTTTTGCTATTTAAAAATATGTGTTAAATCAGAACAAAATATGATTTTCATTATATTTGACAAAAAATTACATGATTTACAATTTAAGCTTATCAAAAGGTATAGATCCGCTAAATACGCAGGATTCAGATAAATGCGCTTATCGATAGGCATTGCCAAGTTAATACCGCCCAATTGTTATGAAAAAATCAATGATACGATCATTTATATTATTTTATCAAATATGTTAGTAAAGGGGTAAGTCCAATGCAAAACTTACTTTCGCGTTAAACATAATATATATAACAGATTTTAGTAAAAAGAAAGGTATTAAAATAACAACGAATCAAAAAAGCACGCATCGCATAGCCATCTTCTTGGCTATCATTATGCTGCTCTCTTGGCTGCCCATGAGTATCTTGGCTGCAGATATCAACACGACAGAACAAAAACAAAACGACAAGACAGATACTGAATTAATTTTCAGTAAAGACGACGCAAAAGAAACTGACACGCAAGATTTACTGTTAGAGACAGAGCGCCCTGCGCTTATCAGCCGCAGTGAGATTGAGACAAAGACTGCGTTTCTCACATCAATACTGGTCGATCGTCATTTGCAACCAGTAGAACTAAATGCGCGGACAGCTGCGCCGGTCAAAAGGCAAATCCAAGAAAATGTCATCGCCGGGTCTGCCGCCAAAAAAGTAGTTGACTATGTCTCTGTATTCGGCAGTGCCCCTCTTGCTATAATACTATATAAAATAAAAATGGTTAGTTCTAAGAAACTAACCATTTTTGTAAATCGGTATTTCTCAATATAAAATCACATGCCAACTTTCCGCTCCTTACAACGCCAACAGCATATGAGAATAAATATAAACGATTTACCAAAATTCATTCATACCATTCTTTTTGCGTTTGAAACATTTTCCAATATATCTCTTGTTTTTCCATCAAAGACTCATGCGTTCCTGACTCTGCAATCTTTCCGTTATCCATCACGATAATTTTATCTGCATTCTTGGCAAAACCCAACCGATGAGATATAAAGAACACAAGACGATCTCCCGCCAAATTTAGAATTAATTTATAAATTTCCAGTTCAGCAATTGGATCCAAATATGCCGTAGGCTCATCGAGAATCCAAACTCGAGCATCTGTATTGGCCAATAATCGAGCAATCGCCAATCTTTGCCACTGCCCCTTAGAAAGTTCTTCTCCATGTTCTAATTGTCCAAGTTTTGTATATATGCCTTGCGGCTTTTGATGAACAAAGTCATAAAGATCAACGGTTTTCAATAGGGAACAAACGAACTCGTCCGATAGCTCATCTGCACCACTGCCTAACTCTATATTTTCTTTTACCGTCATTTGATACTGCCCAAAATCTTGAAAAACAGCCGAAATACGACGAGGATCTGTTATTATTACACCAGTCTGCACTTTTAATAGCCCTAAAACAGCAGATACCATCGTCGTTTTACCACAACCATTGTGACCTACAATCGCGATTTTTTCACCCATATGAAACTGTAAATCGATTCCCTTTAACGCACTAAATTCGGATTGTGGATATTGATACCAAACATCTTGTAAAACAATTTCTGCTTGTGCTTTCTGATCCAGATTGACACCATATGTCCATTCGCTCATATCCAAAACATCATAATAACACTCCAAAACCTTGACATACCAATTCCCGTGTAACAAAAGACGTGAAAAATTCTTCACCGTAAAAAACAAATTTGAAAGTAAAGCCACAATCATACTGAAAAAGCCAATATCATAGATGCCTGTTACAACCCCCTTGCCTACGATACAAGCAATAAATAAATAGGATATTAAAAAAAGTATAGATGAAATAAACTCTGTTGAAAAAGAAAATATGTTAAGCTTTAAATAGTTTTTTCTTTCTCTTCGATTAAAATATCGATATTTTTGGTTAAAGAACACTGCACTTCGCTGAATCTGCATATTCTGATGGTTAATTCTATCTGCATATATTTTTTTAAAATATTCATTATGTCTTTCTACAGGAGAAACCCTTTTACGCCAAAAATCCAATTGTTTATCGGTTACTGTGATTGCCGTCAATAAACAAATTACCATTGAAAAAACGATAATAAATATGAAAGCTAGCCTAATTCGAGCTAAAGTGACACCATATACCATGACCATAAAAATTACTTGTATCATTTGCGTTATACTGTAAATAGCATTGGGATAATTAGCGCCTGCTTGCTGTGCCAAATTGATTTTTTCATAAAATCCATAAGATTCATAATTTTCATATGAAATAGAAGATAGTCGATCAACAATCTTACTTTCAATATTATATGCAATTATATTTCTATATTTTTCTGATATTTTTAGATATATACTATTAATAATTTTAAATAGAAATAAAGTAAGTAAAAAAAAGAAAAACAACAACACAATTTTAATAAAGTCATTTCCAAAATGAAAATATTCATTCACCGCGTTGGTAGAATACTCTAAAAATAACAGTGCAATATAGCTTTCCACTACGCTAACGCCAGATAAGCATACGATTAAAATTGTATCAAGCTTATATAACTGATACAATTCTTTAAAAACCTTTATATGCAATTTAATAAACTGGCCAATGGTAACCTTAGTATTCATAATAATCTCCAACTCGTTATGAAATCAACTAAAAATGGATTGCACATTAGGATCATGAAAAAATTACAATCCATAAAATTCTCTTTGCTTTTGAAACATATTTGCATAATATCCATTATGTTTTAATAGCTCTTCATGTGTTCCCTGTTCAATTATACTTCCATCAGCCATAATTAGAATTTTATCAGCCAACCGTGCAAACCCTATACGATGCGAAATCAGTATAGCCGTTTTCCCTTCTAAATTTTTACGAAAATGGGCTAACATTTCCATCTCTTTCAGTGGGTCAATCGATGCCGTTGGTTCATCAAAAATCAGAATTTCCGGCATGCCCATATAAGCAGAAGCCAATATCAATTTTTGCCACTCTCCGCCAGAGAGCTCAACGCCATTCTCATCATAAGCCTTCCCAAGCATGGTTTCATCCTTATTAGAATATTTATTAATAAAAGAATTAAGTTCAGCCTTTTCATAGGCTCGATCAAGATAGCACTGATCATCCATTTTTTCAATATAACCAAGACCCACATTTTCCTTAATCGTTAATGAAAAGCGAGAAAATTCTTGAGGCGCCATGCCAAAGTATGGAAATACGAACGATCGATCTACGGAAGATATATGATTTTCATTAATTAGAATATTTCCTTTAGTGGGTGCAAGCGCCCCCGTTATCAGCTTGGAAAGAGTTGTTTTTCCGCTGCCATTGAAACCAAGAATACTAATTATTTCACCTTTGTTTATCGTAAAACTAACATCTTTTACAGCCCACTTTTCGCTGCTTGGATATTGATAATAAAGATTTTGAATCTTTAAATTCTGAAATGGTCCAAATAAAAGCCGAGAATCAAACGTGGTTTTTTCCGTTTTAACGATTTGATGAATTTCTGCATCTGTTATAGGCATAACAAAATCATAATAATTTTCTAAATAGTTAAAATCTTTACATAATCCAAACATTACATTTTGCACTAAACTATGTGTTTGCATAGTACATGCGTCGACAAGGCCAAATAACAATACAAATGTTCCTACATCATAAGTATGATAAAACACACCACGCAAAAGAAATACAAGCGATAAAAACCGGACTGCATATTGAATAGCCGCTTCATAATTTTGTATTTTAATTCGCTTTAAAGCAATTGATAGCTTTTCCCCTCTCAGTTCATTTGCAAGTTCTTTCCATCTTTTATAAATATTATTTTTATATCGGTAAATACGTAATTCTTTGGCATATGACTTGCTTGTTAAAATCTCCTTATAATATTGCTTTTTCCTTTCACGATTTGTCTGTTCTTTTTCAACCGCATACTCCATTTTAGAGGTGTAAATTGAAGAAAAAACAGATATGACTGCTATAATCAAAACATATAAGATTAACCAAGGGTCATAAACCACAAAAACACCTAATGTAGTAAGAAGAGTGCCAATATCAACAAAAACGAAAGTCAGAATGCGATTTAAAAACGAATTAATGTGTGATATGCTGGCATTAGCAAAGTGATACTTATCCATAAATTCAGTATTCAAAAACGCCTCTTGTGGTGTCTGATAGCTTTTCCACATAAATATAGATCTATATAACTCGTCAACAATATTTTGATAAAAGTTGCGGCCAAATGCGCTCAAAAATTGATTTGCTTGCTGAATAAAATAAATAGACATATAAGCAAAAATCAACGCAAAAAACAAGTTAGACAAAAAACCAACTTGCATATTGTCAATAAGTTCATTTACAATTAATTTATTAAGGTAATTAATTGCCAAATTCAAAACAGGAGCCGATATTAAAATGAAAATACTGACAATTATATATGGTAAGCAAAAATGAAATGTTGTTCGCGCCAACCAGCGTATTATTTTACCTTTCTGCATCCTTTAAAATGCCGTCCCTTCCTATAAAATCATAGAACTTTACTTATTTTACTGTTATTTATGATTTTACTGTTAATTGTTGTTCCAACTGCCGCTTCAAGCACTGATACCTTAGCGTGCACAATGGTTCTGGCTGATTAATCTCGCCTGATTCTTGAAAAGCCATTGCAAGGCATCCGCTGCCGCAGAAATGTTTAAAGGTACATAAACTGCACTCTTCAATCTTTTGCATTCTTTGTCTATTTTGTTTCTTTATTTTATCTAATCTTTCTCCCGATAATATCTCAGAAAGTTTATCCGCATGTATATTACCTATCACAAATCTTCCATCTGTAAACATCTGACAAGGAAACACATTTCCGAAACTATTAATACGCAAAAGAGAGCCTAACGGACAGGGTTCGTTGGGATTAATCATTCTATGTAAAGTAAAAGTCTCTTGGTTAGGTATACCATCGATATTCATTTCATTTCTATAACGCTTTACCAGCGGCTCGATTTCGTCTGCTATCATATGAAAACTCATACTTTGGCTCTCCGATAAGCCAATATGCTCCCAATCGTCCAGTGCAGCCCCCATCTTGGATAAATTTTTAAAACTTACTTTATTGATTTTGTTCTTTAAACACCAAGCAAGAAAATCAACAATTTCATCTTTATTTAATTTATTGATGACATATGACATTGAAATACGGTTGGACACGCCTGCGTCTAATAATTTGGCAATATTATTCATCGTACGGTCGAACATTCCCGCCGATCGCAAATAATCATGTGATTGCGCTGTCATACCATCTACACTGATCTGTATAAACAGATTCTCATTTGCATTTATCAAACTTATAAAATCATCATCAATAAGAGTCGCATTAGACACAATCACAACCTTTTTTACCTGCGAACAAGCATATTGGACAAGTTCATAAAATCGGTTATGTAAAAAAGGTTCGCCGCCGCTTATCATAATAGTATTGCCTTTTAATTGCACGCATTGACGAATCACATCTTGAATTGTATCAAAACTTAATTCAGTTTGATTTTTTTCATCTCCCAAATAACAATGACGACATTGTAAATTGCATCTTGATGTAATTTCAATATAAAGCCCTTTGAAAGCTTCCTCTAACAGATCCGTTTGCTTAAATACACCTGTTTTATTAATTAGATTTAACTGATTTAATTCGCGCAAAACATATAGAATATCTGCGGGCATATATACAGAACGAAAATGATCTATGATCTCTTGTGTTGATCGATTTTGATGACAAAGATGTAAAACATTATAAGCCGTCTCATTGATACAGATCCAAGTAGGAACAAATGGATTGGTACATAAATACACCTTTTGATCATGAGCAACTGTTATTGGTTCTCCTATATAATACTGATCGTCTGCATACCAAACATCTGACAATTCCATTTTTCACCTCATCGCAGAACCATCTGGGTACACTGTAATCATACCATAAAATGATTCAATTGAATATACTTGTATAAAACTTGATCAATTACGGGCACGATCAATGCCCGTAATTGATCTATATTTATTGGAGAAATATTTAAGTTTAAATCTAAGAACATATTTTAATTATAAATTAAACAAAACCATGGCACCATCCCACACTGCAGCAGGCTGCCGTGCTGATGATAATATCATTTCCAACAACTAAAACAATCGGTTTTTCATATTTTCTTTTCGTTGTTTCCATTCAGACCCTCCTTTCTTTTCTCCAATAACAGACCTTATAATTCATTTACAGCTTTTATAAAACGCTGACAATTAACCGTTAAATCGGGTCCCAATCCCATTTCAAAGACCTGACATTGCTGCACAAGCTTTTGAATAATCGTAGAAAATGCATAGTAAATTTGTTTATTAGCAGATCGAAAAGAATAAATCGCTAAATTGTTCTCTAAAATATTATTAAACGCTTGCAGAGGTTCAAGAGGCTTATAATAAAACTCCTCAGAACGTTTTAACACGATCAAGCAATGGGCTGATTCATTCTGGCATATACAATGCGGATACGCATCATCAATCAGTACCCTTGCTTTCATTCCTCTGCGCATTTTCTCGCGAATATGTATCGGCACGCTGTCAAGCGGTATTGCTATATTTTCATTTAGATATAAATATTCATGATCTAAATAGGCAATGTGTTTTTTACAATTGGAAAAATGCTCAATCGTATCATCACAAATTCGCAAGGTTCTTGGAAAAGCGAAAACATTAACTAAACCCTCTTGCTTTAACAGCGGCATATCATCCGATAAAATCCTAAACCCGTGTTCTAATGCCGCAATACATAATGTGGTTTTACCATGAAAAGAATTGCCGCATAATAAAATACATTTACCGTTGTCATTAATCATGCCGCCTGCATGCAGCGGATAAAACCCCTTATCTAATAAAACCTTATAGGCCAATTCATAAACAATTTCTGATGTAATGTCTAAATAATTCTTGAAATCCGGCTTATAATTACACTCAATATGCCATTTATCATCTTTTCCTTCATAAGTTTTAATTATATAATAATCGGCGTAAGTCGTTATAGTTTGAGAAAGTCCGTTTTTTTCCCGATACTTTGTCACGCCGCCTTTATCACTATAAACCTTAACCATATTGGATAGAAAAATCTTAAGTGTATTCCGTTGGCTAATACAAATGTGCGCTGTTTCTGCAGTTGATTTATCATATACTTGCTCGAAACCCGTCAGTTCATTCATTAACAATTCTAATAATAATGCAGAATCCGATTCGATACCTACGATATGGTCATGTATGGAAACATATTTGACAATCATTGCTCAAGCTCCAATATAAACCCATTTTCGTATAACATAGTTAGTACTTCGCTTATATCTTTTTCTAATTCACACAAGTCAACATCATATAAATCGAGTAGCGAAGCTACGATTTTATCTGAATCCAACATTTGCGAATCACTTTCCCAGATAATATTTACAATTTCATTTACATTAATAATTGTTCCTTTATTAGTCTCAATCATAATATAAGTATCATCTACATTGTTTACAATCACTGACGGATTTTTTTGATAAATCATTTCCCAATTCTCCTCATATCCATATTTCTTTTTTTAGTATTAGCCTGACATGCAAAAAATTTTGACCATCCCATTTTGCTTTTCATAATTTGTATAAGATTAATAAATTTAATATGTAAGTTCCGATCACGCAAATACACCCGCCCAATTATCTGTTCGTGCTTAACTCTGATTAAATCCACAAAAGAATTTGCATCCCCCCTTGTATAAATCCAATGATTTTTATCGATCCACACGATTCGATGGACGGTAATATTAGACAATCCTTTCCAAAATACAATGATATCGCCCTTTTTATATTCCGCTTTTGGTTCAACCATAATTTCACAATTGTTTTTCAGTATGGGATACATACTATTACCGATCACTTTTACTTTTAGCATAAGCCGCCACTTTAGATACATTTTCTTCAATGATAGAATCTATTAATTCAATATTATTCTCTCGCTCATAAAGTACCAGGCAAGAATCCGCCATTTGCCGACATATTGTGCACGAGCCGCAATCAGATAAACACGCATTGGCACAATGAAATCTTTTTTCATAAAGATCGTCTCGACTGGTATCAATGTACATCAAACTTGACACTATTTTTCCTGATGGAAGCCGATATGCAGCGTATCCACCCAGAATATCGCCCATATTTGGCACAGATTCTTCGCAAGCATAATGCTTTGTAATCTTATATATCGTGGACAATGCAAATTCTCGACCAACAATTTTAAGATAATCGATGCCAAGTTCCTCGTACTTATAAGTGTCTTTAGGCCGAAACCACCCCGACATAAAAACCTCTTCAGGTTTTTTCAATCTTTCAACAGCACAATGCATCGTACAAAAATTAAACCAATTTCCGAGTGCACGCCCTGTTTCTTTGTGACCTAATACATTATAATGATATTTTTCGATTGGACAATTTAATAAACAACGGGGATTCGCCATAATTTCAATATCACAATCAAGATTACTTTGAATATCTTTGATCCTCTTCAAATCTCGATTGATATCCGAATGCAAAGTGATTCGCTGTGCACCCATGGAAGCATAAAAAGAAGCCGTTTTAAAATCAATAATATGCAATACCGCCGATGCATTGATTTGAATGGTTGGATAAGTTTTTTTGAAAAGTGATATTAAATAAGGATTGGCAAGTGTAATAACATCAAGTCCACAATCAACTAATTGATCAAATGTGTGAAACAACTGACTTATCATACCCCGATCATATTCATCGTTCTTGTAACAAGGCGCATTCATAATATAGTTAAAGTGCAGGCCTATTTTACGAGCAGCTTTTATATGGCTGCATACTTGCTCTATTGTCATTTTAGGCAAAGTATCGCCATCTCTTCCAGTTCCCCATAAAATATCCGGAACAGAGCCATAGATTTCGCCAATTTTATGGGCAGGATTGCTTTGGTTAATGGTATTCACAATCGCAATTGTTGCTGCATCAAACCTTGTCGGCATCGATATAAGCATTTTTAAACTCCCTGTTATATTCACTAAAAAAGGCATTCAGTTATAAAAACAGCTTTATTTTTTAATAAATTTAATTAATTTTTCCACCAAATCAGAATGGTCAATTCTATATCCCATCGCCAAATAATGCATGGCCCTTGTTATTGCTATATAAAGCAATTTATCGTTTGTATATTCATCCATATGATAACAGGCCCCCGCATTAGGAAGAATTACGGCATCAAACTCTAACCCTTTTGCTGTTACAACATCTAATATAAACACTCCTTGCAAAGGGCCATCATATTGTTTGGTTAACACGGTGCAACTCCGCGACAACTGACACGCAATTTCCTCAATTACACCCATATCACAACATATAATTGCAATGCTATTGCAAGAACATTGGTTATATACATCGATCATTTCTTCAATCCATCTGATATCATATTCTGCATTTTGATTCAGATGAATTCTTGGCATTTCTCCATGTCTTACGGATAAATAAGATTGATCCGACCAAGACTGGCTGATCAACTCAGCGCATTTTAAAATTTCCTTTGTGCTCCTATATGATACGGTAAACTGTATTAACTCCGTTTCGGTATTTGTTGTCATACCTAAACACTCTAAATGTGCCGACCAATCATAATAAGATTGCTCAGTAGATTGCATAATATCACCCAAAATCGTATACGAAGATTTAGGATAAATCAAGCGAATAGAATCTAACTGCGCTGGCGAATAGTCTTGCGCCTCGTCAATAATAATATGCTTAATCGATGTATTACCAACTACCAGCTTTAAAAGATAACAAACTTCAAGAAACGAAGGAAACAAACTAAGCGGTATGGCGTCTGAAACAATTTGATAATGATAAACAAAATGAAAAATCATTTCAATCAAGAATTTGGGATTAAACAAATCTTTGGAAACAATTCCTTTTTTACACTTAGTAATTTCTTTTTTTATCGTTAGGAATTCATCGTTAGAACAATTGATTTTATACGGATGCAGATAACCTTGTATAGAACGTCTTATAAAATCATCAATTATTTTGCGAGTAACTTCTAATCCATCCACGAATATATGCTTAAAATAAAGACGTTCTATAGATTGTGACTCTATAACGACTTCTTCATTAAAAACCAAATCTCTAAAAAAACAATGATTTTTCATAAAATCTTGTATTTGCAAAATCAAATCCTGTTCATTTAAATTGGCCGTTAATCGATCAGCAATTTCATTTACATCATTCAAAATATGAAAGCCTATTTTTTTACAGATTTCATCTGCATGATTTAAATACGAGATTTGTTTGATATGATCAACACCCAAATTAGGCAACACTTGACTAATATATCCTAAAAACACCTGATTAGGCCCAAAAAATATGATCTCATCGGGCTTTAAGGTATCACGATACTGATATAATAAATAGGCAATTCTATGTAAAGCAACGGCCGTTTTCCCAGACCCGGGAACCCCTTGCACAATAATGTTATTCCTCAACGGCGCTCGAATAACCGCGTTTTGTTCCTGCTGTATTGTTTCAACAATATCCTTCATCTGTCCACTCGAACTATGATGAAGAATTTTTTCCAAGTGACTATTAGCCCCTACAATATTACTATCATAAAGACTTTTTATCTTTTTATTTTCAATCTCTATTTGCCGGATAAGAGATACATTGCATTTAATCATTCCCTTAGGGCCTTGATAAGCAGTATCTCCTATAACAGAAGAATAATATAAATCAGCAACCGGCGCGCGCCAATCAATTACCAACAGATCATCTTCATTTGAAAGGCTTATGCCAAATCTGCCAATATAAATCGTATATAAATGATCAATTGAATAATCAACACGCGCAAAATACGGTTTCTCCTTGGCATAAGCAATATGATTTAAATACTCTGCATAAGTCGTTTTAAAATGCTGAAAAAGAATGGCCTCAGACAATTGATCAGCAGCATGTATTTTTTCTGTTTTCAGTTTTTCCTGTCTGCGTAAAACCACTTTTTCAATTTCATCTATTCTTTTTAAAGACTCTGTAAGTTTGGCGTTTTCATAGCGATAGGAATCACTAAACTCATATTCCACATTGTCGTTTTCCACCTTAGACACAATCCAGCCTCTTTCTGCGTCGTATTAAAAATTATATTTAGCGCATGGATATGTTCTGCAATCATTCCACGCGGTTGGTAATGAATCATAAGCCAAGACTTTTTCACAGCCTTTTTCATCATCACTATCATTAACCATAACATTAAAATAAAAAACACCGTGATTCGCATCTAAATGAAGATATTGCAACGGTATACCAATTCGCGCCGCGTACCCTCCTGCACGACAATCCAAGCAGCTTTCTGTAATATCATTTAGCGGAACAATATCATCATTGCCAATATCGTATACGGAAAGATATCTTTTTTCATGATCTTGTGTAAGAAACACGTGTATTTTATGAAAATCGTATCTGGGTTCACCTGATGCAATACACAGCAAAAAGCCATCACAATAGCCGCACGATTCATAGTCATTGGGGAATATTCCCTCGCTCAAAAAATTCAAGACATCATCTGTTACCTCAAGAGAAAACCACAATTTTTTATCCTGAATCCAAAAATCAAAACAAAAGGAAAGATCTTCTCGACTCGAAGGTGCAATGCCTGAAATCACATATGAATGAGGTTTATCAGCATCATACTCATCAACAAAAAAACGATATTTTATGGGTTTTGTATTAGAGCAAGGAAATGCTTGGTCATGATGCTCATAGATATCTGCTAAAATGGAATCAAAACGATGATTACAATCAGAAATAAAACGATTAAAACAAGAAAAGTTATTATCAACAATTTCATCTTGCAAATAAATATTCAACAAAAATTCATTCGGAAGCATGTTGGGAAATACATCCAATATTTCACGCAATACCAGTTGAAATTCTATACAATTCTTAACTGGCATTAATTCTGATACGCATTGATTCCACTCGATTTTTTCACCATATTTCTCCACTAATAAAGCAATATCCAAAAGTTTATTTATTCCTATCACCGGTCTTATCTGATATTGCTGAAATAATAATTCATTATTTGTATATTTCCCGCCTTTTTTAGCATGTACGAAATAATGCAAAAGAAGGAAAACAAATTGATATGTGGGACTAAAAATAATGAGAGTGCGTCCTTTGATCACGATTTGTTGTAAATACTTCGTATGTACTGTAAATGAAATTTTGTCATTGGGATGAAAAAACGTCGTATGCATTTCTACAGAAACATCATGATAATTTAAAACAATATGATGCCCATCAAATTCAGTTTGTATCAAAAAACCATTTGACAATAGAAGATTCAAAGCATTTGAATAATTTTTTGAATCAATATAAAAATCAAGATCATTGCAGCAACGCTTTTCTGGTTCTGCATAAAGCAATCGTGCAAGCGTAATCCCTTTAAAATGAATCGTCTGAATTCCTGCGGAATCTAACAAATCTACAAGATATAGCAACACAGATTCCATCATACAAACACGAATTTTTGCATCTTTTTTTATACCATTTCCTGCTTCCTGAAAAAACATGTCTAAATGATTTGCACAAATAAATTGTCTGTATTGATCTGGATAAAATCGCCTCTCCATATACGATTGAATCATTTCATATGGTGTCATGAACTTATTCCTCTCCATACACTATACCTGTTTTATTAATTATGCGCATTGTAAATAGAAAATTATCGATATTCAAAGTCAAAAACATAATAAAAATACATAAGCACAATACAGATCGTACTTGTACGTTATCCAAAGTTTTAGGCAGGTAACGACTGCAGAATTTGCGTGTTACATGTATTTTGCACAATTTTATAATATATATAATATTATATTTAAACTTATTTGTCAATTATTTTGTTGTATTTTTTAATTAAATTTATTTATTAAATAAGTATATTTCGTAAATTAGACATTTTTCGATAATAATAACTGTTTTGCGACAAACTTCACTAAGATCAGTTTTTGAATATAATCGAAATTGGAAATGGCACAATTACTTGACCGCCGATATGAAAGTATTTGAAGAACATATACATAAAAAATTCAGATTTCCCTAAGTGTTTTCCCTATATACAGTAATTTACCGTATGATATCATAATCCATTCTATATCACGCAATGATGAAATCGCTTCGTCCTAATTCATTTTTCTTTCAAATTCCATCGCCTATTTAAAAATAAAAAAAGGATACCGATTTATTTGTATCCTTCAATTTATAGATATTTTATTCTTAAGTAATTGGCATGTTCACACCGCCATTAATTTCGGAAACATTAATGATGCCGTATAATTCCCCACATAAATAGAATTTATCTACAACCCCTCCTTATATGCGTCAAAAACATGCTGCAAGTAGGCAGGGCGCTCCTGCTCGTATACTTCTTCGCTTTTTATATCAAACACCTGGATTTCTCTGTGACTGTATATCAGCCAATGTGTTTTCGATTCCGTTGCCATGATAAATACACTCAGGTAAAATTATCTATTTTTTATTAATAAGAATTTTCTTCCAATCATTTTCGTTACAGCTATATTCTTCACATAGAAAATTAGGATGTTAAGGTTTTGTCAGAAGTCAATCTTCTTCTATATTCCTACGATGATGATATCCCCAAATAATTATGGATGCTTTTCGTTTTTCAATTTAATAATAGGCGTCCCCTTTTTTATGTAATAAATCTCGGCTTTTTAATCAAACTGATCTATATTTACATAATAAAAACCATTAGATTTTTATCTCTGATGGTCAAAAAAAGGATATATAAATGCATTTGACATACGGAAACTATCACAAAAATTTATTCATAAAAATAGCAAAAAGCCTTGATAAATCAAGGCTTTTCACGAGCACATCTTTTCTTGTGCTCTTACTATGGCTCCCCCTGCTGGGCTCGAACCAGCGACATCATGATTAACAGTCATGCGCTCTACCGACTGAGCTAAGGAGGAATATAAATGTTAGCACTGAGTTATTTTCCCGGGCCGTCGCCAGCCAAGTATTTTCACCACTGCGGAGCTTAACGTCTGTGTTCGGAATGGGAACAGGTGTACCCTCCGCGTAATTAGCACTAACTTCGAGTAAATGAATTTAAAAAGCAATCAGCAAGGGAGACATCTCGCCATTACAATAATTGCTTTTTAATCATTCCACTCATTATGTTGGCATTTAGCTATCTTCCCGGGCCGTCGCCAGCCAAGTATTGTCGCCGTTATGGAGCTTAACTTCTGTGTTCGGAATGGGAACAGGTGTACCCTCCACACAATCAACACCAACTTATTGGTGCACCTTCAGGGATTCGAACCCGGGACCCACTGATTAAGAGTCAGTTGCTCTACCAACTGAGCTAAAGGTGCGTAACAGGTTTTACCCTTTTGTCAGATGAAACCTTTTCATCATCCTTTTTCCCTCTATTTTGTTTTAAGACAAAATAGACAAAGGAACAAAGGAAACTGAATAAAGGAGCAAACGAAATAAAACTCGCAAAGGTAAGAAGCTTGAAAAGTTCAAGCCCTCGGTCAATTAGTATCAGTCAGCTAAACACATTACTGTGCTTACACCTCTGACCTATCA
>JAAWDG010000005.1 GCA_022793655.1 Clostridiales bacterium
ACGGGACCAAACCATCTACCCTTAGCTCAGCAGGATAGAGCAACTGCCTTCTAAGCAGTAGGTCGAGGGTTCGAATCCCCCAGGGTAGGCCAAATATGGTGGGTATAGCTCAGTTGGTTAGAGCGCCAGGTTGTGGCCCTGGAGGTCGTGGGTTCGACTCCCATTACTCACCCCAGATGAAACCTGAACACTTTATTGTGTTCAGGTTTTCTTTTTCATTTTAAGATTCTACGTTTGTTTTTAATCGCATGAACTCATCTGCCCTATACGTCTTGTTGCTATTCAATCTACTAAGCTTCTATTTTGTTATAAAAGTTAATCGCAGTCCTTAAACAGTACAAATATGAATAAAGCATGAAATTGAGCAAATGTGCTTGACAATTCTCTTAGAATACAGTAAAATAATAACAAGTGGAACGGCAACGGAGCCGCAGAAAACACTCTGCGTTTCGTGCGCCGTTTTTTAGTTGCATAAGGGGTATTTTGCATCTTAAATCGTGAAAGCCCCCTGTAAATTATACAGTCATTGACTTAGGGAGGACACAAAGATGAGTTTTAAAACCGAGTATATGACTTCTTTAATGGAAAGAGTCATTAAGAGAAACCCGGGCGAACCTGAATTTCATCAGGCAGTAGAAGAGGTTCTCGAATCATTAGAGCCAGTCATCGAAAAACGGCCCGAATACGTAAAGGGCGGCGTACTAGAAAGAATTGTAGAGCCTGAAAGAATCATTAAATTCAGAGTACCATGGGTAGATGATGAAGGTAATGTACAAGTCAACCGTGGGTTTAGAGTACAATTCAACTCAGCCATTGGTCCTTATAAAGGCGGTCTCCGCTTCCATCCTTCTGTATACGAAGGCATCATCAAATTCTTGGGTTTTGAACAGATTTTCAAAAACTCGCTGACTGGTCTGCCTATTGGCGGCGGTAAAGGCGGTTCTGATTTTGATCCCAAGGGCAAAAGCGACGCAGAGGTTATGCGCTTCTGCCAGTCCTTTATGACAGAGCTCGCAAAGCACATTGGCGCTGATACCGACGTACCGGCTGGCGATATTGGCGTAGGCGGACGTGAAATCGGCTACTTATTTGGTCAGTATAAAAGACTGCGTGATGAATATGCCGGCATCTTAACCGGTAAAGGTCTTACCTATGGCGGTTCTTTAGCCAGAACTGAAGCAACCGGATACGGACTCTGCTATTTCACAGAGGAAATGCTGCAGGATAAAGGACAATCTTTTGCAGGCAAAAAAGTGGTTATTTCCGGTTCTGGTAATGTTGCTATTTATGCGACACAAAAAGCCACTGAACTTGGCGGCACTGTCATTGCTCTTTCTGATTCTTCTGGATACATCTACGATAAAAACGGAATCGATTTAGCGGCCGTTAAAGAAATTAAAGAAGTAAAGAGAGGCCGCATTAAAGAATATCTTGAATATCATCCAGATGCGGTATATACAGAGGGCTGCCGCGGAATCTGGACTATTCCATGTGATATTGCTCTACCCTGCGCTACACAAAACGAAATTGATGAGGAAAGCGCAAAGATTTTGGTTGCTAACGGCTGTAAAGTTGTTGCTGAAGGCGCCAACATGCCAAGCACGCCAGAAGCAATTGCTGTATTCCAGCAAGGCGGACTTCTCTTCGGCCCTGCTAAGGCAGCAAATGCCGGCGGCGTAGCCACCAGTGCGCTTGAAATGAGCCAAAACTCAATGCGCTACTCCTGGACATTTGAAGAAGTTGACCAAAAGCTGCAAGGCATTATGAAAAACATTTATCACAACACAGCCAATGCGGCGAAAGAGTTCGGCATGGCCGACAATTTGGTAGCTGGCGCAAACATTGCCGGCTTCCTCAAGGTAGCAGATGCAATGCTGGCACAGGGCATTGTATAATTAGATTATTCCCAAAGGCCCGTAAGTGTTTCTTACGGGCCTTTTCAACAGGAACATTTTATGATATAATAAGAGTAATTCTTACGGATTACTCTTAGAAAGTTTACCTTTTCGCTTTCACAAGCGAAATTCCGGCAAAGCCGGAATCGTTAAACTTCAAGATAGCTAAAAAGATATAATAAGAGTAATTCTTACGGGTTATTTTTAAACAGATTAGCTTTCATCTTATAACAGTTCGCTCAACACATCGCATGAACCAATATAAGATACAGTTACACCAAAGCGACAACAGTCTACACCTTTAGAAAGGCATATGGATATGAACAACAATCAAATCATCACCAAAGTAAGCTTAAATCCGACGGTTACCCGTATGGAAATTTATGCGCCTGCAATTGCAAAAAAAGCAGCACCAGGACAATTTATCATTCTGCGTGCCCATCATGAGGGTGAGCGAATTCCCTTGACAATTGCAGACTATAACGAAAAAACCGGCATGGTTACGATTATCTTTCAAATTGTAGGCGCGACCACGATGTATTTGAATCAACTAAACGAAGGCGATATTCTGCCGGATTTTGTCGGCCCATTAGGAAAACCAACCGAACTTTCCGGCCTTAAGCACGTGGCTGTGGTCGGCGGCGGCGTTGGCTGTGCAATTGCCTATCCTATTGCCAAAAAGCTGCATGAAATGGGCTGCATTGTCGACTCGATCGTTGGCTTTCGAAGTCAGGATTTAGTTATATTAGAAGACGAGTTTAAAGCAGTCAGCGATCACTATGTTATCATGAGTGATGACGGCTCTACCGGACATAAAGGGCTTGTCACTGACGCACTGAAAAAAGAAATAGAAGCCGGCAAAAAATATGATGAAGTCATCACCATCGGCCCACTTATTATGATGAAATTCGTCGCGCTGCTCACAAAAGAATATGGCATTAAAACCACATGCTCGATGAATCCGATCATGATTGACGGAACTGGCATGTGCGGGGGATGCAGGCTCAGCGTAGACGGCAAAACTGTTTTCGCTTGTGTGGATGGTCCTGATTTTGATGCACATAAAGTTGACTTTGATTCGGCCATAGCGCGCAGCCGCATGTATACGGATTTTGAAAAGCACTCACGCGAAGAGGCCTGCCGCTTAATGAATCAAGCGACAAAAGACAATACATAAACATACTAAAAGCGTAACACATACCATTACGGTCTCTAAGTGTTTTTCATAGAGAAAGGAAAGATGCACAAATGCCCAATATGTCTCCTAGTAAAAACCCAATGCCTGTCCAAGAAGCGCATGAACGGGCCGGCAATTTTGAAGAAGTAGCCCTTGGCTATTCTGCCGAAGCCGCCATCGACGAAGCGGCGCGCTGTTTAAACTGTAAAAACAAGCCCTGTGTTTCGGGCTGTCCTGTCCATATTGATATTCCTGCATTCATTGCCGAGGCAGCAAAAGGTAACTTTGAAGCAAGCTATGATATCATCGCAAAATCCAGTTCCCTGCCCGCCATTTGCGGCCGTGTCTGCCCACAGGAAAATCAATGTGAAAAAATGTGCGTGCGCGGTATTAAAACCGAGCCGGTCGGCATTGGCCGTTTAGAGCGTTTTGTGGCCGATTGGCATCTGCAAAATCACAAGGATGCTTCTGCAAAGATAAAGCCCAACGGTTACAAGGTAGCAGTTGTTGGCTCCGGTCCAGCAGGGCTCGCTTGCGCTGGCGATTTAGCGAAAAAAGGATACGCCGTCACCATTTATGAAGCATTGCACACAGCTGGCGGCGTGTTAGTTTACGGTATTCCCGAATTTAGACTGCCCAAAGAAATTGTGGCCAAAGAAATTGAAACGCTAAAAGAAATTGGCGTAACCATTGCGGTAAACACCGTGGTCGGCCGCACCATCACCGTGGATGAATTGTCCGCGGAATATGATGCTATTTTCATTGGTTCGGGCGCAGGTTTGCCTAAATTCATGAACATCCCTGGAGAAAATCTAAATGGTGTTTATTCGGCAAACGAGTTTTTGACCCGCGTAAACCTGATGAAAGCTTATCAGGAAAACGCACATACACCTATTTTGCACGCAAAAAAAGTTGCAGTTGTCGGCGGCGGTAATGTCGCTATGGATGCAGCCCGCTGTGCCCTGCGTCTTGGCGCCGAAAAAGTATATATTGTCTATCGCCGTTCGCTTGATGAACTGCCTGCCCGCAAAGAAGAGGTGGAGCACGCGATGGAAGAGGGCATCGAATTTAAACTGTTGACCAATCCTGTCGAAATTCAGGGAGAAAACGGTTTTGTCGCAGGCTTAACATGTATTGAAATGGAATTAGGTGAACCGGACGCTTCTGGACGCCGAAGACCTGTTGAAAAAGAAAACTCTGCTTTTACGCTGGACTGTGATTGCGTCATTATGGCCATTGGTACCTCGCCCAATCCGCTCATTAAATCAACCACCGATGGACTGCAAACCGAGAAATGGGGCGGTATCGTTGCCGAACCCATCACAGGTCAAACCTCACGCGCTGGCATTTTTGCCGGCGGCGATGCTGTAACGGGAGCGGCCACTGTGATTTTAGCAATGGGCGCAGGCAAAAACGCTGCGGAGGCAATCGACAAATACATACAATCAAAATAAAAGAAAGACAAAGAAAATGAACAAAGATCTAACTACCGGCAAACCAAGTACGGTATTATGGCGCTTTTGCCTGCCCCTTTTCGGCAGTATTATCTTTCAGCAACTTTATAATATGGCTGACAGTTTTGTAGCCGGCAAGTTTATAGGCAATAATGCGTTAGCATCGGTAGGCAACAGCTATGAAATTACATTAATTTTTATTGCCATTGCTTTTGGCGGTAACATTGGTTGTTCGATCATTGTTTCTCAACTCTTCGGCGCCAAGCAATACAAAGAATTAAAAACTGCTGTCTATACGGCGCTGATTGCCAGCGGCGTACTCTGCATCACGCTCATGCTGTTTGGCGCCCTGTTTTGCGAACAGCTTTTAATGCTGATCAACACACCTGACATACTTTTAGCAGACTCGAAACTCTATTTAGATATCTATTTGCTTGGATTGCCATTTGTGTTTTATTATAATGCGGCCACTGGTATTTTTTCGGCACTGGGTGATTCTAAAACGCCTTTTCTGTTTCTTGCCTGCTCTTCGGTGGCCAATATTGCCGTAGATATCTTATTTGTCGCTGTTTTTAAGATGGGGGTAGCCGGTGTTGCTTGGGCCACCTTGATCTGCCAAGGTATTAGCTGTATTTTAGCTATGTTCTTTATCTTTGCCAGATTGAAAAAAATTGAAACAGAAGGTAAAATCAACAAATTTTCGTGGCATATGTTAAGGCGAATCGCCATTGTTGCTGTTCCCAGTATTTTACAGCAAAGCTTTGTGTCTGTAGGCAATATTATCATTCAAAGCATTATCAACGGTTTTGGACCAGCGGTCATTGCTGGTTCTTCAGCTGCAATCAAGCTTAACAGCATGGTACTCACCTCCATTACTACGCTCGGCAACGGTATTTCCAATTTTACCGCGCAAAACATGGGGGCTCATAAATTTGACCGAATCCACGCCGGTTTTAAAGCGGGTCTGCGCCTCGTATGGATCGTCTGCGTTCCGCTTGTTTTACTTTATTTTTTCGCAGGACGATATCTCGTCTATCTATTCTTAGACAGCCCTGTGGGAGAAGCGATAAAGACAGGTACACTCTTTTTGCAAATTGTATCGCCCTTTTATTTCATCATTTCAGCTAAATTAATGGCCGACGGTGTTTTGCGGGGCATCGGTTTCATGAAACAATTTGTGATCAGCACGTTTGCCGACCTCACACTTCGTGTTCTTTTCGCTGCGGTTTTATCCGCTACGCCTGTAGGCTCTGCCGGAATCTGGATGGCTTGGCCAATCGGCTGGGTAATTGCTACGGTTTTGTCCCTTTCATTTTATAAGATTATGATACACAAACAGTTTATTTCCACATAAAAAAAGAAGCTTCTGCCAAGCAGGAGCTTCTTTTTTATCTATTTTTGTTTACTGATGAGAATCCTTCTTTTCCAAGGCAGCCGCTACAAAATCACGGAACAAAGGATGCACCTTATTCGGACGGCTCTTAAATTCCGGATGGAACTGGCAGCCCACAAACCATTTTTTATCAGAAAGTTCTACAATTTCACACAGCATTTGATTAGGCGAAAGACCGGATATAGTCATTCCGTTATTTTCCAAACACTGTCTATATTCATTATTGACCTCAAAACGATGGCGGTGTCTCTCGTTAATATCGCTGACGCCATAAGCTGCATATGCTTTTGTTCCCTCTTTTAACTGACAAGGATAAGAGCCAAGGCGCATGGTTCCGCCCAACTTATCCACTTCCTTTTGTTCTGCCATAATGTCAATGACGGGATACGACGTTTGCGCATCAAATTCTGTCGAGAAAGCACCTGTTAATTCACATACGTTTCTGGCAAACTCAATCACCGCAAGCTGCATACCCAAGCAAATGCCGAAATAGGGGACATCATTCTCTCTGGCATAACGAATCGCTGAAATTTTGCCTTCAATACCACGGTCACCAAAACCACCGGGCACTAAAATACCATCATATTCTCCCAAAAGCGAGGCAGCGTTCGCATCGGTAATATCCTCCGACTGCACCCAACCAATTTCTACCTCAGCCTTTGACACATAACCAGCATGGCGCAGTGCTTCTGCAACCGACAGATACGCGTCATGCAGTTCGACATATTTGCCGACAATAGCGATACGCACTTTTCGATCTACGCCCTTAATGGTTTGAATCAATGCCTCCCAATTGGAAAGATCCGGCGTGTCATTAAAGCCAAAGTGACGGCAAACAACATGGCCTAATCCTTCTTTTTCAAGGAGAAGGGGTACTTCATACAAGGTCTCTGCTGTGCTATTCTGAATTACGCAGTCAGACGCAACATTACAGAATAAGGATAACTTGCCTTTAATATCATCGGGAATATCCATCTCGGTGCGGCATACTAAAATATCCGGCTGGATGCCGACCGCACGCAGTTCTTTCACCGAGTGCTGGGTAGGCTTGCTTTTTAGTTCGTCACTGCCGCTGATAAACGGCAGCAAAGTCACATGAATAAAGAGACAATTTTCACGCCCCACCTCTGCTTGAATCTGTCTGCACGACTCTAAGAACGGCTGCGATTCAATATCGCCTACCGTACCGCCGATCTCAGTAATCAGCACATCGCACGCATGATCTTTGGCCAGTGTATAAACCCGATTCTTAATCTCATTGGTAATATGGGGAATCACCTGCACAGTTGTGCCCAAATAATCCCCTTGCCGTTCTTTGTTCAGCACGCTCCAATACACCTTACCAGTGGTGATGTTGGAATAAGCTGACATATTTTCGTTGGTAAACCGTTCATAATGGCCTATGTCTAAGTCTGTTTCTGCTCCATCATCGGTCACGAAAACCTCCCCATGCTGATAGGGGCTCATTGTGCCCGGATCCACATTAATATACGGATCCATTTTCTGCAAAATAACCTTTTTGCCTCTGGCCTTTAACAACCGACCAAGTGACGCCGCTGTAATTCCTTTGCCAAGGCCGCTGACCACGCCGCCTGTTACAAATACAAATTTCGTTGCCATACCATCCAATTCCTTGAACATCCTTAATTATAGCTCCATTTCATTTAAACACAATACCAAACTATTATACTATTCTTTAGGGGCAGTGTCAAGCCAAATTGACAAAACAGACGGGTTAATATATAATCAATTTTACAGCATAAATTTAGTTAAGGTAGACAAAAGTATGCAACAAAAGAATCCCTTTCCCCATTCTTTCGCCAACAAACGATATTACACATTTGATTGGTTTCTCAAAGAAAAATTCGGCCAGAAATGTTTCAAAATTCCTTTGGACGCCGGCCTCACCTGCCCGAATCGAGACGGCAGCAAAGGCACAGGCGGCTGCTCTTTTTGCTCGGCAAAAGGCAGCGGCGACTGTACGGCAGGCCCGCTTGCCTCTATCGAGGAACAATTTGCGACATGTAAAGAAAAACTGCACCGCAAATGGCCGCAGGCAAAATATATCGCTTATTTTCAAGCCTTTACCAACACTTATGCTCCGCTTGCTAAGCTGCAAAAGCTTTATGAAACAGCGCTGGCTCAAGAGGACGTAGTCGGTCTTGCGATTGCGACCAGAGCCGATTGCCTGCCGGACGATATTGTCCGCTATCTGCATACACTGAATCACCAAACCTTTTTAACCATAGAGCTTGGTCTGCAAACCATTCATGATGCCACAGCACACCGCGTCAACAGAGGACACACGTATCAAAAATTTTTAGAGGGTTATCACAAATTAGAAGGCATACCGCGCTGTATTCATCTAATTAATGGCCTGCCCGGTGAAAATGCCGACATGATGCTGCAAAGTGCCAAAGCGGTCGCCTCATTGAAGCCAGATTTCCTAAAAATTCACTTACTGCATGTCCTGCGGGGTACTCGCTTAGCTGAAGAATATGAAAAAGGCGTATTTAACACACTGGAACTTAATGAATATGTCAAGATTGTCTGTGAGCAGTTAGAAATTCTGCCGGCCGACACGGTGATCGGCCGCATTACCGGCGATGGTCTCAAAGAAGATTTAATTGCCCCTCTATGGAGCTTAAAAAAATTTGTCGTGATGAATGAAATCGACAAAGAGTTAGTCAAACGCGATTCCTGGCAGGGTAAATTTTCAGAACCATAAATGAATTCACTCCAGATTTTCCGACAAGTGCGTATAAAGCGCACTTGTTTTTTCTATCTATTTTAATCACAGCGCATGATTTGTCAATTTCAGAAAATACACACTGTTTTTTGTGATATTTGCACATATTTTGACGCTAAATTTCTCCATCTTATGGTCAAAAAGATTATAAAATACCTTGCATATCCGGTTTTGTTCCTCTATAATAAACATAAAGAAGCTGATAAAAGGAGATAATCGAATGGCACATTACGAGACAAAACAGATACGAAATATCGCATTGCTTGGCCACGGCGGCAGCGGAAAAACCTCTCTTGTCGAAGCCATGCTCTACCTTTCCAAAAAAACTGATCGTTTAGGCAGCGTCACCGATGGTAACACCGTATGTGATTACGACCCGGAAGAAATCAAAAGAGGTTTTACCCTCTCTCTTTCGATAGCACCGGTCGAATGGAAAGGGGTTAAAGCCAACTTTTTGGATACACCAGGCTATCTCGATTTCTCTGGAGAAGCCGCCGAAGCCCTGCGCGTCGCTGATTCGGCCATTATCGTTGTAGATGGCAAGGCTGGTGTGGAGGTAGGCACCGAGCTTGCTTGGCAAAAAGCAAGCGACGCCGGCATTCCCAAGGCATTTTTTATCAATAAATTTGATGATCCCGAAGCGCGATTCGGAAAAATCTTTAAACAACTTAAAGAGCAGTTCGGCGTTTCCATTTGCCCGCTGCTGATTCCTATGGTTGAAAACGGAAATGTAACTGGTTTTCTCAACCTTATCAACAACGTAACGCACATTTATGATAAAAGCGGCGCACATGTAGAGGGCGCTATTCCAGAAGAATTTAAAACCACGGCGGCCGAATACCGCGACATGCTTTTAGAAGCCATTGCTCAAACAAGCGATGAGCTCATGGAAAAGTATTTTAACGGCGAAGAAATTGGCTATGACGAGGCGGTAGAGGCCATTCATGAAGGCATTATTTCCGGCGATATCGCCCCCTGTATCTGCGGGGCCTCCACCAAAATGTGGGCTGTGGAAGAGCTTCTCAATGTTATTGCCGACTCTTTTCCCAGACATACCGCTAAGAAAACCGAAACAGCTGAAGATGGGGAGCCAATCGTCATTGACAAAGAAAGTAACGAGACGGCCGTTTTCATCTTCAAAACACAGTCGGATCAATATGGCAAACTTTCTTATTTTAAAGTGATGAACGGCGAACTAAAAGCCGATGCGATACTGAAAAACAGCACCAATGAAAAAACCGAAAAATTAGCGCACATTTATACCATCTGCGGCAAAAAACAAACAGAGGTTGATTCGCTAAGCTGCGGGGATATCGGCGTCATCGCGAAACTCGGCGCCGCCACCAACGACACCCTTTCAGTCAGCGGAAAATTAACCTATCAAAAGATCAAATTTCCCACTCCCTACTACGCACGCGCCGTACTCCCCAAATCCAAGGGAGATGAAGACAAAATCTCGCAGGCGATGAAACGATTGATTGAAGAAGATTATACTCTGCGTTATGAGAATCATGCAGAAACAAAACAACAAATCATCACCGGGCTTGGAGATATGCACCTTGATGTAGCCATGTCGAAAATGAAAACCAAAAGCGGCGTTGGTATAGACCTTGCCGTTCCGAAAACCGCTTATCGGGAAACCATCAAAAAAAGAGTACAGGCCGACGGCAAGCACAAAAAGCAATCTGGCGGTTCTGGGCAGTATGGCCATGTTAAGATCACCTTTTCACCAGGCGAAACAGACGGACTTACCTTCACCCAAAGCGTAGTGGGCGGCAGCGTTCCCAAGGGCTATTACCCTGCCGTCGAAAAGGGCCTGCTTGAATCCATGCAAAAAGGCGTTTTAGCCGGGTTCCCCGTAGTAGGGCTGGCCGCTGATTTATATGATGGTTCGTATCATCCGGTTGATTCTAACGAAATTTCATTTAAAATGGCTGCCCACCTTGCCTATAAAGAGGGCTTGCCCAAAGCAAACCCTATCATTTTAGAGCCGATCTGTGAATTACAGGTTTCAGTGCCTGAAACGATGGTCGGGGATGTAATGGGCGATATGCCAAAACGGCGCGGGCGTGTATTGGGGATGAATCCCGAACCAAATAAAAAAGGATATACCATCATAGAGGCTGAGGTACCACAAGCCGAAATGACTGATTATACCATTGACCTGCGAGCAATGACCCAAGGCCGCGGCAGCTACTCGCTTCAATTTGCAAGATATGAAGAAGTGCCGGCCGCAGACGCACAAAAAATTATCAGTAACGCGCAAAAGGAAAAAGAAATATAAACAAAACCGCCGTTCGCAATTTGCTTTGCCAACGGCGGTTTATTCATGGCCGATTCTTTACTTTGCCTATCGAATATGATATACTGATTGTACCGATTTGCGTTCAACAAATCGCCTTACCGCTTGACCAAAAGCATGTTACAATACCATAACCGCTGCGCTGCATGCAGCGCCAGAAGATAAACGAAGAAAGGAAAAGACCATGTATGATCAAAAAGCAACACATGGTGTCAATTTACTGGCGGTTACCCTTGCCATACAATTATGTATTATTAAAAATATAACAGTGATAAGCATCGCGGTGAAAAAAATGATTACTTACTTAGGCATTTCCGGCCAAAGTTCTTTTTTTCCGATTGTGTCGAATCTCCTTATTATCATGATTTTCATTCTTGCTTATGTGTTGCCTACCCTCTTTTTTCTGCAAATTCGTCATAAAAGCGCAAAAACCTACATTCGTTTAAAACCTGAATTACCCCTCTATCCTTTTTTCAGTATACTTTTTTGCGCAGCTGTCGCTCTGTTTACCATATTAGCATTAGAAGAGGCCGCCTATTTCATTAAGTTTATACCGCCTGTTCGCATATCAATCGCCACAGACGGCAACACCACGAACATCATTTTCTTTTTTATTCTATATGTATTATTGCCTTCATTAGTTGGCGAACCATTTTTTCGTGGTGTAGTTCTCAATGAATTAATGCCTTGGAGCCGCACGTTTGCCATCTTTGCAGCGGCCGTTACAGGCAGTTTATTTGCAAACTCTCTTTCTTTGTTTCTATTTTATATTGTTATCGGACTTTTGTCTGGCTACTTTGTATCCCATACAGATTCGCTTTGGATGGGCATTTTTATCAGTTTAGTTGCCAATACCATCTATTTTATCGACTGCTTTATTTATTCCACCACTCTGTATATACAATATTCCGCCGTATTTGAAGTCATCATTGCCATTTTATTTGTAGCGGGTATTTTCAGCTGTTCTAAAATTGATGAACAAATTAAAGAAAACAAGGTGAGCCCTATTTCTTACGACCGTAATCATCTCAGTCTTGTCCAGTGCTTATTCGCGCCTTGTGCTGTGGCCTATTATATTATTGTGTTCCTTTATGTGTATTAAAATGAATGAAAAAGAAAAATATTTTATGGAAAAAGCGCTTGCTTATGCACGTTTAGCCTATAGTGAAGGAGAAGTACCTGTAGGCGCTGTCATTGCCATTGGCGACGATTTTTTATGCGGCGCCTACAATCAGCGTGAAACCCAAAAAAATGCGCTGCTTCATGCGGAAACCTCCGCTATCTATCAAGCCTGCGAACTGCTTGGCGGATGGCGGCTGCCTATGTGTGATCTATATGTCACTATGGAGCCTTGCGTCATGTGCGCCGGCGCTATTATTAATGCAAGAATAAAAAAAGTGGTGTTTGGCGTTCCAGATCAAAAATTTGGCGCGTTCGGCAGTGTCATTGATGTAACCAAACATCCCTTTAACCATAAACCAGAAGTCCTCGGCGGAGTATGCGCCGAAGAAAGTCTTTTGCTATTGCAGCAATTTTTTAAAGAACTTCGCGAGCATAAAAGGAAGGAAAAATGAGGCTTGACAAATTCTTAACCCATACGGGCACTCTCACGAGAAAACAAGCAAGCGCCGCCGCCAAAGCGGGTAAGCTATGCGTCAATGGTATGATTGTAAAACGAAGCGACACACACATTGATCCTGAACGCGATGAAATTACATATAATGGTGATATTATTTCTTATCAAAAGTATACCTATATTATGCTCAACAAACCCTCCGGCGTGGTAAGTGCCACAAATGACCCTGATCAAAAAACGGTCATTGATCTTTTGCCTGAAACATTGCAAAAAATTCACCTTTTTCCCTGCGGCCGCTTAGACAAAGACACACTGGGACTTGTGATTCTTACGAATGACGGCGCTTCGGCGCATAACCAACTCTCACCCAAAAAACACGCCGAAAAAGAATATATGTTTCACTGTCTTAGGCCCTTAACCCCGCATGCCTGCGAACAATTAGAACAAGGTGTTTTTTTATCCGACGGCTACAAAACAAAACCTTGTAAAATAAAGATAGAGCAACCAACAAAGGGAATAATTACCCTAACAGAAGGTAAATATCATCAAATCAAACGAATGTTTGAAACAATCGATAATCAAATTCTCTTATTAGAGCGCATTTCTTTTGCGGGTATTGCGTTAGATCCTTCTTTGCCAAGAGGCGCCTGGCGGCCGCTTTCGTCAGAAGAAGAAGCCACATTCACAAAAAATAGCGGCATCACAAATGAATCCCTCAAACATGAGATCGGTTCTAAGATTGAATTTGAAGAATAAAATAATAGCAAAACTATTTATTAACAGAACTTTAATGTAGTTTGCTTAATTTGAAAACATTGATTGATTTTAAGAAATTGTCACTTTTTCGCGCTCTTTTATTCTCGTGTTTTTGGGTACTAACCTCTTTTTTTCGCTTTTTTTTGTGCAATGTAGATAAAACCGTTTGACGATTTTTGGAGAAATGAACCCTATTATTTATCCTCTGCGTCTGTTATAATAAAGCAGAAAATAAATTTGGATTTGACGTAGATACGTCAAAGGAGGAAATCACAGTAATGGCAAGTTTATCATTCAAACACATTTATAAAAAATACCCAGGCGGCGTAACCGCTGTATCTGATTTTTGCTTGGAGGTTAAGGATAAAGAGTTTATCATCTTTGTTGGTCCTTCGGGCTGCGGTAAATCAACAACACTTCGTATGATTGCCGGTCTTGAAGAAATCACAGAGGGTGAACTTTTCATTGGTGACAATCTTATTAACGATGTTGCACCAAAAGACAGAGACATCGCCATGGTGTTTCAGAACTATGCTTTGTACCCTCATATGACTGTGTTTGACAACATGGCATTTGGTTTGAAATTGCGGAAAGTTCCAAAAGAGCAAATTAAACGCCGCGTTGAAGAAGCCGCCAGAATCTTGGGTATCACTCACCTGCTTGACAGAAGACCAAAAGCATTATCCGGTGGACAAAAACAGAGAGTTGCGTTAGGACGTGCAATCGTTCGTGAACCGAAAGTATTCCTTTTGGACGAACCGCTTTCTAACTTGGATGCAAAACTTCGTGCAACCATGAGAACTGAGCTGACAAAAATACATAAGAGATTAGGTACAACCTTCATCTATGTAACCCATGACCAGGTAGAGGCTATGACCATGGCTACTCGTATTGTGGTTATGAAAGACGGTTTAATTCAACAGGTTGATTCTCCTCAAAATCTTTACGATAAACCAGTTAACATGTTCGTTGCCGGCTTTATTGGTACACCGCAAATGAACTTCATCAACTCAACATTAGTTAAAAAGGGTGATGACGTTTATCTGGAATTCTCAGGTAACTCTGTAAAATTACCGGCCGAAAAAGCAAAAGCGCCTGAATTAAAAGATTACATTGGCAAGGAAGTTGTAGCGGGTATTCGCCCTGAGTGCTTGCACGACGAACAAAGATATCTTGATGCAATGCCTGATTCCATCATTGAAGCAAGCGTTGATGTAACCGAACTTATGGGTGCTGAAATTTATCTGTATCTCACTTGCGGCACAGAGGAAGAAGATAACATCACGAATCTGGTTGCAAAAGTTTCTGCACGTTCTACCACTCAAAGCGGTGATGTAGTTCGGATGGCTATTGACACAAGCCGTGTGCACATTTTTGACAAAAATACAGAAACCTGCGTAATTCACTAATTGATTGTAAGATAAAAACAGCTTGGTATTAAACCAAGCTGTTTTTTTATTTTTTAATTCATTGCATACATCTTTTTATATGGATTCTTGGAATTGGGAGTAAACACAAAAAACTTCTTACCATCATCTGGAAGGGATTTATCAAAATACTGACTATATGCTTCAAGATATGGTTTGATTTCGGCTAAAGCCGTCTCATCAGCCTCTTCTGCGTGGACTTGCTCAGGCAAGACCCGGCAAAGTTCTTTTGCACGCACAAAAATTTTCCCGCCATGCATACCAGTACCACAAAAACGGCCATATACCTCATCATCTGCGCATCCAATACCTAACACAAGAATTATACCGCCAGCTTGATATTCCCCTAAAAAACTGCCCGCTTTCGAGCCAATGACAACAACCGGCTTTTTGTCTTTATATGCTTTCATATGAATGCCTGCACGATAACCCGCGCTGCCCTCCACATAAATTTCACCGCCTCTCATGGCATAGCCTACGGCATCACCAGCATCACCATGAATAATAATTTTGCCATCATTCATCGTATCGCCCACCTGATCCTGCGCATTGGCTTCTACAACAATCGTCGCCCCGTTTAGATAACAACCAAGCGCATTGCCCGGCGTACCGTGAAGTGTGATGGTTCGTTCTGATTCACCCGCGCCAATAAATCGATGGCCAAGACAGCGTTCAATCGTTACATCACCTTTTTCGGCTCTGATTTTCTCATTAAGTCCCTGAAAATCATAGAGACCTGCATCAATCGTCATATCTGAATTTCTCCTTTTACATTCGTACCCTATCGCTTTATTCACCCGCATGTTTAATGCCTAATATCTCGAGTTCTTTTTCGGTTAATCCAACCCCGCGAAGCATTAAACGGTTCCCGCGCAAAGCCTCAATCGAATTGATGCCCATACCGCCCATTAGTTCTTGTATCTCATGATTCCAAGCCGAAACAAGATTTACTAAACGCGCCGCGCCCTCATCCGAATCAAGTCGTTTTACCAATTCCGGCTGCTGTGTTGCTATGCCCCAATTGCATTTGCCAGTCTGGCAAGAACGACACAGATGACAGCCAAGCGCCAACAGGGCCGCCGTACCAACATAAACAGCGTCCGCACCCAGCGCAACAGCCTTAACTACATCTGCCGCATTGCGAATTGATCCGCCGGCAATAAGCGATACATTACCGCGTATTCCCTCATCACGCAGTCTCTGATCCACTGCGGCAAGCGCCAATTCAATCGGTATACCCACATTGTCACGCACGCGCGTCGGCGCTGCGCCGGTGCCGCCACGAAAACCATCGATGGCAATGATATCGGCACCGCTTCTGGCAATGCCAGAGGCAACAGCGGCAATATTATGCACAGCTGCAACCTTCACAATCACCGGTTTTTGATAGCGGGTTGCCTCTTTGACCGAATAAACCAGCTGACGTAGATCTTCTATCGAATAAATATCATGATGCGGCGCTGGTGAAATCGCATCGGTGCCCTCTGGAATCATACGCGTTTTTGAAACGTCCGCATTAATTTTAGCGCCTGGCAAATGACCGCCGATACCCGGTTTTGCTCCCTGACCCATTTTGATTTCAATAGCACCGCCTGCTCCTAAATAATCGGGGTGCACCCCAAAACGTCCGGAAGCCACCTGCACAATGGTATGAGGACCATATCGATAAAAATCCTCGTGAAGTCCCCCTTCCCCAGTATTATAAAAGGTGCCCAAACACTCGGCTGCTTTAGCCAAAGCAGCATGCGCGTTGTAGCTGATAGAACCATACGACATAGCTGAAAATAAAATCGGCACCTTGAGGGTCATTTGCGGCTTGAGATTGTTAATCAGTCCCCCCTCAGCATTTCGCTCAATGCGGCTTGGCTTAGGCCCTAAAAACACTTTTGTCTCCATTGGCTCCCGCAAGGGATCAATGGGTGGATTCGTCACCTGCGATGCATTAATCAATATACGATCCCAATAAACAGGCAGCGAGGTTGGATTCCCCATGGAGGAAAGCAAAACGCCGCCTGTTTCTGCCTGGCGGTACACCTCTTCAATCGTCTGACCAGACCAATTGGCGTTCGGCCGAAAAGTATGCTCTGTTTTCACCACTTTCAAAGCCCTTGTCGGGCAAAGAGCCACACATCGATGACAATTGACGCACTTTGATTCATCCGCTATTATGCGATTGGTTTTATCATCATATACGTGCACCCCGTTTGCGCATTGCTTCTCACAAATACGACATTGGGTGCAGCGAGCCGCGTCTCTGATAATTTCAAACTCAGGATATATGTAATTGATCGACATGGTCTTCCTCCTCATTTAATCGAACGACAACCGGTTCACCGCCACGCGGATACCAGATTTTATCCACATTTGGTTCCATGATGCGAATAGCACATTCTTCGCTGGCCATATACACCATTTCGCCCTTTTCACCCACAACCATGGAGCGCAGCTTGAGTCTATCATTTAACGCCATCAAACCACCTTCAAACCCAAGAATAATGGAAAACGGACCAGTAATCAACACGTCAGGAAAAGCATTGCGCAAATAGGTAAATTTTTCTTTCTCTTTGTCTTCCATGCGGCCAATCGTGCTCCAGAAAGGCGCCGCCACTACTTTGGCAGCCTCATACAGTGTAAAGCCTTGCCGACGAAGTAAATAATCAAAAATATAGGTGATGACTTCGGTATCAGTCAGTAAATCACAATGATAGTCAAACATTTCGATAAAGCGCCGATTCGCGTCATAAGAAGAAATTTCGCCGTTATGCACGATCGAATAATCAAGCATAGCAAAGGGGTGAGCGCCGCCCCACCAGCCCGGCGTGTTGGTTGGATAACGGCCATGCGCTGTCCAAGAATAACCGGCATATTCCTCTAACCGATAAAATTCACCTACGTCCTCCGGATATCCTACCGCTTTAAACACGCCCATGTTTTTCCCGCTGGAAAAGACATAAGTTCCTTTAAATTCATGATTAATTTTGACCACGCAGCGCGCGACAAATTCCTTTTCATCTAATTGACTATCCCTTAATTTATTATGGATCGGCGTCACAAAATAACGCCAAATCAAAGGTGCGTTTGTAATTTTCGGTGTTTTTCGAGTTGGAATTTTTGATAAATTGACCACCTCAAAATGATGGTCAAGAAATTTCTCACATTCTTGTTTAGCATCGGTACTGTCATAAAAAATGTGGAATGCATAAAGATCCTTATATTCAGGGTAAATGCCATATCCGGCAAATCCACCCCCTAAACCATTTGATCGCTCATGCATCGTGCTCATTGACCGAACGATTAAATCGCCTGGTACACGGTTGCCCTCTCGAGAAAATACACCCGAAATGGCACAGCCGGATGGAATTCTGACCTGCCCTTCTTTCATCAACATAATTCCTTATCTCCTTTTTACCATATTCAAACCAATAAAGCAAAAAAGACGCCGCATAAAAAATCTTATGATTTTTTATGCGAACGTCTTTGTTCTATTTCTTATTATAAAAGAAAATAAAATATTTGTCAAGCAGAGATTTGAAAAGAAGCTTTTTTACTTTTTTATACTTTGGTCACAATGGATACAACATCAACCCTGTATCATGCTATCTTGCAAAACTTTCATATCTTTATAGGCAAACGGACCTTTTAAAAAGTATTTCCAATACATTTTCAACATGATTTTTGTTGTTATCTGTTTATGGACTTTAAATATAATTAGCTTGATCCAATACGGGTAAAAGGAAATATGACAAATTACCATTAAGATTGCAATGGGAATCATTAGAAGCGGTGATACCATACCACTGAAACCCATAGGCCATATCAGCCAAGTCAAACTGGATGTCATAGGAATTGTCCAATATACAAACAAAAATGATATAACGGGCCATATAATACGTGCTACTAAATATACTAATAAAGAAAAAATTACTTCTAAAAAACTTGAATCAGAATCACCATTTTTTGATGTGGTTGTGTCACCAACAGCATTGAACAGCAAAAAGGCTGCCGCACCTGCTGGTGAATCATCATACTCACCAACCTGCTCGCGTCCAAGGCCATGACCTCTATAGATACTTCCCATAATTTAATAACTCCTCTTGTTTTTATTGTGGATTATATTGCGCATAAAATAAGAAAAACACACTGAAGTTTGCAAAATATATAAGTGTCAAACCTATAAAACAAGAAATTTATTATATTCCTCTATTCAATCGGCTTCATGGTCGGGAAAAGCATAACATCGCGTATGCTGGCTTCATTAGTTAGCAGCATAACAAGGCGATCCACGCCAATGCCAAGTCCACCGGTAGGCGGCAAGCCATATTCCAACGCGCACAAAAAATCATTGTCAACGTCGTTGGCTTCCTCATCGCCAAGCGCCTTTAACCTTGCCTGATTTTCAAAACGCTCCCGCTGGTCAATCGGATCGTTCAACTCTGAAAAGGCATTGGCATGTTCACGCCCAACAATGAATAACTCAAAGCGCTCGGTATATTCGGGCGTCTCTTTCATACGTTTAGAAAGAGGTGAAATTTCAACCGGATGACCGGTCAGGAAAGTAGGCTGTATGAGCTTATCCTCGACATATTCTTCAAAGAATAGGTTCAGCAAATCGCCTTTGGTATGGTGATTTTCAAATTCGATGCCCCGCTTTTTCGCCTCTTCCTTTGCCTGTTCCAGCGTTAATTCATTAAAGTCAACGCCCGCGTATTCTTTGACAGCATCCAACATGGAAATACGGGTAAAAGGCTTGCCAAAATCAAGCTCGGTGCCACAATAGTTCACCTTGGTATCGCCCAATACGTTCTTAGCCACTGTACGAATGAGTCGTTCGGTAATGTCCATCATGCCATGGTAATCGGTATAGGCCTGATATAGCTCCAACATCGTAAACTCGGGATTATGTCTTGGATCCATTCCTTCATTACGAAAGGTTCTGCCAAGTTCATAGACTTTATCAATACCACCGACCACTAAGCGCTTGAGATGCAGCTCTAAAGCGATGCGCAAATACATCTCCATATCAAGCGTGTTATGATGGGTAATAAAAGGACGGGCCGCTGCACCGCCTGCGATGGTATGCAGGATGGGGGTTTCAACTTCTAAAAAACCCTCTTCATCTAAAAATTTCCGAATCTCTTTAATAATCTGCGAGCGCTTCACAAAGGTATCTTTTACCGCTGGGTTCACAATTAAATCGACATAACGCTGGCGGTAACGAGTATCTTGATCTTTTAAGCCATGAAATTTCTCGGGTAGCGGACGCAGGCTTTTAGACAACAGCACAATTTTGGTTGCATGAATCGAAATTTCTTCTGTTTTGGTTTTAAAAACATAGCCTTCGAATCCGGCAATATCACCTATATCCCATTTTTTGAAATCGGCATACTCTGTTTCGCCCACATCATCTCGGCGAACATATACCTGAATTTGGCCTTTTCCGTCTTGTACACCCGTAAACGAAGCTTTGCCCATGATTCTGCGGCTCAGCAGTCTGCCGGCAATGCGTACTGTCTTTCCTTCATAAGCCTCATAATTAGCTTTAATGTCCACCGAATAAGCGTCTCTATCATACTTGGTCTGCAAATAAGGGCTATTCCCTTCTGCCACATAAGCCGCCAGTTTTTCCCGACGGATTTTTAGAATTTCAGATAATTCTTGCTCGGTTACAGGCGCTTGCTCGGTTTGTTCGTTCATTCTTTCTTCTTTCATGTGTCCTTTTTCCTATTTTGTTATGTCTAAAATTTTAATCTTCATAATGTCTTTAGGTGTTTGCACCTCGACTGTTTGACCTGTTTTCGCACCCATCAACGCTCTGCCAATCGGGCTTTGATCCGAAATATAGTTCTTCAGTGCATTTGCTTCGGTAGAGCCCACAATGGTATACTCAACTTCTTCTTCATATTTTTCGTTAAACACTTTCACCTTATTGCCCACATTGACGCTCTCTGTGTGCAAATCTGAATCTGAAATCAGTTTCACATTTTTCAGTGTTTCTTCGAGCTCCTGAATGCGCGCCTCGGTTTTTGCCTGTTCGTTTTTCGCTTCGTCATACTCGCTGTTTTCAGAAAGATCGCCAAAGCCAAGCGCAACCCGAATGGATTCAACCACCTCTTTGCGTTTGACGGTTTTCAAATAATGAAGCTCCTCTTGTAAATTTTTGAGTCCTTCTTCGGTAACAATTATCTCTTTGCTCATTTGTCTATGTCTATTCCCTTCTGCAGATTTAGGTCTATCTTTGCTTCAAATGCACATGCCCACAAACTTGTTATTGATCCTGCAAATATTGAATCGCCGCTTGAAGCTGATTATCCTCTTGATCTGTAATTTTATAAAAGTTTTTCTTTTGCAAAGCCTCGTCCAAAGGCACAGCTATATCCGGTTCAATGCCAACACCTTCGTAATTCACGCCGGCCGCCGAGGTGAACATCCGATAAGAAATGCTAATCGCCGATCCATCCGGCAATGGCATCAATGTTTGCATCGTTCCTTTGCCAAACGTGGTCTCACCAATCAACGGTCCTTTTTCGTAGTCACGAATGGAAGCGGCAAAAAGTTCCGCGGCCGAAGCCGAACTGCCGTTAATCAACACCGCCATAGGCAAATCAATCTCCTCTGCATCTGAAACTGCTATCGTTGATTGGTTGCCCTCTTTATCAGTTACTTTAATAATATCGCCTTCCGGCAAAATTTTATCTAAAATAGCCGTTATACTGCCAAGTTCCCCACCCGGATTATAACGCAAATCAAATATAAGTTTTTTTGCCCCGGCAGACAGCAAAGAATCAATCGCCTGATCAAACTGCTCGACAGTGGCCGTGTTAAACTCATTAATGCGAACAATGCCAATATCGCTCTCTGCATACATACGCGCGCTTACTGTAATTTCGGTAATTTGTGCTCTGGTCATCGAAAAATCTTGGGTGGTTTCATAATGCTCGCCGCGAAGCACAGTGAGAGTCACTTCACTGCCTACATCCCCCCGCACCGCCGCAACGGTACCATAATAACCAAGTTCTGCTGCTGATTCTCCATCGATCGCATAGATCAAATCGCCTGGCAGCAAACCTGCTTTTTCAGCAGGCGTATCTGGCATAACGCTAATTATCTCAATGAGATCATAATCGGCGTTATAAACGACGGTCACGCCCACACCGACCAAGTTCCCTTCCAGATTATTGATATAAGCATCGCATTCATCAGCTGTTAAATAGCTGGCATATTTATCACCAGCACCGGCCAAATAGCCGCGGATTAACATATCGGTTAATGCTTCTTCATCCATTTGTCCAATAAAATGCTTCTGATATAAATTATCGACAAATGCTAACTTTTCCTGATTATACGCCGTTTCCTGCGGCCCAGTCATCATGCCCCGGCTTAAGCAGAAAACATAGGTTATTTGAAAAGTGATGACTGTGCAAACCAGCGCAATGATAATGGTTATGGGTATTGATACTCTTTTTTTCATATTCATTTCCATTCCGCCGCTTTGCAGCATCTAAATTTGTTCGTTTATTATGTCTTTTATGAGGACAGCTGCGCATCAATTGCATTTCCGTTCGATACGGCCATTCACGCCAGTTTTCATCACGGCTGATTTACATAATCTAATGGATTTTGTGTTTTACCGTTCACCCGCACCTCAAAGTGACAGTGATTTCCGGTGGCCGTACCTGTTCGACCCACCGAAGCAATCGTATCGCCCTGTGCCACCGTCTGGCCTACACTCACATGGAGGGCCGAATTATGCGCATATAGTGTGGTGACACCGCCGCCATGGTTAATGACAATAAAATTACCATAGCTATAATGTTTTTCAGCGTATTCGACAACGCCGGCCTGCGAAGCATACACAGGCGTTCCCGCTGGAGCTGGAATATCAACCCCTAAATGAAAGTCATACTGGCCAAACAAAGTACGTGGACCATATTTATCGGTAATCGTACCATAGGCAGTCGGCAACGGCCAAATCATATCGCCTTTATTGACCGGATGCTGTGGCACATTTTTTTCGGCCAATGCCGCCAGCGCTTTCTCTAACTTATCGTTTAATTCTTTATCAGCCTCAATGGCGGCTAACTGCAGTTCTTTTTGCTTTTCTTCATCGTTTTCCAACTGCTGAATGTAACTATCTAAGTTCTTACGCTTTTTATCTAAATCTGCCTTGTTTTCGTCTAACTTCTTCTTTTCTTCTTCTAATGCAGCTTTTGCCTCTTCTAATTGCTTTTTCTGTTCACCAAGACTGCTTTTTTCTTTTTCCATGTTGTTCATAACCATGCGGTCATATTCTAAGATATCAGCTGTACGCTCAGTATTCATCAAATATTCAGTAAAACTGTTCGATTCTAAAACCAACACTAAATAATTGACAAATCCGTCCTCGTAATTAATACGCAGCCTTTCGAGAAACTCACCAAACTTAGCATCAATTTCTTCTTCTTTGCCTTCAATACCAGCAATCGTTTCATCAATTAAGCTGCTGTACTGGGTAATCAACTCGTCTCTTGATGCAATCTCCTGCTCCAAAACACCAAGTTGTGATTCATATGAGTTTTTTTCATCAAGCGCTTTATTTTTCGAATCAGAGATACTATCAATTTTCTTTTGAATATCTTCTTTTTCCTTTTGAATCGCGTCAATCTTCGCTCGCAGAGCATTAATATCCGACTGGGTGCTGGCGGCATCTGACGGGCCAACCGGCAAAAGCACACCACAGAAAACTAAACACATCACAATCGATATAACACGCAAAACGCGCTGTGAAATATGCATCTTTTTCATAGCCTCCCCCATTATGCCTTTAAGTATTTACGAAGCGAAATGCTACTACCAACCACACCCGTAATAATCCCGATGCCCACAAAGCCGAGCAACAAGAATACAGATATACTCTTGAAAGGAATTACCGTGATCATGCTGTAATCAGTTCCGATCATATTATAGATATATAAATACATAGCTTTTTGCACGAAATAGGCAATCACACTGGCGGCGGCGCCAATCACCATACCTTCTATAATAAATGGAATGGTAATAAAACTTTTTGTCGCACCCACATAACGCATGACTTCTATTTCATGCCGTCTGGCATAAACAGCTAACTTGATGGTATTGACAATGACAAACATACTGATAACAAACAAGATGATCATAAACCATACAAGAACAAAAGAGATTCCGTTTCGAACACTGGTCAGTGTTTGGGCAATATCTGAACGACAAATGACCTTTTCAATGCCCTCCACATTGCTGATTTTATATTGCAAATCTTCAATGGAAGCATCCGAGGCGTAACTGATAATAAATGAAGCTCGATATGGATTATTTTCCTCGTTGATTGATTCAGATATGTACGGATATCCAGCCGCTTCTAACTTGACCTTCTCTTCTTCTAAAGCCTGCGCCTTGGATATATATTCAACTTTGCTCACACCGTCAAAATTCACTACGGTCTGATACATCGTTGTAATTTCATCCTCGGTGCGCTCCTCATGAATAAAGACAACAATCTCGTTGAGGACACCGAGTTCTTCCATATTTTTATCAATATTAATGACCAGGCAGGAGAAACTGCCCATCACAATCAAGCTGGAAAGCAAAACTAAAACGCTGGCAAAAGACATGACACCGTTTTTCCACAGTCCTTTCAAGCTTTGACCGATAAAATAAGTAGCACTATATCTGCGCATTGTTAAACATCCCCCCTATTTTATCGTCCACTAAATGACCATCCTGAATGGTCACCACTCGCTGTTTAAAATAGTCCACCAACCCCTTTTCATGGGTTACCACAATAACAGTTTTGCCAAAATTATGGATTTTTACAAGCAAGTTCATAATTTCCAGTGACATTTTGGGATCAATGTTACCCGTTGGCTCATCGGCAATAATAATACGTGGATTATTGACAAGCGCACGTGCCAGCGCTACCCGCTGCTGCTCGCCGCCCGACAATTCACGGGGATATGATTTCACTTTTTCCTGCAAATTAACCGTATTCAAAATAGTCGGTACCCGCCGCCGGATATTTTTAGTAGGCTCACCTACCACGCGCATCGCAAATGCCACATTTTCAAAAACCGTTTTATTCGGGAACAGACGGAAATCCTGAAACACCATGCCAAGCTGTCTGCGATAAAACGGAATTTTTTTATCGGTCATTTTGCCCAAATCATATTCATCTACAAATATATCGCCCTCGGTCGGTGTTTCTTCTCTTAACAAGAGTTTCATAAGCGTTGACTTACCTGCGCCCGAAGCACCAACAACAAATACAAATTCGCCATCCTGAATGCGCAAATTCACTTTATCTAAGGCTACTGTACCATTTGGATATACCTTGGATACATTTTTTAATTCGATCATTCTTTATTTACCCTCAAAGTCTTGACATCTTGCTTGACAGATACTTTTTTACCATCAGCGCTACCTTGAACGTAATCGCATGTTCAAACTCGCGTAAATCAAGCCCTGTCAGCTTTCTTATTTTTTCCAAACGATACACTAACGTATTTCTGTGAACAAACAATTTTCTTGACGTTTCAGAAACATTGAGATTGTTTTCAAAGAAGCATTGAATCGTCATCAGCGTCTCACGGTCTAAACTTTCAAAAGAGCCTTTGCGGAAAACCTCTTGCAAAAACATCTCGCAAAGGGTAGTGGGAAGCTGATAAATTAACCGGCCAATACCAAGGTTCTCATAATTAATAATACTCTTTTCTGTATCAAAAACCTTACCAACCTCAATGGCCACCTGCGCCTCTTTATACGATTTCGATAAATCTTTCACATTATCAACCGGTGAACCAATACCGATCGAAACCTTGGTATAAAACTCACTGGTGATCGTATCGTCAATCTGCTTAGCTGTTTTTTCAATCACCTTAGCATCAACATTCGGCCGATGTTCCTTGACTAAAACAATATCCTGCTCGCCTACGCTGATAACAAAGTCTTTGTTTTTATCTGGAAAAATATTTTGAATCATATCAAAGGGAACGCCCTCTGCTTTTCCATAAAAACGAATTAAATAAACCACTCTGACAACATCAGAATCAAAATGCAGCTCTTTGCTCTTTAAATAGATATCGCTGGGCATAATGTTATCTAAAATAATATTTTTGATAAAAGAAGCCTTATCATATTTCTCATCATACAGGCTTTTCAGCTGAACAAGCGAAATCGAAATCAACATGGAGATTTTTTCTGCGTATTTGTCCTCGCCTTCAACAAACACAACATAATCGGGCTTCACGCTGCTGCCAACTGCACGATAAGTAAAACCGCCGCTAACCACCATACCCGCAGAATACGAGAGTGTTTCTCTAATTCCATGTCTCTGCTCACCAATGATGCCAAGCTCCGAGCAAGAAACAACCGTTCCGCCCTCATCAATCACTCCGATCACTCTGTCGACAGCATCCTTCATTTGATGAATAATACCCTGAAACAATTTAGACATTCCGTCTGCTCCTTTCACTTCCTGATGTCTGATTCAAGTTCTATTTCGTAAGATAGTGCGCTTAGAAAAAATAGCGAAGCCGTTTCGGTACGCAAAATACGATGGCCAAGTGATATAGCACGCCAGCCTGCCTGCTTCGCCGCCAACGCCTCTTCACAAGAGAAACCGCCCTCCGGCCCAATTAAAAAATAAAAAACCGAACCTGTATACTGCCCCGCGCATTTTTGCTGCAATATCGTTTTCAGCGAATCGCCGCCGTTCTCATAACAAAAATAACCACAGCCCGCCGGCGCCATATGCAAAAGGGTTTCAAAACGAATGGGCTCTTCCACTCGCGGAATTTTCCCACGACCGCACTGCTTAGCCGCTGCCTCAGCAATGCGCTGCCAGCGCTCTCTTTTTTTAGCGCGTGTTTCCGGCTTCAATTTCGTAATACAATGCTGACTTTCTACTGGAATCACACGCGAAACGCCTAGTTCCACTGCCTTTTGAATAATAAAATCCATCTTATCCCCTTTGGGAATGGATTGGCACAAAACGGCTTCATAAGGCGGCTCTGAAATAGACGGCTGTACCGAACATATTCGCGTTTCTACCGTTTTACCATCGAATCGGGTTATTTCACACTCATACAACTGGCCAGTATCATCGCACACAAAGATATGATCACCTGCTTTCGCACGCAGGCTAAAAGACAAGTGCTTTGCGTTTTCTTCGTCTAAAATAATCGTCTCGCCATGTATGGCGTTCTGATCTACAAAAAATCTGGGCATAGGAAACACCTTTATACAATATAACTATTTTATAATAGCATATTTTAGACATTATGTCAATTCTCTTTGTGAATATACACAAATTTTTTATTCTTTTTACGAGAATAGTTATCAGAATCTAAAAGGCTGTTTTCATTGATCGCTGTCATTCAGTTACTATTTTTACGAAAAGCCAGCGCACACCATTCGCCCTCATGCTGACTTTCGATTAACGAAAATCCGTTTTGCAGCAGTATATCTATTACCTCTTTTTCTCTTTCCCTTATAATACCGCTGGCAATAAAGACACCCTGACTTGCCAAACGAGTATATACTGCCGGATACAGCGCCAATATAACATCGGCCACAATATTGGCCACAATAATCCGATAGGTCTGCGGCGGCGATTGCTCAATGGAGCCGGTATCAAACTCAATTTCTGTCCCATTGAGTTCGGCATTTTCTTTTGCAGACCGCACTGCTACCGGATCAATATCCAGCCCACGAACGATACCAGCACCTAATTTTTTGGCAGCTACAGCTAAAATGCCGCTTCCTGTGCCCACATCGAAAACCGAATCACCTTTTTGCACATATTGTTCAAGCAAACCAAGGCAAAGTCTGGTACTTTCGTGCGTACCGGTACCAAAAGCTAATCCGGGATCAATTTTTACAATTACTTCATCCTTTTGCGCCGCATATTCCTGCCACGAAGGAACAATCACCACGTGCTCACCGCAGAAAACCGGCTCGTAATACTTCTTCCATTCGTTTTCCCAATCTTGATTCTCAGTCTCGCTTTCATACAATTCGACCTTTGTGCCGACAGCTGCAAACTGTTGTTTTAGAAAGTCAACCGATGCCTGCGCATCCTCTGTTTCCGGTACATAAAGACTGACAAAGGCATGTGTTCGGTCGGCCTGCAGTAAAGACTCGTCTGCAAGCCCATCATAGCCTACGGCACTGCTGTCAAAATCCGAATAATCCTCTATCTTCAAAAATGAATCAATCATACTCATAATACCGCTGACCTGTTCCAAATCAGCGACATTGCATTTTACTTTAATCTCTGTATATTTCATGCAAAATCCTTTCACATCTTCAATGTTTGTACCAAAAAACGGCCCTTGCAGACAAATGCTACGATGAATAACAAGGCGCCGTTTTTTCTTACTAAAATTTTAACTTCTTTTTAAACCATGAATCTTTTTTGGTGTTGTTGGTGTGGCCAAGCGATTCGCCAAACTCCTTAATAAGTTCTTTTTGCTTAGCACTTAAGTGTTGAGGCGTTTCGACGACTACCGTGAAATGCAAATCGCCCTTGCTTTTCGAGTTAAGCCGCTGGACACCTTTACCTTTGATAGTAAACATCGTGCCTGACTGCACGCCCTCCGGCACTTTATAATCGACCTCATCTTCTAACGTCGGAATCTTCAATTCAGCGCCTAGTGCAGCCTCGGTAAAGGTAAGCGGAATCTCACAATAAAGGTCATAACCGTCCCTCTCAAAAATATGATGCGGACGAACGCTTACTGTCACTAACAAATCGCCGGGGCCACCCCCATTGCGGCCGGCGTCGCCCTGCCCGCGAACCGACATGGTTTGCCCATCATCAATACCCGCCGGCACAGTAACATCAATCTTTTTGGAAATGCGAACATAGCCTTTGCCTTTGCAATGACCGCAGGGATCTTTTACCGTTTTGCCCCGGCCATTACAGTCAGGGCAGGTGGAGGTAGACTGCATCATCCCCAAAATGGTGCGCTGCTGGGTACGAATGCTGCCGGTTCCGCCGCACTTTTTACAAGTTTCAGGGGTGGTACCCTTCTTTGCGCCGGTTGCATGACACTCAGGGCACTCCTCCACCCTGGCATATGTAATGGTCTTTTTAGTACCGGCGGCCGCCTCTTCAAAAGTAACACCTAAATGCGCGCGGATATCGCTGCCACGAATCGGGCCATTTCGACGCGCACTTCCGCCGCCGCCAAAAAAGCTGCTGAAAATATCGCCGATATCGCCAAAATCCGAAAAGCCGCCAAAGCCGCCGAAACCAGCACCGCCGCCAGTTTGATCAAATGCAGCATGGCCATACTGGTCATAGGCAGCTTTCTTTTGTGCATCAGACAATACCTCATAGGCCTCGTTCACTTCTTTAAATTTATCTTCCGCCTCTTTATCACCTGGATTCACATCCGGATGATATTTTTTAGCCATTTTCCGATAGGCCTTTTTGATAGTGTCCCCATCGGCGCTCTTATCAACACCAAGCACTTCATAATAGTCTCGTTTGTCTGCCATCTTACTCTCCATTCCGCCGCCCCGCGGCGGCACAAATAGCTGCGCGTGAAATCACTGTATTTTGCACCTGCTTTATTACTTTTTTCACGCTACGACTCCTATTCTGCCCGTTCAGATATAATAGGTTATCTTATTATTTTGCCATCTTGAAACAAAACGCAAAGCACGGGCGACCTTCGGCCGCCCATCTCTTTGCCGTTTTTTCCTATATTCTCGTGAAGAACCACGCAAACACAGGATGTTCTATCATGTCTCGTCGGTCTTATCCTCAAAATCAGTATGAATCGTGCCATCGTCAGCAGCGCCCGCGCCAGCAGGATCAAAACCAGCGGCGTCTGCATTTTGGCCGCCTTGGGCAGCATACAGCTTCTCGGATAATTTATAAAATTTCTGCTGCAGCTCCTCTGTGTCAGCCTTAATTGCGTCTAAGTCAGTACCCTTTGCGGTTTCTTTTAACTTATCAATCGCCGTCTTGACCTCTGCTTTTTCCTCTTCCGAAATTTTGTCGCCAATTTCGTTTAACGTCTTTTCGCTCTGGAAAATCAAGTTGTCTGCATTGTTTTTAATATCAACAGCTTCTTTCTGCTTTTTATCCTCTTCAGCAAATTTTTCAGCGTCTTTTACCGCTTTTTCAATATCAGCATCGCTCATATTGGTGCTGGACGTAATGGTAATATGCTGCTGCTTGCCAGTTCCCTTATCCATAGCGGTTACATTGACAATACCATTCGCGTCAATATCAAAAGTAACCTCAATCTGCGGCACACCGCGGGGGGCCGCCGGAATACCATCTAAATTGAAACGGCCAAGCGTTGTGTTGTCAGCCGCCATCGAGCGCTCACCTTGCAGCACGTGAATCTCAACCGAAGTCTGACCATCTGCCGCAGTCGAATAAATCTGACTCTTCTTGGTAGGAATGGTGGTATTTCTTTCAATAATCTTATTGAACACACCGCCTAAAGTCTCAATACCAAGCGAAAGGGGCGTAACATCCAATAACAGAAGGCCCTTTACATCGCCGCCCAAAACGCCCGCCTGCACAGCCGCGCCAATGGCTACACATTCGTCAGGATTAATGCCTTTGAATGGCTCTTTGCCAATAAAGTTTTTAACAGCTTCCTGCACGGCCGGAATTCGTGTTGAGCCGCCCACCAACAGCACTTTATCCACCTGCGCAGCCGAAATGCCTGCATCCGAAAGCACCCGTTTAGTCGGGTTCATCGTTGCCTCAACCAAATCAGCGGTTAACTCATTGAATTTTGCTCTGGTCAAGTCCTTTTCAAAGTGTTTAGGACCTGTCGCGTCGGCTGTGATAAACGGCAAGTTAATATTAGCCGTTGCCATGCCGGAAAGTTCGATTTTTGCCTTTTCAGCCGCGTCTTTGAGTCTTTGGTGCGCCATTTTATCCTTGCGCAAATCAATGCCAGGATTTTCTTTCATAAATTCTTCTGCAATCCAGTCGATTACCCGCGCGTCAAAATCGTCACCGCCCAGTTTGTTATTACCAGCGGTAGCCAATACTTCAAATACACCGTCGCTGATTTCAAGCAGCGAAACATCAAAGGTACCGCCGCCCAAATCATAAATCATAATCTTCTGATCTTCTTCTTTATCAAGACCGTAAGCTAACGCCGCCGCAGTCGGCTCGTTAATAATACGCAGCACCTCAAGCCCTGCAATTTTACCAGCGTCTTTGGTCGCCTGTCTTTGCGCGTCGCTGAAATAAGCCGGCACGGTAATAACAGCCTGCGTAATGGTTTCACCCAAGTAAGCCTCTGCATCCGCTTTCAGCTTTTGCAGAATCATGGCCGACATCTCCTGCGGCGTGTAATTCTTGTCGTCAATCGATACTTTATAATCAGTACCCATTTCTCTTTTGATGGACATAATCGTGCGATCTGGGTTGGTAATGCCCTGTCTTTTTGCTACCTGGCCCACCATTCTTTCGCCTGTCTTTGAAAAACCAATGACAGAAGGGGTTGTTCTGGCTCCCTCCGGATTGGTAATCACGATCGGCTCGCCGCCTTCATATACTGCCACGCACGAGTTGGTCGTGCCTAAATCAATACCTATAATCTTTCCCATTGCTCTTACTCCTTATCTTCATTCTATATCATTATCATAAATGTTTCTATATACTTGCAAGTACATCCAGCATAGCCGAAAGTACAACGTTTCAGCACTGCTGAACTTACTGAAATAAACCCGTCACAGGTCATTCTGATTTTCTTAAGCTAAAATTCAATTAGCTACTTTCACCATTGCATAGCGAATGACTTTGTCTTTCTTTTTATATCCTTTTTCAAAGACTTCAACAATCTCCGATTCGCCATATGCCTCGTCTTCTATATGCATAACCGCGTTATGGTAATTGGGATCAAACGTTTTACATTCAATTTCTTCAACGCCCATTGTTTCAAGCGCTTTTTGAAAATGATTGTACGTCATGCGCACACCCTCCACCACTTGATCTGAATCGGCAAACTGCAAGGCGCGCTCTAAATTATCCGCCATCGGCAAAATCTGTTTAATTGCATCGGCATAGGCATCGGCATAAGTGTCCTCTCGTTCTTTTGCGGAACGGCGCCGGTAGTTGTCATACTCGGCTAACAAACGCAAATACGTATCCTTTTGTGCTTCTAATTCTTCTTTGAGCTTGGCAACTTCTTTTTTGGCTGCGTCCTTTTTTTCTTTTTTGCCGGTTGCCTTTTCCGCCGCCTCTGCCTTATCGGCTGATTCAGTAGCCGGGTCCTGCGGCTGCTTTTCCGTCACAGGTTCTTTGTCCTGCATTTCATTCTTTTCCTCTGTCATCACAATCCTCCTTACTTGAGGACGGCAGCTCACTGCCGTTCACCATATTTTCTATCTGTCGGCACAGCGTTTCTACCGTTGTAATTACTTTTGCATAATCCATGCGGCAGGGTCCGATCACGCCGATCGCGCCAACCACTCTATCCTTTGATTTGATCGTCCGAAAGATCAGCGTTGAATCATTCATGACCGATACCGAATTTTCTCGCCCGATCAAAACCTTTACGCCGTCGCCCGAATCTTCGATTAAATCTAAAATATCCTCTTGCCTTTCCATGAGGGCAAGCACGCCCTTGAGCTTATTCACATCAGTAAATTCAGGATATTCTAACAGTCGGTCAACCCCTTCTAACTTCAGCGCGCCGTTGCCCTGCTCACCCACAATCTCATAAATATATTTGATAATCGGTCCGATCAGCGCGGAAGCGTCACCCATTTCCTTTTCCATCTGCATAACGGTTGGCAGGGTAACCTGTTCGACATCAATGCCGGCCATGCAGCTGTTCAGCACTCGCTCCAGCCGTCTGAGCACCCCTTCATCAATGGGAAAATCAGTGTGAATATACTTGGTTTTCACGGAGCCAGCACCCAAAATGACAACCAGCAGAAAATCATATTCATCAATAAACACGGCGTTATATCGATAGACCGCGGCGCCCCCTTGTTTGGGATGCACAGCAAGCGCCGTATAATTGGTCATATTCGACATAAAGCGGCCCGCTTTATCTAAAATCATATCAAGTTCGGCCACCCGCTCGCTCAACATATCGTTTAACGCTCGGACCTCACTGGCCTTGAAATCATAGGCCTGCATGAGTGAATCGACATAAAACCGATAACCTAAATCGGTGGGAATTCGGCCGGCCGAAGTATGCGGCTGACACAAATACCCCATTTCCTCTAACTCGGCCATCTCATTGCGAATCGTCGCACTGGAAAGTCCTATTTTTAAATGTTCTGAAAGATAGCGGCTCCCCACCGGATCGCCGTTTTCAATATGAGCGTCTATCAGCGTTTTGAGAATCCGTCTCTTTCGCTCAGTCAGCTCATTGTACATAATGCGCAACACTGCCTTTCTTACACCACTGCCCTCAAACGCCAAGACACACTCGTCTGTCAGTTCTTGGCAGAGCGTTAGCACTCGACATGTTTGAGTGCTAATTTCTGTTATTTATTATAGCCCTTTTTCTCCCACTTGTCAACGATTCTTCCAACTTTTTTATGAACGTCTTGTAAAGAACGTCGAATTTTTAGGTGCAAACAGCGGCCCTCTCGGCCCGAATCGAGAGTTTGCCTTGATTTTTCACTTGATTTAGTGTAAAATACTAACCAGAATAAAAAGAGTAAGGATTGTACGCGTAAAACAATATAGCTGTTTTGGCTGTATCGGACAGCGGCATTCCTCTTCATTTTAAACATACGGAGGTTTGTTTACATGATCGTTTCAGCAAAAGAAATGCTTACCAAAGCGAAGGCTGGCAAATATGCGGTAGGCCAGTTTAACATTAATAATTTGGAATGGACCAAAGCCATTCTGCTCACCGCACAGGAAGAAAGTTCTCCTGTTATTCTCGGTGTTTCAGAAGGCGCCGGCAAATATATGTGCGGTTATTCAACCATCGTTGGCATGGTTGAGGGTATGATTAAAAACCTGAATATTACCGTGCCGGTAGCACTGCACCTTGACCATGGTTCTTATGAAGGCGCCAAAGCCTGCATTGAAGCTGGTTTTTCCAGCATCATGTTCGACGGTTCACATTATCCGATCGAAGAAAACGTAGAAAAAACAAAAGAGTTAGTAGCACTGACCAACAAGTTAGGTCTTTCGATTGAAGCCGAAGTTGGTTCGATCGGCGGTGAAGAAGACGGCGTCATTGGCGCAGGCGAAGTGGCCGATCCCAAAGAATGCAAAATGATCGCTGATCTCGGGGTTACTATGTTAGCTGCCGGCATCGGCAATATTCACGGCAAATATCCGGAAAACTGGGCTGGCCTTTCCTTTGATACATTAGCTGCTATTCAAGAGCTCACAGGCGAAATGCCGTTAGTATTGCACGGCGGCACCGGCATTCCGGAAGATATGATTTTGAAAGCCATTTCGCTGGGCGTATCCAAAATCAACGTAAATACCGAATGTCAGCTGGCCTTTGCAGCAGCAACCAGAACCTATATTGAAGCAGGTAAGGATCTTGCCGGCAAGGGCTTCGACCCAAGAAAGCTGCTGGCGCCTGGCTTTGAAGCAATCAAAGCAACTGTTAAAGAAAAAATGACTTTGTTCGGTTCTGTTGGAAAAGCTTAAAATACAATAAAGATAGATGTAGGCGCACAAAGGCTCTTCTTTGTGCGCCTATACATTGAAGTGGACGAAATGAAAAAATCATGTGCATTTACAGGACATCGACCACCGGGATTCAGCTTTGGCTATGACGAAGAAGATCCGCGGTGTATCGCGCTCAAAAGAAAACTGTTAAACCAAATAACCGATTTAGCCCATCATGGCTATCGTATTTTTTATACAGGAATGGCTGAGGGCGTTGATATTTGGGCTGCTGAAGCCGTTTTGCAATTATCTGATTATGTTAAAGACATAGAACTCTATGCCGCTATTCCCTTTCGTGGACAGCGACAAACCATGAAAGCAGCTTATCAAAAACGATATGATCAAATCTTAGAAAAAACAGCCGAGCAAATTGTCATCAGCGAAACTTACACCCGAGGGTGTTATAAACGGCGCAATTATTTTATGGTAGATCAGTGCGATGCACTCATTGCCGTCTACAATCCCAAACATGCTAAGTCCGGAACTGGCCAAACCATACGCAAAGCGCAGGCCGACGGCAAAGAAGTTTATATCATAGAGCCAGAGCAGTTTTACAGCTAACACGCTATAAAACAAACAGAAATAAATTTGCCGTACATCGATTTACCGGCATAAGACAACCACCCGAAAAAGGAAATCATAAGTCCTTTTTCGGGTGGTTTTTATTGATAAAAAATCATTTTACTTCGCAATTTTCAATGGCATAATCCAACAGAATATTGATCAGTTCATTTCTGGAACGATTGGTTTGCTCTGAAATTTTATCAAGATGATTGACCGTTTCGTTCTTGATTCGTATTGAAAAAGTTTTATAGCCGTCCTCTCCCTTTAGCGGCTTTTTATTTATGATGAGTTTTTCTTTCATTAAAATCCACCTCACCAATATTATATCTTGACAATTGTTGCAACTATATGTTATAGTTTATGTTGTAAATTGTAACATATACAAGAAAGGAGACATCACCTTGAAGAAAAAATCAATTTTTAGCAGCCTATTGTTACTGGTTCTGTTATCATTTCTCTGCATTACCTTAACGATATTGCTTGCTTTCATAGCCGGTTCTGCCCAAGTAGATTTATTCAATTTAAAAAATCTAAATTTATCCAACATGCTCCCTGTTCTCATAATAGGCGGCATCATAAGCTGTTTTGTTATCGGCGTTGTCGTGTTGTTTGTATCAAGAACTGTATTCTTTAAGGCGAAGGATTACTTTTTAGAAACAAATCAAAAAGATAAGGAGAAATAAAAAATGAATTGTACAAACCATCCTGAAGTAGAAGCACAAGGTATGTGTGCCTATTGCGGCAAGCCGTTTTGCAAAGATTGTCTTGTTGAGGTAAAAGGCAGAATGTACTGCAAAGAAGACCTTGGCAATGTTTTAGACGAAGCAAAACAGTCGGCCGCGTCACAGCCCACGATTAATATTACCAATTCAAATGAAAGTACCAACACAAATGTAAACGCAAACGCCGGCATGTTCGGTCCCCGAAAAAGCAAGATGACCGCCCTCATTTTATGTTTGCTCGGCTTTATCGGTTTCGGCGGTATTCACAGGATGTATGTCGGCAAAGTAGGAAGCGGCGTTCTATACTTTTTCACTTACGGTTTGTGCGTAATTGGTACCATCATAGATTTAATTTCGATACTATCCGGTGGCTTTAGAGATAGTTATGGTCAACCGCTGGTATAACATTACTGATCATCTTAAACAACATAAATATCGGCTTTTGTCATTATTAAAAGGAGTCGCATTATTTACAGCACTCTCTTTTTTGACCCGAATCTTCAAAACTTCGCTTTGTCCCATCTATTATATTTGGGGTAAAAAATGTTTTGGATGCGGTATGACAAGAGCCTTTATTTCCATATTACAGTTGAATTTCACAGCAGCCGCACGCTATAATCGATTATCCATCCCGCTTTTTATTGGGGTAAGTACCTATTGCCTGTTTTTACTGGTCGATATTCTTTTTGGCACAAAACTTGTCATTACCATGGAAAAATATCTTACCAAAAAATATATGTATATGGTCTATTTTTTGATACTAATCATCAATACCATTTGCAATCATCGCCTATTCAATTAACCTAAAAAAATAGACCCCCACTCAAGAAGCACACAAGTTGCTCGGGTGGGGGTCTGCCATACACGAAAGCACATTCTATCAGTAAAAGCAGATTTTATTTTTCAATACGAATTAATTTGCCCTGTACGGCATATCTTTCTTTTTGATTTTCATTTGTGCAAGTAGACAGCGTGATAATTTGATCTCCTTCTTCAAATTCAATATCATCAACTGTAAAAACAGATTTATATTTCATTTCATAACAAAAATCAACAAAGTCTCTTGCGCTGTTAAAAGATGAATAATAGTAATTTTCTTTCTCGTTTGCCTTGAACACAGAGAAAATTTCAAAGACACAGGTGCCTTCATTTGAGTCTAAATATATATACCGATTCTCATAGAAAAAATCTTCATCCAAAAAACGGGTCAGCCGGTTAAACATGAGGCCCCCTTCCATATTGTGGCCATAGATAACCGTATTTACATTCTCTGATATCGTTTCGGAATTTCTGCAATCCAAAAATATAGAGCCAGTAAAGTTTTTTTGTCCTGTAAAGTCATAGTCTAAATAATATTCATTATCCTCTGCCTGTAAAACGGGATATTCAATACCCGTTCCCGGAATATTGATCCAGCCGATTGCATCGCCATTCATCTCTTTTAACCGCTGCACTTTCGCACGCGCCAGCGCACCGCCGGTGGCTGTTTCGCTTTGTTCCGGCGTATTTCCAGCTAATCGCTCCTCAAAAGTAGGCAGTGCCGGTGAAACAGGACCAAACGACAGTGCCGGCACCCCGCTTTCAGTGAGATGAATAAAATCATCACTCGCATACTGACTTGCTAAATCGCTGTACAAGTCGTCAGCGCGCATATAAGAAGACGCCTCTGAACCAATTAAATAAGCACAATAGATAAAAACACCCACACACAAAATAAACAAGCCATAGCGAAATATATTAAAAAGCACTCGCCGGGGGCTTGGCGCTTCTTTTTCCTTTATCGGCGCCACATCAATCGCTGAAAGCTGGGTCAGTGAATACTCAAAAGCGTTCATGGAAGAATGATTTACAGGATTTTCAATAAAATCATAGGGACCTGCCATAAGAACAAACGCCTCCTTTTTTTCACGATTCATAATCTTTATTTTCTTTAATAAATCGACGTATATAAGCAAACGTTTCAGTCTCTCCCTCTTCATACAGCATAACGAGCAGTTTTTCCAAAAAATCTGACGTTTGGGGATGAATGGAACGTGTATTGCGCGCTTTTGCGAAATAATCATAGGGACAGCGATCAGTATATTGCTTGCCCTTATAAATTTTACTGGCGGCCACCCGATCACAGAACATCTCAATCACATAGCGAAGCGGCATTTTAATGGGCACTGAAACATGCGTTATCATATCATAATCGGTCCAATACTCAAAATGATGCTTATTGCGTCCTTTATGGTGCAGCCATGCGCTGGAATAGCCTTTATCTTTTCTTTCATTCTCATTGGGTGAATGGTCGCCTGCGTAATACTTAGCGCCAATAAAAAATTCACAGGGTGCATATTTTGATAAATCATGCCGCAGACCCTGCCAGAATATCCCTGCTTTCCAGCAATGGCGAATAACCATATGCCTATGTTTTGTAATTGTTCGAAAATGTTTTATTATATTGCTCATAAACCACCCTTGAATGACACAAAGCAACGATTCAAAAAGATACGCTTTCTCACCAAAACAAGTCCACCTATTCCTTAAAAACTAAACCATCGGCTCGAGTTTATTATAACATAGGGAGCAAATATGGTCAATGGACTATATTTCCCATTTTGCCAAGTCAGTGCAAGCCTTTTGGTTTTTTAGACTATGATGGAAATTTTACCTCTTTGGATGCCGGCAATGTATGGGCCGTACACCACACATCATTTTCAGCATCGATAAGGTAATAATCAGGGTAGCTTTTATCTATCTCATTCATATCCAATACCCGACCTTGCAGTTCCTCACCAATCACTATTTGCTTGACCCCGATCATAGCATCATTATAGCAAAAAGCCAACACATATCGATCTATCACTATCCTATTTGTCGTAGGATTATCGTTTGTTTTGCATAATACAATATCATTAGAACTAATATGCCAGACTTCATAATCACCAGGCAGCAGATAAATGCCTATCTCATCCCCGATTCCGTTGTACCCGCACCACATCCCCCTGTCCGTTCAGCACATAGTAATAGGTGCCGTTTCCGTCCGCCGACTTGTAGGTGAAGCCCAGCGCGCTGCCTGTCTCATCGTACAGGAAGTGCATTTCATAGTAGCCGCCACGCACATACTCGGTCAACCGGCCGCCATAGTATACATACTCGTAGTTTTGACTGCCTACTTTTTTGCCCGTCCGCTGGCCATCGGCGTCATAGCGGTAGCTAATCTTGTCGCTGCCCGCTGTCATGCCAAGCAGTGTCCGGCCGTTCCAGTTCATGTAGCAGTTTTCTTTCCGCTTGGGGCTGTAGTAGGTAACCGGGTTGCCGATTTGATCGTACTTAAGGGTGTGACCGTTATATTCGGTCAACAGGTCGGCCCAGCCTTGCTTGTCAGCATACTGATAGCTTTCCACCTTGCTCGGGTAGCCGTACATCCACACCTGGGACGTCGAGTCATAGCCTACGCCTGAGGCCTTGAACACCTCTCGGATGTTTCCATATGTATCATAGGTATAAAGCAGTGTATACGGACTGCCGTCCCCATACACCTCTTCAAACACAAGCTGGTTCTGCCTGTCGTACAGGTAGCCCCCGGCCTCCTGTTCCTTTTCAGTCGCTGTATTCCCCGCGGTCTTATAGGAGGCGCGTGTGATGTTGCCAATATTGTCGTATTCGTAGTTATACTGATAGTCTCGTCTCGTGCCGCTGTTGTTGCTGTAGTCATACCTGACGCTCTTCACCAGCGGGGTGGTCTGGCTGGCTGTTTTGTTGACATAGCTGTACTGCACTTCATAGGACGGACTGCTCTTGCCGCTTTGGGTCACGGTTTTCTTGCTTACCCGGTTCAGCGCGTCGTAATCCACCGCGATTTTGTCTCCGTTTGACACGGTAAAGGTTTTGACGGTGCCGTCCTTTTCATTATATGTATAGCTTTCGGTGCGCGGCTGGTTGCCATCCAAATAGCTGTATTTGATCAGCCGGTTTTTGCTGTCATACTCGTTCGAGACATACCGCACCTTCGTGCCGTTCGAGTACAACAGCACTTTTCAGGCGATGCTTGCTGGTATAGTGCTTTTTTATTTCACGTATATGTTGTAAAGCTTATCAAATAAGTATTGTAAAGCATTGCTTTCAGAAGGAAAGCCTACACAGTCATATTCTTTTCCTCTTTCTCGAAAAAAGACTTCCCACCGAAAATAATTTTTTCTAACACAATAACCCTCTTTTGTTGCGTCATCAAACACTACAAGATTTTCGTTGATATTGTGTGTTTTTAGGAGTTCTAAAAATTCTGCTTTTGTCATAATCAACCCCCAAAGATTTTTATTATACCTTCACTAATCAATTGGTCTAGAGGAGTTCCGAGCTGATACTGAATGCCGCCGCCAATTTGTTCAAACCAAGGAGCTACACGTCCAACTAAAACCTCGACGGACTGTTGAAGCTGCAAAATTGTAGTCGGTTGCCCTATTTTATCATACGGCAATGACAACATTTGCGTTGGAGTTCCAGCAGGGGCAATATATCGTCCAACTAAATCTCCAGTTCGTTGTATCAATGTTCCTGCTTCAAGTGTAATTTTTTGAACTGCACCCGAAAAACCATCATTTGGTGGGTAATATGTTTGCAATGCCGTTGATGCTTTTTCTGCGACTTGTTGTACAACTGGTGCGGCGGCAGTTGCGGCACTACCCGTGGCTGCAGTTCCGACCGCAGTAATAGCGGCACCAACGCCCCAACCAATTAGTCCTACTACTCCGCCGCCGACTGCTCCTGCCGCAACTGCCCAACCATTAACTTTACCTGTTTGCTTTTTGGAAATATATGCGCCTGCACAGCCTCCTGCTACAGCACCTATTACTGCACCAATAATAATACAAGCTAAAGTGATAGAATGTCCAGTTGGGTCAGAATACATAATGGGATTGTTGTGACAATATGCAAACATATTAAATCCCAATATGCCATCTTTTTTATTCAACTGCGAATCCCCATTAATAAACCGTCTCATCTGCGGGTCATAGTACCGGCTGTTCAGGTAGTAGAAACCGGTTTCCTCATCGTATATATACCCGCGGTAGCGGATCGGGTTCTGGTAGGCGATGCTGCTCGTGCTGGTAATCTTCTGCCCCGTGGCGTTGGTGATGCTGAGCAGCCTGCCCCATGCGTCGTAGTGATAGTTGGCCACTACCTCCTGCTCGCTGTTGCGAAGCTGCACCACATCCCCCTGTCCGTTCAGCACA
>JAAWDG010000006.1 GCA_022793655.1 Clostridiales bacterium
GCATAGCTGGGTAGCCGCGTGCGGGAGTGATAAACGCTGAAAGCATCTAAGTGTGAAACATGCCTCAAGATAAGATATCCCACAGCGTAAGCTGGTAAGGTCACTTGTAGACTACGAGTTTGATAGGTCAGAGGTGTAAGCACAGTAATGTGTTTAGCTGACTGATACTAATTGACCGAGGGCTTGAACTTTTCAAGCTTCTTACCTTTGCGAGTTTTATTTCGTTTGCTCCTTTATTCAGTTTCCTTTGTGCCTTTTCAATTTTAATTTACTTAGGGAAGTATTTTAGAATTTATTGTTAATAAAAAACGCAAGTTTATCTTGCGTTTTTTGTTTATATTATAAATTTGATTATTCTATCGATTCACAAACAAAAACATTGGGACAATTTTTATGCTTTAGTTCCTTTGCTGCGTCTAAAGCTTCTTGTTTGGTTGCGTATGCAGCATAAACAGCTGTTCCACTTCCGCTCATTAGCGAAAACAGGCAGCCATGGGTGATAAAGAATTCTTTAAGAGCCGCAGCTGCTGGTCGTTGAGGAAAAACGATTTCTTCAAAAATATTATATACATATTTTCCAATTTGTGAGAGTTCTTTGGCATTGATTGCTGCTAATAAATGATTTATATTAGGTGATTGTTTTTTTTCAAGCTGATCAATTTCCTGATAGGCTTTTTTAGTTTCTATACCTGCTCCATCTTGCGCTATTATGAACCAACAAAATGGCAGCGCGGATGTAGGTGTCAATTTATCACCTATTCCGCCAGCGCGCATGGTTTGATTCATTATACAAAATGGAACATCAGCGCCTATATGTTTACCTATTTGTAAAAGTGTTTCAGTTGATAGACATGAGTTGTTTATTTGATTAATTGCTTTTATTACGGCGGCGGCATCGGCACTGCCGCCGGCTAAACCAGCTGCACTGGGGATCCTTTTTTCAATGATAATATTTGTATGGTAATTTTTTTTATTTAGTTTTTGGTAAATTGCTTTTGCGCTTTTATATGCTATATTTTTTTCTCCTTGTGGAATCGTGTCTACGTCGCAAAAAACATTGATGGTTCCATATCCCACTGTTTCTTGAACCGTAATTTTATCAAATAAGTGAACGGGTGCCATGATTGTATCAATCTCATGATATCCATCTGCCCGCTTGGAGAGCACATCTAAAAACAGGTTAATTTTCGCCGGTGCATATATAATTAATTCGTTTACTCCCTTTTGCTTGGCTATTTGTTCATTCATAATTAATTCTCCATTATAAGGTTGAGTATTATATCTATTATAACAGATTATTATATTTATGACAATAACGGCTGAACTATATGAAAAACGATAATGAAATATATGAGCGGGCTTTTCTTACTTACATTGACTTCTTTACTAATTTATAGTAAAATAAATGCAATGTATATAATATAATTTTTCTGTATATGATGACATGGTGATTGATTAAGTGATATGTAGTTATCATTTTGCAGTGCCTTGGGAAAGGGAGAATTGCGGTGAAGTTTGAGTTCAATAAAAAAAATAATACAATTGCTTTATATGCCTGTATAGTGGTGACTTTTGGTATTGTTTTAGTATTTGGCTTGTTATATTTTGGTTCGATTGCTAAATTTTTTAATCGGTTAACAACAGTTTTATCACCTGTTATTTATGGTATAATTATTGCTTATTTGATTAATCCGGTTTATAAATTTATTTATCGTTCTTTTTTTCGTATAGGCGATCGCAAAAAGAAAGAAAAATTGCGTCGAATATTGGCGTTAGCATTTACGTATATATTTATTTTTGCTGTCATTTTTCTTTTCTTTTTAATTATCGTACCGCAGCTTATCGCAAGCTATTCGTCTTTAGTTGATTTGATTCGTAGTTATATTAATGATGCGTCTTCATGGGTTAATGAACTTATGAATTCCGGTGAATTTTCTTCTAATCTTTTAGGGAAGCTTTTCTCTAACTTTAGTATGAAAGAAATTACCGAGACAGTACAAAAAATTATATCCAATTCGTATAGTGCCGTTACTACGCTGACACCTTATATCGTATCATTCGTTTCTTCGTTTGTTACTGTGGCTATGAATTGGGTAGTTGGTCTTATCATTTCTGTTTATTTATTGTTTTCTAAAGAAACTCTGTGTGCACAGGTCAGTAAAACGGTAAATGCAGTTTTGAAGCCTGAAAAAGCAAACAGTCTTATTGAGTTTGCCCGCTATGTTGATAATACCTTTGGTAAATTCTTAGTAGGTAAAATTTTTGATTCACTTATTATTGGTATATTAACATTTGTTGTCATGACCCTTTTCCGCATGCCTTACAGTGCACTGATTGCTGTTATCGTCGGTGTAACCAATATAATTCCATTTTTTGGTCCGTTTATTGGAGCTATTCCCAGTGTGTTTATTGTGTTGATCGCGGATCCAATTATGGCTATTTGGGTATTGGTATTGATTATTGTGATTCAACAGTTAGATGGCAATATTATAGGGCCTAAAATTATTGGTAATACAATTGGTTTAGGTTCTTTATGGATTGTCGTTTCTATTATTGTTTTTGGAAATTTATATGGCGTTGTTGGCATGATTATTGCCGTGCCGTTATTCTCCATTCTTTATAAACTGTTAAAGGACTGGGTTGAAAAGCGCTTGAAACAAAAAGGTATGCCGACAGAAACGGTAGCCTATATTCCTTCCTCAAATGGTTGGCATTTAGATGCAGAACAACCGAAGAATGAGCATAAAAAGTAGGATATTTATAACAAGTACAAAAAGTTTGCCGCTTCAAAAAATGAAAACAAAAACGCTCGCCATATTGAAATGGAGAGTATAAAAGTCGTCAGCATAACGGTGATAGTTTTGCTGACGATTTTAATTTTTTTCTATCTTGTTTGAATGAAAAAGAAGTTTGATTATTTTCTCAAAATAAGAATGCTTCGGATTTCTTTGAAATTTTTATGTCTAAGTAAATCATTTTTGATAATTACACCAATACTTCCAATGTCTGTTGTTTTCGTGAAAAACCGATACGATTCAGCACGAAATATCGGGGAATAAAAATTGCCTTTTGCTATAATTTAGGCAGACAAGGAGGAATAATAATGGATTGGATTACGGGGTTGCAAAAGTCAATCGACTATATTGAAAATCATTTGCTCGAGAAAATTGATTATGAAGTGGTGGCGTGGCTTCCTGTCTCGGGATACCAATTAGCAGATTCTCCGAAAATTGTGGTATCTCATTGGTGTAGACACGAAAAAAGAGATGAACGATACCGTGAACTGTGGATCCCTATTATCAAGTGCGAATAAATGCCAATGCCGCCTGCTTGGGCATCATGCGGTATTAAAAGTGAGCCTTATATTTTAAAAGGCAAAATAAAACTGTTATAGCGTTTTTATGCGCTATAACAGTTTTGTAATTTCGATAATACTGCGTATCGGAATGATGGAAGCTCCCTGCGTATTAATTTCTAATCGATCGGCCGATTTATAGGGAAGTACAATTTGGGTGAATCCGAGTCTGATTGCTTCTTTTACGCGCTGGTCAATGCCAGAAACCGCTCGCACTTCGCCCGAAAGGCCAATTTCTCCGAAAGCAATTAAATCATCGGGTACGGGCTTGTCTTTCATAGAGGAATAAATGGCAATGGCTACAGCGGCATCTGCTGCTGTTTCGCTTAGATGAAGCCCGCCGATTACATTTAAATAAATATCAAGAGCAGAGAGCCGTAATCCCATGCGCTTTTCAAGCACGGCAATTAACAACCCCATGCGATTATAATCAATTCCATCTGAAGCGCGCTTGGGGGAAGGGTACATGGTTTGGGTAGTCAGTGCTTGAATTTCTGCAATAATAGGCCGTGTGCCTTGCATCACGCAGGCAGCACAGTTGCCGGAAACATTCTTCGGCCGTGAGGCCAACATGGTTTCCGAAGGATTCGGCACTTCTTTGAGTCCTGTTTCAGTCATTTCAAAAACGCCGATTTCATTAGTAGAACCAAAGCGGTTTTTGATGGCTCGTATGATTCGGTAAATATGTTGGCGTTCGCCTTCAAAATAGAGAACAGCGTCGACCATGTGTTCAAGCACTTTGGGACCAGCAATCGAACCTTCTTTGTTGACGTGGCCCACTAAGAGTACCGAAACGCCTTCATTCTTTGCCAAACTGATAAAACGCATCGCAGCGTCTTTGACCTGGGTGATGCTGCCGGGGGCAGAAGAAACAGAATCGGCATATATGGTTTGAATCGAATCAATGATGATAACGTCGGGGCGCAATTTATCATACGCGGCCAAAATAGCGTCCACATTTGTTTCTACCAAGAGATACAAAGAGGTGCCTGTTACGCCCAGGCGGCCGGCTCTCATTTTAATTTGCCCTTTGGATTCTTCTCCGGAAACATAAAGTACCTTGCGGCCTTCGCCTAAAGCGCCCGAGATTTGTAACAGCAGTGTCGATTTTCCAATTCCCGGTTCGCCGGAGAGAAGCACGACCGATCCATTGACAATGCCGCCGCCGAGCACTCGGTCTAACTCGCCAAGACCTGTTTTAGTACGAAAATACTCGGGGATTTCATAGTCATCAAAGCGAACAGGTTCGTTGTTATATTTGGTAGAGGGATGCTTGGCAGAAGTCTTTGGGGTTTGGCTAATGACGTCTTCTACCATACTGTTCCAGCTGCGGCAAGAGGGGCATTGCCCGCTCCATTGAGAAGCTTGGTGACCGCATTCAGAGCATATATAAATGGTTTTAAGTCCTTTCATTTTTTCCTTTCTCGTGTTATTTGGCTGTCAAACAATTAATTAGTGCAGCACTAATAGCGCAAGACAGCTGTTTTTGATAATTTTCATCTTGTAATCGGGCCAAGTCTCCTTGATTAGAGAGAAAGCCGCATTCGATCAAAATAGCTGGAATTTTAGCATTGTGCAGAATATAAATCGAAGAAGTCGCTTCTTTGACCGGTCGTCGGTTGTCGTTTTCAATTGTATCGGTTACTGTTTGCTGTACCGTTTTGGCCAATTCTTCGCTAAATGGTTGGTTTTTTGAATAATAGACCTGTAATCCATGCACACGCTGATCCGGAAACTTATTCATGTGAATGCTGACCAGTATGTTTTGCTCGGATTGTTGCGCAATCCGCAGTCTTTCACGCAGGTCGGCCTGCTTCTTTTTGCCGGGCTTTCCATCGGTTAGCATGATATCTTCTTCTCTTGTCAGTATAACATGAAAACCGCTGTATTTCAACATATGGGCAACATTTTCGGCAATGGCTAAATTCAGCTCTTTTTCAAGTGCGCCGTTGACGCCTACAGCGCCGCCATCCTCACCCCCATGACCAGGATCGATTACAATGATTTGTTCTTCAACATTGTCTGATGAGGCATTTAACAGCGATTGCGGTGTTACAGACGGATGAAATGCTGCGCAAAATACATATAAAATAATACCGGCTGCTGTAAACAACAGCGTAAAGAGCATTAACTTGAGAGAAACGGTAATCCCTTTCAAAAATGCATCCATTCCTTTCAAAATAGTTTTTCTCTTTATGTATATGCACAAAAGAAAAAGCGGCAGTACAGCCGCTGTTATTTTTTTCTTTTTTCAGGTAAAATCATAAAGCCGCGAAGTCCGAGCCAGTAGCCAAAGCCGGTGGCTAAAATGCCAGGCAGAGGAACCAGCGCGAAAATGATGGGATTATTGGGTGAAAAGACTTGCATGACACCAATATAAGGCGCTTGTATGATTTTTGCAATGGTATAGCAGATGGCATAGATGGTTTGCGCCATTTCAATCTTATTATACATCCAAATATAATAAGTAACGATAATAATGAGCGCAAAGAGCAAGTTGATCACACCGGCGGCAAGTCCCCATTTGATTCCTAAGGACGCGTCTTTTTTCATACGGCCTGCTTCAATGCGAATTTTGTCTTTTACCCCTTCTTCGTTGGCAGCGTAAGCCAATAAAAACAAGTAGAAAAGGATGGAAAAGCCGCTGGCGATTAAAAGAGCGGGTACTATATTGCCTGTGTGTGTGCGGGCGAAGCTTTCGGCCGCAAAAGTGACAATAAAACCGAAAATAGCCATGCCAAGCTGGTTGATCATCAATTTCGTAATCATCGAAACGTGATTTTTAAGAAATGTCAACATGTTAATTTTACAAACTCCGTTTTTTATAGTATAATATAAGAGAACTTTTTGTTAAGTTCGCTTTTCGCTAAAGCAAGCGACATTTCGGCAAAGCCGGAACGCCATATCTTAAGATAGCTGAAATTTTGCAGAGTAATCGTTTTCCTTTTTATTTTTGAAACTAAACAAACTGCCTTCGCACAGCTTATCAATGCTGTGGCACCGATGTTTTGTCGTTTGTCGTGTTTGGCAGTTCTATGATATAAAAGCTTGTACTTATTGTAATATGGAATCACTGATTTCACAAGAGAAATTTAGAAAATTTACATTTAGGTGGTGAAAAGACAATGGAAGGCTTGCCGCCGCTGTTAAATGATTTTGTGCGTTATAAAATTACCGTGCAAAATCGCTCAATCAAAACAGTTGAACAATATACCGTTGATTTAATTCTGTTTTTTAGGTACATCATAGTAACAAGAGATGGTGTAGCTGTGACAGAAGCATCACTTGCCGAGGCAGACCTCGGGCGAGTTGATCTTGCATTTGTGCGGACAATCACCCAAGAAGATGTATATTCATTTTTAATGTATACGGCGTTAGAACGTCTTAATAGTGCTAAAACAAGAGCGCGCAAAGCTTCTTCATTGCGGTCGTTTTTTAAATATCTTTTTGTCACTAAACAGTGCATTGATCAAGATCCGGCCGAGAATATTGAGGCGCCTTCGGTGCGTCCGTCCCTGCCAAAATATCTTTCATTAGATGAAAGCCTTACGCTGCTTGATACAGTAAAAAACGATAGTCAAAATCCGAATCGCGTGCGTGATTTTTGTATGATGACTCTTTTTTTAAATTGCGGTTTGCGATTGTCTGAATTAGTGGGCATCAATTTATATGACATTGAAAAGAATATGAAGTCCATGCGGGTTGTCGGTAAAGGCAGTAAGGAGCGTGTTGTCTATTTGAATGAGGCTTGCCGAGCGGCATTAAGCGACTATATTCCGATTCGGACAGCAACAATAGGGGTGAAAGAACAGGATAAAAATGCGTTGTTTGTCAGCCGCCTTGGCAATCGAATGAGCAATAAAACTGTACAGTATACCGTCTATAAATATTTAGATGCAGCCGGACTAGCGCATAAACATTATTCTACCCACAAACTGCGGCATACAGCGGCCACACTGATGTATCAAACTGGCAAAGTTGATGTGCGGGTGTTGAAGGATATTTTGGGCCATGAGCAGCTCAATACAACACAAATCTACACCCATATCAGTGATACGCAGATGGAACGGGCCATGGAGGAAAATCCGCTTTCCGGCGAAAGGAGCAAGAATGCGCATGAATGATGAATCGTCTTTGTTGGACGAAGCCTATGAAAAAAGTATGCAAGCATATCAGCGCGGTATTTCATTACGAAAAATATGGATTAGCTGTTTTTTAATTATGACAGCCATTGTGCTGGTTACTCTTTTTGTCTTTTTTGGGGGAACGAAAACAGCCAAAACGAGCATTGATCCTTTGCCGAATGATCCCACCCCCCCGCCTGTGTCTGCTCGCGTGAATATGGAGCAATATTCATTTGAAATTGAAGATGATATCTATTCTCGTGCGGCGATATTGGTTAACTATACAACAGGGCATGTTGTTTGTGAACGAAATAGCAGTGCCGAGTTGTTTCCCGCTTCTCTTACGAAAATGATGACTGTGCTTGTGGCGCTTGAAAATACAAAAGATATCAATGCACAAATCTTTGTAACAGGGAACAGTTTTGAGCGATTGGCGAAAGAGAATGCCTCGATAGCAGGGCTGCAAGCTGGGTCTACCGTTTCTTTTATGGATTTGTGTTATGCGACCATCTTAGCGTCTGGTGGTGACGCGGCGGTTACTTTAGCTGAATATATCAGCGGCAGCGAGGAAGCGTTTGTTACCCTGATGAATGGCAAGGCGAAAGAGCTCGGCATGGAGAGCACAAATTACTGCAATGTGACAGGACTGCATAACGATAATCACTATACGACGGCTTATGATATGGCGACTTTGCTGCAATATGCGTTAAAGAACGAAAATTTTTATCGTGTTTTTACTTCCGAAGAATATAAGATTACCAGTGATGGCGCAGTGGCTGTTGATTTAAAGGTGCAAAGCACTGTCTTTGAAAAAGCAAAGCATATGGTCGTAAACAAATTGAATACTGGAACGCTGCTCGGCGGCAAAAGCGGCTATACGTCAGAGGCGGGTCTTTGTCTCGCTTCATTGTGTAAAGTAGGCGATTCTGAGTATATTACCGTGACACTCTGCGCAGATGGCACCTTGTATACACCGCAGTATAATATGATTGACACATATCGATTAATTAATGAATATGCATATTAGACAGCGCTTGTTCTATGAATTAAAAAGGGAGTCTTGTAAAAGATTTCCTTTTTTGTTTTGTGGGTGCACCAACAGCGCGATTATGTGGATTCTTCTTTGTTTTTCTTTCTTTTTACATTCTTTTATGGTATAATGAAGACATCGTAAAGTGAGTGCGAACATAACAAGGTGTCTTCCCGAAAATACACCGCAAAGCGGTGTATTTTCCAACGCTTTGTGGTATAATGAAACAAATCAAAGATTTGTTTAGGCAGTGGAAATTTTGCGGATATGATAAAAAATAGCCGGAGCATGGTTTCCGGGTTAAATGATTGATAAATAAAAGTATTTTACATGCTTCAATTGAAGAAAAAATGGAGAGTTTTACATGTGTGGATTTGTCGGATTTACTGGATTCGCTGAAAATAAGCGCAGATTGTTACATAAAATGATGGCAAGAATTATTCATAGAGGACCGGATATGGGCGATGTTTTTGAGGATAATGATATAGCCCTCGGTTTTCGCCGTCTATCCATTATTGATTTATCTGAAAATGGCAAACAGCCTATGGCCAATGAAGATGGTACGGTTGTGGTTGTGTTTAATGGCGAAATTTACAATTTTGCCTCTTTACGTGAGGAACTATTGCAAAAAGGCCATGTTTTTAAGACCCAAACGGATACCGAGGTGATCGTTCACGGTTATGAAGAATATGGTACTGACCTTGTCGGCAAATTACGCGGCATGTTTGCTTTTGTGGTGTGGGATCAGACGAAAAAAAGACTGTTCGGTGCCAGAGACTATTTTGGCGTTAAGCCCTTTTATTATGGCACTCTTTCTAATGGAGAAATGATTTTCGGCTCAGAAATCAAAGCGTTTTTAGATCATCCGTTGTTTGTCAAGGAAGTTGAAAAAGACGCGCTGCGCGCTTATCTGACCTTGCAGTATTCGGCCCAGACCATGACCTTTTTTAAAGGGGTGTACAAGCTGCCGCCGGCCCATTTTTTTACCTATCAAGATGGCAAATTGCAGATTGAACGGTATTGGGAAATTCAATTTAAAGAAGACAGTCTTTCATTTGAAGAAAGCGTAGAGGCAATTGACAAGGCTGTGAATGAATCGGTCGAAGCTCATAAAATCAGCGATGTGAAAGTAGGCGCTTTTTTATCAGGCGGTGTTGATTCCAGCTATATCACCGCCGCGCAAAAGCCGGATGAAACTTTCTCGGTGGGTTTTGATTATCATAAATTTAATGAAACTGATTATGCGGCCGAATTGTCGAAGCGGCTTCACATTCAAAATTATAAACAGCTGTTAAATGCAGATGAATGCTTTGACGCTTTTCCTGATATTCAATATCATATGGACGAACCACAGTCGAACCCTTCTTGTGTACCGCTGTATTTTTTAGCCAAACTGGCAAGCGAACATGTAACGGTTGTGCTTTCAGGAGAGGGGGCCGATGAAATATTTGCGGGTTATGAAACATATGATGTAAGAGGCCTTTCTAAAAAATACCGCAAAGTTCCTAAAGCACTTCGTTTGACCGCGGCGAAGGCCGCAGCCAAACTGCCTTACTTTAAAGGGCATGACTTTATTATTAAAAATGGAGAGCGGCCTCAGGATTACTATTTAGGGCAAGCTTGCATTTTTACCGATAAAGAGGCGTTGTCAATTTTATCAGAGGATTGTAGGCACGGGCGCAGCGCCAAAGCGGTGGCTGACGAGATTTATCAAAATATCGCGGATAAAAGCGAACTGGTGCAAAAGCAGATGATTGATTTGCTTTTGTGGCTGCCAGGCGATATTTTGTTAAAGGCCGATAAAATGAGTATGGCTCATTCTTTAGAACTGCGTGTACCTTATTTGGATAAAGAAATCATGCATATGGCCGCGGGCATTCCTGATTCTTATAAAATCAATGGCATTGACACAAAATATGTTTTTCGTAAAGCGGCCAATAAAACGATTCCGGACGATTGGGCAAATCGTGAGAAAAAAGGTTTTCCGGTGCCGATTCGATATTGGTTAAGAGAAGAGAAATATTATAATCTTGTCAAAACATATTTTGAGGCAGACTATGCGGCTATATTTTTTGATCAGAAACAAATTTTGGCTTTGCTAGAAAATCATTATCAAGGCAAAGAAAACTGCCAGCGCAAGATTTGGACGGTCTTTACGTTTTTGGTATGGTATAAACGATTTTTTGTCGATGATGAAGCAACGAATGCGGAAAGGAGCCAAGCAGAATGACAACCGAAATGCCACTTGCACAAAAACTTGTTCCGGTACTGTTAGGGGCCGATTTAAATTGCTATAATGTAGCGCGTGCTTTTCATGAGGAATATCATGTAATTTCATATGCGTTTGGCCGTTATGCACTCGGGGCAACGGCGCATAGCCGCATCGTTCGTTTTACCGCCGTGCCGGAATTAAATAAGGCGGCTATTATGGTCAAGACATTGACTGAATTTGCGAAAACACAAAAACAAAAGACGCTGATTTTGATTGGCTGTACCGATGAATATGTCGATTTAATCATACAAAATAAAGCTTTGCTGCAAGATGATTATATTATGCCTTATACAACCCCTGAACTTGCTGGCAGCGTCAGCGCTAAAGATCGTTTCTGCGAGTATTGTCAGGAATATCATCTGCCGCATCCGAAAACGGTGATTATTCAGCCGCAGTCATCATTAGAACAATTAGATTCATTGCCTTTTTCTTATCCGGTAGTGATTAAACCTTCTTCCAGCGCCGCCTATTGGCAGCACCCGTTCGATGGGATGTGCAAGGTGTATATAGGCCATAGCAGAGAAGAGGCGGAAACAATCATTAAACGCATTTTCGCGTCTGGCTATCCACTTAGCATCATAGTGCAGGATTTTGTGCCGGGTGATGATTCTAAAATGTATGTGCTGACAGCTTATGCAGACCAAAATGCCAAAGTAAAAATGATGTGTCTTGGGCATGTTCTGTTAGAAGAGCACACGCCGAAAGGTCTCGGCAATCATGCGGCCATTCTCACCGAAGTGAATCAGCCGCTGATGGAGAAAATGAAAGCGTTTTTAGAGGGCATTGGCTTTGTTGGATATGCTAATTTTGATATTAAATATGATGAAAGAGACGGCGAATTTAAGGTTTTTGAGTTCAATATCAGACAAGGCCGAAGCTGTTATTATGTAACAGCCAGTGGCGCGAATATTGCCCGCTATTTTGTCGAAGATTATGTAACCGGCACTTTGCCGGAGGCATGCTATTTTGTTGAAGAGCCGATGTATTGGCGCTATATACCTGATCCCATTGTTTATCGCTATGTGGACTGTGAATTGGCGCAAAGGGTGAAAACGTGTAAGCGAGAGGGAAAAGCGGCCTCTTCACTACGGTATGCGCCCGATTTGCGTTGGAATGTAAAACGCTATTTGTTTGTGCGGCTGCATGAGTATAATCACTATAAAAAATTCAAGAAGTATTATCATCCTTAAATGGCAGAATTGCCAAAACTGACAAATACATATTGATGGATGAAAATGAACAAGCGGGAGCCGGTTAGAAGAAAGAGAAGTCGTTTGATGAAAAACACAGTGTTGGGTATCTTGGGGGGACTTGGTCCTGCCTCCAGCGTATATTTTTATGATTTGATTACAAACCGAACAGAAGCGTCCAGCGATCACGATCATATTGATTTGATTTTATCCAGTCATGCCACCACGCCTGATCGAACCGCGTATATTTTGGGTGAGAATCAGGAAAATCCATTAGCAATAATGGCACAGGACGCCAGAAAATTAGAGGCTTTCGGCGCTGATTTTATCGCGATTCCTTGTAATACGGCTCATTATTTTTATGAAGAATTGGCAGAGGTTGTGCATATTCCAATTATCAATATCGTGAGCGAGACCGCCGCTTATCTGCATGCCATGGGTGTCAAAAAAGTGGGTGTGCTGGCCACCGACGGAACGGTGCAAAGCGGAACCTATCAAAAAATATGTGGTTTGTATGACATAGCGTGTGTGACGCCAGAGCCGGCCGATCAAGCGACAGTCATGCATATCATTTATGATGACATTAAAAGCGGGAAAGAGCCGGATATCGGCCGCTTTTATAACATTGCAAACGCATTATTTGCGCAGGGGTGCGAACGACTGATTTTAGGCTGCACCGAGCTGTCGCTCATCAAAAAACAGGCATTGTTAGACGAACGCTTTGTCGATTCATTAGAAGTGCTTGCCTGTCGCTGTATCACACTTTGCGGGAAAGAACCAAAGGGATTTACGCAAGAATTAATTGATTTTGAGGTACATAATCATGCAGCTGTCCAAATTATTACAAAGAGCAGGTGTTAATCTGCCGTCCTCGTTTTGTGACTGTGACATTGAGGATTTAGTTTATGATTCCAGAAAAGCTGAGCCAAATACGCTGTTTATTGCGATTAGGGGTGCTCATGCGGATGGACATATGTATACACGCGCTGCTTATAAAGCGGGCTGCCGCGCTTTTTTGTGTGAAGAAGAGGTAGACCTGCCGGCTGACGCTGTGCAGTTTTTGGTGGAGGATACGGTTGCCGCTTTAGCGCAAATGTCCGCTTTGTTTTTTGGCGATCCGGCGGGTCGTTTGAAAATCATAGGCGTAACTGGTACCAAAGGGAAAACAACGACTTCGACTTTGATTTATCAAGTGTTAAATCGCTGTGGTCGCAAGGCGGGGCTTATCGGCACCATTGGTGTATATATTGGTGATAAGGTTTATCCAACTGTGAATACTACGCCAGAAAGTTATAAGCTGCAAAAATACTTTGCACTGATGGTCAAAGAAGGCATCGAATATGCCGTGATGGAGGTTTCTTCACAGGCTTATTTGAACAGACGCGTATACGGGCTTACTTTTGCTTATGGCGTTTTTACCAATATTTCGCCTGATCATATTGGTCCTGGGGAATGCAGAGATTTCGATCATTATAAAGCGTGCAAAGCGCAGCTTTTTCAAAATAGTATGATATCGGTGATCAATACAGACGATCCGTTGGCAGATTACTTTTTATCAAATGCAAACGGCAAGACCATAACCTATGGCATGCAAGCACCGGCTGATTATCAAGGTGATCAGTATACGATTTGGAAAGAATGTTATCGTTTTGGCATTCAATTTACTTGTCTTCATGGGGGGCAGTCGTTTGTAGCCAAGAGCGCCACGCCTGGCCGATACAGCATTTACAATGTGTTGGCAGTGCTTAGCGTTTGTCACGATATTGGCCTGCCGATGGAGCAGGTTATCGGTCTTTTGCCCTCTTTAACCGTAAAAGGACGATTTGAGATTATCAATACATTGCCCTATTGCTCTATCATTATTGACTTTGCACATAATGAAGTGAGTCTTAGGAATGTAATGAACACAATCCGGGAATATGATCCCAAAAGACTGGTCGTTTTGTTTGGTTCGGTGGGGAATCGTTCGCAGCTCAGACGCGCCGCTATGGCGAAAGTGGCGAATGAACTGGCCGATTTTGCGATTATTACGAGCGATAACCAAAATTATGAAGATCCGGTGCATATTATTCGCGATATCGAAGCAGCTATGGACCAAGAGAAGTGTCCGTATAAGGTAATTGTAGATCGGTCTGAGGCCGTTGCTTGGGCTGTTTTGAATGCGCGTCCCGGTGATGTTTTGTTGTTAGCGGGTAAAGGGCATGAGGATTATGAACTCATCAATGGCAAGCGTATGCCGTTTGATGAACACAAGATTATAGAAGAAACAGCGCCGCTTGCCATTGGTGCAAGGCAGATTTGATTATGGACAGCTGGCGTTAAGTGGAATAAAAGGAATGGCATGATTATTGTAGGATGTGAAAAAATAGCCCTTTCCTTTGGCGAAAAACAAGTCCTGCGCGATGTCACTTTTTCTTTGAACGAAAAGGAACGCTTAGGCATTGTTGGCGTCAATGGCTCGGGCAAATCAACGCTGATCAAAATTCTTGCAGGCGTGTTAGAGGGATATGAGGGAAAAGTGCATATACCTAAAAATACAAGCATTTCTGTTTTTGATCAGCATTTGGCATTAGATATGCAGCATACATTGTATGAAGAGATGCTGCAGACCTATGCGCCTCTTATGAAAATGGAAGAGAGACTTGATGCGTTAAATCAACAAATGGAAGCAGGAGATTCTGCATGCGTCAATGAATTTTCCGCACTGTATGAATCCTATATTGCTTCGGGCGGGTTAGAGTATAAAAGTCGCTGTCGTGGCATTTTAAAAAATCTCGGTTTTGAAGAAGATACGTTCGATTTATCGATTTCGGCATTTTCAGGCGGGCAAAAAACGAAAATCGCGTTGGCAAAAGTGCTGAGCGCCATGCCGGATTTACTTATTCTGGATGAACCAACCAACCATTTAGATCATAAAGTGCTTGGGTGGTTAGAGAGTTTTTTAGCGTCTTATCCCAAAACAGTGCTGTTAATCTCGCATGACCGCTATTTTTTAGATCAGGTTACGACCAAAACGCTGGAGATCGAACATGGCAAGGGCACGCTCTATACAGGCGGCTATACCCAGTATAAACAAGAAAAAAAGAAAAACCGCGAGATTTGGCAAAAGCATTATGAGAATCAGCAAAAAGAAATTCAGCGTTTAGAGCAGTATATTGAGCAGCAGCGCCGTTGGGGGCGGGAGCGCAATATCATTGCGGCTGAATCAAGACAAAAACAATTAGATAAAATGCAGCGGATTGAAAAACCAGGCAGTGAGCCGGAAGATATACGACTGCGTTTTGCTTATGCGGGTGAGAGCGGTCATGAGGTGATCGATACGTTTGGCCTTGCAAAATCATTCGGTTCGCACACTCTGTTTTCCGGACTTAATATGGATATCCGCAAGGGTGATCGTGTCTTTGTTTTAGGCGAGAATGGCGTCGGTAAGTCAACGCTGATTAAAATATTAAACGGCTGTGAGCGAGCCAGCGAAGGGCGCGTAGTATTTGGACATCGTGTGACCCCTGGCTATTATGACCAAGAAAACCAGCAGCTTTCGCATGGAAAAACAGTATTAGATGAACTTTGGGATGAAAATCCAGCGCTTACCATGACAGAGGTGCGCAATTGCTTAGCACTGTTTTTGTTTAAGGGCGACGATATTGCCAAGCAGGTTGGTGCATTGAGCGGTGGGGAACGTGCCCGGTTATCGTTGGCAAAACTGACGCTAAAAAAGACGAATTTGCTATTATTAGACGAGCCAACTAACCACTTGGATATTCAAACGAGAGAAGTGTTGGAAGAAGCTTTAGCGGCTTATCCGGGCACGCTGTTCGTTGTATCGCATGATCGATATTTAGCAGATCGGTTGGCAAGCCGTATTTTATATATCCATGCAGACGGCCGTGTTTCATTGACACAGGGCACGTATCAAGAATGGCTTCGCGCTTCGGCTAACGCCTCATCGGATGAATTTGTTGTCCGGCAGGCTGAAAGTGATAAAAAGCAAGATTTGGCGGATAACAAATCGTCAAAACAGCTGTATTTAGAAAAGAAACGCCAAGCAGCAGAACAAAGAGCAAAAGAAGCAAAGCGACGGAAATTGGCAGAAACAATTGCCACACTCGAAAGTGCGTTAGAGCAAATTGAAAATGAACTGAGCACGGTTCAGCCGGATGATTATGTACGTTTAGATGCACTCTATGGGCAGAGAACAGAGCAAGAAGAAGCGCTTATGCAGTGCTATGAGCAATGGGAAGAACTCACCAAAGAAGAACAAAAATAAAAAAACGGTCATTTGACCGTTTTTTTATTTTTCTAACGCGCCTTCTCTTTCTCTAAACAGCAGGGAAATGCACCACAGAGCCGCAAGGCCGACGATGACATAAATGATCCGGCTGAGCACGGAGGTCTGTCCACCGCAAAGCCAAGCGACAAAATCAAATTTGAAGATTCCAATGCTTCCCCAGTTGAGACCGCCGATTATTGAAAGTATAAGGCAAATTCTGTCCATCATAGCAAATACTCCTTTTTTGTACTTGTTATGATTATGTCCCGTATGCGTTTTTTTATTCGTCCGTTTGATCAATTTTTTCGAGATTGTTTAGATGAATATTTCCATATTGTACGGAAAAATCAATATTAATCGCGTTGCTGCCAGTATCAACAACATATTGACTGCCTTGTGATTCACTCAAAAGGTAAACCATGCCGTTTTCGCAGTTTAGATGATAGAGATGTTTGCCAGGGTTTTGTTCATAACAGTGCAGGTTGCCTGTTTGAATACTGCCTTCTAATAAAACGCAGCCAAATTCTTTCAAGGAAACATTGCCCTCGTTGACTTTGATATATGTTTGTGATTTCGTATTTACCTGTTCAAAGTTTATATTTCCTTTTTCTTTAATGGTAAAATTATAATCAGTGTTTGAGTCCAGGTGGCTTACGTTTATATTGCCGTTCTCAAGCGTAACATGCAGTTGTGTAATATTATAATCACCTGTTAAATAGATATTGATTTTTTTATTGCCTGAGTAGCTTTGCCCGGGGAAAAGAATGTTACGAATGCCATTAAAATGGACGATCGTATCATAAGCAAGAGAAAAATAATCAGAAGTATCTGAAATGGTAATGCCAGATGCTTTGGATGTGTCAATTTCAGCATCACTGATATTGAATGTTTCAATATAGTTACGTTCGGCACCGCCGATTATATTAATTTCGGCATTTGAATATTCAATGACAATATTATTTAGATCGCTTGTGATATCTGTATTGTGAATATAGTCACCTTCTGTTAAGACAGTATTGTCAAAAACATCTCCCTTTGCTTTGCCAATAAAGCAGAGAATAATGCCGGCCGCAATGAGTGCAATTGAAAATATAGGAAGAATCAGATTTGATTTTTTCATCGTTGAGCACACTCCTTTTTCAAAGTTGCAATCAGAGAAAGCAGCTTATCTAAGAAAAGCCGCAGCAATTTCGTTAAAAGACCAAATAACTTGGGGGTGAGTTTGAAAGATAAAAGCGAAAATACGCAACAAGCTAAAAATGTGCCGCCGGCAATGACCAGCGCCAGTCCTAATTCAAAAAGACCAATAGGCAGATTACCGCTTCGAAGCTGCGTAATGCCGTAGAGACCGCCTGTCAGTGTGACAGCAGCGCCTGCAAGCGCTGAAATAAAGATGCAAGCGCAGAAAAACGCTGTTAATAGGGCAACGACAATATACATAAAACCGAATAAAGCCATTGCAACGATAAAAAGCGGCGCGGTAATTGGGAGAGTGAGTATAAACAAAATCCAAAACAAAGCAGAATTGTTTTCACCAAATAGGGAGGAACGCGGTTCGTCCATAGGAAAAATCAGTTGACTTTCATTAAATATTTCTTCAAACGAGGGTTCTTCATCTTCCGGTTCTTCCGTATGCTGCTGATCATTTACTTCATCAAAAACAGTTGGATCTGGCGTTATGTATTCTTGGTCATCGTTTAGATCAAAATCAAGCTGCAGTTCGATTTCATCTAACGCTAAGGGAGAGTCCTCTGTCAAGATAGGGGCTGAATCAGGCGAGACTAAATCTGGCGAATAGGAGGACTGCTCGCGTGTGGATTCACCTTCTTCTACGCGGAATACATCATATACCGTTTCATTCTGTACCGAATTCATAGTCTCTACAGTATGATCATCTCCGCATAAGAGCCGATAAATGTTTTTAGCTAAATCTTTAATATCACCAAAAGAGGCAATTTGATTTTCGGCTTCTTCTTCGGTTAATGTTTGCAAATAAAGTTTAAATTGGTCAATGTGCGTATTGATTAGCTCAGGCGGTACTTTTAGCGTATTTAATTCAAGGGCCAAACCAAGATAAAAATCTTGTCTGTTCATGAGGCGCACGTTCCTTTCCGGTGCCTTGATTAAAGGGCACGAATTTATTTCTGTTTGTAAGTCAAAACAACAATCGCATGGTCATACGTTGCAAATTGATAAGGGTTATGATAAAATAAAAATAAACTTGGCCGTTTATTCTTACCAAGTTTTCCTTTTCGCTTTTCCAAGCGAAATTTCGGCAAAGCCGAAACCGGTAAACTTTTGGGTTACTAAAACTTGATGATAAAATAAGAATAAACCGGGCGATTTAATCTTATAAAGTTCGTTTTGTTTCCCTTTAAGGGAGATATTCCGGTTGCTAACGTTTTTTATCAATAATAAGAACAAGTCCTGCTTTTTTTAGGTTTTTCTTCATTTGTATATATAGCAAAGAAAATCGCGTAAAGTAGGACGTGTATAACGATAAAAAAACGAATATACCGAGTGTATGTTCGTGATGATAGGGTCCTATCCATTTTACGTTTTACAGCATAGTCGTCTCAATTTCATATTATATCAAAATTCGAGGATTTTTTCAAGCATGAGAACCAGAAAAAAGAAAAATGGTCAGCAACGAATGGAATTGTGTGCAGACCTATTAATTACCGAACCCCAAGCGCTGAAGCATGTTAATCAAGAAGGAAAGCCGGTGTATTTAGAAATTGGCTGTGGTAAAGGCACGTTTATTCTTGAGATGGCAAAACGGCATGAAGATTGTTTTTTTATTGCCGTAGAAAGAGTTTTTGATGTGGCGCTGCTTGCCGCTGAAAAGCTAAAGGCGGCTAAAGTCGATAATGTGAGGCTGATTGTTTCTTCGGTGGAAAAATTAACCGAATGGATTGAAGAAGGCAGTATTGAACATATTTATTTGAATTTTTCTGATCCATGGCCGAAGAGCAGGCATGCAAAGCGTCGATTGACCCATAGGGATTATCTGACTCTTTATAAAAAATGGTTATCGCCAGATGGTATGATTATTTTTAAAACGGATAACCGCCCGTTGTTTGATTTTTCATTAGAAGAATTTCAGGCAAATGGTTTTGTTTTACAAGATATTACCTATGATCTGCATAATAGTGTATGGGAAACGGAAAATATTCATACCGAATATGAGGATACTTTTTCAAAAAAAGGTTTTACGATTAATCGTGTAGTGGCAAAATTAAAATAATTTTGCCGCTTTTTTTATTTAGTGGAAAAATGGGGCAATGACGGGAATTTTATATCGAATAAAAGAAATAAAAGTCGAATTAACTGCATTGAAATTGATAGATCATAAAAAGTTGAAAATATATACTGAATTCGGTAAAATTTTTACGCAGATTTTTTATTGACAGGCCAAACAAGAGAGAGTATAATAAAAGGCGTAAAAAATCCAAACAAATAATGACTAAAATACCAGTATTTGTTGTTTGTGTTTTATTGGGCCATAATGAATGAAATTTGGCTAAAATATATAAAATTAACAAAATATTGGTTGAAAAAAATAACAGCGGAGGGTATAATGGAGACAGACAGACAGACAGACAGACAGACAGACAGACAGACAGACAGACAGACAGACAGACAGACAGACAGACAGACAGACAGACAGACAGACAGACAGACAGACAGACAGACAGACAGACAGACAGAC
>JAAWDG010000007.1 GCA_022793655.1 Clostridiales bacterium
CGACGATTATTATTTGTGGAACGGGTCTACTGGCCCGGTTTATGTATTCACCGCCGACAGATATCCCAAGGTGGGCGATACCGTATATTATGGAACACCGGGCGCAAGTATATACCCGACGAGTTTCGGTCAGTACGACAATGTAAAAACGGTAAACGCCGATGGCACAATCACACTGACGTGTCAGGATACGTTAACCTATGCGCAGGGGGTAATCCTCAGCCTGACGAATCATAAGGACATTCCGGTAATGGGCTACGAGCGGATCGGTGAAAAACCATGGCGGATTTTGCTTGATTATACGGCTTCGGACAGCACGCAAAGCCATCTGTATGCGAATAAAGACATAGATGGCAATGCGTTTTCAGTCTCAGAAATCGAGGTCTATTTTGCCCTTGAAGTTCCGGGGTCTAATACAGAGTATGCACATCGGTTTGTACTGATGGGGAATACAAATTCTTCTGTCACGAATACGAACAGTATGTTTAAACTTTCCGCTTCCAATGGGAGTAACTATGGAAGTCTTAGGATGAATTTAAACCCGGTTTTGAGTGGGTGGAGTGGCATTGCTGAATGGTCAACATCAAAAACAACTAATTTTTCAGAAAATAATCCAAGTAATGTATATGCCGCACATCAATTTGGCTCACCGGGAATATTGTCCAGCTTTAGTATCAATGGCGCGATAAAGGGTAACACCAGCGCTGCACCTTTTTATACCGGCACCCGCTTTGTTGTGAGAGGGCGGTGAGTTGATGTCTAAACGCTTGCCGATTAAAGAAGATATATAACGAAAGAAATAAAAAAGCAGATATGAGAAAGGAAAAAAGATGAAAGAAATGATTTGTACCGGAATCGGTGTGGTGGGAAGCATTATCGCTTCACTGTTCGGAGGCTGGGACGCTGCCTTGATCACCTTGGTGATCTTCATGGGTATCGATTACGTAACCGGCCTGATCGTGGCTGGGGTGTTCCACAAATCCGAAAAAACCGAAAACGGCGCGCTGGAATCGCGTGCCGGCTGGAAGGGACTTTGCCGAAAGGGCGTGACCCTCTTAATTGTGCTGGTAGCCTACCGATTAGATGTGGTGATCGGTTCTACGTTCATCCGGGACGCAGTCGTGATTGCCTTCATCGCCAATGAAACAATCTCCATTGTTGAGAACGCAGGGCTGATGGGCATTCCGGTTCCAGGGGCTCTTGTTAAGGCGGTTGAAGTCTTGCGGAAGAAGTCGGAAGGTGAGAAAGATGATTAAAAAAGTCATAACCAATCTGATCGCCGAAAGCAAATGGGATTTAAAATGTCCTTATACAATGAAGCCCACGCGTATCGTGATACATAACACCGCAAACGATGCCAGCGCACAAGACGAGATCGCCTATATGGGCCGGAACGATAGCACGACATCGTATCACTACGCCGTAGACGATCAGGCAGCCGTGCAGGGCTTACCCCTTTCCCGTAACGGCTGGCATGCAGGAGACGGAGCCTTTGGCAAAGGGAACCGGGAGGGAATCGGTATTGAGATATGCTATTCTAAATCGGGAGGCAAGCGCTTTGAAGAGGCACAAGAGAATGCCGCTGAGCTGTGCGCACAGCTGCTGAAGGAGCAGGGATGGGGACTTGATCTTAGCAAGATCACAAAACACGAGGACTACGCACCAAAGCATTGCCCGCACCGCACGCTGGACGATTACGGCTGGGATTATTTTTTACAGATGGTAAAACAAAAGTATGAAGAGATGGAGGAAGAACCCATGACAAAAGAAGAAAAAGCCGCCTTTGAGAAGCTGGCGGCCAGAGTAGATACACTGGTAAAAGAAAATGTAGAACTGAAAGAACGCCTTGATAAGTACGACAAGATGGGCGTCTATGAGAATGCGGCGATTAAATGGGCGTACAACGATGGCAATCTGCCTTCCTGGGCGCGCCCAACGGTGAAGAAACTGACGGGTAAAGGGTATTTGTATGGAAACGATAAAAATTCATTAGAGCTTTCCTATATCATGCTGAGATTACTGGTCATTCTTGATCGGGCTGGGTGCTTTGGCGAGTAAGTGAGGTGAAGCGATGCCAGGACAAAGATTAAACATTGACTGGGAAAAGCTAAAATGCGAATATGCACTTGGTACCATGAGTACAAATGACATGGCCGAAAAATATGGATGTTCTCACTCAACCATACTTAAGCACTGCCAGTCCGACCACTGGAAGGCTGCCAGAAAGGCGTATAAGGACAAGATGGTGAAAAGCGCAATTCATGAAGCGGCCGAGGCGGCCGGGGACAAGCTTTTTTCCTTAATGCAAGCCTCTGATAAGCTGGACGACATGATTGGCCACATCTGTCTTTTACTTGACAATGAAGAACTAACGGTGCGAGATATTAAAGACTTGGCCTCTGCTATTAAGGACGCGATTACCATTAAACGAGACCTGTGGAATTTGCCCAAGGAAAAGGCGAAGGAGGCGGAAATCGTGGTTCGTTTTGACGGGCCTGAGGAATATGCGACATGAGTCATTTAACAATTCCCGAACTAAGTGAAAAACAAAAGCTGTTTTTAACCAACCAGCGGAGGAAGTATGAGTAGTGTGACCATTCAATCACCAAACGAAAAACAAAAGCTGTTTTTGACTGATCAGCATAAATTCGTTGCATTCGGCGGAGCCAGGGGGGGCGGCAAAAGCTGGGCAGTGCGGACAAAGGCCAAGCTACTTTGTCTAAACTATCCGGGCATTAAGCTGCTGATCATCCGTAAGACTTATAAGGAATTAGACAATAACCATATCAGTCCTTTGCGGGGAGAACTAAGCGGTATTGCCACCTATAACGATTCCAAGAAACGCTTTACCTTTCCGCAAAATCGAAAGGGGGCTTTCCTTGGTGCCTCGACCATTTCCTTTGGTTATTGTGCCAGTGACGCTGACGCTGAACAATATCAGGGGGCCGAATACGATGTCATTTTTATTGACGAGGCCACAAATTTGGATGAAATGTGGATTCGTAAAATTATTGCCTGTTGCCGCGGGGTAAACGGCTTTCCCAAGCGGGTGTACTACACCTGCAACCCCGGCGGGCGCAGCCACCACTACATCAAACGGCTTTTTATTGACCGGAATTTTCATGATACAGAAGACCCGGACGAGTATTCCTTTATCCAGGCGCTGGTACAGGACAACACGGTATTAATGAAAACACAGCCCGACTATGTAAAGCAGCTTGAGGTACTGCCCCCAAAACTGCGTGACGCTTGGCTGTATGGCCGGTGGGATGTATTTGCCGGACAATTTTTTGAAGAGTTTGTGGACGACCCCGCCCACTATGCGGATGGTGTATGGACCCATGTGGTTGATCCGCTGCCTCTTGCTAAAATTCGGCGCATGAACATTTGGCGCAGCTATGACTGGGGGTATAACAAGCCCTTTTCCTGCGGCTGGTGGGGAATTGACGCGGACGGAGTGGTTTATCGGCTGCTTGAACTTTACGGCTGCACCGAATCTCCTGATGAAGGGGTGAAATGGACCAACGACAAACAATTCAAAGAAATGGCCGACATCGAGCGGCAGCACCCTTACCTAAAGGGCAAAAAGATTCAAGGGGTGGCCGATCCTTCCATTTGGGACGCTTCTCACGGGGAGTCCACCGCCGAGGCGGCCAGCCGGTACGGTATTTACTTTGAGCCGGGCGACAATGAACGCATCGCCGGGTGGATGCAAATGCGTTATCGGCTGCAATTTGACGGGAACGGAAAACCTCGAATGTATATTTTTAACACCTGTAAGGCGTTTATCCGCACAATTCCTCTCTTGCAGTATTCGGAAACCCACCCAGAGGATTTAGATACCAAGCAGGAAGACCATGTAGCGGATGAAAGCCGGTATTTCTGTATGGCCCGTCCAGTAAAGCCGCTCATACAGGAAGAAAAGAGACCACCAATCTATGATCCGCTTGGTACATTAAAAGAAAACAAACGAGTGACTCAATTTAGAATCTAAGGAGTGTAAAATATGGCTTTTTTTAAGAGACGGCCACAGACAGAAGATCCAGAAAACAAAGAGGTAAGTGACGCCGTCATTGGTGCAAAGGAAATTAAGCATTTTAACGAGGTACTGAAAAAATACAAAGAGGGAAAGGGAAGCATTGAGCGCCGGGTGGTGGATAACGAAGAATGGTGGAAGCTACACCAGTGGCAGCAGACTGGCAATGGAAACCCGGAAGATATCCAGCCGAAAGGCGCGTATTTATGGAACACCATTGAGGTGAAACACGCTGATGTGACGGCGGCTTATCCGGAACCTTCTGTGCGTCCGCGAAATGCGGAGGATGAACCCGAGGCTAAAAAACTATCTTCGGTATTGCCGGTTGTCTTAGAACAAAACGATTTTCGCAGAACATGGAGTGAGGTAAACAAATACAAGCTCAAACAGGGGACGGGTGTTTACGGCGTTTTTTGGGACGCAGGCAAGCACGGCGGGCTTGGAGACATATCCATTTGCAAGATCGATTTGCTGCGGATTTTTTGGGAGCCGGGGATACAAGATATTCAACATTCAAGATATGTATTTTTGACTGATCTTGTGGATATCGATTTGCTGGAACAACAATACCCTGAACATAAGGGCAAGCTGCGAGCGGGCGGATCCTTTAACGTCCAAAAATATTTATATGACGACCATGTGGATGACTCTGAAAAGACGGTAGTGATTGACGTCTATTACAAAGTAAAACGAGATGGCCGGACGATTCTCCATTATTGCAAATACGCGGGCAACTGTGTTTTGTATGCGACCGAGAACGACCAAGGGGCGGTTATCGACAACGATACAGGCGAGCCACAGGGGGACTCTCCAAGCGTACGGGGGCTTTATGATCATGGCCTTTATCCCTTTGTATTTGACCCTCTTTTTGAGGTGGAAGGCAGTGTGGCCGGGTATGGCTACATTGACATTGGCAAATCTATGCAGATGCAGATTGATCTTATGGATCAAGCCTTTATTAAATCCACTCTGGCCAACTGCACGCCGCGGTATCTGGTGGGCGGTAATTTGAACATTAATGAAGCAGAATTTGCCGATTTTACCAAGCCCTTTGTGCGGGCCGAGGGGTTAGTGAGCGATACGAATATGAGGGAGATTCCCAAGACCTCTCTTTCGGGCAATTTTCTAAACGTCTATCAAATGAAGGTGAATGAAATCAAAGAGGTGCTGGGCAACCGAGACGTAGCCAACGGTGGAACGACAAGTGGGGTGACGGCCGCTTCTGCGATTGCCACATTGCAGGAAGTTTCCGGCCGTATGAGCAAGGATTCCACCCGTGATGCGTATAATGCTTACCGGCAAATTGTCATCTTATGCATTGAATTGATCAGGCAATTTTACGACTTGCCTCGCACATTCCGCATACTGGGTGACCGAGGGACTGAAGAATTTATTGAATATACCAACCAAGGCCTTGGCGAGCAGGCGCAGACCAATATTATGGGGGTGGAGATGGGGTTGCGGCTGCCAGTTTTTGATGTGGAGGTTTCGGCCCAAAATGCGACCGAATACACTAAGCAAAGCCAAAATGAGATGGCGCTGCAATTTTTCAATCTGGGTTTCTTTAATCCCCAGCTTGCCGACCAGGCGCTTGCCTGTCTTGATATTATGGATTTTGACCACAAAGAAGAGATTGAGGAGCGAGTGCAGCAAAACGGACTCATGTTCCAGCAGCTTCAGCAATTGCAGCAAATGGTGTTGGCTTTAGCGCAGAAATATGAGCCGGCTCTCGCCGCCCAGCTTATGGAAACCGGACTTGTGGGTGCACAGCCCATGCCCCAGGCGAAAACGTCTTTTTCAGCCGGCACAGCAGGGGAAGAACATGCGTTTGTGAAAAGGGCGAGACAGGCGGCCGATGAGGCGGCAAGACCAGAGGGGGCCTCATGATTCAAGTAGTTTATGAAAAGAAAAAAGCGCGCCTTTACTGCACTGGACATGCCCGAAGCGGGGAGCCGGGAAAGGATTTGGTATGCGCGGCCTGCTCCATGCTGATCTATGGTCTTGCGGATTCCATCGCTAAATTGAGCGGCAAGGCAGAGCTTACGCTTGAATCGGGAAGGGCTGTGATAGGCAGTCAAACAAAAAACATGAAGAGAAAGAAGCGGGCTAAGGTAGAGGCGGTGTATTGGGGCTATCGAAACGCTTTTCGTCTTCTTGCCGACAATTATCCGGCGTTTGTTGCTTATCTGGAAAAATAATTTTGGGGCGAGGTTAGAAAATAGTTTTTCTATATCTTATAGTAGTATTAGAGTCGCGGGCTTTACTCGCAGAAAGGAAAAAATATGAAAAATTTGAGGCTGAATTTAACCCTGTTTGGCGAAGAAGGCACGGGGACGCCCGGAACGGAAAGCACAGGGAATGAGGCAAGCTCGCCACTTGCAGAAGTACAAAAGAATCAAGATGCCGCACCGCGTGTGGTATATGGAAAGCAAAAGGTGAATCCCGAAGCAAAGCCGGAGGAAAAAGAGCCGGCGTCAGAAGAAGAGACTGCTTCTGATCGGAAAGCAGAAACAGAAAGTTTTGAGGATTTAATTGCCGGAAAGTACAAAGAAGATTTTGAAAAACGGGTAGAGGACATCTGGAAAAAGCGATTCAAGAACAAGACGGGGTTCGCTGAACTCGAGGAGCAAAACGCCTCAATGCGGGAACTTTTGGAAAACACCGCAAGGCGCTATGGACTTGATCCTGCTTCCGAAACTTTATTGGATGACATTCGAAAAGCACAGGATGCAGACGATGAAATCTACGCTAAAGAGGCGTATGACAAAGGGGTTAGCGTAGAAGAATACCGGCGCGATTTAAAGCGGGAACAAGAGATCAAAACGCTAAGCCAAAAGGTGGAGGAAAATGAAAAGCGGGAAGCGCAGCGCGTTTGGCTGCAAAACTTACAAAACCAGGTACCGCAGGTACAAAAGATTTTCCCTACTTTTAATTTAGACGAGGAAATGAAAAATCCGGATTTCGCATACTTGGTGCGCCCCGGTTCCCCTACCTCAATTGAGGACGCAATGTATGCGGTTCACCACCGCGAAATTCTATCGGGAGCGGTGAAAACAGCAGCACAAGAGGCGGCGAAAAAGACGGCCAATACCATTGCGGCAGGTAGGGCGCGTCCGATAGAGGGAGGGCTTTCCACACCACCGCCTGTCATTGTGAAAAACGATCCTTCAAAATGGACTAAAGAGGACCTTGCGGAAATTCGCCGCAGGGTGGCAAGAGGAGAACGAATTGAGTTATAAGAGAAAGAAAGGAAATGATGATGAAAGAATTTATTGTTAATTTACAGTTATTTGCTGACGCGGCGTCGGCGACTGTTTATGATGCATCAACCGTGGGTATGACAACGGCAAAGCCCGAATCTATGTCCCACGAAATGAAAACCTATTACAACAAAGAACTGTTAGAAAACGCGAAGCCGAATCTGGTGTACATACAATTCGGAAAAGAATGTCCCATTCCGGCCGGCAGTGGCAAAGCGGCCGAGTGGCGGAAATTTTCGCAGTTTGAACGGGTGTCTACCCCACTGACCGAGGGCGTGGTTCCCAGTCCGACGGCGGCTACCGTCACCACGGTTACCGCTTCTACCAACCAATATGGCGCGTGGACGCCGGTTTCAGATGTACTGGATTTGACGGCCATTGATAATGTGATCTTAGAGGTGACCAAGGAGCATGGCGATAATGCTGGGCGCTCTCTTGACAGCTTGGTGCGAGATGTAGTCTATGCCAACACCAACATAATGGGAGATGGCACTTCGGTGATTACGCCCGCGCTCATTGCACAGTGTGTAGCAGCCCTAAAGCGACAGAACGCGCCTTCCATTAACGGGAAATATCACTGCATTATCCATCCTTCTGTGGCCTATGATTTAATGCAGGACGACGCATGGATTGACGCGCACAAGTACAAGAATCCCGAAAACATCTATGCGGGCGAAATTGGTGAAATGTATGGGGTGCGCTTTTTTGAAAGTACGCAAGCACCTTTGACCAGCGAAAAAATTTACTATACTCCGATTTTCGGCGCCGATGCGTACGGTGTGGTGAACATTGAGGGCGGCGGTCTTGAAACGATTGTTAAAGACAAGAGCGAAGGGGGCACGGCCAATCCGTTGAACCAATACAGCACGGTGGGCTGGAAGGTGACGGCCTTTGGTGCGGTCATGCTTTATCCCGAACGGCTGGTGAATTTGAAAGTAACATCTACATTGGCGGCGGCTGACACAGCAAATGTATAAGGGGGAATGCAAATTGGCAGAGAAAAAGAATGCAAATACGGAGAAGGCAACTGAAATGATGACCATTCGCCTTCCCAAAAAACGGGGCGAGGATGCGAAATTCGTTGGCATTGACGGGGTATCTTATCTGGTCAAGCGAGGGATTGATGTTGAAGTACCGAAGGCAGTTTATGATGAAATTATGCGTGCCGAGGCCGCTGAGACGCGAGCAGAGGAAAAGGCAGAGACACTTGCTGCCAGTGAATAACGAATCAGGGCCGCTTGAAGCGGCCCTTTCCATCAATGGAAGGGGAACAAAACGAAATGAAAGTGATCGATGTAATTTCTTACGTGGATAAGGTATGCCATAACTCGCTTGACGGACAGGTCAAAATCAAGATGTTGGAAAGACTGGACAGACAGATAGCCAGAGACGTTTTTGACACACACGAAGGGTCACCGGAATATGATTTGCGTGAATACACAGAATCGACTGAATTATTGGTTCCGGATGATTTTTCTGAACTCTATTTTTTCTATTTAGAATCTAAAATTTGGCTTCTTTTAAATCAAATAGCCCGGTATCAAAACATGGCGGTGATCTATGATACGGCGTATACGGCCTTTGTGTCTGATTACAACCGTACACACAAACCAAAACACCCTGTATCTGCTTTGAGGTTCGCATGAACAATTTACCATATAAGAACATGACAAGCGCGCAAATGAACCAGGAGATGATCACGCAGTTTTTAGGATACAACCACTATCTGCGGCCTGGAGAGGGCGAATGGTTCGACATGAAAAATATTACCAGCAGTGATTATCCTGTTTTTTCTCCACGCCGTCCTCGTGGTGAAAAGCAGCAGATTCCACGCTTGCAGGGGATGGCGGGTAAGGATAAACTGGCCTATGTAGCCGACAACAAACTCTATTATGACGGGAAAGAGATTTTTGACTTAGTAGCCGACCGATGGCAGCTAATGTTTGCAACTCCTACAGATTGGGAAGAGGACTGCACTCGTTACTTTAAGGATACCGAAGGAACCAGAGTGGAACCGGGTACGTCCTTTAAGGCTGACAAATTTTATAAAAATCCCTACTATGACACACAGCGTACACTGGTTTCCATGGGTGCTTATTTAGTCATTTTTCCCGATAAGCGTTATATCAACACGGTTGATTTTTCTGACAAAGGTGATTTAGAGGCGGTTGTTGACTTTAAAGAAAGCTTTATGGGAGATTTGCCTCCGACGGTGTTTTTTAGTCCCTGCGATCAGGAGGGCACTGTCTATGAACAAAAGACTTTTCGCCTGCTTACTGAAGAGCCTGATGACTGGAGCGAAAATTATAAGACTAAATATTATTTATGGAAGGGGCCGACACAAGGCTATTGTTTATACGATGATACAATTGTATGGCACCCCAATGTTGTTTACGAAAAAGTAGAATTGATTGGAACAGAGAAGCCGCTGCATCCTATGGACGGCGATATATGGATTGATACGACCACCCCGGAGAATCCGGTGACGCGCAAATATTCTTCTACTATGCAGATGTGGACAGTTGTTTCCTCTACCTATTTCAAGGTAGAATCGCCTGGCATTGGGGCGCCTTTTCGCGATGGTGATACGGTAACGTTATTTTGCTATGGAGACATGGATTTAAATGGAGACTATAACATTGTGAAAGCAGATAACGATTCATTCATTGTGGCGGGCGTTTTGGCTTCTTTTCGTAAGGTTGACAGCGGTGTCATAATCAAAAGAGTTTGTCCTGATATGGATTTTGTCATTGAGGGAGAAAACCGGTTATGGGGTTGCCGGTACGGCATCAGTGAGAAAACCGGAAAATTTGTCAATGAAATTTATGCCTGCAAGCTGGGGGATTTCAAGAACTGGTATACCTATGCAGGGGTTAGCACTGACGCCTACGCGGTGAGTCTTGGCAGTGACGGGGCCTTTACAGGCGCGGTCTTTTATGCGGGCTCTCCTACTTTCTTTAAAGAAAGATATGTACACCGCATTACCGGCAATATTCCGGCCAATTACTGCCTATACACAACAGTGTGTGAAGGGGTACAGGCGGGCAGCGGAAAAAGTCTTGCCGTGGTAGACGGAAATTTACTTTACAAAAGTCCCACTGGCGTGATGACCTATACAGGCGGGTATCCTTCCTCCATTAGTTCGGCATTTGGTGATGAAATCTATTACGGAGCTGTGGCGGGTGAGGTGAACCACAAGTACTATCTTTCTATGCGGAACGAGAAAGGAGTATATCGGTTATTCGTTTTTGACACTGCAAAAGGACTTTGGCACATTGAGGACGATATTGAGGTAAAAGGCTTTGCCAGGGTGAGTGATGTGTTGTACGGCTGGTGCGATGATAATATTTTTGCTATGGTTGGCAGGTGCGATGAAAGTAGTGAGAGGGATGTTGACTGGTATGCTGAAACGGGTATTTGCGGGGCTGTGTACCCTGATCAATCCTTCGTATCTAAAATTGCGGTGCGTGCGTCTTTGCCACCAGGGTCGCATATAGAGGCATACATTGAATACGATTCGGACGGCAAATGGCAACCTGTTGGCAGTGTGGCGGGGACCAGCTTTATGAGCACATCCTTTTCCATTTTGCCCAGGCGCTGTGATCATTACGCGCTGCGCTTTGAGGGAGTGGGAGATTGCAAAATTTATTCCATCACCAAAACGATTGAGCAGGGGAGTGATGCGACATGGTAGAGAGACCAGCACCGTTATACGGCAGCGAATCTGACCAAATTAGGCAAATCCATGACTATTTATGCCGGTTGGCAGATCAGTTAAACGACACCGATTTACAAGCAAGCGAGTTGGCGGATAAAATTTTAGAAAACGACTGCGGGACAGGCGTACCGTTGAAGGATCAATTCAAAGCAATGAAAAATATTTATGGAGGAGGCAATAATGGCTAAATGGTTAAATGGCGTGGATGATGAGACGATGCAGCGCATGAACGCGCCTTATAGTCAGAGTGATGAAGTAAATCAAAAAGGGGTTGAAGCACAAAATGCGTATTTTGCGGTGAAAAACTGGCAGGGGAGCGGAAAGGCGCAGGCAGCGCTCGATAAATGGAAAAATACGGGACCGTTTTCCTATGACCCTGATTCGGATAGCTTATTCCAGAGCGCCAAGGCAAATGCGATTGCAAACGGCAAGGTGGCCATGCAGGACACCATTGGGCAGGCTTCGGCTTTGACGGGCGGGTATGGCAATTCCTATGCTACGACGGCGGGAAGCCAAGCCTATCAAAATTACTTAAAATCTTTAGACGATGATTTAGCGACTTATTATCAGCTGGCACTGGATCAATATCAGCAAAACAAGAACGATTTGCTAACCGAATACTCCATTGAAAGTGAACGGGACGATACCGATTATTCCCGGCTGTACAACGCCTATAATGTGGCACAGGATCGGTATAACACCGACCGTTCCTTTGATTATGGCAAGTGGGCGGACGAATATCAGCAGGCGGTCTCTATGGCTGGTATGCAGAACCAGGACTACTGGACACAAAAGAATTTTGACGAAGAGGCACGACGGTGGCAGGCTAATTACGATGAGAGCAAAAGACAGTTTGATGCTAATTTGGCCGAGAGCCAGCGACAGTATGATCAAAATTATTATGCCAGCACCTCATCGGGGTCTGGGGGAAAAAGCAACGGTTTCACCAGTCAGCAGTACTGGGATGTGACGGATGATGCGAAAAATATACGTGATCAATACTCGGATGATCCAGAAAAAGCGAATCAAGAAGTTTTTCGGCGTGCTAACGCTGCCTATAACGGTGGACAGATGAGCGACGATGAATATATTTCTTTGCTGCATAATTATATTGATGGGGATTGGTTGGAGAGATTCACGATTACTGACAACAACGGAAATATAGTATTTAATCAATCAGCATACGATGAGTATATAAATAACGCAACAAGCAATAGTAATAGTGGCAAGAGTACAGGCGCATCGCCATCAATTATAGATGGATTTATTGGTGGTGCTATTAAGAAAAAGAACAGGTAAAATCTACCTGTTCTTTTTCTTTTCCTGCATTATAGGCAATGAAGGACAGTAAGAGAATAGCCCGGAAAAACAGGGTGATCTGTACACGTTTTTTACACGTTTGAAACAAAGGGAATGTATTTTTGATAAAACGTGCTGAAATTAATATAGTGCAAAAATGCTTGTATATCAAGGGGTTTTGGTGATATTTGCATACAAAACTAAATGAAGAAAAAAGCAAAAAAGCGGTGAAATCAGAACCCCTCGTCTCCACCAAATAGTCAGAATCCGAACCGGAAAGGTTCGGATTCTGTTGTTTTAGCTTCGCCAAAATTATTACTGTCTCAACTTGTGAAGAAGAGATGTTTCTTTTTTGTTACAGGTTTGTATAGTGTGAATGCGTCTTCATCAAATAAACTAATACATGCTATTTGCAATTCATGACCATTTCAGATTACATAAGAATTTAAGGGGTTAAAATGTTCTATAATAGCAAAAAACTGATCGATGAAAAAGTTCTGCAACAATACTTTTTTGAAAAATTTATGTTGGCAAATGCGCAAGAAATGAAAAGTCTGCTACCTGCAAAATACCATGCTTTGTACCCTGATATACGGAGTAGAAAAGGATTGCAGCCCGAAGTTGCGTTGGGAGGGGTAACTAACGAGAAAATTCATAAAACTGATTTTGTTTTGTATCCAACATCAAGCGCTTCAAAAAGATTAAATATAGAAATTAAGTGGAAAAAAGATGACTTTGAAACGTGGCGTTATCCTTATTATGACGGAACATATAACGATGGTTTTGTAGTATGTTTAGGAACATTAGGTGATAGAAATGATGACAAAATAAATGGAACAGACATTCCTGTTATTTATTTAGACAGACATGATTTTGAGCAATGGTTTATTCTAAATGCACAAACTATCATTTCACAAGCGCTATCTAATAAATTAGGTGTTTCACCGATTCGATTAACCGGACACAAATATTGGGTAGTATCTGTCGGTAATAAAGCTTTAGACCATTATATTAATTTTGGACGAAAAAATTTTATATGGGCGTTTCGAAATAATGTTAGCCCTTGCAATATTATGAAAATTTTGGAGGGAGACTATGTTATATTTTTTAATTTGAGTTACTGCGAGCCAGGAAGAATGTTGGTGCCTAATTATACGAATAAAAATCGTATCAAACCAACGACGAGAGGCGGGCAGGTAAAGTCGGGAGACATCAGATGGGCAATCGGCTTAGCCGATGTATATCAAGTGAAAAAAGGGTACCATTTAAATTTTGGAAATAGTCCTTTGTATTCAGGCTTTGAAACGAAAAACTGGGATAAAAGACCGGATACAAAAGATTATACACAATATATTTCCTTTTATAACAATTCTAATAATACTGATAATTTCCAATATCGATGGCCGGATAATACAAATAAGGTTTTACCTCGCGAATTGTTTCCGGATACAGATGCCAATTTGAGGGAATTGGTATTAGCATTTAGTCAATCTTTCAATCATGTAGGTGATGCTAAAGAAATAAGTTTTTCTTCTTTTCAGGCTTTTATGCAGCTTTTACATGCAGTGTCATGATAGATGGTTACAATTTTGATTCTATTCATTTTAACGGATATTATTCTATATTTGCGGTTATCCTGACTTGTTCGCATGATTTTACATATTTTCACTATGACAGTAATCAATCGTATTGACGAATCAGTGCTTTTCTGTTATACTCTTGCTTGAAAATATTCTGATTATTTGGAGAAATTAATATGGATACCAAAGAAACTGTTTTAAAAATTTTACAGGAAATAAGACCTGATATAGCGTTTGAAACCGAGACAAAGCTCATTGATGACGGTATTTTAGATTCTTTTGACATTGTTTCCATTGTTGGCGATTTAAACAATGAGTTTGAGATTGAAATTTCAGTAGATGAACTTGTGCCAGAAAACTTCAATACGCTGCAGGCGATTACCGACCTTGTGGAAAAAATGGTGCAGGATTAATTCGAAAAACATAATATGACGGCAAAAAATCCCGATGTAAATCGGGATTTTGTTTTTGCACGAAAGCCTATCGATATTGACAAAAACAGGGTTTTAGCGTACAATAGATACGACTTATATTCATTTTTGAAATGACCCCAAATAATGAAAAACAACGATGTATATTTGATGTTTAAAAATAAAATATAGTAAGCGATTGATTATTTGACCGGAGAATAAGACTGTAAAAATGTTTGCTGTTGAAGAAAGGTATTGAACCTTGGTAACAAATAAAAAATCGGAACGAATATGATCCGTTCCGACTGGCGGAGAGGGAGGGATTCGAACCCTCGTGTGCTTGCGCACAAACTGATTTCGAGTCAGCCCCGTTATGACCACTTCGATACCTCTCCCAATAAAACCGCAAACATTATAGCACATTCTAATCGAAAAAGCAAGAACTTGGTTTAAATAAAGTGTTTGATAAAAAGTTATAGCCGGTGGATGGCGGGAAAAGGAGCGAAAATGGCAATGAAAATTGGTTTGCTTGGATTTGGCTTTATGGGGAAAACACATGCCTATGCTGTTCAAAATCTAAAGTTCTTTTATAAGGATCTTCCTTTTGAAGCCGAGATTGTTTCGGTTTGTACTGCTCATGTAGAGACGGCCAAAGCCGCGGCTGAGCAATTTGGCATTCCACATTATACAAATAATGAAGATGATATTTTAATGGATGATAGTATTGATATTGTTGATATCTGCACGCCGAATATTTATCACTATGATACACTAAAAAAAGCGATCATGGCCGGTAAGCATATTTATTGCGAAAAACCGTTATGTGTGACCTATGCACAGGCAGAGGAGATTCGAGCGCTGGCTGAAAAGAAAAAGGTTAAGTGCCAAATCGTATTTAATAATCGTTTTTTAGCGCCGATTATGCGGGCAAAAGAGATGATTAACGAGGGTGCTTTAGGACGCATTCTTTCTTTTCGTGCCTCTTATCTGCATGCAAGCGCAACTGATGCGGAACGCGCGGCAGGCTGGAAACAGGATAAAGAAATCTGCGGCGGCGGTGTATTATTTGATTTAGGCAGCCATATCATTGATTTAATATATTATTTGTGTGGTCCTTTTGTTTCTGTGACCGGCCAAAGCCAAATTGCTTATCCTGTTCGTGCAGGGCGGGACGGCAGCAAGTGGACAACCAACGCTGATGAGGCCTTTTATATGTTAGCTACCCTAAAAAATGGAGCTATGGGCACCTTAGAGGCGAGCAAAATCACAGTGGGTACAAATGATGATTTAACTCTTGCGATTTATGGTGAGAAGGGCGCTGTTCGATTTGATTTAATGGAACCCAACTGGCTTTATTATTACGATGCAAGACCTAAAGATGCGCCGCTTGGCGGTACAAAGGGTTTTACTAAAATTGAGTGTGTGGGACGGTATCCTATGCCAGGTGGAACTTTCCCTGGAGCTAAAGCACCCGTAGGCTGGCTGCGTGGACATTTAGGCAGCATGTATTCTTTTTTGAATTGTGTTTATGAAAATAGAGAACCATCGCCTTCTTTTGCGGAAGCGGCTCACGTACAGTGGGTGATGGAACAAGCTTATCTCAGTGATGGAAAAATACAGTAGCGCAAAAATGGAGAAGCAAAGTGTTAAGAAGGTAGGAAAAATAGTTGGGTTAACCGGCGGAATTGGCGCCGGCAAAAGTTATGCGGCGCTTCTCTTTGTTCAGCATGGTTTTGCACTCATTGATGCGGACGAGATAAGCCGAAATATTTATCAAAAAGGCGGAGAATGTACTTTAGAAGTTATAGAATGCTTTGGACGGGCTATACTGGATAATGAGGGAAATATAGACCGTAAAGCGCTGGCGGCTATTGTTTTTCAGGATCGGGAAAAGCTCATTCGTTTAAATCAGATTGTGCATCGATATATTATGGAACGGATTCAACAGCGGGTAGCAGCTTTGAAAGAACAAGGAAAAGCGTATATTTTATTGGATGCTCCTCAGTTGTTTGAAGCGGGCGCTGATCGCATTTGCGATTGCGTGGTGTCGGTTATTGCCCCAGAATCGCTGCGGCTAAAGCGTGTGATCCATCGGGATGGCGTTTCTGCTGAACAGGCCGCCGCACGCATGCGTATGCAATATGAAGACGCTTTTTTTACAGCGCATTCAGATTATATAATTTATAATGATGAAAAAAATGACTTGGCAGAACAGGTCAATCAGATATGCCGCGAAATTATGGAGGAACAATGAGATGGATAAAATGAATACAAAAGATTTGCAGGAGAAGTTGTTCTATCAGCCCTGTCAGGTATATGACCACATGGACGAAATCGAAGCAGATGCAATGGAAACAATGTCTCAGCATTACATTCGTTTTTTGGCAGAAGCGAAAACCGAGCGAGAAGCCGTGCGCTATGCCGTGCGTCGGGCTGAAGAAAACGGTTATCGTGAATATCATTTCGGACAGCCTGTTAAGGCTGGCGACAAGCTCTATTTTAATAACCGCGGCAAGAGTATTTATTTATTCCGCATTGGGTCAGAATCAATTGAAAAAGGGCTGCGTATTACGGCGGCGCATATTGATTCGCCTCGTGTTGATCTAAAGCAAAATCCTTTATATGAGGATGGCAATATGGGTTTTTTAAAGACCCATTATTACGGCGGTATTAAGAAATATCAATGGACTACCGTGCCTTTGGCGCTGCATGGTGTTGTTTTTAAGAAGGATGGCACATCAGTTGAGATTAATATAGGCGAAGACGCCGCAGATCCTATTTTTTATATCAATGATTTGCTGCCCCATTTAGCAGGCGAACAAATGAAAAAAACGATGGCAGAGGGAATCGGCGGTGAATCGCTGAACATTTTGATTGGTTCAAAGCCTTATGGGGATAAGGAAGCAACCGAGCGCATTAAGTTAAACTTATTGTCTTTGCTTTATGATAAATATGGGATCACCGAAGCAGATTTTATGAGCGCAGAGCTTTGTGCAGTACCTGCTTTTCCACCGCGTGAAATTGGTTTTGACCGTTCATTGATCGGAGGTTACGGGCATGATGATCGCGTGTGTGCTTTTCCGGCATTGGAAGCGCTTTTCGATACCGATGATTCCAAGCATACCTGCATGGTTATTTTAGCGGATAAAGAGGAGATTGGCAGTGATGGAAACACGGGTATGAAGACATGGTGCTTTGTTGATATTATCAACGAGTTAGCCGCTGCTTTAGGCGGCAATGCAAATACGGTTCGTATGCATTCAAAATGTCTGTCAGCCGATGTAAACGCTGCCTTTGACCCGAACTTTAAAGATGTGTATGAACCTAAAAACGCTTCTTTTATCAATCACGGTGTAGTGCTGACTAAATATACCGGCAGCAGAGGAAAAAGCGGAACAAATGATGCCTCGGCTGAGTATGTGGCGTTTGTGCGGCAGTTATTTGATAAAGCCGGCGTTGTCTATCAAACGGCCGAGCTTGGTAAGGTGGATATAGGCGGCGGCGGTACCGTGGCTAAATATATTGCAGAGAAAAATATTGAAGTGGTTGATCTTGGGGTGGCTGTAATTTCTATGCACGCGCCCTATGAGGTAATCGCAAAAGCTGATTTGTATATGACATATAAAGGAATGTGTGCATTTAACCAATGATAGAAAAATTAAACGATGCAGAAAAGAAATATGAGGGAATGAACGAGCGCCTTAGCGATCCTGCTGTGGTAGCCAATCAAGAGGAATTTCGGGCGCTGATGAAAGAGCATAAGCTTTTGACGCCTATAATTGAAAAGTTCAGAGAATATAAAGAAGCAATGCAGCGTGTCCAAGAAGCGGAGGAACTGCTTTCCGAATCAAACGATGCCGATTTGAAAGAATTGGCTGAGGAGGAATACAAAATCGAGAAAGAACGGTGCGCCGTGTTGTTTGAAGAGTTGAAGATTCTTCTTTTGCCTCGCGATGAAAATGACGATAAAAATGTAATTGTTGAAATCCGCGGCGGCGCCGGTGGTGAAGAAGCGGCGCTGTTTGCCGGTGTTTTGTATCGTATGTACACCATGTATGCCGATATGGCTGGTTTTAAAACCGAACGAATGAGTGCGAATGAGACTGAACTCGGTGGATTTAAAGAAATTTCGTTTATGATTGAAGGGGACGGTGCCTTTTCAAAATTCAAGTTTGAAAGCGGTGTACACCGAGTGCAGCGGGTCCCTGAGACCGAAACGCAGGGGCGTATCCATACCTCTACGGTTACGGTGGCGGTGCTACCTGAGGCAGAGGATGTTGAGGTGGCTCTAAATCCGTCTGATTTAGTGATTGAAACTTGCAAAGCCAGCGGAGCAGGCGGCCAGCATATTAATAAAACCGAGTCGGCGATTCGGATTGTACATAAGCCAACCGGTATTGTGGTGGAATGTCAGGACGAACGCAGTCAGCATAAAAACAAAGAAAAGGCTTTGAAAGTGTTGAAAACAAAGCTTTTTGATATGAAACAGGCGGAACAGCATGACAAAATTGCGTCAGAACGCAAGAGCCAAGTTGGCACTGGTGATCGAAGCGAACGCATCCGAACTTATAATTATCCGCAGGGGCGGGTGACCGATCATCGCATTGGCTTAACACTTTATAGCTTAGAGAATTTTTTAAATGGCAACATCGGCGAAATGATTGACGCATTAATTACTGCCGATACAGCGGAAAAGTTAAAGAATAGTGAGTATTGATGAAAACAATTGTAGCAGGAAACAGCCAAGATGAAATTTTGCAGGCCGCAAAAATACTGCGGACCGGCGGTTTGGTTGTGTTTCCGACCGAAACGGTATATGGGTTGGGCGCCAATGCGCTGGATGGTTCCGCAGCGGGTCGCATTTATGCGGCGAAGGGCCGTCCATCGGATAATCCCTTAATTGTACATTTAGCGGATCCGGAGCAGGCAAAGGAATATTGTTTTCCTACACCGCTATTTGAGAAGTTAGCCGCGCGATTTATGCCCGGCCCCTTAACTGTCATTCTACCCAAAAAAGATTGCATACCGGAAACGGTAACAGGCGGTCTTGATACGGTTGGCATTCGTGTGCCTTCGCATCCTACAGCGAAAGCGCTTTTGCAAGCATGTGGATTGCCGATTGCCGCTCCTTCTGCGAATTTGTCGACTAAACCAAGTCCGACCAGGGTTGAACATGCCGTGCGGGATTTATATGGACGAGTGGATATGATTATCGACGGCGGACCGTGTATAATTGGTCTTGAATCGACGATTGTAAAGCTAACCGGTGAGGATTCAATGACACTGCTTCGTCCGGGTGGGGTAACTTATGAACAGCTTTGCGAAATTTGCCGGAATGTGACGGTGGACAAGGCGGTATACAGTAGATTGGGAGATAACGAAAAGGCGGAAGCGCCGGGCATGAAATATCGTCACTATGCACCGTCCGCGCAAGTCATTGTTGTGGAAGGACCTCATGAGGCGGTGATTCGTTATATCAAACAAAAAAGTGTTGCTGCATCTTGTGGTGTGATTTGTTTTGAAGAGGACAAAACTTGTTTTTCCGGGCCTGTTTTCTCGCTTGGCAGTCGTTTATCAACAGAGCAGCAGGCACAGAAGTTGTTTGATTGTCTACGTGCGATTGATGGGCAAAAAGAAATCGAACGTGTGTATGCGTTTATGCCAGAGACTGGCGGCCTAGGGCTCGCGGTTATGAATCGGCTGGTCAAAGCGGCTGGCTTTATCATTGAACATGTAAAAGAGGAAGAGTAAGTGGCAAGAAAAAAAGGATCGAAAGAAATCGAAAGATATACATCTGAACCGGCGGCGCCGGCTATATTGCAGCCGATTACCGAAACGATCGAGAAAAACTATATGCCGTATGCAATGAGTGTGATTATATCCCGCGCATTGCCGGAAATTGACGGGTTTAAACCTTCTCATCGCAAGCTGTTGTATACCATGTATAAAATGGGGCTCTTGACGGGCAATCGAACCAAAAGTGCTAATGTAGTTGGACAAACTATGAAGCTAAATCCACATGGAGACGCTGCTATTTATGAAACGCTGGTGCGTTTAACGCGTGCTAATGAGACTCTGTTGCATCCTTTAGTGGATTCTAAGGGCAGCTTTGGCAAGCAGTATTCATCTGAGATGGCCTATGCGGCTTCTCGTTATACAGAGGTAAAATTAGATCCCTTTTGTGTAGAACTATTTCGCGGTATTGATAAAAATGCTGTAGATATGGTGGACAATTACGATAATACGATGAAAGAGCCGGCTTTGCTGCCGACCTCTTTCCCGAATATTTTGCTTTCACCTACTATGGGCATTGCTGTCGGCATGGCCAGCAAAATTTGTTCTTTTAATTTGGCAGAGTTGTGCGACGGCACGGTGCAGATGTTAAAAAATCCTTATACTGATGTCGACACACTGTTAGATATCATCAAAGCGCCTGATTTTTCAGGCGGAGGATATATTCTTTATAACCGCGATCAGTTAAGCCAGATCTATACGAAGGGAACGGGCAGCGTGCGGCTGCGGGCTCGCTATGTCTATGACAAAGCGGCTGGCTGTATTGATATTTTAGAAATTCCTTATTCAACAACGATTGAGTTGATTATGAAAGCCATAACTGATCTTGTCAAAGAAGGTAAGTTAAAAGAGGTGTCTGATTTTAGAGACGAAATCGATAAAGAGGGCTTTAAGTTAACCTTAGATATCAAAAAGGGCACAGACCCCGATCAGCTTATGGCCAAACTATATAAGCTGACCCCGTTAGAGGACACCTTTTCCTGCAATTTCAATATCATTTTAGATGGTGTGCCTAAGACGCTGGGTGTGGCCGCTATTTTGCGGGAATGGATTGCGTTTCGTATGGGATGTGTCAAGCGAGAGCTTACCTTTGACAAGCAGAAGAAAGAAGAAAAGCTGCATTTATTGTTGGGACTTGGCAAGATCTTACTTGATATTGATAAAGCAATTCGCATTGTCAGAGAGACCGAGAATGACAAAGAGGTCATTCCGAATTTGATGAACGGTTTTGTCATTGACCAGGTGCAGGCCGAGTATATTGCAGACATTAAGCTGCGCAACTTAAACAAAGAATATATTATGAATCGCATTCAAGAGATTGAAAGCCTGCAAACGGAAATTAAACGCTTAGGCGATATCATTGCCAGCGAAGATAAAACCAAGGAATTCATTGCCGAGCAGCTTATCGAGATCAAGAAGAAATACGGCAAGTCACGAAAAACCCAAATTCTTTATGACGATCACTTAGAGGCATATGAGCCAGAAAGCGTGGTAGAGAATTATAATTGCAAGATTTTGCTGACGCATGATGGCTATTTTAAGAAAAACACCCTTCTTTCTCTTCGGGGAAATGATGAACAGAAATTAAAAGATGATGACTATTTGGTGTGTGTCGAAGAAGTGCAAAATGTAGACGAACTTTTATTTTTCTCGGACAAGGCACAGGTGTATAAGGCGAGAGTTGCTGATTTCGAGCCGGTCAAAGCATCAGCTTTAGGAGACTATATACCGGCCAAGTTAGGCTTTGACGAGGGAGAAAAGGTTTTGTTTATGAAGAGTGTTCATGAATATAAACAAGGCGATCACTTTATCTTTGCTTTTGAAAATGGCAAGTGTGTAAGAGTGCCAGTGAATGCTTATCAAACTAAATCGCGCAGAAAGAAGTTAACGAATGCGTATTCGGATGTTTCCGGATTAGCGGGTATGCTGTATGAAAACGAACCGATGGAAGTGTTAATTGGTACGAACCAAAATCGATGTATCGTGATTGATTCTGCCATGATAACCGAAAAGACGACCCGTTCCAGTCAGGGCATTACGGTACTAAAACCGAAAAAGAATGAGAAAGTTACGCTGATTACAGCTAATATTGAAAAGCTGTGCGGCGAAGGCGGCACAAAAGGTTTTCGGAAATATAAAATTCCAGCAGCCGGTACACCGTTTGGCCGCAGTTTAGAGAGAATGAAAAAGCATTTGTTGGAGAATGAATAGAAAGGAATTTAAAATGAGCAAAAAAAGGCTTCTAATTTTAATTGTTTCGGCTGTATTGGTGCTTTCCATAACAGTGAGTATAGGGATTCATGCGGCAACCGAGGATAAAAATTTAACATTAGTTTCAGTGGATTATATTGACAATGCCCTAAAGCCATGGATTAAGGAGCAAATCAGTGCGGGCAATGGTTTTTATGAGGTGGTTTATTTAACCAAGGGACAAGAATTAGTGCCTGAAACCTCGGCTGAAATCGTATTGCGTTCTGGTTCAGCTGTAGCTATTTCGCCAAGTAAGTCGCAGGGACTTTCTGATTTGACCACAGGTAAAGAATTATATGATGGTAATGGAATCGAGATTAATCATCAGTTATTAGTACCGCGCGCGGATGGCCGCGGTATCCGCATTACATCAAATGAATCGTATGTGATGATCAGGGGGGCTTACACCATTGAATAAGAGAGGCTCTCGTTATTTAGTGCGGGCGGTTTGCATGCTGCTGGCGGCGCTTATGGTGATTGGCTTTGTCATTATGCTTTTACCATCTAAAGCCGCATCTAAGGGATATAACGTACAATACCCGGCGGATCTTATGGTGCGTATTGGAATCGCGTATGGAAGCAGCGCGCCGGCTACCTATCAAGTTTCTTCACCGGGTGGGTTTTCGCTTGGCTATGTGCATCAAAAACAGTTTACGTCTGTTTTTACATATAATGCATCGTCGCTCATTGTTTGTCAGGCTAATCATTTAGTGCAAACGGATGATGGCTATGAACCGGCCGAGGATGATGAGACAATTGATATTGGTGGTTATCATATGGAATTTGATATTGATCCGATGGTAGCCGACTTTGAAACCCAGTATGCCGATATTGTTGATTTGCTTAGTGAATATGGTTTGCCGGTTTATCCCGCCTTTGTCAATAAAACGATGAAAGTGCGGGCGGGATGCTATAAAACACTCGAAGCAGTAACAAGGGCAATGGAAAAGATCACAAAAACGCATCGTTTATATGGACATGTGGCGACGCCATCCGAAAGCGGCATTACGTTAATCAACCCTAATACAAATCGAGTTGTTTTCCAGTTTGATGGTGGCAGCGGATTGCTGTTTGGCATGCAAGGCGGGCGGCCTTATGAGGATCGCTATTATATAACCGTACCAAACGGATATGCCTATGCAGGTACCATGCAGTTTGAGCGAACAGCAACAGGATTGTGTGTGGTCAATGTGCTGCCTATCGAGCGGTATATCGAAGGGGTGCTGCCGCATGAAATCAGTTCTTCATGGAACAGGGAGGCGCAAAAAGCGTTTGCGGTGGCGGTGCGTTCTTATACAATCTGCAATTTAAATAAACATGAAAAAACGTATGGTTTTGACCTATGTAATACGACCGAATGCCAAGTGTATGGTGGTGTAAAAGGAGTCAATACGGCTGTTAAAGAGTGTGTATCTGCGACTAAGTCACAGGTGTTGTCCTATCATGATCATCCGTTCAGCGCTTATTATTCCTCTTCTACAGGGGGATGTACGGCCAGTGCTTATGATGTATGGGGCGGTACTTCATTTCCTTATTTAGCAGGTGTTGCTACGCCATGGGAACAGTATGAGAGCTATCCGGGCGGTTCTTGGCGCGTTGAGGTTAGCGGAAGTCAGCTTTACGACGCCTTGAAGTCAAAGGGATATACCGGTCTTACCGGTGCGGTATCTTCAATTAATATCAATAGTTTTGCGTCTGGCTCAACGTATGTCAATTCCATTACATTTACGGATGTCAACGGTAAAAGCATTCTCATTAGTAAAAGTGACCGAATCAGACAGGCTTTGTCCTCATATTTAAAGAGCGCTAATTTTGTCGTGGAACGGGGCGAACGCAGCGTATCAGTTACGGATTTTAAGTTAGATGTTGATTTTACTAAGCCGGCCTACGCAAATGGTGTAAACGTGCTTACCTTTTTTGGTAAAAAATTTCAGAAACAAGGTGAAGAGTTTATGGTGGCCGGCGCCAGAAATTCTTCCGCTTATACCAATACAGATCCTTTCATGGTGCTTTCTTCTACTGGTGCCGTCAAATATGACCGCGCTTTGATTGATGAGGATGTGCTGCCGGATATTAACAGCGCCAGTGTGAGCAAGACAACGCGTACGGTCAAGACAGGGGGGCGTTTTTCTAATTTTGTATTTATCGGACGGGGAAATGGTCATGGGGTTGGATTGAGCCAATATGGCGCTAAAGACTTAGGTGAATTTGGTTATCCGTATGACATGATTTTAAAGGCCTATTTTCCTGATGCAGAATTAGTAAATATGTCTGTACTCGAATGAAATAGTGCAGGTTCGGTTTGTTTTCTGATAAAAAATAGTGTTTAGGGTATTTCTATACCAATATAAAACGACATGAGCAGATGATACTGTACGAGAGTGAAAGCGCTCGTTGCTTTCGCTCTCTTTTCCGTTTGAAAAAAGCTCAACTTTTAGGGGTTGCTTCATTGACCATTGATTAGGTGCTTTCTCTGCTTGTTTATACAAACAGAGAAAGAATAGAAAAATTCATATATGGATGCTATAATGTAAGAATATAAATTGGCCAATTGATATTTGAAAAAGTGGATTTAAGTAAAACAAGAGAGAATGATTTTAATTCCGGCTCTCTGGAAACTGGAAAAAACACATTTTAAATGTTTTTACAAAAGATTCCAATATGGAAAAACCGGTTCATATGCACATAGATGATTTTTACCATTTTACAGGGATAAAGCAAAATATATAATATGGGAGAAAAAATGGCAGAATTAACATCAATGATGAATATCGGTAAAGAAATGGCGAAAAAGCTAACCTCCGTTGGTATCGAATCTGATGAAAAACTTATTGAGACCGGCGCAAAAGAAGCATTCCTTAGATTAAAGCAGAAATACCCGAATGTGTGTTTGGTGCATTTATATACATTAGAGGGTGCAATTCATGAGACAGAGTTTAACTGTCTTTCAGAAGAGACGAAAAAAGACTTGAAAGAATTTAGCGATAAACTGTCTTTATGGGCGTGATCAATGCTGTCTGCATCTATGTGTGTTGTCCTATTTGTGGTGCTGAAATCTTGCCCAACACGTATACGAAGAGATGAGAGGATGCAAGCAGGGACAGAAAAATCTTTGAAAGACAGATTTTTTTCACCTCTATAAACATTTGCAAGGTTTTATAAAATGAATTCTGTCTATAAAATCAATAAAAATGCATATTAATAGTTTAGCAGGAGGGTATTGCTATGGATAAAATTTTGTGTTTGCTGGAAGAGAATAGCAGATTAACGAATCGGCAGTTAGCTGCCATGACAGATCGAAGCGAGGCAGAAGTGGCCGCTGCCTTAGAGGCATATGAAAAAGCAGGTGTTGTTTTGGGATATCCAGCACTGATTGACTGGGATCAGACTGATAAAGAATATGTGCAAGCTATTATTGAGTTAAAGGTGACACCAGAACGGGACACCGGTTTTGATAAAGTGGCTGAGGCTGTCTGTAAATTCGATGAGGTGAAAAGTATTTACCTTATGTCGGGCGCGTATGATCTTTCTTTAATTGTCGAAGGAAAGACAATGAAAGACATTGCGTTTTTTGTGGCTAAACAGCTTGCTTCGATTGATTCGGTTACCTCGACAGCTACCCATTTTATTATGAAGAAATATAAGGATAAAGGCGTGAATTTTCCGGCTCCTGAAGATGAAAGGGATAATGTTAATTAATGATGAATTACAATGAGATACTTTCAAAAAAGGTAGTGGACATGAAGCCTTCCGGCATTCGAAAATTTTTTGATTTTCTTTCGGATCGCAAGGATGTCATATCGCTTACCGTTGGACAGCCGGATTTTGTAACGCCATGGCATATTCGTGATGCGGCCATTGACAGTTTGCAAAAAGGAAAAACTTATTATACCTCGAATAGAGGTACAATGGATCTGAGAAAAGAGATTTGTCGGTATATGCAGCGTCGTCATACGCTGACATATTCACCTGAGGACGAAACGCTGGTGACCGTAGGAGGGAGCGAGGCCATTGATCTTGCTATCCGAGCATGTGTGTGTGCGGGTGATGAGGTGATTATTCCGGTGCCGTCTTTTGTTTGTTATGGCCCGATTGTGACTTTGGCAGGCGGTACGCCTATTTATATTGATTGTAAAGAGGAAAATCGGTTTCGGTTGACAGCAGAGCAATTAAAAGATGCCATTACCGAAAAAACAAAAATGATTGTTCTGCCTTTTCCAAACAATCCAACCGGTGCTATATTGGAACGCGAGGACTTGGAGTCAATTGCCGCGCTGATTCGAGATACAAATATCCTGATTTTATCAGATGAAATCTATGCAGAACTTACTTATGGGGTCAAGCATGTTTCCATTGCTTCGCTGCCAGGCATGAGAGAGCGAACAATTATCGCCAGCGGTTTTTCAAAATCGTATGCAATGACGGGTTGGCGAATTGGTTATACATTGGCACCGCCTGAAATTACGGAACAAATGTTTAAAATACATCAATATGCGATTATGTGCGCACCAACGGTTAGTCAGTATGCAGCTGCTGAGGCGGTGAAAAATGGTGATGAGGATATTGCTTATATGACAGGCCAGTATGACCAGCGCCGAAAGTTGATTGTTAGTGAACTGCGCGCCATGGGGATTGCTTGTTTTGAACCGCAGGGAGCTTTTTATGTGTTCCCCAATATTGGCTCTTTTGGGCTTAGCAGCGATGAATTTTGTGAAAGGCTAATGACAGAAGCAGGCGTGGCGATTGTGCCGGGTACGGCTTTTGGCGACAGCGGAGAAGGATTTGCTCGTATTTCATATGCGTATTCGATTAATCATATTATGAAAGCGCTCGAAAAAATTGATAAATTTATACATACGTTGTAAATAATAATAGTAAAAAGGACAGGATTTTCCTGTCCTTTTTTATTGCTGTGATTATGGTAGCAGAAGCTGTAAAAAGACATATGATAGACATAGAGGGACTGTGATGATGTAGGAGGTTTAAAGCATGCCAACCGTGAGCTTGTGTATGATTGTGCGGAATGAAGAAGATGTTTTAGGGCGTTGCCTGGCCTGCATGAAAGAGATTGCAGACGAGATAATTATTGTTGACACTGGTTCAACAGATAAGACAAAAGAAGTGGCAGCGGCCTATACCGAAAAGATTTATGATTTCTTGTGGATCAATGATTTTGCGGCGGCCAGAAATTTTTCATTTTCGAAAGCCAGCATGGACTATATTATGTGGCTTGATGCAGATGACTTTATCGATATCAAAAACCAACACAAATTGTTGGCGCTGAAAAACAGCTTAGATCTAAAAACAGATGTCGTGATGATGCCCTATCATGTGGCGTTTGATGAAAACGACAACCCGACTTTCTCCTATTATAGGGAAAGACTGATGAAGCGTTCGCAGCATTTTGAATGGAATGGGGCTGTTCATGAAGCTATCACGCCGCGCGGCGTGATTGAGTATAGTGAAATTATTGTACAGCATAGGAAATGTAAAGTAAATGATCCGGATCGAAATTTGAATATTTTCAAAAAGCTAATGGAAGATGGCAAATCTTTGGATACAAGGCAAAAGTATTATTACGCCAGAGAGTTGTATTACCATGAGCAATATAGTGAGGCCATCGATGCTTTCAAGCTATTTTTCTCTGAAAAGGATCGCTGGACTGAAAATAGTATAGGCGCGTGCCTTGATTTATCCAGATGTTATAGCCAGCTTGGTGAAGAAGACAAAGCGTTGCTCGCTTTGTTTAACAGTTTTTTATATGACCGTCCCAGAGCTGAAATATGCTGTGAAATAGGATTGATCAAAATGAAAAATCAGCAATATGGGCAGGCAATATTTTGGTATGAATGTGCTCTTAGCAGTGAAAATTCGGCCGAATATGGCGGTTTTTCGTCGATTGATTGTTTTGGCTATATACCTTATATGCAGCTTTGTGTTTGCTATGATCAGCTTGGCGAATATCAGAAAGCCTATGAGTGCAATGAAAAGGCAGGAGAAAGAAAACCCGATAATGAAAATTATCTGGCCAATAAACGCTATTTCCAACAAAAATTCGCAGAAATAGCTAAGAAGGAGGAAGTTTCAAATGAGAAATTTTAATGGTTCAGACAGATTTGCGAACCAGTGCCCATGCTGTCCGCCTACGCCTGAATGTGTGTGCACCATTATGGGCCCAACGGGTCCGACTGGCCCTGCGGGCATAACCGGTGCAACCGGCGCGACTGGTCCAATGGGGCCAATGGGACTTATGGGACCAGCAGGTCCAACGGGCGCCGCAGGTTCTGATGGTGCCACAGGAGCAACTGGTCCTACTGGTCCGGTCGGCGCAACTGGTGCGACCGGATTAGCCGGAGCTACAGGGCCAATGGGAGCAACCGGACCAACCGGTGCCAACGGTATCACCGGTCCCACCGGCCCATCGGGGGCAACCGGTCCGACTGGCCCGACGGGCGGTACAGGTATAACTGGTGCGACCGGAACAACAGGTGCCACAGGTCCAATAGGCCCAACGGGCCCTACTGGAGCAACCGGACCAACGGGTGCAACTGGCCCCACGGGGCCAACAGGGCCTGAATGCACAATAACAATTGGTACCGTGGATACAGCGGAGCCAGGTGTCCCCGCTTCTGCAACGATTACAGGCACCGCACCAAATTTCATTCTGAATTTAGTGCTGCCGCAAGGCCCGACCGGCCCGGTTGGCGCGACAGGTGCCGCCGGTGCCACCGGTGTTACTGGTCCAACCGGTGCAAATGGTATCACGGGTCCAACCGGAGCCACTGGTGTTACGGGTGCGAATGGTGTAACTGGCCCGACCGGCCCAACGGGCGCAACTGGCCCAATAGGTTTAGCAGGTCCGACCGGTGCAACCGGTGCAACCGGCGCGACGGGTACTGCTGGTGCTCCCGGTGTAACAGGCCCAACCGGTGCAAATGGCATCACGGGTCCAACCGGAGCCACTGGTGTTACAGGTGCGAATGGTGTAACCGGCCCGACAGGGCCAACGGGCGCAACTGGCCCTACAGGTTCGGCAGGTCCGATTGGTCCGACTGGTGCAACCGGCGCGACAGGCACTGCAGGCGCTCCCGGTGCAACAGGTCCAACAGGGGCAAATGGCATCACGGGTCCAACAGGGGCAACAGGTGTTACGGGTGCTACAGGAGCAACGGGTGCAACTGGCCCCAGAGGCGCAACTGGTCCTACTGGTCCGACAGGTCCCAGAGGTGATGATAATGTGGTGAATTCGACCCAATTGAGCGATCATGAGGTCGATCTTGAAACTGATTAAGATAGAATAAGAACAAGCCATATGGCTTGTTCTTAGAAAACTGTTTTATGTTATGGTGAGCGAATCACTTAACTAAGCGAAATTCTGGCAAAGCCAGAACCACTAAAATATAAGTGTGATAAGGCTTTATTATATAAAGCACTTGAATAAAAAAGTCAATTCTCTAAAAAGAGAATTGACTTTTCATTTTTTATATTGTTATATGATTTTTTTGAGTTTATCGATACAATGTAAAAAACGCGGCTCGTTTATAAATATCTCGTAACAGGATTTGTGAGTAAGATCATAGTGTAATTCGTTGCACCGGTTTTCGATAAAATCTAAATCAGACCAGGTAAAGGAAAGATTTTGCACGTAAAAAGAGCTATGACGCGTTTCATCAGATAAAAGGTCATATGTTGCCGCTGTTTCACAAGCGCATTCAATAAAATTTAATGCTTTTTCTGATTCATTTTTTTCTAAATAAAGTTCGGCTAATGATTGATATAATTGACTGACATGAAGATTGGCGGCGCCGAAATCTTTCTTTTCATAGATGATTTCATATATTTTGAGTATATTCGACAACTTATCAATTTTTTCATCAATCGAAATACTAAAACTATGGGCGCGGCACACTCTTTCCATTTTCTGTATGAGCATATTGGTGAGAACAACAATATTTTCTTTTACATATGTAATCGATTGTTGTTCGTTTTCAGACCAAAAGGTTTCTCTAATTTCAGGTAAGGTATCTTGGTAAGAGGCGGGCAGTTTATTCAAAATTTGTTTTGCTTGCATGGGACCACGCAGTTCTTTAACAGCACAAGCCCAGAGATGGATGGCTTGATCACGCAAATGAGGTATACTGCAGTAATCAATAACACGCTGGCAAATTTCTTCAATGATTTCATAATGTTTGGCTAATTGTTTTCGATACAGCGTTTTTGAAGTACGTGCGTTTTGGTTGCTAAGTTTTTGCCATAGACTCCATGCATAGGCAACGGCTATTCGATAATCAAAAGGATATTTTTGATACGCTTTTTCGAGCAGCGTATATTTGTTTATATCATCTTCCTTTGAACGGAGTGCTTCTAATTCATCGAGTATATATTGAATTTCATGTTCTTGTTCGATTAAAAGACAGTCAAGCAGATTATCGGTGGTGGTATCAAAAAATTGTGCAATAATGGGAATATATTCTAATTTAGGATAATTAATACCAAGTTCCCAACTGGAGATTGCCTGCGGCATGACGCCTAGGTAACTGGCCAGCGTTTTTTGGGTTACGCGGTGTTCTTTACGCAATATTTTTATTTTTTCACCGATATTAATTTTCATGAACCGCCGTTGATCCTTTCTATAAGCAGAAACCTCTCTTTAAGTATAAAACAAAAGCGACAAAAGTCAATGTATGGTTTGTTGATATAAAAACAATGAAATATTGTTTTTATATTAGAACTCGTATAGAAAGCAAAAGGAAGGATCGCCTGAGTCTGACGGTCCTTCTAACATGAAAAAAGTATTTTGAATTTTTAACGATTTTCCTGCAGGATTTTTTTAATGAGGCGATTGGTATCTTGCGTGAGTTTTGTAAAATTCATTGCTTGTATATAGTTTTCTTCTATGCTGAAATGGGCTTCGGCAATCTGCGCAAAAAAGTCAGTTGCCATAGAGGAGAGTTCATCTTTGCATCTGCGTGCAAAGCGCAGTTTGTTTTTGGCTTTTGCAAGAAGCGTTTTATCAACGAATCTTTCGGTGTTAATAACTTTATCACTGGCCTCTTTTGCGTGTCCTATGGTAAAGGATACATCTTGTTCGGGCAAATATATACCATCAATCGTAGCAGTGTCTAAAAAACGATAGCTGATTCGCATTTCAAGATGTTTTTTATGCAGTGATTGATAAATTGCATTGATAAGAAGATATTCGGTTAAATAGAGTGGTTTTATCTTATAGTTAGTGCCTGCTTGAAAAGAAGAAAGCGTTTTAAAGCCTCTCATACCGACTGAATCAATCAAACGAATTTTCTCTTTGCCAAAAGCATATGGTACAAATTGTTTGGTAAGGCGGGCGGCATAAGACTCTGCTTTTTCATGATTAAAGGCGGGATAAGAACAACCTTTAGTAATGTTTTCTACCCGATCCATCGCGTTTAAACAATTATAAGCTTTTGCATATAGCGTTGATTTTTCAGCGCATTTTTCTTTTATTTTGTCTGCGTTCTGCGATAGCTTTTGCTTGTTCCAATAATTGCCGAGATTGACAAGTTCAGAATTAATACCAGGCAAATCAACATCACAAAGATGGGGGGCAGTGCCGTCGATCATACACACGCCAAGATCAGTAATAATGATGCCGTCCACTGAATTTGGATCAGAAGAACACAAAATATATTCCGTTTGATAACCTAATTCTTCAGCGGCGCTGCCTAATTTTTTCATAAGCGAAGATTTACCGGTGCCTGAACCGCCTTTCAGTATGTAACGATATGAGCACTCACCAAATACTTGATCAAAAAAACTGATAAACCCATCCTTTGAATTCGCAGAAGCGAAGTAAACATCATTAACAGACATACAATATACTCCTTTGCAGTTTTATCAGTATATTATATGTTTTTTTGTCGCTGTGGTTAATAAATATTTTGCCGCACGGCCTCAAAGGCTAAAATAGCAGCCGCTGAGGCGGCCGATAAAGAAAAACCGCATTCTCTGCCATAGTCAATTTTGACAATGCGATCGCACTTTCCACAAAGAGCTTTTGAAATACCTCGCTTTTCGCCGCCAATAATAAGAAAAAGGGGAAATGTGAGAGGGGCTTCGTACATATTGACTGACTTTTCAAGACCCGTGCCAATAACTTGATACCCCGCTTGATGAAAAAGAGAAGCGGCCTCGATTCCATCTGCTTCATATAAATCAAAAAGTTCTGAGGCACCGGCTGAGGCACGGCAGACAACACCGGCTGCGCTCATCCAGTTGCGCGGTGAAAGAATCACCGCGTCGACGCCGGCGGCATATAGCGAGCGTAGTGCATAACCAAAATTATAAGGATCTTCTATGCCATCTAAATAAACATAGAAGCCTTTTGGTTTAATGTGTGAAAGGGCAAGAGGGGGCAACTTTCTTTGCGTACAAGAGGCGACAATGCCGCCGTGGGTTGTACCTAAGGCCATGTTTTTCAGTTCTTCAGCGGATATAAATTCAATGGGAAATGAATGTTCTTCTGCCTTGTGTTGTAGAAATGATAATTCTTTGCTTTTGTTTTTATTGGTTTGATTTGCTTTATCAATCCACATTTTTTTGATTTTTCGCTTAGCATTTTCGGCAAGAAGCGGGCGTATGGAGATCATGCCTTCAAATAATACAGAAGAGTTCAGTTTTTCTATTTCTTTTTTCATATGTACGAGCCTCCTTCTCATATGATGGAAAGCAGATACCCTTTGCGAATATTGCTAAGAGGAAATGTGGCTTTTGAAGCCTTTATATGATCGGCTATCGCACAAAGGGCGATGAGCCCGGGCATGAAAGTATATTTTCGCTCGGGAATAATGGCCTCTAATTGGTTCTCTGTGTCATTGGATAATAGTAGCTGTTCTTTTAGTGCTAGTAAATTAGCGGTATCAATTGCATAAAGTTTTTGACTGTTTTGACAATGTATCTGACCGTGTAAGGTGCAAATCGCTCGTCCTGTACCGCCAACAATATACAGTGTATCTTGTTTTGGTATTAAGGAATCGTTGAATTGGTCGAGAACATAAGCGGCAATACGTTCCGCTTCAGCGGGGATGGGCAGAGTGTCTTGCACAAATTGATGATAAAGAGAAAGACAGCCAAATGGCATGCTGCGGGCAGACAATATTTTTTCGCCGTCAAAAAGAACTTTTTCCGTACTGCCGCCGCCCATATCTAACATGATTCCGCTTTTGCCAGGGCCAATCTCATGCTGAACAGCTTTCATACTGAGAAGAGCCTCTTCTTCTTCGCTTACTAATTTTATTTTCAAATGTGTTTGAGCAAATACTTCTTGTATCACATGCTGCGCATTGGCGGCTCGGCGCAAAGAAGCAGTTGCTAAGCAAAATACTTGGGCATGTTTTATGCAGTAGATTTGTCTTATAAATTGATGCAAGATTGCACAAAGTTTGTTGATTCCATCCTGGGTCATATAATTGTTTTCAATATAATTAATCAGTCCAGCGGTAATCGATTCTCTTTGGTCAAGTGTAATATTGTTTGGCCCAGAAACGGAAAATACATCCATTTTTACCGTGTTGGAACCAATATCAATGATGATATATTTCATGTAAATCTCCTTTGTGAAATTGGGATCATCTAATCAACGCAGGCTGACGCCAGCGTTGATTAAAAAGTTTGTCTTAAGGCCTGGCGGGGCCATATTTCGGCAGTGCCGAAACCGCCAAACTTTAGAGCGGCAGAAACGATATAGTTTAATAAAGCAGGCTGACGCCAGCGTTTGTTGGTTTATATGTAGATATACCTGCATGGACAGTTGTGCGACCCTGGGAACGAATCTTTGCTATGTTCCTATTATAACATAAAATTTTTGGAAATAGGAGAAAAATATGTTTAGCCTGATTCTCAATTATTTGTTTTTATTTCTGAAGGTTTCAGCTGGCGGCTCATTTCCGCCGCCGTTAGGCGCAGAAGAAGAAGCGGAATGTTTTATGCGCATGAAGGCGGGTGATGTTAAGGCCAGAGAAAAATTAATTGAACATAATTTGCGTTTAGTGGCCCATATTGTAAAAAAATATTATACCTCAGCGGAAGATCAGGATGATTTGATTTCCATTGGTACGATTGGTTTAATCAAAGCGGTGGACACATTTAACGATGCAAACGGCGCGAGATTTGCAACCTATGCTAGCAAATGTTTGCAAAATGAAATTTTAATGTATTTCAGGTCTCGCAAAAAATCATCTTGTGAAGTATCAATTAACGAAACAATTGATATTGACAAAGATGGAAATCCATTAACTTATATGGATATTATTAGCTGCGAGGACACGATTGCCGACGATATTGATAAAAAGATAAAAAGCGCAAAGGCGCTCCGGGTAATTAACAATCGTTTGACTGATCGAGAGCGTACGATTATTGTACTTCGTTATGGATTAGGTGATATTAAGCCGGTTACACAACGAGAAATTGCGGCGAAGCTTGGCATCTCGCGCAGCTATGTATCCCGCATCGAAAAAGCAGCGCTTGATAAAATTTATGAGGCCTTAGAGGGGACAATCGGTTACGAATTGTAATAAAGTTGTCTTGTTCATCATATAAATATAACACGTAAATACGAATTGGAGAGTTGTACATGGAAAATACCGAAAGCAGAGCTATGTCGGATAAGTATCTGACAAATTCTTTTGCCGATGACGGGCTAATTGAACTGACCGACGATTTTGTTTTGCCGGAGCATCTTGATGATGCCAAAAAAATCATTCGATGCGAAGGCACGCTCAGACCAGGCGGTCGGTATATAAGCGGTCAGGAAGTGGAATATGAAGGAGAGATGGTTTATTCTGTTCTTTATATTACCGATAGCAACAGTTTAAAAAATGTTGTTTATAAAACCAAATACGCAAAAAAATTCAGCGTTCCAAATTTATCAGAAAATAGTGAAATGAATGTGTTTCCTGCAGTGGACTCTGTAGAATGCAAACTGGTGAATCCCAGAAAAATGAATGTAAGATGTCATGTTTTTTTGCATTATCAGGTGGTGTCAGAAGAGAGCTGTTCACCTACCTTTATAGGTGACACGCCGGAAGAGGACATGGCTTCTTGTGAAACGCAAAAAAATGAGGCTTATTTTATGCGGACCGTTACGGCCGAAAAGAGAGAAAATCGAGTCAGCCGTGATTTTGAAATGGAATCATCTGCAAAGCCGATTAAAGAAATTATCAGTTGCTCACTGCAAATGCAGTCTGCTGGATGCAGCGTGCGTACAGGCGGCTTGTCGGTGCGAATGAAGGCGGTTTTTGATTGTGTTTACCTTGTCAAAAATGATGATGATCTTGAATATGCCTGCGCGACCAAAACATTTGATTTAGAAAATGATATGAACGCGCCTGAACTTTCAGAAGACTTTGAAGGACGTGTTTGTTTCTTCGTTCAGGAATTGTCTGTTTCTTTATCCAAAGATTCTTCTGGCGAAAACCGAGTGATTGAAATTGATTTTACATATGATATATTAGCAAGATTATATGCTAATGAGCTTTGTTTTCCTGTTTCTGATATTTATTCTTGTGATTTTGAATGTGCAGCAGAATCAGGCGTATTGGGCACGGAAAAGTATGACGGCTGTACCGAAGGATCGGCCGACTTTTCAGAAACGGTAGATGCACCGCATGTTGTTGAAATTATGGCACCACGTGCGGAATTGCGACTCCATGGTGTTCGATTTGATGCGACGGAGCAGCGCATGTATGCAGATGCGGATGTATTAGCCACAGCGGTTACTAAAGGTGATGATGGGCGTATTGCCGCTTTTGAAAGAAATATACCTGTGAGAATTAAGTTTAGGGACGGATATGACCATTCCGAGCGGAGCAGTATTCAAGCCGAATTGCCATCTTTTGAAATTAAATTACAGGGTGACAGTATTCAGCTGACAGGAGAAGTAGAGGCCAAAATTTTTAATTTTGAAAATGAGAATAAACAGATCGTCAGAACGGTGCACGTTATGCATGACAAACCAAGGGACGATACCAATAAATTGCCGATAACTTTTTATTATCCGGATGATGGCGAGCAATTGTGGAATATTGCGAAAAAGTATGGAACAACCGAAGAGATTATCAGAAGCGCTAATGATATTACTGATGACAATAGTATTGGAAAGAAAGTGCTTCTTATTCCTGCAAAACGAAGAAAGCCGCTGTTTTCCAAGGTGATTTCTAAGTAATGTTGGGAAAGTAAGCAAGTTACAAAACATCTAAATGCTGTTATTTGCAAAAATAAATAACCAAATTGCCGGCTTTGCAAAAAGCCGACAATAAAGATAGTGGTTTAACAAAAAGCCAGTAACCAAATTGCCGGCTTTTTGTATATTCGTGCAAATTTTGTGCGATATAATAAAGTGAAAAATGCAAAGATTATATATGTATCTGTCATGGATACAAAGCGACAAAAAAGGAAAAGAAAATGCTAAGACAAACAATAAAAAAGAATGGCTTTGCAGCAGCTGGTTTTCGCCTTTTTATGTTAGTGGCGATCAGTGCATGCTGCATATTTACAGCGACAGCAATGTATATACCAAACAGCCTTTCGGTGCGTGCTTCAGAGGCTGATGAGATCAGTGTGTCTTTGCCGTTTGTGACAATCAGTACAGACAACGCCGTTTCAGTGTATCACGATCAGGCAATGAACGGCACACGAAGTGCATCATATGAGGCGCAGGCGCGCATCTTAGGCTTGCCTGTAAAAGCAGTTACCGTTAATATCTATGATGATAATCTGCGGTTGTATCCGGGCGGCAGCACTTTTGGTGTGCGACTGCAAACTAAAGGTGTTGTAGTAGTAGGAATCAGTGAAGTAGCAACGGAAGGCGCAAAAGCAACACCAGCTTTAGACGCAGGACTTTGTGTAGGCGATATTATTACAAAAGTCAGCGGCAAAGAGGTCAATACGGTGGATGAGGTTACGCAGCAGATTGCAGAAAGTGACGGTAAGCCGGTCGAATTATCGGTGGAGCGTAAAGACACCACGCTTACGTTAACTTTGATGCCTGCTAAAAGTGCTGATGATGGCTTTTATCGGGCGGGTTTATGGATTCGAGACGGTACAGCTGGTATAGGTACAGTCACCTATGTCAATCCAGAGGATTTGAGTTTTGGAGGATTAGGCCACGGTGTATGCGATGGTGATACCGGTGAGATTATGCCGTTATTGGATGGCACCGTTTTCTCGGTTACACTCAGTGGCATTGTAAAAGGCGAAAATGGCAGCCCTGGTGAAATAAAAGGCTATTTCAACGCCGGAAAAACCGGTATGTTGACAGCGAATAAAAACACAGGTGTATACGGCATTTTTGCGAATCTTCCAGAATGCGGAAGCGAGCCGATGGAAATAGCATTAAGTGATGAAATTCAAAACGGTGAGGCTAAAATTCTTTGCTCGCTGAATGGAGACGGTATTTGCGAATATGCTGTTGAGATTGAAAAACTGCCAGGGAACAATGGTGAGAAAAACATGATGGTTCATGTTACCGACGAAAAGCTTCTTTCGTTAACGGGTGGTATTATTCAAGGCATGAGCGGCAGTCCTATTATCCAAAATGGTAAACTGATTGGTGCTGTAACTCATGTGCTGATTAGTGATCCGACCAGCGGTTATGGAATCTTTATTGAAAACATGCTTCAAAATGCAGAGTAGTAATAGAAGCAGAAAAAATCCCGGAGATAACCGGGATTTTTTCAATATTATGACCAATTGTTAATGCGAATCAGATTATTGTTTAAAATATACTGACTATCCGCAATTGTTTTTTTCGCTAAATCGCTTTTGTCTTGATAGAGAGCGGCATTTAATTCTCTCATCGTGAATTTATCAAATACTTTAAGACCAGTGCTGGTGTTGACGGCTAAGACGTGATCATCAATAAAAGAACCGATGCTTAAATGATTTTGCATATAAATGACGCCGTGATTATTGTTAATGATATCTTGGCCGAACATAACGGCTTTATCATTGTTAATGCCTAAAAGGTTTAAAATGGTTGGCTCATAGTCCAAATGGCCGCCAGTTGTGTGAATGGTTTCGGTTATGCCGCTTCCCGGAATATGAACAATGAGCGGTATATTGAATATTTCCTCTCGATTATATGGAATGCCTAAAAATTCGCTCATAAAGCCGTCGTCGTTTTGTGTGTTTAACGCGTAATGGTCACCATAAATCGTAATCATTGATCGCTCATATAAACCGCTTTTTTTAAGATTTTCAATAAATTCACCTAACACTATATCGACATAATGAACCGATTGTAGGTAATCGCCAAATAAGGTGTCTTCATGTTTTTCTTCTAAAGTGAGCAGGCGATATTCGTTCGGCATCGAAAATGGATGATGAGAACTTAGCGTAATCATAAAGGCATAAAAAGGCTCTTCATAACTCATAAGATAGGGCAGACTTTGGTTAAAAAATTCACGGTCGCTAATGCCCATACCGATAATATCTTTTTCTTCAAAATGGCTTTTACCGATATATTCGTCATAACCTTGATAGGGATAGGCTTTGTCTCGGTTCCAAAAAGTTTCGATGTAGCCATGGAACACATAAGCGCCTTTATAGCCATTGTCCTTTAATAAAAAGGGCAGGCCATAATAGTCTAATTCAGTAAATTTATCATAGGCGGCTTCTTGATCAGGTGCGTAAAGAGAGTTGTTAACTGCAAACTCCGCGTCAGATGTGCCACCACCACCGACAACCCAATAATAGTTATCAAAATAAATTGAGTTTTCTCGAATTAATGCATTGAGATTTGGCGTGAGTTCTTGGCCGTTATAATAAGCGTTAATGACAAAATTTTGCAGGGCTTCCACTTGAATATTAATCAAGTTCATGCCTTCGGCAATGCCATGATATTGAGCTTTACTATTTTCGCTTTTAAGATATTGGGCAAGGTCGGTAGCACCATCATCGGCATGGGGTAGCAAAACGCTTACTATATCCTGCGTATGATAATAAAGAAGTTCGTTTTTTAACGCTTGGAAATAACCGCCCTGTGCCGAAATCGAAACCGACGTGATCATAATCAACACAGAACATAATGCACTTAGCACGCATTTAGCTAATTTGAATATGTTTTCTTTTGTGATTTTTGCAAGCTTGGCCAATCGTTTGCGAAAGAAAATAAGGTAAACAACGATAAAAGGCAAATCGATTAAATAAAAAAGTTGTTTATAGTTAAATAAAGCGCCTACACTGTCAGTTACGCCAACCAAATATTTTAACAATGTTAGTTTACGCACACCGGGCAGACTTGAAAAATAGGAAAAGTATAAAACATCAATAAATATCAGAATACATAATGCAAAATAAATGCCGATCAAAATGGTGGCAGGATTCTTTTTTGTAAAAAGAAGGAAAAGGAGATACATGATAAAAAGGACACAAACAGTAGCCAGAGAGATAGCGAAGGAATAATTTTCTAGCCCTGTTAATAAATAAAAAGCATAGCATTTTACAAAGGCGCCTATTAGAAGATAGACTAATTCGATATAAGAGAGAAAGCTATTACGTGGGTTGGTTATTTTTACGGGCTTCTGGTTTCTTTCTTTCATTGAATCAAAAAATCCTTTTCATCAAAAATCATGTAGCAGCTATACTGCATCAGTTTCGTACAGATATAATGATTCGGTGTATCTTTTCCGAACAAACAATTGACTTATTATAACACGATTATCCATAATTTTCAACTTTAAAGTTTTGGTGTGTTTTTCTATATAGTATTGGCAAATAAATATCAAAAATTCATTTCGTTCGTTGCAGCAGAGATTATTATATGATATGATAAGAGTAAACTTTGCGGGCTAATTTTTTGTTCATAACAATATTGAACAAAACAATATGATATGAATGTTGTGGAGAATTGATATGATTTTATTAATTGCCGGTGCTTCTCATACGGGCAAAACTGCTTTCGCACAAAAACTTCTTCTAAAATATGGATATCCGTATCTGTCTATTGATCATTTGAAAATGGGATTAATTCGCAGCCGCTATACAACGCTGACCCCCTTCAGCGATGACCATGATTTGACCAATTATTTGTGGCCGATTGTACGTGAAATGATTAAAACAGCAATCGAAAATAAGCAGAATTTAATTGTAGAAGGATGCTATATACCGTTTGATTGGGCAAATAGCTTTGAAAAGATATATCTTGAACACATTCGATATCGCTGTTTAGTCATGAGCAAAGCTTATATAAGAGGGCATTATCAGGATATAAAAAAACATGCTAATACGATCGAAAATCGAGGGGATGATTCGGATTGCACAATCGAATCTTTAATCGAGGATAACTGGGAAATGCTCATAATGTGTAAACGATATGGCTTAGATTATATTTTAATTGATGATATTTATCCTGCTAAGATGGATTTTGATATGAATTGACAGAAAAATTTTTTTAAGCTATAATATGCATGGACCAAGCTGCGGAATCGCGTAATATGGCGCCGAAAGGTATTATTATGAGGAAAGTCCGGGCTTCACAGGGCAGGATAACGGATAACGTCCGCCGAAGGCGACTTCAGGGAAAGTGCAACAGAAATAAACCGCCGTGTATAGCACGGTAAGGATGGAAAGGCGAGGTAAGAGCTCACCGGCACACTGGCGACTTTGTGCCAATGTAAACCCTATCCGAAGTAACACCGTATGCAGAGGGTCGTAAGACTATACCGGCCCGGTATGGTTCTGCAGGTGGCACGCGGGACCACTCGCGGAGCGGGGTGGTAACACTTCGTCATAGATAGATGATTCCGGCGGCCGCGTATGCGGCCGAACAAAACCCGGCTTATAGGCTCGGTCTGAAAGGGCGCTGAATGACAGCGCCCTTTATCATATGCGGACTTTGCAAAATTCTGTAAAATCTAAATAGAGAATTGATATGAGTACTTATACACTATATCCCGAAAGGGTATTGTTTTAAGCATAAAAAGATGTTTTAAAGGAATGGAGAAGCATGGCGCTGCAAATTGGTGATATTGAGTTAAAATACGGGCTTATGCTGGCGCCTATGGCTGGGGTAAGTGACAGGGCTTTTCGTTTGCTTTGCAGAGAATATGGTGCTGAGTTTTGCTTTACCGAAATGGTTAGTGCAAAAGCGGTGCAGTTTCGTGATAAAAAAACATTTGCGCTGGCTCATATTGAAAAAGAGGATATGCCTTGCGCTTTGCAGCTTTTCGGCGCTGAGCCAGATGTGGTTGCACAAAGCGCTTCCTATCTAATGCAGAACACAATAGGGGCGCCGCCTTGTTCAATTGATATTAATATGGGGTGTCCTGTTCGCAAAATTGTTTCGAATGGAGAGGGAAGCGCGCTTATGCGTAATCCTAAGCTTGCCGGCCAAATTATTCGCCAAACCGTGCAGGCTGTTCCGGTGCCTGTTTCTGTGAAAATTCGGGCTGGGTGGGATGAAACAAAAAAGAATGCGGTGTCCTTTGCTTTGATGGCACAGGAAAATGGCGCTTCATTTGTGACGGTTCATGGAAGAACCAGAAGCCAGATGTATGCACCGCCAGTCGATTGGGAAATCATAAAGCAGGTGAAGGAGTCTCTTTCGATTCCTGTTATTGGGAACGGCGGTATTTTTTGCGCACAGGATGCGCTCAATATGTTAGCGTACACTAAATGCGATGGTGTTATGGTGGCCAGGGGCGCTATGGGCAACCCTTTTCTTTTTGCTGAGATTCAAGCAGCACTTGCCGGTAAGGCTTATGAAGCCCCTGACTTAAATCAAAGAATGGAGACGGCAAAAAGGCATTTGCTTTTCATGTTAAAGGAAAAGGCCGATGCTGCGATTTTTGAATTTCGTAAACACGCAGCTTGGTATACAAAAGGAATTAAGGGGGCGGCAGCGCTTAGACATCAATTGAATACGGCTGGCTCTCAAGAAGAAATTTTAGAGTTGTTAGAGCGAATCAAAAAAACAGGGGCTTAAGCCCCTGTTTTGTTAACGAGAGAAACGGTATTTCCATTACTGGAAAAAACGATATTGCCATATTCGTCGGTTCGGTAACAGCGAACGTCTTGCTCGGCCAATCGTTTTATAATTTCACTATGAGGATGACCGTAGTCATTGTTTTTTCCACAGGAAATGATTGCATAAGACGGTTTAAGTGTTTCAAGCAATTCTAATGTAGAAGAAGTATTGGAACCATGATGACCAACTTGATACAGGTCGCAAGAAAGCGTTTGGCCGGCAAACATATCAAGCATTTGTTTTTCAGCTTTCGCTTCGGCGTCGCCCGTGAAAACAAAGGCCGTGTTTCCGTAAACAAAGCGGAGCATGATACTGCAATTATTCAGGTTGTTTTTTTCGGTTTGAATGGGACCGAGAATGGTCATTTGAGCTGTATCGCCAATGGTATAGGTTTGTGCTGGTTCTGCTATGTAGTTTTGGCAATTTTCATTTTCGATGGCATCCAATGTTTGAGTGAAAATACGAGTATTGGTAATGGCATCCGGCATAATCACATTGGCTATCTCAAAATTTTCAAATACACTGGGGGCGCCGCCGATATGATCTTCATGCGGATGGGTGAGAATGAAATAATCGATTTGAGTGACACCAACATCGGTTAAATAGCGAGTAAGAGCCGGAGCCGCGCTTTTGGGTCCTGCGTCAATTAAAATATGGGAACCATCCGGCAGGGCAATGAGACTGGAGTCTCCTTGTCCAACATCAATATAATGTATATAGGCAACTCCGTCTTGGGTTGCAGATGTGTAAAGAGAATCATTAAAATGAAAAAGATTGTTAAGGGCGGCGATTCCAAGACAAATGCATAGCAGTATACAAGCAATGAGCGGAAGTCTAATAAAATGTAGTGGTCGTTTTGTTTTATGTTTCATGCAGTTATCTCCTTTTTATCCATTATACGACAATTGACGTCAAATTACAATCAAAAAATGTCTCCTGCTTTAAGGAGACATTAAAAAAAGTTGTTTTTAATATAGTCACATATTTTAAGCGCTGGAAAGGAAAGCAAAAACCACAGAAACGAGTATAAAAGGCAAATTTGGCCGAATAAATTAAAACGCAGCCTTGAATAATCCCAAATGCCCATATGCAGCATTATGTTTAAAATAATGCCGGCTGTAAATTCCAGCGCGGTGATCAGCATAGAACAGAAAAAACAGCGCCGAGGCTGGCTTTGAGTCGCACTTTTTTCATTGATATAATAAATGCCGCAAAGGCCTAAACCACCGACAATCGCCATGGTCCAGTGTGTGAAGCCGCGCCATAGAATTTCAATGGCTGAGTAGGCAGCGGCGCCAATAGCGAATAATGTTAGCATTCTTTTCCATTTGCTCAAAAAAATCACCCTGTAACAGTTTGGTCAATCGGGTGATTTTTATGCTTGTTTTTTAAAAATTTTTTATATTTAAAATAACGGAGAGAATAATTTTAAAAGCTGAGCGAAAATGCGTGAGAAACCTTTATCTTTGCGGCAATCATTTTCGGTTATTTCGATCGATATTTTGAATGTGTCTTCAAAGTCTTTTTTTAGGTCTTTAATGGCCGGATGGTCGTAAAAAAGCTGGGCGCATTCAAAATGAAGATACAAACTACGGTAATCAAAATTGACAGAACCGACAACGGCACAGCGATCATCGGTCAGGATGTTTTTAGAATGGAGAAAACCGGGCTCATATTCATATATTTTTACACCGCTTTTGATCAGTTCCGCATAGCTGTTGCGGGTCATAATATGAACATATACTTTATCGGCATGGTGAGGAGTAATGATACGAACATCCACACCGCTTTCAGCCGCTAATTTTAGGGCGGAATCGAGTTCTTCATCTAAAATCAGATAAGGAGTCATGATATAAATATAGTGATTTGCGCGGTTTATTAAATTCAAATAAACATTGCGCGCAACCTGCTTATCGTCAAAAGGACTGTCGCAATAAGGCTGAAAATAGCCAATATTGCGATCCGCCTTGTGCATGCATAAATAGTTTGCGGGTGATTCAGGATTTTTTTCAAAAATATTCCAGTTGCGTAAAAACATTAAGGTGTATTCTGCTGCTGCAGCCCCTTTTACCAGGATGGCAGCATCTTTCCAATGTCCGAAACGTTCTACCACGTTGATATATTCATCTGAAAGATTGACACCGCCCGTATAGGCAACCTTTCCGTCAATGGCTACGATTTTTCGATGGTCTCGGTTGTTTTGCATAGTAGAGACTGCTGGCACAAAGCGATTGAATATTTTGCATTTGATACCGAGTGATTCTAAATATTTATTGTATTTTCTTGGCAGCGTGGTAATAGAGCCCATGCCGTCATATAGCATGCGCACGTCAACTCCGTCTTTAACTTTTTGCACTAATAGATCCAATATAGTGTTCCACATGACCCCTTCGTGCACAATGAAAAACTCAATGAAAATATATTTTTCAGCTTTAGCCAGTTCTTCTAACAAAGAGGCATACATGCTTTCACCATTTGGAAAGTAAGTTGCGTCAGTGTGATCAAATAGCGGAAATCCGTTGCGGTTTAAATATTCTGTGTTGGGCGCAAATTCAGGGTGGTCAGCCGCAAATGATGAAATCAAATTCGGATATTTGTCAGAAACTGCTTTAATTTCATTGTCGACATCTTCGATGCGGCGTTTGAAGCGGAAAATGCTGAGTCGACCTTGGCAGATAATATACAGAATGCCGCCAAAAGCCGGAAACATAAGGATAGGGACCGACCAAGCAAGTTTATAGGAATTACTTTCTCTTTTGTTGATAATATAAATAACAACCAGCACACTGACAACACGAAAAGCAATTTCAATATAAATGACCGATACATAAAGATTATATACATAAAAGCAGATAAGCACAATTTGCGCTGCGGCCAAAATGGCGATCAAGAAAAGATCGATAAAAAAAGAACGCATCGGTTTTTTTGTGTATTTTTTGTTTTTCTCTACAGAGACATCACTATTTTTTTTCATGTTCATTGTTTCCAATTACCTGTTTGATATTTTTTTCCAGTTTAACACGGGGAACAATCATATCATGCCCGCATGTTTCGCATCGAATCTTAATATCAGATCCGGCTACTAAAACGCGCATACGATTACTGCCGCACGGATGATTTTTTTTCATAACCAATACATCCTGCGGCGAAAATTTTATAATCATTGTTTGCCACACTATCTTTCAAATTTTTATTTTCCAACTTCAATTTTTAGCGTTCGCCCTATTTGAATAACATGGAAGCTGTTTTTTATTCGATTTTAAATTCTAAATTATTATTTGAAAACGAATTATATTTACATTATATCATATAAAATAGGCGGTTGTAAATAATGGTTTAACATGAAAAATATGCTTTGACTTATATAAGGCGGTATGATATAATTTATCTATTATAATGGGAGGAGTTGGCGAATGATTATTCTGGGTATTGATCCAGGCTACGCGATTATTGGCTATGGCGTGATTGAATATCAGGCAGGTCGTTTTCGAACGCTTGGTTATGGTGCTGTCACAACGCCAGCTCATGTTGAAATGCCAAGGCGTTTGCAAATGATTTATGATGAGTTGACATCCATAATGGCCAAATATAGGCCGGATGATGTGGCTATTGAGGAATTGTTTTTTCATAGTAATCATACAACCGCTATTGCGGTGGCCGAGGCGCGTGGTGTCATTTTGCTAACTGCTCAAAAAGCGGGAGTGCGCATCTTTGAATATACGCCGCTCCAAGTCAAGCAGGCCGTTGTTGGTTATGGACGAGCTGAAAAAAAGCAAGTCATTACAATGACCAATCAATTGTTGTCCTTGGAAAAAGGGCCCAAATTAGATGATACGGCCGATGCGCTGGCCATTGCAGTTTGTCATGCACATACAGGTGCTTCAAGACTCAAGAATTTTTATAACATAAAGTAATGCCTTATTAATTGGAGAAAGAATGTATTATTATATCTCGGGGAAATTAACGAAAACCGGCAGTAATTACGCGGTGATAGATAATCATGGTATCGGATATCTTTTAAGCGTTTCAGTCAATACCCTTCGGCATATAGACGGAACGGCCGAGGTTAAACTTTTTACTTATTTGAGTGTGCGAGAAGATGCCCAAGAGCTTTTTGGATTTTATAGTGAAGAGGAACTTTTTGCATTTAAGCAGTTGATTTCTGTTTCGGGGATTGGCCCGAAAGCGGCTTTAGCGATTCTTTCTGTTCTAACGCCGGCTGAACTGGCCAGTGCTATTGGGGCTGGCGATACAAAAGCGATTTGCGCAGCACAAGGGGTAGGCAAACGAACGGCCGAAAGAGTTGTGTTAGAACTAAAGGACAAGCTCGCTATTGGCACAACCGCTAATTCATCCGGTACGTCTGAATCGATGGTTGTCTCTTCTGCCTCGAATGTATCAGAAGCGGTAAACGCACTGATTGTTTTGGGCTATACGCGACAAGAGGCCATGAAGGCTGTTAGCGGTATTGACGCGGCAGGTATGGAGATTGATGATATTATTAAAGCGGCCTTGAAAAAAATGTTGTAATGCTGTGAAGGAGAGAAAATGGAAGAGTTTTTCGATTCAGAATATGATTTTGAAAATCGTTTGCTCTCGGTTCAGGCAGGCGAAGAAGAAGCCCAAAGCGAATTTACTTTGCGGCCGCAGACGTTGGAGGAATATGAAGGACAGCAAAAGGTTAAAGAGAATTTAAAGGTCTATATCGACGCGGCGAAACTTCGTTCCGAGGTGCTTGACCATGTATTGTTGTATGGCCCGCCTGGGTTAGGCAAGACAACGCTGTCCAATATTATAGCCAATGAAATGGGGGTAAATATCCGCGTTACAAGTGGTCCTGCTATTGAAAAACAGGGTGATTTAGTGGCTCTGTTAACTAATTTGAACGATAAGGATATTTTGTTTATTGATGAAATCCACCGACTGTCTAGAACCATTGAGGAAATTTTATATCCAGCTATGGAGGATTATGAAATAGACATTATTGTCGGCAAAGGGCCTTCGGCTCGCAGCATTCGGTTGACACTTCCCAAGTTCACATTGGTTGGTGCTACAACCAGGGCGGGACAGCTTTCGACGCCGCTGCGCGATCGGTTTGGTGTCTTGCTGAAGTTAGAATTATACTCGCCGGAAGAGTTAGAGGCCATTGTGTGCCGAAGCGCTTCGCTCTTAGGAATCGATATTGAAAAGAGCGGAGCCAAAGAAATTGCGTCCCGCTCACGCGGTACACCTCGTGTAGCAAACCGGTTGTTAAGGCGTGTGCGCGATTATGCGCAGGTTTTAGGTGATGGACGTATTGATGGCAAAATTGCGGCGTTTGCGCTTTCAAAGTTAGAAATTGATGGGTTAGGGCTAGATGCGCTTGACCGTAAAATGTTAGAAACAATTATCAAAAATTATAGAGGTGGTCCGGTAGGGCTTGAAACGCTGGCGGCTACCATTGGTGAGGAAGCAATCACCATTGAGGATGTATATGAGCCTTATCTTATGCAGATTGGTTTTTTAAATAGAACCCCGAGAGGGCGTTGTGTAACACATCTTGCTTATGAGCATCTTGGTCTTCGAACGCCTCAAGCGGATGAGACGCAGGTGCGGATGTTTACAGACGAAGAATAACAAGGAAAGAACACGGGTAATTGCAGCTTTGATTTATACGGCAGATAATTGGAAAGAGTATGAGTTAATCGACACAGCGGACGGTAAGAGGCTGGAACGCTGGGGAAAGTATATATTAGTGCGGCCTGATCCGCAAATCATTTGGCGGGGCGAGCGGCAAGATCGCCGATGGCGGCAGGCGGACGCGGCTTATATACGCTCAAAAAAAGGCGGCGGGGCTTGGACTGAAAATTCACTGCCAGAGAGCTGGACAATTTCGTACGAACCGTTAGGGCTTCGCTTTATGATAAAACCAATGGGATTCAAGCATACAGGCTTGTTTCCTGAACAGGCTACCAATTGGGAATGGTTTTATCAAGTGATTCGCAAGGCGGTGGAGCGCGGCCGTACGGTGAGAGTGTTAAATTTGTTTGCTTATACCGGCGGCGCCACGGTTGCAGCTGCCAAGGCGGGTGCACAGGTTTGCCATGTCGACGCTTCTAAGGGTATGGTGGCACAAGCGAAGGAGAACGCAGCACTGTCAGGACTTGCCAATGCGCCGATTCGTTATATTGTTGATGACTGCAAGAAATTTGTGGAACGCGAACTTCGCCGTGGGCATGTGTATGACGCGATTATTATGGATCCTCCATCCTATGGTCGTGGGCCAGGCGGAGAACTTTGGAAATTAGAAGAACAAATCGATCATTTGATACAGATTTGTCACGCTCTGCTAAGTGAAGATCCCTTGTTTTTTCTGCTTAATTCATATACAACGGGCCTTTCCCCTTCGACCATGGGATATATGTTGCATCTATCGTTAAAAGGGACGCTTGGCGGAACCGTAGAGGCAGGAGAGGTCGGTTTGCCGGTTACTGATTCGGGTGCTGTGCTGCCTTGCGGTGCCGCGGCCAGATGGTATCAAGAGGGACAATAGCATGAAAAAACGATAAAGCAGGAACAAAATACCGTTGATTCACGCGCAGCTATTTATGCCGTCGCAGAGCGGCGGATTGGAGATTGATTTGAAAGATATATTTATCAAAACGGAAAATTTGTATTTTGCCTATGAGGCTGAAAACGATGGTGCCGAAACGCTCGATGCACCAGCTGTTTTAAAGAATATCAATGTTGAAATAGAGAGAGGATCGTTTGTGGCAGTACTTGGCCACAACGGATCGGGCAAATCTACATTTGCAAAGCTGTTAAATTTGATATTGCGTCCTACGGCAGGCCGTATTTTGGTCGAAGGCGAGGACATTACACGTGCCGATATGACCGAAGATGACATTTTTGCCATTCGTCGAAAGATAGGCATGGTTTTTCAAAATCCAGATAACCAACTGGTTTCGTCGGTTGTGGAAGAGGATGTCGCTTTTGGCCCGGAAAATCTCGGCGTTGAACCCGAAGAAATCCGCCGTCGGGTGGATGCAGCGTTGCAGGTGGTTGGTATGACCGAATTTGCGCGGCATTCTCCACATCAGCTTTCTGGTGGTCAAAAGCAGAAAGTGGCTATTGCTGGTGTAATTGCTATGTTGCCTGCCTGCATTATTTTTGATGAATCGACGGCGATGCTCGACCCGCTTGGACGGGCTGATGTGCTCAAAACAATTCGTATGCTGAATAAAGAAAAGGGCATTACGGTGCTCCATATTACACATAATATGAACGAAGCGGTTTTAGCCGATCGGGTTTTGGTGATGGATGATGGCGTTATTGCATTAGACGGGACGCCGAAAGAAGTGTTTAAGTACGTGGATGAATTAAAAGCAATGGGGCTTGGTGTGCCGCAGGTGACAGAGCTTATGTACGAACTTTCAAAAAGCGGAATTTCTATTCCAGAAACCATGATTAGTGAAGAAGAGGGAGCCAAGCTGGCGCTTGCATTAATAAATCAATGACGGCAAAAATAGAGGTAAAAAACGTATCGTATATATACAGTCCCGACACACCTTTTCAAAAGGAGGCTCTATCTCATGTGAACTGTTCTTTTGAGGCGGGCATGATTACGGGATTGATTGGCCACACCGGTTCCGGAAAAAGCACGTTAGTGCAGCTTTTGAATGGACTTTTGAAGCCATCGGAAGGTGAGGTTCTTTTGGATGGTGAAAATATCTGGTCTGATCCTAAAAAAATTAAAAATGTGCGTTATCGAGTTGGGCTTGTTTTTCAATATCCTGAATATCAGCTCTTTGAAGAAACGGTGTTTGACGATATTGCCTATGGCCCTAAAAACATGGGCTTTTCAGCGCAAGAGGTAAGTGATCGCGTGTATGCCTCGGCGCGAATGGTAGGACTTGGCGAGGATTTAATGAAAAAGTCGCCTTTTGATTTATCGGGCGGGCAAAAGCGGAGGGTTGCTATCGCCGGTATTTTGGCGATGGAACCAGAGGTTCTTATCTTAGATGAACCAGCTGCGGGCCTGGATCCTATAGGCCGAAAAATGATTTTTGAGACGATCACACAATATCAGGCGCAAAACAAAGCTACCGTTATTATTGTTAGCCACAGCATGGAGGATATGGCCGAATATGCACAGCGTATTGTGGTGATGAAGGGATCACAAATTCTGATGCAGGACACGCCGCAAGCTATTTTTAAAAAAGCTGATCTTTTGACCGAAGCGGGCCTTGACGTACCGCAGATTACACGTATGATGATGCGCTTAAGAGAACTTGGCGGCGGTAACCGGACAGACATTTTTACGGTGCAGGCTGCCCGCGAGGAACTACTTCGGTTGATAAGAAAGGGCGGTGAACCGATTGCTTAAGGACATTACGTTAGGACAATATTTCCCGGGACATTCTTTTTTGCATCGGCTTGATCCGCGAAACAAGATTGTGCTTACTTTTCTCTTTATTGTGGCGCTTTTTTTAGCAAAAAGTATGCTTAGCTTTGCGCTGGTTGTTGTTTTTACAGCTGTGCTGATTATCATTTCTGGCATTTCATTTAAGGTGCTTTTAAAAGGATTAAAGCCGCTGTTATTTATCATTGTTTTTACGATGATACTTAATCTTTTCTTTACGAAAGGGGCCGACGAAGCGCCTATTATTTCCTTTTATTTCATCCATATTTATCGCAAGGGTATTACATATGCGGTCTATATGATCATCCGCATTGTTTGTTTGCTGGCTGGTACAGGCGTTTTGCTTACTTATACAACTTCTCCAATTGCGCTGACGGACGGTATCGAACAGCTTTTTGCACCTCTTTCTAAAATCAAGGTGCCTGTACATGAATTTGCGATGATGATGACGATTGCCCTTGGGTTTATTCCTACGCTTGTGGAAGAAACTGACAAAATTATGAGTGCGCAAAAGTCGAGAGGCGCTGATTTTTCAAGCGGTGGCCTGATTAAGCGGTCGAAAGCGTTGATTCCTATTTTGATTCCGCTTTTTGTTAATTCGTTTAAGCGGGCTTATGATTTAGCAACCGCGATGGAATGTCGTTGTTACCGGGGCGGTGAGGGACGCACACGTATGAATCGACTGCACTTCGGTGGTTTAGATGTAGTGGGGCTTAGTTTGCTGATCGTTTTTTGTGCAGGCATTTTGCTTCTTAATTATTTTACCATGGATATCGGATATGGACTATGAAAATATTACTGCAATTAGCGTATGATGGAAGCGTTTTTCATGGCTGGCAGGTGCAAAAAAATGCGGTCACTGTGCAGGAAACACTGCAAAACGCGATCGAGGCGCTCTCAGGCCAGCGGCTGCCTGTAACCGGCTGCAGCCGAACCGATGCAGGCGTTCATGCCCGGGTGTTTTACTGCACTGTACCCGCAAAAGAGCTCTCGCATATAGCGCTACAAAATCTTCCATCCGCACTGAATGCTCATTTGCCGGATCATGTTGTCATTGTATCGTCTGTTCTGGTAAATGATAAATTTCACCCACGCTATTCCTGCAAACAAAAAGAATATTTATACGATATTTATACTGGATCTTATCGTGATCCATTTTGCATAGGGCGCTCATGGCAACTGTGCCGTGAATTGGATGTCGTCCGTATGAATGAGGCTGGGAGCTTTTTATGTGGTACACATGATTTTTCCTCTTTTTGTGCCTCTGGTTCGTCAGTCATCGATAAAGTGCGAACGATATCGGCCATAGAGATAAGCGGCGGATTGCATGTAGTCATGCGGATTTGTGCTGATGGCTTTTTATATAATATGGTTCGCATTATTATGGGAACATTGGTACAAGTAGGAACGGGAAAGATATCACCTGAGACTGTTAGCGCTATATTAGAAGGAAAAGACCGCGCTTTAGCCGGTACTACCGCACCAGCTTGTGGTTTGTATTTGAATCGTGTCATTTATTAGCAAACGCGTATCATATTACGAAATATAAAGAAAGGAAAACGCCATGGCAAAACTTGCGTCAGCAGAAAAAACAAAAAAAGCGGCAGGCAGCTTTTCGGTTAATCAATACTATATTGATGTTGCCGATCGCATTGGTAAAATTAAATGGATCTGTTCAGGTTTGTTGCTTTTGGCGATTTTAGTCAGCGTCATTTTAGGGCGCTCTGATTTATCGTTTTATAATTTTCAATATTTGTTAAAACATTTTGCGGTCAATTCGGCTGATGCTACCTCGAATTTTCGTGAATTAAATTATGATAGCGACGGCAACTATGTTTTTGGCTATTTTAAAAATGATTTGGTTGTCGTTTCAAAGCGCGGTATTGATTTTTATGATATGCGTGGTCATTCTGTTTTAAGTCAAACGCATACGTTGTCTAAGCCGCAAATTGTTGAAACAGATCAGTATTTATATTTATATGACCAAGGCTTTCATACCTATTCAGTTTATAATTCGTTTGCTTGTCTAAAAAGTGTGACAACTGAATATCCTATTTATAAAATAGCTGGTAGCGACACAGGCGTTTACGCACTTTTAACGAAAAGTAATAATTACAAAGGTGTTGTTTCTATATACGATAAAAATTTTAAAACCCTTAGCGAGGTATTCAAAGATAAGTATATAATAGATATAAATGTTGCTTCAGACGGCGGTCGCGTACTGCTTCTTTCTTGTGATACCAATCAGGAAGGATCGTTTTTCACAGAAGTGCAGTCGGTTCTGCCAGGAAAAGAAGAAGCGGAATTTACCGTCGTGATTCAAGATTGTTTTCCGCTGCGTGCCTCTTATTTTTCCAATGGAAATATCGGTGTGTTATGTACAGGCCGATTCTTGACATATAATAGACAGGGAAATTTAATTTCTGAAATTGAATTTGTGGGCAATGAAACGCCTTCTTGCGATTTTGACAGCCACTATGCCGCTTTATCTTTTAAGAAAAACGCCATGGGAATTGAAAGCTTAGTCAAAGTGATTAATGAAAATGGCGAAGAAATAGGCAATGATATTGAGGTGCAGGGTGAAATTAAAAAGATTTCAAGTGAGCCAACCGGTGTTTTTGCGCTGTTAACAGATGCGGTTGCCAGAATTGATTATCGATCTTTGGACGTTTCTTATGAATCTGTTCAAGGAAATCCATTAGATTTCATCGTGAGGGATGAAGAGTCGCTTTTAATTTGCTACAATAACAAAACTCAATCGGTATATTATGCATTTTCCGATCATCATGGGGAGGATCAAAATGACGACAATAACGGCGATAGTCATTGATGTGTTTTTATGTTTAGTAGTTCTTTGGTGCTGTATAAGCGGATATCGAAAAGGCTTTGCTCATTCGTTCTTGAGCCTTGCCGGTTTTATCATTGCGCTTGTTGTAGCGTCGCTTTTTTCAGCGGCATTATCCGGCTGGTTAAATGATCAATATATAGAAAAAAATGTGCAGAATGTCATTTATGATGGTATCAATACCGCGTTTGAAGATAGCGATGGTCAGCAGGTTGGTGAAAAGCTGTTTAGTGCGGTGGATCGCTTTGTATTTGGCGGTGATCAGAATACACAGGCGTATGTTGACCAAATCGAAGGGGAGGGGCAGAGTGCTATTTTGCGTGTGTCGGGCGAATTAGCCAGCGCGATATCACATCCTTTATGCGATTCACTAGCCTTTTTGCTGTTGTTTTTAGCAGCTTTAATTGTGCTTAAAATTATTACTGTTTTAATTGATCATATATGCAGACTGCCGCTATTAAAACAGGCAAATCAAGTAGTGGGATTATTGTTTGGTGTGCTTGTCGGCTTGCTGTATGCTATGCTGCTTTCTCGTATATTTATTAGCATTTTGCCATGGCTTTCTCAGGCGGCTGGGCATCTATTTAGTACCGATTTAGTAGAACAAGCACATGTACTCAAATTTTTCAGTGCCTTTAATTTGTTTAAGGGAATTATATCTGGCCTTGCTGGCTTCATTTATTCATGATACTTGGTAAACGGATTTTCGTTCAAATAATATTCGACAAAACAAAGGAGTAACGGTTTAGTATGGATTTGTGCGCACGTTGTCATAAGAGATATGCGGTTGTCTATATTCAGCGTATAGAGAACAACGAGACAAAAAGTGAGGGAATTTGCTTAAAATGTGCCAAAGAGTTAGGCATTAAGCCCATTGATGAAATGATGAGTAAAATGGGGATTAATGAGGAAGACATAGATCGCTTGGATGATGAGATGGAGGGGTTGATTGCTTCTGGAGAACTCTTGCCTGATGAGGATGGCGAGGGGAGAGCGCCTGCGGTTGATTTCAGTAAGATCTTTGGTGGTTTTGGTTCTTCTGATAAAAAAGAGGATACCAAGAAGGACAAAACTAAAAAGAATAAAGAGCCAAAGAAAAAGTTTTTGACTGAGTATTGTCTGGATCTAACCAAAAAGGCAAGAGATGGTGAATTGGATGCCATCATAGGCAGAGAACGAGAGATTGGCCGCTTGATTCAAATTTTGTGTCGGCGTCAAAAAAATAATCCCTGTTTAATTGGTGAGCCGGGTGTGGGTAAAACAGCCATCGCGGAGGCTCTTTCGCAAAGAATTGCCGCAGGTCAGGTGCCGTATAAACTAAAGGATAAAGAAGTACATTTGGTTGATTTGACCTCTTTAGTAGCCGGCACACAATTTAGAGGACAGTTTGAGCAGCGTATCAAGGGTTTGATTAACGAGGTTAAAAAATTAGGCAATATCATTTTGGTTATCGATGAGGTTCATAGTATAGTTGGTGCAGGTGACGCCGAAGGCAGTATGAATGCAGCTAATATCTTAAAACCGGCTTTATCTAGGGGTGAGATTCAGTTAATTGGTGCGACAACGCTGGCTGAATATCGCAAATATATTGAAAAAGATTCGGCGTTAGAACGTCGTTTTCAACCGATTGTGGTGGAAGAGCCATCGGTTGAGGATTCGATTAACATGCTGACGGGTATTAAAGGTTACTATGAAACGTTTCACGGTATTCGCATTCCGGAAGAAACAGTACGCCGCGCTGTGCTGTTGGCAGAAAGATATATTACTGATCGTTTTTTGCCGGATAAGGCAATTGATTTGTTAGATGAGGCCAGCGCTTATTTAGCACTGCACTCACCCGTTATCGAAGAATTAAACGAAGTGGTTGACCGCATGGGTGCTTTAAAATTGCAAAGAGAAGCGATTGAGTCACAAGGCGATCTGGAAGATGAGAACGCCCAAGAGCGATATCGCTTGTTAGCTGATTGCAAGGCAGAGGAGTTGCGCCTGCAAAGCGAGTATGACCGTTTAACCGACCAACAAGAGCATGTTCGTTTAAGTGATGCTGATTTGGCGCAGGTGATTGAGATTTGGACGGGCATTCCCGCAGCGAATATTACCGAGCATGAGTTTGATAAAATTGATAAATTAGAGCAAAAGCTAAGAGAACGAATTATCGGGCAGGATGAGGCCATTCGCGCGCTGAGCTGTGCGATTAAACGCAATCGGGCAGGGGTTTCCTATAAAAAGAAACCAGTTTCCTTTATTTTTGCCGGTCCAACAGGCGTGGGCAAGACAGAATTAGTCAAAACTTTGGCAAGTGAATTATTTGATTCTCCTGAGACATTAATTCGCTTAGACATGTCAGAATTTATGGAGAAACATTCGGTGTCGCGCATGATTGGAGCGCCTCCCGGTTATGTTGGCTATGATGACGCGGGGCAGCTCACCGAAAAAATTCGACGCAAGCCGTATTCAGTCGTATTATTTGATGAGATTGAAAAAGCGCATCCTGATGTGATGAATGTGTTGCTGCAAATTTTGGATGACGGCAGAGTAACCGATTCACACGGAAAACAAGTAAATTTTGAAAACACTGTGATTGTGATGACAACAAACGCTGGCTCCAATCTCAATACAAATGCCGCCGGTTTTTCAGAAAAAGCAGGCGCTAATTCAAAAGACCGAACCATGAAAGCACTGTCTGATTTTTTAAGGCCAGAGTTTTTAAATCGAGTTGATGAAGTAATTACGTTTAATTCTTTGAATGAAGAAGATTTTGCACGTATTGCCGGTATCATGCTAAATGAGTTGAAAACGGCGTTAGCTGAAAAAGGGATTGTAGTTTCCTATACTGAGGCCGCCGCCGCATATATTGCGAGTGAGTCGTTTAGTATTAAATTTGGCGCTCGCAATATGCGTCGCTTTATTCAAACAAAAGTGGAGGATGAGGTTGCTTCTCAGATTATTGCCGGTCATGGCCGTGCGATACAAACCATTACAATTGACTGTAAAGAGGGAAAAGAATTAGAGATTCATTGTATATAAATGAACAAATGGTATAATGCAGCGATAGGCGAAGTACTGTCTATGCTGAAAAGTAATCAATATGCAGGTCTTAAGAAAAAAGACGCTAAAAAAAGGCTGACGAGGGACGGGAAAAATAATATTTACCCCGTCCCTAAGGGTTATTTCCGTGAATATCTTTTACATATGCTGACTGATTTTACCTCGGTGCTTTTGCTCATTGCGGCGGTTCTTTGTATTGTGTTAGAGCATAATCGCTCGGCTGTCGTCATGGCGGTGACAATTTTGATCAGCTATTCTTTTTGCGCGCTTGTTTATATACGGGCGCAGAAAGTATTAGAAAATATGGGCGGATTTGCTCTTCCCGTGGCTAAAGTGATGCGTGATGCGCGTCTTTATTTAGTACGCTGTGAGCAGCTTGTAAAGGGTGATATCGTTTTTTTAAGTGCTGGTGACGTGGTGCCTGCTGATGTACGATTGTTAGAAAGTGACGCGCTGGTGATTGATGAAACCTTATTATTCAACAGCGCTGCCGTACATAAAGATGCGCATTTTTTGTCCGATGGGTCGATTGATGCGAGTGAACAAAAAAATATAGCTTTTGCTTCTACTGTAGTGCTATATGGATCGGCTAAGGGGGTTGTAGCGGCTACTGGTCAGGAAACCGTTGTGAGTCGATTGAAAAAGAACAAACCGATTCTTTCACACGACAAGCTAAGAGTGCTCGAACGATTGCGCAAAGTTTGCAGCATTTGGAGTCTTGTTATGCTTGCACTTGTATTTGTGCTGACGGCTCTTTCTCTTTTTTTGGGGCGAGGGAGTTTGTTTGTATCGATGCTTTCTCTTTTATCGTTGGCGGTCGCTTCTATGGCGGAGCTGTATATGGCGTTTGGCTATATTGTGGTGGCCAGCGGTATATTTAGTGCGCTTAGACAATATAAGGATGTCAATGCGGGTGCTTTGATTAAGAATTCCGCTAAGCTGGATGAGATTCGGCGTATCTCTTGCGTCATTGCACCTAAAGACGGTTGTTTTGTAGTGGACGAGTTATCCGTTGAGCAGATTTATTGTGATGATATTCTTTATGGCGTAAAAGACAAAGGTTTTCTTAAAACTTGCGGTGCTATGTTAGAATATGCCGTTATATCAACGGGAATCTACGGCGCCAAAAATTTAGTCAACATGAATAGCATTAGCAGTCTTGTCTATTCGACCGAAGAAGAGGCAATTATTTCTTTGGCGCAGGAATACGCGCTGTATAATTATAATTTGGATAAAAAATTTCCCTTATTAGAACATCGAGCAGCGGATGAGACCAATCCCTTTGATACATCGTTAGTTTCAAGAGCGGGTGAAAATTTGGTTGTCATAAGGGGCGATGCGATTGAACTGATTTATAAATGTACCCATTGCAGACGGGCGGGTGGCCAAGAGGTGCTTTCTGCACATGAGACGAATGAACTGTTGTTAGCAGCCAATCGAATGGCGATTGGCGGTTACCGCGTATGCGGTATTGCGACCAAAGGAACGAGTGTCATGAATCTGAAGCTCTTGTCTAAAGCCCAGCAAAGACTGACTTTTGAAGGATTTATTGTTTTCAGGGAAAGTCTTTTGCCGGACGCGGCTAAAAATATCAAGTTGTGCGAAGAAGCGGGTATTAAGGTGATTATGTTTGCCGATACAATATGTGAGCATAACCGTTATACAGCCAGGGCACTGGGCGTCATGAAAAATGATGAAGAGATTATGACTGGCAAGATCTTAGATCAAATGGATGAAGGCGTATTCGTTGCGAATGCAAGGCATTATTCACTATATGAAGGACTATCAATCAAACAGAAACGAAAAGTAATTAATATGCTTCAATTGGCAGGCGAAAACGTGGCTTATTTAGGGGGGCGCGTCGAAGAAAGTTCTTTGCTTGGTGAAGCAAATGTGGGGTATTGCCAATCACTTACACTTTCTGCCCGTGCTGATCGTGGTGGAATTGATTCGCTGAACCGAGATATCCCCATTCTTCATAAATCAACAGGCAGTGGTTCAGGGCGCGGCTGTGATGCCTTGAAATTAAAGGCCGATGTTATCGTTTCAATGGCAGATTGTGCGGGACGTGGCGGCTTTAATGCGATGGTAAAATCGATTCGTGTGGCCAAAAGCGTGTTTGAAAATTTATATCATATGCTCGGTTATTTGGTTTCAGCGCAAGCAGCCCGATTGATTTTAGTGATTTTTTCAATATTTTCAAATATAGCTATTTTTTCTCCAGTGCAAATTATTGTAAGTGGGTTAATCATTGATTTTGCCACTGTGATGGTTTTTGCTTTTGATCAGCCTAAAAAAAATGCCCTGGCGGAGAGCGAAAAGACATTGTCCCAGCCTTTTGGTTTGCGGCATGGATTTGTACAGTCGATAGGTTTTGCGGCAATATGGGCTGTCCTGATTGCGGTGAGCGTGTTGTTGGCTGCTTATTTTGCTGTTGATACAGGAACGGTGGCTTTTTTCAGTTTTTTGTTGACACAGCTTGTCATGGTGAGTGAATGTAGAAGTGAAAAAAGCATTTTTCGCTCAGGAAAAGGATTTAATAATGTATACGCTTTCTTTTTAACGCTGGTTTTATCATTTATGGCGTTGATTGGCCTGAATACAGAAATTTCTTCGTTGGTCGATGTACAAATATTGACGGTTCCAACGTTGGTATTGTGTGTGATAGTGCCGGTAATCATGCTGATTGGCTGTGAATTTTATAAACTCTATCTCAATCATCGAAAGAAAAGTGATGTCCCAGCTGATTCAGTGCAAGAGCCAAGAGACCAAGCGGATAATGATTCAGTTTCAACGGATATGGATTCTTCAAATAAGAGAAAAAATTTGAAGAAAAAGAAACATAAAGATAAAACTGAAGCTTTTATTGAAAAAAACTTTGCAGAACAAGAGATCCCAACACGCGAAGAATCACCCGAGGACGCCTTGTTTCCGGTACTGGATGAAGAAACAAAGCGAGAACTTGTGTTTTTGTCTGTGAAATGCGGTATTACCGAAATGGATATCGCGGCATGGGGGAGCGATGCACCGGAGTATGATGAATTGGCAGAAATAATAGCCGATTCCATTCGGCCGGATTCATCGGTAGAAGTCATTGCAACGGTTGTGATTGCTTCGCTTAGTGCCAAGAAAATTAGCGGTGTTTCGTTTGATACTTGCATGCAGTGCGCCGAACAAATTAGAGAAAATATGATGTTATAAGAATAATCCTTATAGATTATTCTTATAAAGATTGACTTGTCACTATTAGGGGCGGCATTCCGGCTGTGCCGGAAACGCCAATCTTTACGGTGGTTAAAATGTTTGTTGATACAATAAGAATAACCCTTGCGGGTTATTCTTAGAAAATTTAACTGGCCGTGCTCCGTACAACCCTGGATAAATCGGCAACGTCGTGGTGGCGGTAAACTTTGTAATACTATAAAATAATCCTTACGAGTTAATCTTAAAAAGTTTACCTTGCAGTCTGCAGAGCTGCATATCAGCAAAGCTGGAGACGATGAACTTTGAGATAGCTGAAAAGTTTGTTATAAAACAAGACTTGCGGTTTGCCTTGGGCTGATAAAAATTTATGATATAAAGAAACAGCTGAGCAAAAGCTCAGCTGTTTCTTTATTATGCTTCTATTTTGTCAAAAGCGTTATCTAACAGATTGTTATCCATCAACTCGAGCATGCCTTTATCGCACAGAGCGGCAAGTTTAGGATCAAGCGGCAGTTTGGCAAGTATATCGATATTATGCTCGATGGCCGCTTCATCAATATGGCTTTTGCCGAATAATTCGATTTTTTTACCGCAGTCGGGACACAGCGCATAGCTGTAATTTTCAATCATTCCTAAAATTGGAATATTCATCATGCGCGCCATGTTGACTGCTTTAGCCACAATCATAGATACTAATTCTTGCGGACTGGTCACGATAATAATGCCGCTTAGCGGAATTGACTGAAAAACAGTTAGCGGTACATCGCCTGTTCCAGGAGGCATATCAATAAACATATAATCAACATCGCCCCATACGGTGTCTTGCCAAAACTGGTTTACCGTTCCCGAGATTACCGGACCACGCCAAATGACCGGCATGCTTTCTTCCTGCAGTAGCAGGTTGACAGATACCACTTTAATTCCAGTGGTTGTTTGACAAGGCAGCATTTTACCATTTTCGTCGGCTTTGATTTTATCTTCTAATTTAAAGATTTTAGGGATGGAAGGCCCTGTAATATCAGCATCTAAAATAGCGGTTTTATAATCCCTGCGCTGGGCAGTGACCGCCAGCATACTGGTGACCAGTGATTTTCCCACGCCGCCTTTACCGCTGATTACGCCAATTACTTTTCCAATCTTGCTGCCTGTATTGCTTTCCTTTTTAGCAGGTTTGCAGTCGGAGGAGCAGGTGGAACAATCATGATTGCATTCGTTATTAACGTCTGACATTATTCATCACTCTCTTTTCTTTATTGATTCTTAGTTTATCCACTGAAGCATTATATTATAAGATTCAGCGTAAAGCTGTTTTTTGCATTTTTATACTACTATACCTGACAGAAAAAGTCAACAAATTTGTTAAAATATGATTATTTAACATGAATCTATGATTGTTTTGCGCCAAGAACTTATAAATTTGGCAGTATATTTTTGAAACGGTAAAAAGTGTGCGTAAGAAAATATCAAAAATAGCAGGTTTTTTTAGAAAAAGGATAGAAATTTGTGTGTTGATGTGCTATAATACAGTAGGCAAGACGGGTCCTTTTATTCGCCTTGCCTACTGATTTGTTATTCAGTGAAACCTCTATATTAGGCACAAAAGTATTGTTCGTTTTGTGTGCGGCGCAGTAGTATTTTTCTTATTACAATGCAGAAAGGATTGTCCAAATGAAAATATCAACGATAGCCAAGTTGCTTGGCGCGCAGATTATATATGGCGATGATATGATGGAAAATGAAGTTCATTCTGCTTGCGGATGTGATATGATGAGCGATGTGCTTGCATATGTGAAAGATCAGGCAGTTCTTTTAACAGGCCTTTGTAATCAACAAGTTATACGAACTGCCGAGATGATGGATATGCGGTGCGTTGTGATGGTTAGAGGGAAAAAACCAACAGAAGATATGTTACAGTTGGCCAAAGAAGCAGGTATTGCCTTATTGACGACTGATCTTAGAATGTATGTGGCCTGTGGTATTCTTTATGCAAACGGTCTGATGGGCTCGGACAGTAGTGAGGATGGGACAGTCTGATGAGTGAGCGAGTTAGTTTCCATTTTGATGTGGATGGCGACAATTTTGCTTCTGCTGGTGAAGCATCGGTTACGATTAAAAAAATTTTGCGCCAGCTAGGTTTATCTCCTGAGGTTATACGCAGGGTATCTATTGCGATGTACGAAGGGGAGATTAACATGGTGATTCATGCGAACGGCGGCAGCGCCGATGTGCATGTTGATACCGATCAAATTACTATTATCTTGGCTGATACGGGGCCGGGCATTGCCGATATAGAACTCGCAATGCAGGCCGGGTACTCAACCGCACCGGATACCGTGCGTTCACTTGGCTTTGGTGCCGGCATGGGGCTTCCAAACATGAAGCGATATACGGATGAGATGAATATTGATTCGGTTGTCGGCCAAGGCACTACGGTGACAATGGTAGTCAAAATTTAATTCTTTGAGGTATCGCTACATAGAATTAATTTAGAATAAAACGCGGAAAGGAATGATTCATGTTATGAGCAATTTCAAACATTCGGTTTCCTTGCTTCGCGAAAAATGCAAAGGCTGCACCAATTGTTTAAAGCGCTGTCCAACCGAGGCGATTCGCATTCGGGACGGCCATTCTCATATCGATGATGAAAAATGTATCGATTGCGGCCAGTGCATTCGTGTGTGTCCTTATAATGCCAAAAAGGCATCCAGCGATAAGCTTGCGATGTTTTCGCATTATAAATATAAAATTGCGTTGCCAGCGCCTGCTTTATACGGCCAGTTTGAGCGGTTAGAGGATATTGATTACATTATTTCCGGCCTTTATGAATGTGGCTTTGACGAAGTGATGGAGGTCGCCAGAGCTGCGGAACTTGTCTCCAGTTATACACGCAGTTATTTGCAAAAAGAGGACGTTAAGAAACCGGTGATTTCATCGGCTTGTCCGGTTGTTTGTCGGCTTATCAGCATGCGTTTTCCTTTTTTGGCCGATAATTTACTACCCCTATTGCCGCCAATTGAGTTAGCAGCTAAACTGGCCAAAGAAGAGACGTTAGCTCTTCATCCGGAACTAACAGAAGAGGATGTTTGTGTACTATTTATTTCACCTTGTCCGGCTAAAGTGAGTTATGTGAAAAATCCGATTGGTATTGAAAAATCATCGGTAGACGGCGTTTTGGCGATATCAGATATTTACTTTAAGCTTGTTTCTGTTATGAATCATTTGAACACGGTGTCTCATTCGTCTAAGACTGGCATTGTCGGCATTGGATGGGCTGGATCAGGCGGCGAGGCTTCTGCCTTATTGAATGATAAATATTTGGCGGCTGACGGCATTGATGAAGTTATCAATGTGTTAGAAGAAATAGAAAATGAAAATCTGTCGGGTCTTGAGTTTATTGAATTAAACGCTTGTCACGGCGGTTGTGTCGGCGGAACGCTGAATGTGGAAAATCCTTTTATCGCAAAGGCAAGACTTACTTCTTTAAAACGTTATTTGCCTGTTTCTCCTAATCATTCACCGAAGAACAACGGTGCATTTATTCCCGATGATTTTCAGTGGGAAAAGCCGCTTGCCTATCAGCAGGTGTCGAAACTTTCCGATGATCGGGCGCAGGCTATGGCGATTATGAATAAAATCCAGCAAGTGAATAAGGCTTTCCCACAGTTAGATTGCGGGGCCTGTGGTTCACCAACTTGTCGGGCGTTGGCTGAGGATATTATCATGGGTGGCGGTGAACTGTCACAGTGTATCTTTATTTTAAAAGAAAAATACCGTAAACTCAGTAACGCTGCGGAACATAATCCATATGAGGAGGCAGATGATGACGGTTCTTGAACTCAAGGAAAAACTATGCTTAGAAGCGTTAGCGCTGCCTGAACCTAAGAAAGAAGTAACGGGTGGCTATACAGGCGATTTGTTAAGCTGGGTCATGAGCAAAGCGCGAAGCGGTGACTTTTGGGTAACGATTATGACCAATGTTAATATTATTGCTGTAGCACATATGACGGATGTCGCTTGTGTTGTGATTGCTGAAGGGCAAGAAGTGCCTAAGGCTTTAATTGATAAAGCCATGGAACAGCATATTAATTTGTTATCATCGCCACGTTCGGCCTATGAGATTTGTCATGAGCCGCTTGGCTTATGATTTGCATATTCATTCCTGTTTATCACCATGTGGCGATGAGGATATGACGCCGCATAATATTGCGGGAATGGGAAAAGTTTTAGGACTGCAAGTGATGGCCCTGACAGACCACAATTCTTGCCGGAATTGTCCTGCATTTTTTGCCGCTTGCCGGCAATATGGCATTATACCGCTTGCCGGTATGGAACTGACCACGGCAGAGGATATCCATATCATTTGTTTATTCCATCGTTTAGAGGACGCCATGCGTTTTGATCAAACGATTTATCAGCATATTATGAAAATTGAAAATCGTCCCGCTGTTTTTGGCAGGCAGTTGCTTGTCGATGAGATGGACAACGTGTTGGCAGAGGAAAGCCGGCTGTTAATTTCAGCAACCGATATACCAATCGAACAGGCAATTGTTATGGTAAAGGCGGCTAGCGGACTTTGCTATCCAGCGCATGTTGACCGCAGTGCGAACGGCATTATCTCTATTTTAGGCGATTTGCCCGTTTATTTGGGTTTTTCTGTTTGTGAGTTTCATGACGCTTTGAAAATTGAGGCTTATAACAGCCGATATGAGGGAATAAAAAATTGCCAAGTTGTGTGTTCTTCTGATGCACACGATTTAGGAAAAATCAGTGAACCGAATCATACATTTACTTTTGATGGTGACAATGAAATGACAGAAGAGGCGATTCGGTCCCAAATATTTAGTATATTATCAAATTAATATAATATGAAAATCTTTTGGAGGTATAACACATGAAAAAGAAACTGACTACGGTCCAGTTTCGCGGTACCAAAGAGCAGGAAGAAAAGCTTCATGCGATTATTGAGCAGTATCGCGGCTTGGAAGGAGCCATGATGCCTGTTTTGCAGCAGGCGCAGGAGGTATATGGTTACCTGCCCATGGAGGTTTTGAAAATGATCTCAGAGGGCATGGATAAACCGCTTGCTGAGGTATATGGGGTAGCATCCTTCTATTCGCAGTTTTCGCTCAACCCGAAAGGCGAAATTTCAATTGCCGTATGTCTTGGTACTGCTTGCTATGTAAAAGGTTCGGGTGATATTCTCAACCGTATTACTGAAAAGCTTGGTGTGGCATCAGGTGCTACATCGCCAGATGGAAAGTATTCGATCGAGGCAACGCGCTGTATTGGCGCTTGTGGCTTGGCGCCTGTTCTGACGATTAACGAAACAGTTTATGGCAGACTGAGTGTCGATGACGTCGATGATATTTTAGCTAAATATCAATAAAATTGATATGAAAGAGTTATCTTTAAATATTCTTGATGTTACATACAACTCTATTGCAGCTAAGGCTAAACATATAGAGGTTGTTCTAACATATACGACAGATGAAAAATTGACTTTATCGGTGTCTGATGATGGAAAGGGAATGGATGAAACTACGCTGCAGCGGGTGACCGATCCTTTTTACACAACAAGAACAACGAGAAAAGTGGGTATGGGGCTTCCTTTACTAAAGCTTGCTTGTGAACAAACAGGGGGCGATCTGCACATCGAATCAGTGTTAGGCCAAGGGACGCTCATCAAGGCGGTTTTTGATACGAAAAGTATTGATTTTACACCGCTTGGTGATATGACTTCTACGATAACGACATTAATTTCGGCGGCACCCAATATTGATTTTGTTTTTCGTTTTGTAAATGAAGAGCATACATTTGTTTTTTCAACATCTGAAGTGAAAGGGATATTGGGCGATGTATCGTTAGAAGAACCAGACGTGCTTTTGTGGATCAAAGAATATTTATTAGAGCAATTCGAAATAATGGGAGGAATTTTCATATGAAATCGTTAGCTGAATTGGCTGCTATTCGCGATAAAATGCAGAATAAAGTAAATATCCGAGAAGGAGAAGGCGGTATTCGTGTGGTTGTTGGTATGGCAACTTGCGGCATTGCTGCCGGCGCGCGTCCTGTATTAAATGCTTTTGTAGAAGAAGTAGCTGGTGCAGGCCTGTCGGACTCGGTTACTGTGACACAAACCGGTTGTATTGGGATTTGTCAATATGAGCCTGTGGTAGAAGTTTTTGAGGCAGGCAAGGAAAAGGTGACTTATGTTAAGATGAGCCCTGAAAAGGTAAAAAAAGTAATGGAAGAACATATCAAAAACGGCAAAGTGGTATCAGAATATACCATTGATATGGCTGAAAAATAAACAAGGAGGATAAAAGACAATGATTCGTTCACATGTACTGATTTGCGGCGGAACAGGCTGTACGTCCTCCGGAAGCATTTCAATTAAAGAAGCTCTTGAGGCAGAGCTTGCAAAAAAAGGTCTCGCTGATGAAATAAAAGTAGTGGTAACTGGTTGTTTTGGACTTTGTGCACTTGGTCCTATTATGATCGTTTATCCGGACGGCACATTTTACTCGATGGTGAAAGATACCGATGTTCCGGAAATTGTAGAGGAGCATTTGTTAAAAGGACGTCCAGTTGAGCGTCTGATCTATGTCGAGAAAAAAGAAGGGGATGAAAAGAAAGTTCATTCTCTAGCTGATACAACTTTCTATAAAAAACAGAAAAGAGTGGCGCTTCGCAACTGCGGCGTGATCAATCCAGAAGAGATTGATGAATACATTGCTATGGATGGTTATCAGGCACTTGGTAAGGTGTTAACAGAGATGACACCCCAGCAGGTAATTGATGAAATTTCTGCCTCTGGTCTGCGCGGCCGTGGTGGAGCCGGTTTCCCGACAGGACGTAAATGGGCATTTGCAGCGGCACAGCCAGCTGGTCAGAAGTATGTTTGTTGTAATGCAGATGAGGGTGACCCAGGTGCCTTTATGGATCGCTCTGTATTAGAGGGAGATCCTCATGCTGTTATCGAGGCAATGGCGATTGCTGGTTATGCAATTGGTGCTGATCAAGGTTATGTTTATGTGCGTGCAGAGTATCCGATTGCGATTCATCGTTTGCAGGTTGCTATTGATCAGGCAAGAGAGTATGGCTTGCTTGGTAAGGACATCTTTGGTACTGGGTTCAATTTTGATTTGGAAATTCGTCTTGGCGCTGGTGCGTTTGTGTGTGGCGAGGAGACTGCTTTGATGACCAGTATCGAGGGAAATCGCGGTGAACCAAGACCTCGTCCGCCGTTCCCGGCTGTAAAAGGTTTGTTTGGTAAACCGACTATTTTGAATAACGTAGAAACCTATGCCAATATTGCGCAAATTATCTTAAAAGGTGCTGATTGGTTTGCCTCTATGGGTACTGAGACCTCCAAAGGTACCAAGGTATTTGCATTAGGCGGTAAAATTACGCATACTGGCTTGGTTGAAGTTCCGATGGGAACGACGCTGCGTGAAGTTATTGAAGAAATTGGCGGCGGTATTCCGAATGGCAAGAAGTTTAAAGCGGCACAGACGGGTGGTCCTTCAGGTGGTTGTATTCCTGCCTCTTTGATTGATACGCCGATTGATTATGAAAACTTAATTGCAAACGGTTCTATGATGGGATCAGGCGGTTTGATTGTTATGGATGAGGACACTTGTATGGTGGACATTGCACGCTTCTTCCTTGACTTTACAGTTGATGAATCATGCGGTAAATGTACGCCTTGTCGTATCGGAACCAAGAGACTGCTTGAAATTTTAGATAAGATTATTGAAGGCAATGGTGAACTTGAAGATCTTGACCGTTTGGAAGAGCTTTGTAATTATATTAAGAGTGCTTCGTTGTGCGGCTTGGGTCAAACAGCACCGAACCCTGTTTTGTCTACGCTGAATCGGTTTAGAGATGAATATATTGCGCATGTTGTAGATAAAAAATGTCCGGCCGGCGTTTGTAAGAAACTTCTTTCCTATTCCATTGATAAAGATAAGTGCAAAGGTTGTACACTTTGTGCAAGAGTTTGCCCGGCCGACGCGATTTCCGGCGCGGTAAAACAGCCGCATGAAATCGATCCGAATAAGTGTCTAAAATGTGGCGCTTGTATGGAAAAATGTAAGTTTGGCGCAATTTCAAGAAAGTAAGGAAAGGAAAATTACGATGGATATGGTTAATGTAAAAATAAACGGTCAGGATTATTCAGTACCTGCCGGATCGACGGTCTTAGAAGCGGCTAGATACGCAAAGATCGATATTCCAACTCTTTGCTATCTGAAAGATTTAAACGAAATTGGCGCTTGCCGTCTTTGTTTGGTTGAAGTAGAGGGGGCAAGGGGCCTTGTTACCGCTTGTGTTTATCCAGTAAACGAGGGTATGGTGATTCGAACAAACACACCTAAGGTGGTAGAATCGCGCAAAATGAATTTGCAGCTTCTTTTATCCAACCACAATAAACAGTGTCTGTCCTGCATTCGCTCTACGAATTGCGAATTACAAAAACTTTGCAACGAATATGGTGTGGACGAGTCTTATTTCGGTGGTGAAAAGACTCAGTCTGATATTGATACTTCTTCTTTGTCGATTGTCAGAGATAACAGTAAATGTATTCTGTGCCGTCGATGTGTGGCTGCCTGCAATGGCTTGCAGAAAATTGGCGTAATCGGAACAAATGACAGAGGTTTTGATACACATATTGGTTCGGCTTATGAAGTGGCACTGGCTGATACAACTTGTATTAACTGCGGACAATGCGTTGTGGTTTGCCCGGTTGGCGCTTTGTACGAAAGAGATCAAACAGATGAAGTGTTTGAGGCACTTAGCGATCCGAATAAACATGTTGCGATCTGCACAGCACCTTCTATTCGTGCTACCATTGGCGAATGCTTTGGTTATGAACCTGGCACTGATGTAGAAGGCAAAATGGTTACGGCTCTGAAAGCGCTTGGCTTTGATGGCGTTTATGATATGAATGTAACGGCTGACCTTACGATTATGGAGGAGGCAACTGAATTCCTCGATCGATACAAAAATGGTGGAAAGCTGCCTTTAATCACTTCTTGTTCACCAGGATGGATTAAGTTCTGTGAGCATTATTTCCCGGAGATGACCGAGAATCTTTCGACTTGCAAGTCCCCGCAGCAAATGTTTGGCGCATTATATAAAACATATTACTGTGAGAAAAATGGTCTTGATCCAGAGGATGTTGTCTTTGTTTCAGCGATTCCTTGCACAGCGAAAAAGTTTGAAGTGGAAAGAGACGGCGAATCAGCAGCAGGAGTGCCTGATGTCGATGTTGCGATTACCACGCGTGAGTTGGCAAGAATGATTCAAAAAGCGGGTATCGATTTTAAAAATCTTGACGATACAGATTATGATGAACCATTCGGATTTGGCTCTGGTGCAGGCGCTATTTTTGGTGCAACCGGCGGTGTTATGGAGGCGGCGCTTCGTACAGCTGCTGAGGTAATTACTGGTGAGAAGTTAGAAAAACTTGATTTTGAGGATGTCAGAGGAACTGATGCACTTAAAACCGCTGAATATAAGTTAGGTGATGCGACAATTCGTGTAGCAGTTGCCAGCGGTACAGCCAGCGCCAAAGAATTGCTCCGTAAAGTAGAAGCAGGGGAAGCTAATTACGACTTTATTGAAATTATGGGTTGTCCTGGCGGCTGTGTAAACGGCGGCGGTCAGCCGATTCAGCCGGCAGTTGTTCGTAATAATGTCGATTTGAAGCAGAAGAGAGCTTCTATCTTGTATAAAGCAGATCAAAATCTTTCGGTTCGTAAGAGTCATGAGAATAGTGTGGTTAAACATATTTATGATGAATACTTTGGCGAACCAGGCAGCCATAAGGCACATGAAATTCTTCATACACACTACGTGAAACGTGGTATGTAAAAAGAACCAGATTGTTATATTTCACATAGAATATAAACAATGAGCATTGCTTGCTCTTACAGGAATAAAAGAAAGGCGATTTTGCCGAGGTAATTTTGCCAAGGCGATTGCCTTTCTTTTTATCTTTTAGGATTCATTGTGGGGTTTACATGAAAAATAAAAAAATACATCTAACAGCTTATTGTTGGTTAACCGGTTTTGCTGGTGCCTTTATTTGTATTTGTTACTTTTATTATTGGTTTATCTCTTTGATTACTAACTCTTCGTTGATGATGGCTAGCGTTCTCTCCATTAGTGTTTTGTCATTTGTCCTTGTGCCATTTCTTATGCGAAAACAGCTAAAAAACTGGCTCGGTAAAGGATATAGAGTACTTAAGTGGATTTATACAGCAGGTATGTGGATATATGTTATATCATTTACATTATTTACTGTCTTTGTTGTTTCTTATGATTCAAGTGTGCAAAGCGTATATACACAGTATCCAAGCGATGAAAACTTAGTGATTGTTACGTTCGGTGCAAAAGTGCATGGCCTTGAACCGGGAGTTTCACTGCGCCGTCGATTAGACGTTACACTGGAACTTATGAATCACTATGAAAACGCTTATGCGATTGTGAGCGGAGGGCAGGGCGCCGATGAGGAGAATACCGAAGCGGCTGCTATGAAAAAATACCTGATGGATCGGGGCATTGATGAGCATCGAATCTATATTGAGGATCAAGCTACTAACACAATTGAGAATATTCGCAATAGTCTTGTGATTATTGATCAGCATGGGCTTCATGGTCAGCGACTAATTGGTGTATCATCGAACTATCACGCGGCCAGGATTGATTTTTTGGCTAAACAGTTTGGAATTGATATGCATTTAGCCGGTGCACAAAAATTTGACTTTGCGGGCTTGGTGAGAGAGTTTATGGCTTATGTGAAACTTTTTGTTTTCAATCGAGAGTTGGCATAAATAGAACGATAAAGATAAAAATGAAAGGATGTTAGGATGATTCAAGGAATTGCCCATGTAGCATTAGGGGCATCGGATTTTGATCAGTCTTGCGCATTTTATGTAGATGGTCTAAAATTGCCCATTTTTGCTTGTTGGGGTGAAAAGCCCCATCGATGTATATTGATCGATACAGGAGCAGGGTATTTAGAAATATTTGAAGATGGTGAAACACTGTCAAAAGGCCATTGGATGCATGTAGCATTACAGACGGAAGATGTGGCGGGTATGTATGAGCAAGCGATAGCCTGCGGTGCTATATCGAAAACAAAACCTAAAACAGTGCATATACAATCTAAGCCAGAGGAACATGATTTTACTATAGCCTTTGTATATGGCCCAGATGGAGAAGAAATAGAGTTCTTTCATATGGATTAAAAAAACGATGTGCTTTTGCACATCGTTTTTTATTACTTATTCTTTCTTACTCTTCTTCGTTGTCGAATTGCTCATCTGCGTAATTATCATCATCAAGCAATGCTTTGATCGAAAGGCTGATTTTTCTGTTATCCTCATCAATTTCGATGATTTTAGCATCAACTTCTTGACCGATTTCTAACACTTCAGCTGGTCTTGCAATTTTGCGGTTTGCAATCTGAGAAATGTGAATCAAACCATCCGCACCAGGTAAAATCTCGGCAAAGGCACCGAAGGGAAGCAGGCTCAATATTTTCACTGTAGCTACATCATTAACACTGTACTGGTTAATGAATTTTAGCCAAGGATCATCTTCATCTGCTTTATAGCCAAGAGAAATTTTACCTTCTTCTTTGTCAAAGCTTTTTACAAAAACTTCAACTTGCTGTCCTTCTTTGAGCACTTCGGAAGGATGTTTAATGCGGGTCCAGGAAAGTTCTGTAATATGGACCATGCCGTTTACGCCGCCAAGATCAATAAATGCACCATAGTTTTTGAGACTTTTCACTGTACCGGTGTATCGCTTGCCTTCTTCAATATTAGCCCAAAATTCTTCTTCAGCTGCTTTTTTCTCTTCTCTCAATACGACACGAATCGAGGCAATCGCACGATTGCGGCTTTCGTCTATATCGATGATTTTTACTTTTTGAGTGGTACCTTTTAATGTGCTTAAATCACCGTCTTTCGGTACACCAGAGTGGGTAGCAGGAATAAAAACTTTGACAGAGTGAAGTACAATAATTAAACCGCCCTTTACTACGTCGGTAATTTTACCTTCTAAAATAGAGCCGTCTTTGTATGCATCTGCGATAATCGACCAATTATTGTTTCGTTCTATTCTTTTTCTGGAAAGAGTGGCAACTCCATCCATATCATTTACTTTGATGACAATAGCTTCAATTTCATCACCAATATTGAAATGATCTTCTACACGGTAGGACGTATCGTCAGAAAATTCATCTGATGCAATGATACCTGTTGTCTTTGTGCCAAGATCGACAAAAACTTCGTTGGCTGACATCGACGTAATGATACCCTTAACGATTTCTCCTGTATGTAATGTTTTTAGAGATTGTTCAAGTAATTCTGCGAAACTTTCGTTTTGTGTTTCTTCCATGTTTGCTGCTTTTTCAGTCATGCTGGTTTCTACCTCCTTAATTATGCTGTAGGGTGTTGAGGCCCCTGCAACAATACCAATCCTTGCGGTTGATAATTGCTTTAATCTGGGCAAATCGTCTGCACTTTCAATAAAGAAGGTGCTATCACAATGTTCTTTTGCGATATGGTATAGCTTGTTGGTGTTCGAGCTATCTTTGCCGCCGATCACCAACATAATATCAACTTTTTTTGAAAGCGTGGCAGCTTCTTTTTGCCTATTTTCTGTCACACTGCATATTGTATCAAAAATTTGGGTTTTTGTACATAGCTTTTGAATAATTTTTTGACATTTTTTCCATATAACCGTATTTAACGTTGTCTGTGCAACCATAATAATGTATTTTTCTGGAATATTTGCTTGTAAAATGGACTTTTCATCTGGGAAAACATATACAGGTCCGGACGCATAGCTGATAATGCCTTGCACTTCTGGATGTTCTCGTTTTCCAATCACAACAAGCGCTTTATCAGAAGAACTTTTTTGCTGGACGATAGCGTGAATTTTTTTTACATAGGGACAAGTACAGTCAATCAGTTGAAAATACGGATTTTCTTTTTGCTTCTTTAACAGTTGTTCGTGTAATGTTTTCTTGATTCCATGTGCTCGAACCACAAAGATCATTCGATGCTCCGCATCGCACTCCGAAAGCAGAGACGATATCTGTGTTTCATCAATGGCTAAAACGCTATTTTGTGTGAGCGCTTGGGTGATTTGCGGATTGTGAATCAATTTTCCGATGGTATATACAGTTGTATGGGCTGGTGGTTTTTCCATCAGTTCCATAACGGTTTTTACGGCTCTTTCGACGCCGAAACAAAAACCGGCGGTTTTTGCAATTTGTACGTTCATTGCAGTTCCTCTTTTTCCATAGCGGTGATATGAGAAAAAACAAAGGCGCTTGCTTTTGCATACTGTTCTTTTGCGTTTTTGTCTATATTAAGCTCTGCTGCTTCGATTGGTTTTCCAATCGAAACAAAGACTTTTTGAAAGGGTCTGATTTTATAATTTTTTGTCTGAATTAAAATGGGGAGCACCGGGCATTCACTGCGGTGCGCAATCATGGCAACACCTGATTTAACTACTGTGTTTTTAGGATCAGTGCCGGGTCTGCGTGTTCCTTGCGGAAAAAAGCCGACAACGTCACCTTTTTGCAGCAGGTGAATGGTTTTTTTCAAGGCACCAAGATCGGCCGCTCCGCGTTCGGCAGGGAAGGCGCCTAAAGCAGTGATTAATTGTTTTAATAAAGGAATCTTAAAAAGCTCTGCTTTGGCGAAAAATTGTACAGGGCGTTTTAAAGAAACAGCCAAAATAATAACGTCCCAGTTGGATATGTGATTAGCACAGGCTAAATAGCCGATTTGCTCCGGTTCGTTTTCTTGCCCAATAATTTCGATGCGCAGTAAAAAACGAAAAAAGCCGCTTAATAATTTATATACGATTCGGTAAAATTTCATTGAGTTTCTTCCTTATAATTTCCATGGCTGCTTCAAATGTTTGTTCCAAATTTAAGGCAGAGTTATCGAGCGGTATGGCATCTTTAGCGGCTACGGCAGGGGCTGTTTCTCTGGTTTCGTCGGCGTGATCTCTTTTGATAAGATCGGCTTTTACCTCTTCGCGCGTTATTTCGATCCCTTTAGCGCGAAGTTCTTTGTATCGGCGCTCGGCTCTGTTTTCAGCGGATGCGGAAAGATAAATTTTTACCTGTGCATCTGGCAAAATAACCGTACCGATATCTCGTCCATCCATCACTACATCATGTCGGGCGGCCATATCTTTCTGCAAAGACAACAAAAAGCTTCTGATCTCTGGAATCGAGGCAACCGTCGAGGTTATTTCAGCTATTTCAGGTGTGCGGATGCGATCGCCGACATTGACGCCATTTACATAAACGGTTTGTTTGCCTTCTTCATAGGTAAGCTCTAAATGAATATTGGGAAGTGCGGCGATGACAGCTTCTTTTTGTTTTGGATCAATTTGATGCTCTTTTATGTAAAGCCCAATTGAACGATACAATGCGCCTGTATCAACATAGATATAGCCAAGCCGTTTGGCTATTTCTTTGGCTAATGTGCTTTTTCCGCTGCCCGAAGGGCCGTCTATGGCAATGTTAATCATGTTATATACCTTACCTTTCCATTTATATTATGTATAGAGTATTTTAGAATGATGTCTCGCTGGCGGCTTTCGCAGCTAAATAAGCAGTGGAGAATGCAATTTGCAGGTTAAAACCGCCTGTGTAAGCATCCACATCAATGACTTCGCCGGCGAAATATAAATGCCGCATTTTTTTACTTTCCATTGTTTGGGGATATAGTTCCTTTACGCATACACCGCCACTGGTTACAATTGCTTCTTCAATGGGACGCAAACGTTTGAGAGTTAGCGGAAAGTGCTTGAGCAAATGTACTAACTTTTTTCGCTCTTCTTTGGTAATAGCGTTGACTTTTCGTTCGGGAGGAATACCGCTTTGTGTAATCATCACCGGAATCAGTTTGCGGGGCAGAAGATCGCTTAGCGCGTTAGCAAAGTTTTTATTACTGTATTTTGTAAAGTCTTTAATGACTCGCTGATCGCATGCAATCTCGTCTAAAGCTGGTTTAAAATCAATGATGGCTTTGTATCGTCCTTTTTCTAATTTTGGCAGTCTGCTGGATGCAGAGAGTACAACAGGACCAGAAAGACCAAAGTGAGTAAAAATAAATTCGCCGAAATCCTCGTAAATCGTTTTATGCTGATGGCTGTCTTCTATGGTGAATCCGGCATTTTTAATGGTAAGCCCCATAAGCTGTCTGCAAAAAGTTTCTTCTATTTCAATGGGCACTAAGGCGGGTGTTGGCGGTACAAGCGATATGCCTGCCTGTTCAGCAAACCGATAACCATCTCCCGTAGAGCCGGTGCCAGGGTAGGAAAGACCGCCGGTACAGATAATGATGCGATCGAACAAGGAGGAGGCCGTTTGGGTTATAACGCCGATTGCTTGCTGTTCGTCATAGAGGAGATCGATCACCTTTTCGTAGACGACGCGCACTTTCCGCCGCGACATTTCTTTTTTGAGGGCGGCGACAATATCGCCTGCTTTATCAGAAACGGGAAAAACGCGGCCGCCTCGCTCTACTTTTAGCGGAACGCCAATTTTTTCAAAAAAATCCATCGTGTCTGATGTGGTGAAGGCGTGAATTGCTGAATATAAAAATTTAGCGTTCGTGCAGACGTTGGCCAAAAATTCATCAATCGTGCAGTTGTTCGTTACATTACAACGGCCTTTGCCTGTAATAGATACTTTTTTACCAAGTATGGGATTCTTCTCAAAAAGAGTAACATCGCATCCATTCGACGCACACTGAATGGCGGCAAACATCCCGGCGGCGCCTCCGCCGATGATGGCAATGTTTGGTTGTTCGCTCATGCAGGCGCCTCCTTTAAAAATTATTTGATACGGCTGTTACTAAACCATTCCTCTATCATAAGGAATTTATGTCGCTGAATCGTATAATAAGTGTTGAGGTTCAATTATGTATATTCAAGTCACAGACAGCGCAAAGTTACCGCTGTTTATTATATAGCATTTGCAGAAAGGTGTCAACCAATGGGGAGCGCGGTTTCCTATATAGAATTGTTATAACGGATAGCGGTATTCGTTTAAATGCATATTTTTGGTGAATTGATTTTTTAAAAAGTTAATTGCACATTGCATTATCCTGTATAGCATGTAGTTATGCTAATATACTAAGATTATCTTTAAAAGAGGTGGTTTATCAAAGCGGTTGGAGGTTTTCGGCAAGTTATTTTAAAAAATTAGGAAAGGAGAAACAAAGTGCAGTTTACAAGGAAGTACACAGGGCAGGTATCTGACGAGAGGTGTGCTGCCCGTCAGATTTCCATGTGATGTTCAAGCTGTCGATTGTGTCGGCGATTCTCGTACTATCAATCGCGGCTGGGTTGACGGTATATGCGGTGCTTTCAGTACCCGAAGAAAAGCCGGTTGCATCGACTGAACCAGAGATGGAAATAATAACCGAACCAGTAGCGGAACCGATCGCCCTTTCGTTAGCTGATGTTGACGAGTCAACTGTATATGTAGGTGAAAAAGCAATGACAAATGAAAATGCAGCGCAGGCAAAGATTTGTACGATAGAGGGCAGAACTGCGTCAATTGCCTATGCGCAAAGCATTATCAAAAACAATGGCCAGCCAATTGATGTTTTTAAAGATGAATATGAAAATGAATATAAATATGACGCAGAAGGCCGTTTAGTTGGTTATCGCAATAAGGGTTATGACAATATGTATGTTTCTTCACGCCTGAGGGCAGGGGTATTACAACGAAGATTAGCGAGGAGGAGACCATTGTTATTGCTGATCAGGCCGGGCAATATTTGTTTGGCGAACGATTTGATTTTGTTGAATTGGAAGATGTGATGCAGGCGGATGATGGCATGTATTACGTTGATTCTGTACAGAAATTGGGCCAAGGCAGTTTCATTGATGGTATTTTTGCCTATGCGATGATACGGTCAAACGGAACTATTTGTTCGATTGGCATACCTAATTACGATGAATTAGAAGATTTTGATACTAGCCGATTAGATGGTTTTACCAAAGAGGCAATTGAAAGCGAATTAGGGGCAAAAGCACGCGAGCTTCATGGTGATGAATTTGTAAACTGTGAATTTGACACACCAAGGCTAATGTTTGTTGACGGCCAGTATGTGCTTAGATGCGGAGTTGTGTCGAAAATTAAGGACGATCTATTTGAAATGTATGACGGTGGGCAAGTTTATTATTATGAGATTCCGTAATGTTGCAAAATATCCATGTATAATTTTGGCCTAAAAGAGCAGGGCGGTAAATCCTTTTTGGAGCAAAAGGACTTACCGCCTTTGTATTTTCATATTTTCTAAAGATAGTTTGCGAAAAACTGTTTACAAAAAGGAAATTATTTGGTATAATGTCGAATAAATAGGGCGCAGGCAGAGGCGCCCTTATTCATGCCGTTTGGGAGGAATGAAAATGAAACTCATTTATGATGTTAGCGACAGACCGAGTGCCGGCAAAACGCTTGTATTTGCTTTTCAGCAGATGATTGCGATTATGGCGGCTACCTTGCTTGTTCCGTTGCTTGTTTCCAGTTATGGGCTGGCGGCTGATCCAGCTGCTGCATTGTTTGGTGCGGGTATTGGTACGATTGTATACCTTTGCTTTACTCGTATGAAAAGCCCGGTGTTCTTGGGCAGCTCTTTCACCTTCTTAGGTGCATATGCCGCGTCAATTGGCCAAAATTATGGCTATCTTGGTATTATGGTTGGTGTTACGTTTGCAGGGCTTGTGTATGTTGTAATTGCTTTGTTGGTCAAGTTGATTGGTTCAGGTTGGGTAAACAAAATTATGCCGCCTGTGATTATTGGACCTATTGTTGCCTTAATCGGTCTTAGCCTTTCGGGTACGGCGACAAGTTGGATGTCCACAAACGGTGGTACGGATTACAGCCTGCTTTCTATTTTGATTGGTTTGATTACATTTTTTGTCATTGTTATTACCTCTATTAAGGGTACGAAAACGCTTAAATTGATTCCGTTTATCGTTGGAATCGGCGCTGGCTATGTGTTGGCACTCGTGTTGACACTGATTGGACAAGCAGCCGATATTGAAGTATTACAGCTTATGAGTTTTCAGCCGTTTATCGATACCTTTGGTGAATTTAGCATCAAGAGCATCGTTGACTGTCCGCAATTTTTCATTGCTGAGATTTTTAAACCGGATCAACCTGTTTTGGATGCCGCGGCTATTGGTAATATCGCTCTTATTTATGTGCCGATTGGTATTGTCGAGTTGGCGCAGCACATTGCAGACCATAAGAACTTAGGCAATGTTATTGGTAAGGATTTAATCAAGGAGCCTGGTCTTGACAAAACACTGCTTGGCGATGGTGTTGGTTCGATTGTAGGCGGTTTGTTCGGTGGATGTGCGAATACGACGTACGGTGAATCAATTGGTTGTGTTGCTATTACTGGTAACGCATCTACCAGCACGATTTTGACAGCTTCTGTAGGCTGTATGGTTTTAGCATTCTTTACTCCATTTGTTACGGTTATTAACTCAATTCCTAAATGCGTAATGGGCGGCGCTTGCGTAGCTCTTTATGGATTTATTGCCGTTTCGGGTTTGCAAATGCTGAAAAAAGTGGATTTAGGCGACAGTAAAAATCTGTTTGTCGTCAGCGCTATTTTGGTAACTGGCATTGGCGGTTTGACTTTCAATTTTGGTCATAACGACATTACCGGCGGTGCTATTCTTTCGATTACTTCACTGGCAGTAGCGCTTATTGTTGGTATTGTGACCAACTTCATTACAAACGGTCGCCGCGCGGCCGCGAAGGAACATGCTGATCCTTTGACTGGCGCAGCCAATAGCATGGGTGAAGTGGAAGTAAAAGATTCAGAACACACATTATAAATAAAACAACTCCGGACGCATGCGTTCGGAGTTTGTTTAAAAGGAAAGTGAACAAGAAAAGTTTGTTAATTATAGAGGCAGCTTGTCGAGTTCATCCTCGGTGAAAACAGGGATACCGTGCTGCTGCAAAAGGGTGACTGTCACGCCGTTTCCATCAATCAAGCGGCCGGTAAAGGAACCGTCATAAATACGACCTTTTCCGCAAGAAGGACTCTTTGCTTTTAATATAGCAAAATCTACATGGTTGAGCGTGGCCAACCATAAGGCGGTTTCGGCACCTTTTTGATATTCATTTGTTACATCCCGGCCATCTGTATTAATTAATTTGTTATTGACAATTTCTGCTGGCGCGCGCGGAGTGGATAAACCGCCCGCTTGTTCAGGACAGACAGCTATGAGTGTATGCTTTTTTGCAAGTTCCACAATACTTTGATTTTTACAGTCGTCGCCTTTATAGCGGCATTGGCAGCCTAAAAGACAACTGCTGACAAGAATTTTAGCCATTTTTATCCTCCATGCTGCGACTATTTTAAGGGAGCAGTTTATGGCTCAAGTTTTGGCGCAGCGCAAAACTTGAAGATTGAAAGAAGATTTATAATTGAAAATTTAATCTTATTCCCTTTATGCTCAATATATTTGACTTGATTGTAGCATATTGAAAGAATTGTGTCAACTATTGTAAAATACACTTGCACGACGCACATACGTCGGTATTTTTTAAGAAGAAAAACAGTGATAAGAGGTTTCTCATGGAAGATTTTTTAAAAAATGTAACGATATTTGATCATCCATTAATTAAGCATAAAGTTACACATCTTTGCGATGTACATACTGGCTCAAAAGAGTTTTCGGAAATAGTTAAAGAAATTTCAATGTTAATGGGTTATGAGGCGTTGAAAGATTTGAGGATGAAAGAGGTAAAAGTCAAGGCGCCTCTTGCTGAATTTGAATCACCGGTTTTAGCAGAGGATTTTACCATTGTGCCGATTCTAAGAGCCGGTCTTGGCATGATTGATGGACTGCGTTCTCTTTCGCCAACGGCTAAGGTGGGACACATTGGCTTGTATCGGGACGAAGAAACATTAGAGCCAAAAAAATATTATTTTAAAATGCCTGTCGATGTGGCTGACGGACAGGTCATTATCGTGGATCCTGCGCTGGCTACCGGCGGCAGTGCCGAAGCGGCCATTCGCTTTGTGAAAGAGTGTGGATGCACAAGAATTAAATTTATGTGTATAATATCTTCTGAGGTTGGTGTGAGGCGCTTATGCGAAAGCCATCCGGATGTACCTATTTTTACGGCTAAATATGTAGCTGGGCCGCTGAATGAAAAAGGGTATATTTATACAGCGTTTGGTGATGCGGGTGACCGAGTGTGCGGTACCGTTAGCTATAAACCAGAGGGTTAAGTGATACATTTTTCTTGACAGAAATGGGCGGAAATGTTATACTGATTTGAAATAATTTGAAATGAAGATGTGGATGTGATTTTTATGGAAGAAAAACTGAGAGTGGGCGTTATTGGCGCAACGGGAATGGTAGGTCAGCGTTTTTTGACCATTTTAGAGAACCACCCGTATTTTGAGGTGACTTGCTTGGCGGCTTCCCAAAGAAGTGCGGGAAAAAGCTATGAAGAAGCCATAGGTAATCGTTGGAAATTAAAGCAGCCTATGCCCGAAAAATATAAGAATATGAAGGTTAAGGACGCATGGGAAATCGATACTGTAGCAGAGCAGGTTGACTTTTGTTTTTGCGCAGTAGATTTAGATGCTGAGAAAACTAAAGAATTAGAATATGCATATGCGAAAAAGGAAACGCCGATTGTTTCTAATAATAAGGCGCATCGGTGGACGCCCGATGTGCCGATGATCATCCCTGAAGTGAATGATGATCATTTGCGGATTATAGAGGCACAGAAAAAGAGGCTTGGAACCAAGAATGGTTTTATTGCTGTAAAGCCAAATTGCTCCATTCAAAGTTATGTGCCCGCTCTTTCAGCGCTTTTGGAATATGAGCCTTACGAGGTAGTTGCAACGACCTATCAAGCAATTTCAGGGGCAGGCAAGACATTTGAAAGCATGCCTGAAATTATTGATAATGTCATTCCGTATATTGGCGGAGAAGAAGAGAAGAGCGAGCAAGAGCCGCTCAAAATCTGGGGACATATTGAAAACGGAGAGATTGTTAAGGCGAGTGCACCGATTATTACAACCCAGTGTTTGCGTGTGCCAGTATCAGATGGACATACAGCGGCCGTTTTTGTTAAGTTCAAAAAGAAACCGACAAAAGAGCAGATTTTAGAAGCTTGGAAAAACTATGCTGGAAAGCCGCAGCAGCGAAAACTGCCAAGCGCACCAGAGCAGTTTATCACTTATTTTGAAGAGGAAAACAGACCGCAGCCTAAACTTGACCGTGACCGTGATAAGGGCATGGGAACTTTTGTAGGCCGACTTCGTGAGGACACGGTTTATGACTATAAATTTATTGGTCTTTCGCATAATACGCTGCGCGGTGCAGCGGGCGGTGCTGTGCTCAATGCAGAATTGTTAGTATCTGAAGGCTATTTAGTCAAAAAATAAAATGTAAATAGATGAAACGAGGTATTTTTTGTACCTCGTTTCATAAAAAGTATTGCAACTTTTGCTTTGTTGTGGTATAATAAAGGCATCATGAAACGGGTACAAACATAACAAAGTGTTTTTTCAAAGTTTTATGGTATACTCAAAGTAAATTAATATTGCATTTTTTATTTTGTTGAAGTTTTAATATAAGCCGGAATGATGGAATTGGCAGACGTGCTGGACTCAAAATCCAGTGGTGGCGACACCGTGCGGGTTCGACCCCCGCTTCCGGCACCAATATTAGAAGCGACAGTTTTCGTGAGAAGATTGTCGTTTTGTTTTATGTATGTGGCTTGCAAACATATTACTGCATTTCAAAGGTCGCATTATGTGGGCAGAGAATGAATTTGCTAGTAGATGCATATTCCAATTACTGCTATCTTTTTAACATGTTAAAATAAAAAACGTCATAGCGTTTTACTATGACGTTTTTTATTTTGTTTAATGAATACTGTCTTTTATGTAACAAAATCCTACATTAGTCTTTAATGTGAACGGTCACTCTTTGCCCGCTGCGATTAGCGGCACTTTTCATAACCATACGAATGGCATTCGCAATGCGGCCGTTTTTCCCAATTACTTTGCCCATATCGTTTGGCGCAACGCTCAGTGTTAAAGTAACATGATTGTTATTTTCTTCTTCTGTGATAATGATCGATTCAGGATCATTCACAATGGCTCCTGCAATGTCAGCCAGCGTTTGTTTCAGTTCAGACATTCTTGTCCCCCGTTTATTCAATAACGCCGTTTTTCTTTAAAAGAGCCTTCACAGTATCAGTTGGCTGTGCGCCATTGGCAATCCATTTTTTAGCTGCCTCTGCGTCAATTTTAATTTCAACCGGTTCGCTGATGGGATTGTAATAACCAATCTCTTCAATGAAACGACCATCGCGGGGTGATCTGGAATCAGCCACGATTACTCTGTAAAACGGTGCCTTTTTTGCACCCATTCTCTTTAATCTGATTTTTACTGCCATGTGTTTTTCCTCCTATACAATCAGCAATAGTGTCTATTTAAAAGGGCATTTTGAATTTGCCTTTTTTTCCAAATAATTTATTCATTTTGCCGCTGGTAAGTTGCTTCATCATTTTTTGTGTAGCTTCAAATTGTTTTAACAATTTATTTACGTCTTCAACTTTTGTTCCGCTGCCGGCGGCAATTCGTTTTTTGCGTGATGCGCCAATGATTTCTGGATGAACCTTTTCTTGTTCGGTCATAGAGAGAATCATGGCTTCCATACGGTCTAAGATTTTTTCATCAATTTTAACATCTTTGAGTGCACCGGCATTAACGCCCGGCATCATAGACAAAATTTGATCCATAGAACCCATGCCGCGCACCTGTTTCATTTGATCTAAATAATCATCCAGTGTGAACGCGTTTTGCCGCATTTTTTGTTCGAGTTCTTTAGCTTTTTTCTCGTCATAGGCAGCTTCTGCTTTTTCAATGAGTGTTAGCATATCGCCCATGCCAAGAATGCGAGAAGCCATTCGATCTGGATAAAACGGCTCTAAAGCATCTAATTTTTCGCCGGTTCCGATAAATTTGATGGGTTTACCGGTTACATATTTAACCGAAAGTGCTGCACCGCCACGCGTATCGCCATCAAGTTTTGTCAGCAATACACCTGTAATATCTAAGAGCTCATTGAAATGTTCAGCAACGTTTACGGCGTCTTGTCCGGTCATGGAGTCGACAACTAAAAGTATTTCATGGGCTTGTACTGTTTCTTTAATAGTACACAGTTCTTCCATTAATACTTCATCAATATGAAGACGACCGGCCGTATCAATGATGACAACGTCGTTCATATTCTTCTTAGCAAACCCAACACCGGCCTCAGCGATTTTAACTGGTTTCTGGTTGTTTTCCTCTGCATATACCGGAACATCAATTTGACCGCCTACTACTTGCAGCTGTTTAATGGCAGCAGGGCGATATACGTCGCAGGCAACAAGCAAAGGACGCTTGCCTTGATTTTTTAAATATCCAGCTAATTTTGCGCAGTGAGTCGTTTTACCGGCGCCTTGAAGTCCTACCATCATAATCACGGTAGGCGGATTAGAAGCAATTTGAATTTTAGCGGCTTCACCGCCCATTAAAGCAATAAGTTCTTCATTAACGATTTTGATAACCTGTTGGGCGGGCATCAAACTTTCTAATACTTCAACGCCAACAGAGCGTTCCGTGACTCGGTTAATAAATTCTTTAACAACTTTAAAGTTAACATCAGCTTCTAATAGAGCAAGCTTTACCGAGCGCAAGCCCTCTTTGACATCCTTTTCAGTAAGCTTGCCTTTGTTCTTAAACTTTTTAAATGCCTCGTTCAGCTTTTCTTGTAAGTTTGTGAACATTCTATCTCCTATAATATCATGTTTCGGATGTGTTTGATGATATCGTTTATCATTTTCGATTCGCCAAACTGTTCAAGCTGACGAACAATCAAATCAAAATCAGCTTTTTGCTGAAGGTATTTTTGATATAGCCCCAGTTTTGATTCGCAGTCAATTAAAATTTTTTCACTTTTTTTGATTGCGTCTCGCACACCTTGTCTTGAAAGTCCTGTATTTTCTGCAATTTCTTGTAAAGATAAATCATCGGCATAATAAAACTGCATGATATCTGCTTGTCTTTGGGTCAGCATAGGCGCATAAAAATCATAGAGCAGGGAAAATCGATTTTTTTCGCTTAACTCCATAATCATAGCGTCCTTTCATTTGTATCATTTTATAGTGATCATAGATTCGCATGCTGTATAACAATAAATGCTTATTCAAAAAATCACATGTAAAGCAAATCACTTTACATATAGTATCACACTTTCTATCCTTTGTCAAGCGCTATTCTATAGACAAAAATGAGATTTTGTGGTAAACTAAATCGGTAAATATATCGGTACAGTTTTTTACCTGGTAGCGTTATATGTTATGATAATATCAATAAAGTCTATATAATAATAGAGGATAAGAAATATGATTGAACTAAAAAAACGACTGGCAGGTGTAATTTTACAAAAGCTAACCATGTTAAAAGAAGATCATGGCCTAACGATTGACAATATACAGGATATGCTGGAATACCCTAAGGATGCATCCATGGGCGATTTGGCATTGCCTTGTTTTAAGCTTAGTAAAACGCTACATGCTGCGCCACCGATCATTGCAGAGAAAATAGCGGATCAGTTTATCTGTGACGGTATCAGCGAAACGAATGTGGTTGGTGGGTATCTGAATTTTACAGTTGATCAGAGCTTTGCTCTTTCTGTCATTAACCGTGTATTGCTTGATGGTAAGCGATATGGTGCAAGTGAAGTGGGCAAGGGAAAGGTAGTCGTGCTTGACTATTCCTCGCCAAACGTAGCGAAGCCTTTTCATATTGGTCATTTAGGTACCACGGTGATTGGGCATTCACTCAAAAAAATGCATGAATTTGCGGGCTATCAGTGTGTAGGGATTAATTATTTGGGCGATTGGGGAACCCAGTTTGGTAAGCTGATTACAGCTTATAAGCTATGGGGCAGCAAAGAGGCCATTGAACAGAATGGCATTGATGAGTTGGTGTCCTTATACGTCCGTATTAATCAGGCAGCCGAACAAGATGAAAGTTTAAATGAACGGGCCAGAGCGGAATTTAAGAAATTGGAGCAGCAGGATGAGGAAAATATATCGCTTTGGAAATGGTTTATTGAAATTAGCCTCGCTGAATATGAAAAGACATACAAACAACTGGATATTACGTTTGACAGCTATAAAGGAGAGAGCTTTTATACCGATAAAATGCCTGCGCAGGTGCAAAAGCTTAGAGATGAGGGGCTCTTAAAGCAAGATGACGGTGCGTCGATTGTTGATCTTTCGGCTTATAATATGCCGCCTTGTTTGATTTTAAAGCGAGATGGCTCTACCTTGTATCCTACGCGAGATATTGCAGCGGCGGTATATCGCAAAGAAACCTATCATTTTGATAAGGCAATTTATGTGACATCTGCCGGTCAAAGTCTCCACTTTGCCCAGTGGTTTAAGGTGGTAGAACTGATGGGATATGATTGGTATTCTGAATTGGTGCATGTTCCATACGGCACGGTGAGCATTAATGGCGCGAAGTTAGCAACCCGTACTGGCAATGTGATTCTGTTGCGCGATTTGTTTGCACAGGCAATCGCCAAAGCGTCTGATATCATGAAAGAGAAAAATCCGGACGATGAATTAGATGAAAAAACGGCTGAGGCTGTTGGTGTTGGCGCTATCATTTTTCATTATCTTTCAAATACACGCATTAAGGATATTAATTTTATCATGGAGGATGTATTGTCTTTTGAAGGAAATACAGGTCCTTATGCACAGTATACCTATGCGCGCGCTTGTTCGGTATTAAAAAAATCCAGCCTAACAGAAACAGATTATGAAATTAGCACGGCAGAGGAGATGGCGCTGGCAAAAGTACTTTCTCAATTTGAGGAAAGGGTGATGCAAGCGTTAGAGGAATATGAGCCTTATCTGATCACACGTTATATCTTGGAAGTATGCAGTGCTTTTAATCGTTTTTATCATGCATGCAAAATTGTTAGTGCAGAAGATGAGAAAGTGCGCAATACTCGTTTGCGGCTGACGGCCGCTGCCAAGCAAGTGTTGGAAAATGCTATGCATTTAATTTGTATGAAAACACCTGAAAAAATATAAAATCACATAGAATTACTATATGTTAGCAAAAGGGAGAAATTATGTCAGGACATTCTAAATGGAAAAATATAATGCATAAAAAGGAAAAAACTGATGCGCAGCGTGCAAAAGTTTTTACCAAAATCGGCAAAGAGATGATGATTGCCATTAAAGAAGGGGGCGCTGATCCTTCGGTTAACCGTAAGTTAAAAGATTTAATTGCAAAGGCAAAGAGCAACAATGTACCGAATGATAATATTGATCGTTTGATCAAAAAAGCGCAAGGCGAGAATGATGTTGCCTATGAAGAACTTTACTACGAAGGTTATGGTCCCTCAGGCGTTGCCGTGATTGTCTATACGACCACAGACAATCGCAACCGTACAGCATCTGATTTAAGACACTATTTTGATAAATTTGGCGGCAATTTGGGTCAAACTGGCTGTGTTAGCTATTTGTTTGAGGACAAGGGAACTATTATCATTGAGGACGAGGATAAAAAACTTGACGAAGATGAACTGATGGAAGCAGCGCTTGAAGCGGGCGCAGAAGATTTTCAGGCTGACGATGGTTTCTTTATGATTTATACTGCATCAAATCAGTTAAGTGAGGTTCGCCAAGCATTAGAAGAGAAGGGATATGTGATTTCTTCAGCTGAGCAAGATAAAATTCCACAAAATTATGTTACTCTTAATGATGAAAATGATATTCGCCTCATGAGTTTGCTGCTCGAGCATTTAGAAGATAACGATGATGTGCAGCAGGTTTACCACAATTGGGAAAATGCTGACTCATAAAATATATGTTGATATTTAACCAAGGGATTTAAAAAATGGATTTGATATGGAAAAAGATGTATCAGGCGGCTAAAAGCGTGCAGAAGGAGAGAAGAATTTCAAAATATATAGAAGCAGGCGGCGTTGCAGCCGCCGTTCTTTCTGCCTCTAACCATATTTATACGGGTGTGTGTGTTGATACCTGTTCTACGCTTGGTATTTGCGCCGAACGAAATGCGTTGTTTGCAATGATAACGAATGGCGAGCAGGAAATTAAAAAAGTATTAGCGCTTATGCCAAATGGTAAAACGGGAGCGCCTTGCGGTGCATGCAGGGAACTGATGGTGCAGCTCATGTCGGAAAACTATGCTGATATTGAAATTATGCTTGATTATGAAAGGCAACAGATTATTACACTTGGTGAACTGACACCAAAATGGTGGATTTAAGTTTCGTTATTAGATATAAAAAAAGAGACCATTTGGTCTCTTTTTTTATGCGCCGATTGTACTTAGCTTTTTGAGATTTTTCTCATTATACTCAATTGTATATTTCTCTTTGAAGTTTGTATAAACCTCATCATAATCAGCTTTACGCAATCCTTCTTCTGCTTCTACTTGCCAAGAGGTGCTGCCGTCTCCGACAAAGTACATAATGTGGTAACCATACGAAGTTTTAACGATTTCAGTTTGTCCGGCTTGTCTTTCCGAACTGTAAATCCAATCTTCGAATTCACTTACCATTTGGCCTTTTTTTACGTTTTCATAAAGACCACCGGTCGTTTTAGAACCGTCGTCCATCGTGTATTTTTCAGCTAAATCGCCAAAGGCATCACTTGTTTGATTACCTGCTTTAAACTCAGCTAAAATTTCTTCAGCTTTTGCTTTGGCTGCCTCATCATTCAGCCCTTCTCCTGTATTGGAGGTATCTGTAGCAATCAAAATATGCCGCACATTTTTAGTATTATATTCATGGCGATAGAGCGGGGTAACTAAATAATAAACAGTATACGTGTTATTGGTTTTATCATTGATGATTGTTACATCACCAGCCTTGCGTTCATAATTGCCGCTTTCGTCTTTTGAAAAGGCCCATTTGCCAAGATCGGTTTCGGTTGTGTATGCAGCGCCAGTTGTCAATGTTTTTTCAACGTTTTCTTTTAATTTGGTTTCCGTCATTACGTTTTGGTCAGATGCGTTGTCAGCATTGTCGGCTACTATGGTATTGTTTTTTCTATAATAATCTTCTACAAATGAATCAAATGCTTGTTCAGAAACAGCGGCTTTAAACAAAGCGTCTGCATTGTCTGAAGCTTTTTTGTTGGCTGCTTCTTTTTCCTCGTCCGAAGCATTTTCTTCTGTTTCAGCCTTGAAAACAAAGGATTTATAGTCAAAGAAATAATAGGTTTCCATATTATCGGCACAGTGTTTAGCAATAGCGTCATCACTATAAGATGGCTCGTTGTACACTTCACGATAACATTTAGAAGCGATTTGCTGCAAAGTCGCACAATTTCGTATATCTTCTTCGGTTACATTTTTGCCGAAATTCTGTTCGATATATTTTTTTAGGCTGATATTTGCTTTGGAGGCAGCGCTATTTAACTGTTCAATGGTATCGTCAATGATTTTATAGTCATCATCATCTAAGGTAATGTTACGATTTTTTGCTTCTTCGCACAAAACAAAAACTTCTTCAATACTATTTTTAGCTGCGTCAACGAAATAATCATACCATGTATAATTTTCTTTTTGTGCCATTGTACAAGCTTGTTTTTTCAAGCTTTTTGTTGTGTCCAGATTGAAATAAGAAAGCATGCTGCTGTATTGGTTCAAAAAGTAATTATATTGTGTGTTGAAAAAATAGGACATTTCAGCATTGTTGAGTTTATAATTCTCAGAAGAAACAGAAACAGAACTATGCAAAAAATGATTATCGATCGTATTTTTAAACGCAGCAAAAATAAGACTGCCTACTAAAAGAACAATTAAAAAAATGCAAACAATCATCGAGATAATATGATTGATTTTGGCTTTTTTATTTTTTCTTTTTTCCGCTTCTTTTTTTGCTTGCCTTTCATCAGCGCGTTCAGTTCTTATTCGATTCCCTTTTCCCATTTTGATTGTCATCCTTTCAAGTACTATTTTGTGAATCGTTTTATTTTTAATGAAGTTTATATTTATAAAAGGTGATTTTTACCATTGTTGTTAAAACTATACATTATAGGCAAAAAACAAATTTTAAAATATAAAAATCCATTATAAATTATAATATCATAAATGTATAAATAAACTTTGAATTTAGATTGATTACTTTGTATGAACGAGTGTATCAAGCCCTTCATGCAGAGCCTCGGCCACTTTATTTGCTTCACAAATGGTATTTTCACCGCATAAGCTAATGCGCAAAGAACAATCGGCTTCTTGCGCGCTTAGCCCATAGGCGCTAAGCGGTCTGCTCGGCGCTTTTTTATGAGAGGAGCAAGCGGAACCGCTGGAAACATAAATACCACGGCTGGATAGATAATGCAGCATCGTTTCGCTTTTTATGCCAGGCACAGTAATGTTAATAATATACGGTGAATATGTTTCAGCTGCATTTACCCGAATAGCAGGGGGGAGTTTTTCTATCAGTGCCAAGCGCACTTGAGTGGCTTTTGAAAAATTTTCTTTCATATGTGCGGTCATATATTGGGCGGCGGCGCCAAAACCAGCAATCGATATGGTGTTTTCTGTGCCTGAGCGGAACCCATATTCTTGTCCACCGCCAAAAAGCAGGGGCGAAATTTTTTTCTGTTTTATTATTTCCTCGGAAATATATAAGGCGCCCGCTCCTTTAGGACCATGTATTTTGTGGGAACTAACACTGACTAAATCTGCGCCCAACTGCTGTGGGGTAAACGGAATTTTCATAAAAGATTGTACAGCGTCAGTGTGTGTGATAATGTCCGGCTTTTTTTGCTTGGCTATGCGAAATAAAGTCGACAAATCATAGAGAGAGCCGAGTTCGTTATTTACATGCATAATGGAAAGCAAGATGGTTTTTTCGTCAATGCGCGTTTCTAACTCGTATGGATCTATTTTACCTGCTTTGGTAGAAAGATAGGCAATCGTAAAACCTTTTGCTTTAAGATAATTAGCGCACTCATGCACACTGGCATGTTCGCTGTCTGAAAGAATAATGGTACCGCCTCGATACTTTTCTTTAGCACGTACGGTTCCTACAAGCGCAAGATTATTCGCTTCGGTTCCGGAGCTAGTAAAAACAAGGCGCGCTCCTTTATCACGTACACCTAAGGCGGCAAGCACCTGTTGGCGTGCTGTGTTAAGAGCTTGCTCAGCCCGAAACCCGGCTGAGTGCAGAGAAGAAGGGTTGGCAAATGTATGGTTCATTACTTCTTCCATTGCATGAATCGCTGGTGTACACAGTTTGGTAGTTGCGCTGTTATCAAAATAAATTTCTTCCATGGTCATGTATATTATTTAAAAGTAAATGTATCTAACATTTTTGTGACGTCGTTTACATAGTCATCAAATTTTTCAGGAGAGGCTGTATAGGTGAAAATATATACGGCGCCTTGGCGGATGCAAAGCACCTGCATATATTTTGCCTCAATGGAGGCTACCGTGCCGGTATAGATATATTTCTTAGCAGCAACGCCGTCTAAAAGCATATCTTCTGTGGTTTCTTCCTGCCAGTCGGCAAATGTTTGGCCAAAGGTTTCTTTAAAAGAATCCCAATAGGCGTCAATTGTGGTGATGTCATTACTAAGAGACAATGCCATCATGGAAATGTTAGCCATGACTGAATCACTGTATTTTGCGGTGATGACGCCAGTTGAGGTTTCGACGATCCAGTTGTCAGGAACATATAGATTAAAATCGGAATATTCGTTTGAGGCGGTTTGCATACCGTTTGGTGCATCACTTGCTTTTCTTGAGCATGCGGTGAATGCGAGCAGACACAAGACCAACAAGAAAAGAGAAATTTTTTTCATTTTATTATGATTGCCTTTCTGCATAATGGATTTGAAAAAGTGATCAAAAGTCATTGACTAAATTGTATAAATTATACAATATGCAAGGGCTTGTGTCAATACAATGCGGCATTTTGCATGTCAATTGCCTTGATTTTACAATAGTGTTATGATAAAATAAGACTACCCCTGATGGGGTGTCTTAAAAAGTTCACCTTGCAGCCTACAAGACTGCATTCCAGCAAAGCTGGAAACAATGAACTTTGAAGAGATGGAAAGTTTTAATCTAAAAAACTACCCCTGACGGGGGAGTCTTAAAGAATAACTTTGCAGGTTGTTTTTAACATGTTTGGGCAAAATTAGAACTACTAAATTTTACAACAGTTAGCATTTTAGTAGAATAAAATTAAACCTAAAAAACGCTTTTATTGTGTCTTTATGGTTTTATATAGTACGAATAATTTTAGTTGTGAGGTCAGGAAGGAAAAGAAGAATGAAACCGCGTATTCTTGTCATTGGCAATACGTATTTACAGACTGATTTTTTTGTGCCAAGTTTGCCTGTATCTGGTTATGCAACGCAAGCGGAATCGTGTAATGAATGGGTTAGCGGCAGGGGAGCCATGTCGGCGCTATGCGCCAGTAAATTAGGTGCGTTATCTATTTTGGCCGGTCGCGCTGGTGAGGATTTTACTGGCAGACGCATTCGAGATTATTTGCATAGCAGCGGTGTGGATGTTCGTTTTTTCAATATGACCCGAAAACAGAAAACCGGCCTTTGTACAGTTGTTCACAGCGGTACCGGGAGCGAGAGCACCATTGATTTTGCTGGAGCAAATGCGAGTTTTGTTATGAAAGATGTTGAAGATGCCTTTACCAGCAAACCGGATGCGGTGTATCTGCATTTTGATGTTGCCTATGAGGTGGCTGTTGCCAGTGCTCGTTTGGCAAAACTGAAGCATATCCCGTTATTTTTGTCGGCCAGCCCTATCAAGAGAAATTTTCCTTTCGAGCAGATAGAAGAGGTAAATACGGTATTTTTAGATGAAGAAGAGGTTTACCAATATACACGAGTAAAGGTAGATTCAATGGAGGGCTGCATGAAAGCGGCTGTCTTATTTCAAAATAAGACAGGGGCAAAATGTGTAGTGATTAAACGCAAAGAAAAGGGAATTTTTCTGAATTACGGGAAATATTATAAAGCGATCCAATCGTATGCACTAAAACCTATTGATAACATTTACCGAAACGGATATGCAGATGCTGCTTTTGACATTGCTTTTATTGATGATTATATGAAGCGCAAATTGTATGATCATGCGTGTGAATACGCCAATGTGGTGGGCACTTTAACCGCAGCCTCTGAAGGCGGCCTTGAGGCAGTGCCAGATAAAGAAGCAATTTTGAAATTTGCTAAAGTTAATTGTCCGGAATTATTTTCAAATACACGTGAAGAAGAACGATTAATTGGTGAAAAAAGAGGGATTTAGTGTGAGAGTATTAGGGGTTGATTATGGAGATAAGCGAACTGGCTTAGCAGTTAGCGATCCGACGGGATCAATTGCAAGCGGTCTTTGTACGATCATAGCCGATGGTAAGAAACAACTGGCGACTCAAATTGTTCAAGTTGCCAAAGAACGTGAATGCACTTTGATTGTATTGGGTAATCCAATTAATATGAATGGAAGCCGCGGCGAACGCTCTGAGAGAGCTGTTCAGTTTGGTGCTTTGCTGCAGCAGGAAAGCGGTCTTGAGGTTGTCATGATGGATGAACGTCTTTCAACGAGCGAGGCACATATTTATTTAAACATGACAAACACGCGTGGGAAAAATAGAAAAGAAAGAGTGGATACACTGGCTGCGCAGATTATTCTGCAAAGTTATTTGGATCAAAAACGCAATCAAAATAGGGAATGAATTGAAAAAATAATTGTATTTTGGTTAAAAATATGATATACTAAATTAGTTTAGCGTGTGTTTTTACAGGCCGTGAAAATGAACATTGGCGTGTTATCATTTTTAATATCATATAGATGGAATGGAGCGTAGTATGGCAGAACTTAGATGGAATCCGATGACAAAGGATTGGGTTATGGTCATTTCAAATCGGGCGAAAAGGCCCAATATGCCAAAGGATTATTGTCCCTTTTGTCCTGGCTCGGGCAAAGTGCCTGACAATTATAAAGTATATAAATATGACAATGATTTTCCCGCTCTTTCAAATCCGCCTGCCGAGATGAATTGTCCGGTTACGCCCGCGGCTCAAGCATTTTATAAAACTGCGCCGGCATATGGCAAGTGCGAGGTTATCTTGTTTTCGCCTGATCATCATGGGAAATTATATGATTTAGACGATGATCATATGGGGTTGCTTGTTGATTTGTGGCAGCAGCGTTTTAATGAGCTGTCAGCTGATGAAAAAATAAAATATGTATTTATATTTGAAAATAGAGGCAAGGAAGTAGGGGTAACCCAGCCTCACCCACATGGACAGATTTATGGCTATCCTTTTATGCCAAAGAAGATCGAGTTAGAACTTGATAGTGCGAAGGAATTTTTTGCAGAGCAAGGACGTTGCTTATTTTGTTCTATGAATGAAGAAGAGGTTCGTTTTGGCAAGCGAGTCATTTGTGAGAATGAGGACTTTGTGGCATATGTTCCTTTCTTTTCCGAATATGCTTATGGTGTTTATATCAGCGCCAAAAAGCATGTACAGCATATTGGCCAATTTGATGAACAAATGAAAGCGAATTTTGGTCGTATTTTGCGTAATATTACAGGAATGTATGATTGTTTGTTTGATACGATTTTTCCTTATATGATGTGTATGCATAACGCGCCTGTTAATGTATCTGGGCCTGTTGCTGATTGTTATCATTTTCATGTTGAAATGCTTACGCCTATGCGCAGCGCTAACGTACAGCAATACAGAGCATCCAGTGAATCAGGCGTTTGGGCAAGTTGCAATCCCTCTTCGCCAGAAGAAAATGCGGCACAGCTGCGCGAAGCGTTAGATCGCTTTTTACAACGAAATCGTTAAACGGTTCCGTTGTATTTTTGCGTATAAAGTGGTATATAATTTTTTATAGATATGCGATTAACTTGGAGGAAAGCAAAATGAGTATTTTGGTAACAGGCGGGGCCGGCTATATTGGCAGCTGTGCTGTGGCGGCGCTGAAAGAAAAAGGATACGAAGTTGTTGTTGTTGACAACTTATCCAAAGGCCATAAAGAAGCAATTGGTGACACCAAACTTTATGTTGGCTCTGTAGGGGACGAGACATTCATGCATCGGGTGTTTACCGAGAATCAAATTGATGCGGTGATGCATTTTGCGGCCTTTTCTTTAGTTGGTGAAAGTATGCTGCATCCCTATGAATATTATAATAATAATGTAGCGCAAAGTATGCATCTTTTTCACAGCATGATTGAGCACGGTGTGAAAAATGTTGTCTTTTCTTCAACCGCTGCTACGTATGGCGAGCCCGAAGAAAATCCGATTTCGGAGGAAACCCCGCAGCACCCGATAAACACCTATGGTCAGACAAAGTTGGCAATTGAGGATATGCTGAAATGGTTTGGCGTGGCTTATGGTCTCAACAGCATGAGTCTGCGTTATTTCAATGTAGCAGGCGCACATCCGTCAGGAAATGTCGGAGAAGATCATAATCCGGAAACGCATTTGATTCCCATTATACTGCAAGTGGCGCTTGGTAAAAGAGAGAAGCTAAGTGTGTTTGGTAATGATTATCCGACGAAAGACGGCACGTGTATACGTGACTATATTCATGTTATGGATTTAGCAAACGCTCATATTTTAGCGATGGAATATATGTTAAAAAACAATTGTTCGGATGAATTTAATCTTGGTTCCGGCGGCGGTTATTCTAATTTAGAAATTTTGAATGCGGCACGCAAGGTAACAGGATGCGAAATTCCTTCTGTATTTGAAGACAGAAGACCAGGGGATCCGCCTGTTTTGGTGGCTACCAGCGAAAAGGCTGAACGAGTGTTGGGATGGCAAAGACAGTATGGTATTGAAGATGTTATAGCCACGGCGTATGCATGGCATAAAACGCATCCGAACGGTTATGATGAATAAGGAAAACAGAGGAGACACGGATGTGCTGAAAGGCTATTATCCAGAAAACGTGTTTTCCTACTTTCAAACAATAGCCTCGATCCCTCATATATCGGGAAATGAAAAAGAAATAGCCGACTATATTGAGAAAGTAGCGAATGAGCATGGCTTGTATTGTGAACAAGATCCATTTCATAATGTACTTGTTCGCAAAAAACCGGCGCCGGGCTGTGAAAACATGCCGGCGCTTCTTTTGCAGGGACATTTAGATATGGTAGGAGAAAAAACAGCTGATTCTTCCCATGATTTTTTGAAAGATTCCCTCCGTTTAGTTGTTCGTGAAGGCTTTTTATCGGCTGAAGATACAACTCTTGGGGCTGATGATGGTATTGCGGTGGCAATGATGTTAGCTGTTTTGACAGATTCCTCTTTGCGTCATGGGCCTTTAGAATGTCTGTTTACCGTAGACGAAGAAAGCGGCATGACAGGTGCCATGCAGTTTGATTACGCTAAAATTCAAGCAAAGCGTGTGATTAATTTAGATTCCGAAGAAGAGGGAACGTGCATTGTCAGCTGTGCTGGCGGCGCGGATATTATGTATCATTTTCCCTATGAGACAGCACATTCACCCTATAAATGTGCACGTATTAAGGTAAGTGGACTTGCCGGTGGTCATTCGGGAGCGGATATTCATTTAGCACGTGGAAATGCAAATCGTATTTTGGCACGTTTTTTGTATCAACAATATCAAAATCAACCGTTTAATTTAGTTTCTTTTGACGGTGGTGATAAGCACAATGTCATTACAGGCGAGAGTTGTGCGGTGATTACTTGTGCTGATTTTGAAAAGCTGAAAAAAGAGGCTACGCAGTTTAAAAAGCAAGTTGCCGGCGAGTTATCAAAAGAGGACGCCGCTTTTACGTTCCGTCTTGACTTCATTGGTGCAAGAGAACGAGTGCTATCTTATCGACAAACACATAGAGTGCTTTTATGTATGTTTATGGCGCCGGAGGGTGTGCTCTCGTTGTCTAAGGAACCAGAGATCAATCTTGTCGATGTTTCCTCTAATTTAGGGGTGGTTCGTACGGAGGAAAATGAAATAACCCTTGCTTATTTAATGAGATTTAATACAGCCTCTAAATATCATGAGTGGTTGGCGCGTTATCAAGCATTAGCGGCGCTTTTGGATGTGCGAATTGAAGAAACAGGCTTTTATGATTGTTGGGAAAAAACAGAGAAGAGTTCTTTAGAAAAAATATATATTCGTGAGTATGAAAAGCTTTATCATGGACAAAAGCCGCGAATTGCAGGTATGCACGCTGGCGTTGAGTGTGGTTTTATCAAAAAAGGCTTGGGTGAACAGGCAGAACTCATTTCGATTGGACCGAATATGTATGATATTCACACGGTCAAAGAGCGCTTGGATTTGCTTTCGGTTGGCCGCACATACGGTTTATTGTTAAAATTGTTAGCGGCTGAATAATGTGATTTTAGTTTCATCATCTGGCGGTATCGCAGAGGTGAGAAACTGAATTTTACATTTGAAAACATGGATAAAAATTCCTTTTTTGCCAGCATGTTAAGAAATTTTAAGAATTTTTGTATACGAATTTTAAGATTGTCTGCTTACAATGGGGACAGAAAATAGGTAAAGAGTTGCTTGATTTTGAGAAAATTCTTTACAAAAATTTAAAATGAGCGTTTAGAAAATCGCCTTGTGATAGGCGGCCCGACTCACTATGATCGCAAACACTGGATTTCTATACCTTCTGGCGCTTTGAAAGGGTAGGTTTTTGTGAGTACTGTAATTTTTATTAATTTTGTACTGTTTGTTGTTTTTACACTTTGTTTTGCATATCAGTTTTTCTATGTTGCAGTTGCACTTTTTTGCAAACCCAAGAAATTTGAGGCATCAAAACTTCATAAATATGCGGTTATCATATCAGCGCGAAATGAGCAGGCGGTTATTGGTGAACTGCTTGATAGCTTGAATCAGCAAAATTACCCAAGAGAACTATTTGATGTATTTGTAATTGCCGATAACTGCACCGACCGCACAGCGGATGTGGCTGCTTCTAAAGGCGCTTATGTATATGAAAGAAACGATCTTACGCATATTGGTAAAGGCTATGCACTGAATTTTATCTTTAAAATTATTTATAGCGATTATGCCAATCGTGGCTATGAGGGATTCTTTGTCTTTGACGCAGACAATATTTTGGATGAAAATTATATCGCCAACATGAATGCCGTATTTGACAATGGTTATCGAATTGTAACCAGCTACCGTAATTCGAAAAACTATGGTGACAACTGGCTTTCGGCCGCTTCTTCACTTTGGTTTTTGCGTGAAGCACGTTTTTTGAATAATGCGCGTATGATTTTGGGCAGTAGTTGTGCTATCTCGGGTACGGGTTTCTTGATTTGTGACGACATTGTGCGCCGCAACAGCGGTTGGAAGCATAATTTGTTGACTGAAGATATTGAGTTTACCATAGATAGTATTGTGCATGGCGAAAAAGTAGGCTATTGTGATGATGCCGTACTCTATGATGAACAGCCAGTCAAGCTAAAACAGTCCGCAAGACAGCGGCTTAGATGGGCGAAAGGCTTTTACCAAGTGTTCTTTAATTATGGGGGCAAGTTGTTTGCTTCTATGTTTAAAGGCGCGAAGTTTTCTGCCTTTGATATGATGATGACGATTGCACCAAGCATGCTGATTACGTTAATGCTGTTTGTGATTGATAGTGTTGCTTTCATTTATGCGGCGGTTGTGGGCGATCCTTTAGCCTCTGATCTTTTAATTGTATTGGCACAGGCGTTTTTAGGTTTTTATGGTTTGTTTGTGCTCATGGGTACGTTGACTGTTATTTCTGAATGGAAAAAAATACATTGTCATGTTGCTAAAAAGATATTGTATTTACTCACTTTTCCGTTCTTTATGTTCACATATGTGCCGATTTCAATTTATGCGCTGTTTGCCAAGGTTGAATGGAAGCCAATTATCCATAAACCTGTTGCTAAAAATGCGGGCATACCCGTTCGTTTTAATGGAGCAGCCATTGAAAAATGAGAAATAGAATTTTAGTTGTTGATGATAATCCTGATTTGCGTGAGGTTATATCCATCTTTTTGGGTGGAGAAGGGTATGATGTGGTCACTGCTTCGGATGGCCCCGAGGCATTATCGATCGTTGATGATACCATCGACTTAATTATTTTAGATGTGATGATGCCTGGTATGTCTGGTTATAAGGTGTGCGCACAACTACGAGAAAGCACCATGGCGCCGGTTCTGTTCTTAACCGCTAAAACCCAGGACTCTGATAAAGCAATGGGATTTTCGTCGGGTGGCGATGATTATTTATCAAAACCATTTTCCTATAACGAATTATTAGCCAGAGTAAAAGCTTTGTTAAGACGCTATTATGTTTACAATGGCAAAAACAAAGAATATGATAAATATATCACCGTGTATGATTTGCTTATTAATACTGAATTTAACGAAGTAAAAAAAGGCGAAAACGAAATCATTTTAACGGATATTGAATATCGAATTTTGCTTTTGCTGGCCTCGCATAAAAAGAAAATTTTTTCACCGCAGAATATTTATGAAAGTATTTGGGATGAGCCGTATTTTTATTCGGCTAACAATACAGTGATGGTGCATATCCGAAAGCTACGGACCAAAATAGAAGATAATCCGCAAAGTCCCAAATATGTAAAAACGGTATGGGGTAAAGGATATAGGGTTGAATAATAAAAAAAACAAAACCAATAAAAAACATTTAATCAGAACAAAACTCGGCATGAAATTATTGACTGCCGTTTTTTGTTCTCTTTGTATTTCACTTTTATTATTTTGGGTGTTATATTTAGTCAGTTCGCAAGCGGTAGATAAATATTCTTCTACTAAATATGCGCAGAGAAAGCTCATTGAGTTTGAGGAATATGTCGAGCATAAGGGCGTTGTCAGCAGTGATTTTTCAACCCTGACTTCATGGATTAATCGGAACGATTTGAAATTTATGCATATTTATCGGGGCGATCAGCTGATTTTTAACTCGGATGATCCGATTGACGATAGTTATTCCTATGATGAACGGGAGCGAGATTACTATTGGGATAGCCGCGTTATTCGCTTTATCGAACATAAAGAGCAAATCAAGATTAGCAATCCGACCGAGCAAGAACCTTCTGATCGTGTGGATCAAAGCAGCACAGACACAACGGAGCCGTCATCGGAAAGCGGTATCAATTCTACCGAGAATACAGCGGTAACCGAACCTTCAGATACAACTTCTGACGGTTCTGACAATACTGATGCGAGCGGTGTGCCAAATTCTGTTTTACCGACTGATGCAACAGAAAATCAGAAAGAGGCAGAAGAGACAGACGCTTATGGGAATTCGAGTACGCCTGCTAATCTAAAAGATAATACCTATGAGCGCATTTATTATGAAGACTTAAATGTTTTCATTGCTGTCGGAACCGATGTAAGATTATTACTGATTTTTTTGATTGTTTCGGTTATTTTGTCATTAATTGTATTTTCGTTGTTAGTACTTCGGTTCGTGCGTAACAGCATTATGTATTTAAGCCAGATTGCCGAGGAAGTAGCTGAAATTGAAGGCGGTCAAATTGAGAAGAATGTGACCGTGAAGGGAAAAGATGAAATATCTTATTTAGCGCAAAATGTAGATGATATGAGAATTTCTTTGATCGAACGTTTGCAGGCAGAAAAGGAAGCATACGATGCGAACCAAGAATTGATTACCGCCATGTCACATGATTTGCGCACACCGCTTTCGGCATTAATCGGCTATCTTGAAATTGTGAATGCAGGCGTTTATTCTTCTGAGGAACAGAAAGAGCAGTATATTCAAAAATCGGTTGAAAAGGCTTATCAGCTCAAGAACATGTCAGACAAGCTGTTCGACTATTTTACCGTGTTTAAAAATGATGCACCGGAAACTCTTCATATGGAATCTTTTGACGGCCAGGCGCTGCTCGCGCAAATGCTTGCAGAGCAAATTTATATGTTAGAAGAGCGTGGCTATAAGGTGTGTTTTGAAACGAGCGCGATAGAGAAAAGAGACGTCGGTTTCTCGCTATGTATTGATTCTGATGCATTACTACGCGTATTTGATAATATTTTTTCAAATCTTTTAAAATATGCTGATAAGAAAGAACAAATACAGGTGGTGATTGATGATGATGATCCCTTTGTGCGGATCATGATTAAAAACCGAATTAATAAAACGGCAGTCAAGGTGGCCAGCACGAAAATCGGGCTTAAAAGCTGTCGTCGTTTACTCTCTCGTATGGAGGGACAGCTTCGTATTAAAACAGAGGGGATCTATTATACTGTGACCGTCATGCTTAAAAAGTCTAATCCTGAATGCGAAAAATAAACTTATATGATAAAAGAACAGTCGTTGTATTTGGACGGCTGTTTTTTTGCGGTAATTTTTATTACATATAATTCTTTTATAGTAGGTAATCTTTGTGCTGAGTCATAATTTGGAACATCCAAGCATACCAATGAGTGTAATAATAATCGGAGGTGCGGTCATGGTTGACGCAGGAGTATACAAAGATATTGCAAAAAGAACAAACGGTGAAATGTATGTAGGCGTCGTTGGCGCAGTGCGTACAGGTAAAAGTACATTTATTAGAAAATTCATGGAATCTCTTGTCATTCCGAATATAGCGAATCCCTTTGATCGGGAACGAGCTATCGATGAAATGCCGCAAAGCGGTTCGGGCAAAACGGTTATGACAACCGAGCCTAAATTCATTCCGGATGAAGCGGTTGAGGTGCTAATGGCAGACGCGATTTCGATGAAAATGAAATTAATTGATTGCGTTGGTTATGTCGTGCCCAGTGCGCTTGGCTATTATGAAGATGAGCAGCCAAGGTTGGTGATGACGCCATGGAGCGAAAAGCCAATGAAATTTGAAGAGGCATCTAAATTCGGTACGATGAAGGTTATCAAAGAACATTCAACGATAGCCATTGCCGTTACGTCCGACGGTAGTTTTGGAGAACTGACAAGAGAGGACTATGTATCGGCTGAAGAAGAAATTGTTGCTGATTTAAAGAAATACGGCAAACCGTTTGTATTGGTTGTAAATAGCGCTTCACCAGAGAGCGAACAGACAATCAATCTTGCCATGACATTAGAAGATAAATATCAGGCACCGGTAGCACTTGTTAATTGTCAAAGCTTGAATACAGAAGATATTCATTCAATTATGCGTATGGTTTTAAACGAATTTCCGGTCAAAGAATTAGGCTTTGATTTACCTGCATGGCTGACGTTGTTAGAAGAAGATAGTCCGCTGCGCAAATCATTAATGGATGCTTCTTTACAGTGTGCTAAAAGTATTGTTAATTTAGCAGATGTAAAAGGAGCTGTTGCTTATATGAGCAGTGAGGAAGCGATTGAAGATGCAGCTGTGGCCGGCATTGATTCGGGCAGTGGCGCTGTTCGTGTAAAGGTCAAACTGGATGGCGATGTATTCTATCAGTTAGTCAGCGAGTATACCGGTAGTACCATTCAAGATGAAGAAGACCTGATGTATTCTATTATTGAACTTTCAAGACAAAAAAAGAAATTTGATTCTGTGGCTGCGGCTTTAACCGAGGTAGAAAACAGAGGTTATGGCATTATTATGCCAGATATTTCTGAGCTGACGTTAGATGAGCCTGAAATTGTGAAGAGGTCGGGCAGCTATGGCGTCAAACTGAAAGCAAGCGCCCCTTCTATTCATATGATCAAAGCAAATATCGAAACAGAAATTAATCCGGTTGTAGGAACTGAACAGCAGTCAGAAGAATTGGTTAGTTATTTGCTTCATGAATTTGAAGAGGATCCAAAATCGATTTGGAATTCAAATATTTTTGGCAAGAGTCTGCATGAGTTAGTCAATGAAGGCTTGCATACGAAGTTAGCTCATATGCCGGACGATGCGCGGTTAAAATTGGGTGAAACCTTACAGCGTATTATCAATGAAGGAAGCGGCGGTCTTATATGCATAATCCTGTAAAAATGTTTGGCTGTTCGGTGGATGAGCTGAAAGAAAAAGAAGTCATCAACGTGTGCGATGGTCGCAAACTGGGTTACATATGTGATCTCACAATCGATACATGTTCCGGTCGTATTCTTTCAATCATTGTACCGGGCGACATGAAAGTGTTTAGTTTTAAAAAACCTGATTTAATCAGTATCCCATGGTGCAATATCGAGCGTATAGGCGATGACACTATTTTAGTACGTCCTGAACCGCATCCGTCTGGGCCGCCTAAATAAAAATCTTTAAGTGTTATAAAACTTTAAAATACCTCTTGATTTAACAGACTATTTATGGTAAAATACCAAGGTATAAAACACACACTATGCCTATTCGGTTCTTGTCTATTTGACAAGCATATGGCGTGGTGGTGGAATAAACCGAAGGAGGACATAAATATGTCTGTTATTTCTATTAAGCAATTGCTTGAAGCCGGTGTGCATTTTGGACACCACACCAGAAGGTGGAACCCCAAGATGGCCGAGTACATTTTCACTGAGAGAAATGGTATTTATATCATTGATCTTCAGAAAACGGTCAAAAAATTTGATGAGGCGTATATGTTTGTGCGCGATGTTGCTACCGCGAAAGGAAATATCCTGTTTGTAGGTACTAAAAAACAGGCTGCTGATGCGATTAAAGAAGAAGCACTCAAATGCGGCATGTATTATGTAAATGTGCGTTGGCCAGGCGGCATGCTGACTAACTTTAAAACCATTAAAAGAAGTATTGCGAGATTGAACGCATTAAACCAAATGCAAGAGGATGGCACCTTTAACCTTCTTCCTAAAAAAGAAGTTGCAGCGCTGTTAAAAGAACGGGATTCATTGGAAAAGAACTATGGCGGTATTAAGGATATGCCTGGTCTGCCTGACTGTATTTTTATTGTTGACCCTCGCAAAGAGAGAAACGCTGTGTTAGAGGCAAAGAAATTGGGAATTCCAGTTGTTGCCATTGTAGATACAAACTGTGATCCGGACGATGCTGATTATGTCATTCCTGGTAATGATGATGCAATTCGTGCAATCAAATTGATTTCCTCTTCTTTGGCTGATGCAGTGATTGAAGGCAAACAGGGTGAGCAGCTTGATGACGCTGCCGCTGAGGAAACAGTTGATGCAGAAGATGAAAATGTAGGGGCAGCAGAGTAAGGGGGAGTAAAAAATGGCAAATATTACAGCAAGTGCGGTCAGCGAACTTAGAAAAGCGACCGGATGCGGTATGATGGATTGTAAAAAGGCTCTTGTAGAAGCAAATGGAGACTTTGAGGCAGCCAAGAAAATTTTACGTGAAAAAGGACTTTCGGTAGCAGCCAAAAAACAGGATCGTATTGCTGCTGAGGGACTTGTTGATATTATGTTGACTGACGATGGCAAAACAGCCGCTATGATTGAAGTTAACTCAGAGACAGATTTTGTAGCGAAGAACGAGTCGTTTGGCGAATTTGTTAAAGGATTGCTGCGTACAATTTTGAGCAAGCGTCCTAATAATGTGGATGAGTTAATGGCACTGCCTTTTGATGGCACAGATGTCAGTGTGGAAGATGAACTGAAAGATAAAACTTTTGTTATCGGTGAAAAACTCTCCATTCGTCGTTTTGTTGTTGTAGAAGGTTATTTGAATACCTATATTCACGGTAAGGGCACCACAGGTGTTATTGTTAAAATGAATGCAAATGACGAAGCTGCAAAGAGCGAGAAATTTGCTGAATGTTCTAAAAACATCGCGTTGCAGATTGCGGCTATGGCGCCTGCTTATGCAACAAAAGAAGATGTACCAGAGTCAATTGTAAATGAAGAAAAAGAGGTTTTGATTGCGCAAATCAAAGCAGATCCGAAAAACGAAAGCAAGCCAGAGCAGATCATTGAAAAAATGGTCACTGGACGTATTGGCAAGTTTTATGAGAAAAACTGTTTGAACGAACAGGCTTATGTAAAAGACGATGGTATGAGCGTTAAGCAATATGTAGAATCTGTTGCCAAAGAATTGGGTGCTCCTCTTTCTATCCATTCCTTTGTTCTGTTTGAAAAAGGCGAAGGAATTGAGAAGAGAGAAGATAATCTTGGCGATGAAGTAGCAAAGATGCTGGGCAAATAATTGAAGAATACTTTTTGAAATAAAAAACGGATCATGTGGAAACATGTATCCGTTTTTTTGTGTTTATTGGTCGAGTATGGATTAAGTTAGATTGTAGAAGTTGCATTTCTTTTAAAATCTTGAAAGACTATTTACAAACACAGTTTTTTCATGTAAAATATGAATGGTAAATTTGGAAAAGGATGAAACGAATGGATTGTGAAAAGAAGCCGGTTTATCGGCGCGTATTGTTGAAGCTTTCGGGCGAAGCTTTGCGCAATGGAAAAAATGAAATTATTGATTTTGAATATGTCAATAGGGTTTGTCTTGAAATATTAAAATGGAAAAACGCTGGTGTTCAGATCGCGATTGTCATCGGTGCCGGCAATATATGGCGGGGCCGACAGGGCGAGAAAATGGATCAAACCAGGGCTGATCACATGGGCATGCTTGCTACAACAATTAACTGTTTAGCTATGCAGGACGTATTTTTATCTTTAGGTACAGAAGCAGAAGTGTTCACAGCAGCTGATATGCCTTCGTTTGCGCATACGTATACACGAGATGATGCAGTGCAAGCTTTAGAAAATGGCAAAATTGTTCTTTTTGGCTGCGGTCTTGGAAATCCTTATTTTTCAACCGACACAGCTGCTGTACTGCGTGCGGCTGAAATAAGAGCTGATATTTCTTTATTTGCCAAGAATATCGATGGTGTGTATACGGCTGACCCTAAGAAGGACCCGCATGCAGTACGATATGATACATTAAGCTATGAAGAAATTCTCAGCAAAAGACTGGCGGCAATTGATTTAACAGCGGCGGCTTTTTGTCTTGCGAATCAATTAAAAGTACTCGTTTTTGGATTGGATGATCCGGTGAATATTGGCAAAGCCATTCAAGGTGAAACCATTGGTACGATATTGAGGGGCGAAAAATAGTGTGAGATTCGTTTCACCTCGTTTTATTTTCTATTGAAATATAATTGAATTTTATTATTTTTTGTCGGACGCTTAATTGCTTTGTGCTTACGTGCGGCGGAATGGAGATTGATATGAGTTTTGAAGTAAAGCCTTATGAAGAGAAAATGAACAAATGCATTACTGCGTTTGAGGGAGAGTTAGCAACCGTGCGCGCAGGCCGTGCCAATCCATCTTTATTAGACAAGGTTACGGTTGATTATTATGGATCACCCACGCCGGTGAATCAGGTTGGCGAAGTAAAGGCAACCGATCCCAGAACCATTGTGGTTTCACCGTGGGATCCTTCGCTACTTAAGCAAATTGAAAAGGCCATTATGGTTGCTGATTTGGGCCTTCAGCCACAGAACGATGGTAAGGTGATTCGCATTTCCATTCCTCAACTTACTGAAGAGACACGAAAAGACTTGACCAAACAAGTGTCTAAAATGAGTGAAGAGGGCAAGGTAGCTATCCGAAATGTACGTCGTGATGCGAACGACAAGTTAAAAGCAGCTAAAAAAGCAAAAGAAATTACAGAGGATGATGAAAAAAGCTTAGAAAAGAAAATTCAAGATCTTACTGATAAGTTTATCAAACAGATTGATACTATTACGGATCAGAAAAATAAAGAAATTATGTCAATTTGAACTTGGTTTGGGCAGACGTTGGTCTGCCCAAAGAACTATACCGGTATTACATGGTCTGTGGTAACATAGATGGCCGGTTTTATGATAAAAGGAATCGTGATGCAGATGCAAACAGAGCAAAAAACGCAAAAAGCAAACGGGCTTCAGCATATTGCTTTTATTATGGATGGCAATGGCCGTTGGGCGCAAAAGCGTGGGTTGCCAAGAGAATACGGTCATAAAATAGGAGCGGATGTTTTCCGGAAAACAGTAGAGTACTGTGATGACATTGGTATCCACTGTGTAACGGTATATGCATTTTCTACCGAGAACTGGAAAAGACCAGGCCGTGAAATCAGCGCCATTATGCTGTTATTTAAACAGTATTTAAAGGATGCTGTCAAAACAATGATGAAACGGGATATCCGCATTGTTTTTTTAGGTGATAAGAGTCCTTTCCCAAAAGATGTTATTAAACAAATGGAAGAGATTGAGCGCGATTCGGCACAAAATACGAAAAGGCTGAATATTGCGATGAATTATGGCGGCAGAGCAGAAATTGTGCATGCGGTGAATCAATTAATGGGTCAAGGATATAAAGAGATTACAGAAGAAGATATAGCAAAGCAACTGTATACGTTAGATGCACCTATGCCTGATTTAATTGTGCGTACGGGCGGTGAGCAGCGTATATCAAATTTCTTAATGTGGCAAAGCGCCTACTCAGAACTCTATTTTACTGATATTTTGTGGCCGGATTTTACCGAAAACGATGTTGATAAAGCTGTAGCGGAGTTTGAGAGCCGTAATCGGCGTTTTGGCGGTGTTTAAGGGTTGTATAATTTGATATATGAGAATCAAGACCGTGTATAAGCGGTGGAATGGAGTTTATATGAAAACAAGAATTATAACTGCAATTGTGGCACTTGCCGTTTTTGCGCCGATTTTATATTTTTCTGATACCTGGCCATTTGTTGCTTTTGCTTGTGTGGTGAGCCTTTTGGCTTCTTATGAAATATTAAAATGTGCCGGCCTTGATAAGGAATGGTTTTTATCAATTCCAACCATGTTGGTCTTTACCTTTATTCCTTTTTGCACGCGCTATGTTTTTGAAGAAAATAGTGCTTTTTTAAGGTATGTTTGCGTGGTACTGTTAATATATATGTTTTACGTTTTTGCAGTGGCCGTTTTCTCTAAGGGTAAAATTCAAATTACAGACGCGTGTCTTGTTTTTATGATGAACGCCTATGCATGCGCTGGCTTTTGCTCTATGGTTTTTTTGCGTGACTTAGCGGGGGCGGGTATGTTTATGTTTCCGTTGCTTTTTATGGGGGCATGGGTGACCGATACAGGCGCTTATTTCGTAGGTGTTGCATTTGGTAAGCATAAGCTCATTCCAGATGTGAGTCCTAAAAAATCGGTAGAAGGCGCGGTAGGCGGCTTGCTTATTACTACACTGGTATTCCTTTTATACGGCCTTTTTATTGATAAAGTTTTTGATCATCAGGTTAATTATGCGGGCTTATTGATTATGGGCCTTTTAGTGGCGGTTGTTTCTATGATTGGCGATTTAATTGCGTCACTTGTCAAACGTCATTATAGCATTAAAGATTTTGGCACGCTGTTTCCAGGGCATGGTGGGGTGTTAGATCGTTTTGACAGTATTCTTGCCTCCTCATTATTCATATTTGTTTTATGTAATCTTTCTGATTATTTTATATTAATTCAATGAGGAAATGGTATTATGAATGTCATACTACAAAAAGCAAGAGGTTTTATCTATCAAAACGCAAGGCCAATTGATTTAGCGAGATGGCAATATCATTTTGAAAACGGAAGCAAAGAAGTTGTACTTCATGCCTTGTCCTATTATCAAAATAAGGATGGTGGCTTTGGGCATGCATTAGAAGCTGATGCTTGGAATCCGAACTCGTCGCCTATTCAAACATGGACTGCAACTGAGGTTTTGCGTGAAATCAATTTTACGGATCCATCACATCCAATAATCGAAGGGATTCTCCAATATCTTGCTAGTGGGCAAGATTTTGATGGCACGGTTTGGTATAATACGATCAAAAGCAATAATGATTATCCGCATGCGCCGTGGTGGCATACTGAAAGTGAAAGTACTTCTCATCATTCATATAATCCCACTGCATGTCTTGCTGGATTTATTATTCGATTTGCAAGGCCTGACAGCCATTTGTATAAACTTGGCTGCCGTATAGCCAAAGAAGCCTATGAAGCGCTTTTTTCGGCCGAAACAGAAGCGGATATGCACACGCTCGGTTGCTATATTCGATTACTGCAATATATGGAAGAAGCAGGTAAAGACGATCTTATTGATTTATCAATGTTAAAGACAAAACTATGTGAACAAGTAAAGAGCTCTTTAACAACCGATTTAACAGCTTGGAAGACCGGATATATATGTAAGCCGTCGCAGTTCTTTTATACAAAGGACAGTTGTTTTTATCAAGATAATCAAGCACTTTCAGAATTTGAGTGTGACTTTATCATAAAAACACAGCTGAAAAATGGTTCGTGGCAAATTCCATGGGGATGGAGCGATTATCCGGAAGAATGGGCCATCAGTCAAAACTGGTGGAAGTCGAATAATATTATTTTGAACTGTCTTTACCTTCGTGGATTGGGAAGAATATAACTTTGTTTAACATAACCAAATTTTGTCTTTTTACGAGTAAATCAAAATTATCATTGATAAAGATATAACATGAATAAACAAAACAAGAAAATTATAATTTTAGGGTCTACTGGTTCAGTGGGACGGCAAACAGTTGATGTGGCTCGCGCTTATTCAGTCACGGTAGAAGGAATCGCGGCTTATCAAAATATTCACTGTTTAGAGGAGCAGATTCGATTGATGCATCCACGTTTTTGCGCCGTGTTGCATGAAGAGGCGGCTAAAGATTTGTCTGTACGCACGGCGGATACTGATACCAAAATTGTAAGCGGCCAAGAGGGCCTTTTGCAGATGATTGAAGCGTCGGGTGCAGACATGGCATTTAATTCGATTATGGGGCGTGCCGGTCTTGAACCGACGTTGGCGGCGATTCACCGTGGCATGGATATTGCCTTAGCCAACAAAGAAACGCTGGTTTGCGCGGGTGAGCTTGTTATGCAGGCGGCCAAAGAAAATAGGGTGAAAATTTTGCCAGTGGACAGCGAGCATTCGGCTATTTTTCAATGTTTATTGGCAGGAAAACGTGAAGAGGTAAAACGCCTGATTTTAACAGCGTCGGGCGGTCCTTTTTTTGGCCGAACGAAGGATGAACTTCGTGGTATTAGTAAAGAGCAGGCCCTAAAACATCCTACGTGGAGCATGGGGCAGAAAATTTCAATTGATTCAGCGACCATGATGAATAAGGGGTTTGAGATTATTGAGGCTTGTCATTTGTTCGGCCTGTCAGCCGACAAGGTGGATGTGATTGTCCACAGGGAAAGCATTATTCATTCAATGGTTGAATTTACTGACGGTTGTGTGATGGCGCAAATGGGCTTGCCAGATATGCGAAGCTGCATTCGATACGCACTGTTTTATCCTGATCGCTGTGTCTATCAAGGCGAAAGCTTAGATTTAACGACTCTTGGGAAATTGACATTTTATTCACCGGATGAAGACACCTTTTCTTTGCTGCCTTTGGCAAGACGGGCGTTTCAGACAGGCGGCCTTTTGCCATGTGTATTAAATGCGGCCAATGAAGCCGCTGTTGATTTGTTTCTGCATGACCAAATCGAATTTATGGATATTTTTGATATCGTTACTAAGGTGGTACAAACGTATCCAAACTCCGAAAATCCAACACTATTTGAAATTATGCAGGCGGATAAAGAGGTAAGAAGTGCTGTAAAAGAAGGGATGTTAAAGTAAACAATTTTTAGCTCGAAATTAACTTATTGGGACTTATGCGGCGATAAGGTATTGTGATGGGATTTTGCCATCATAAAGAAAGGATATGAAGCGATGAACATTGTCATGACGATATTGATTACCGTTCTTGTTTTTGGTGCATTGATTCTCATTCACGAGTTCGGACATTATCTGTTTGCACGCCTTTTTAAGGTGAGCATTTTAGAGTTTGCTATTGGTATGGGGCCAAAACTGCTATCTAAAAAATCTAAAAAGACGGGCATTGACTATTCTTGGCGCGCTTTGCCTGTGGGCGGTTTTGTTTCTATGGTGGGCGAAGAGGGCGGCAGCGAGGATGAAGGCGCTCTTTCGAAAAAGCCAAAATGGCAGCGAGCGATTGTTTTGGCGGCAGGCGCGTGCATGAATCTGCTGCTTGGCTTTTTGATTATGGTTATTTATGTTTCGTCATCGCCAGCGCTTGGATCAACCGTCGTAGCTGCTTTTTCGGAAGAGGCAACTTCTTATCAGTCTGGGCTGCAAACCGGTGATGAGATTGTGGCGGTAGATGGACATAAAGTTCATATTCTTTATGATTTATCCTATGCTATATCTCGTTATGGTACCGAGCCAATTTCAATCACTGTCGTAAGAGAAGGGGAGAAAACGGTTTTAGAAAATGTGTCATTTCCTTCTTACACAGAAATGGGTGTTACCTTTGGTGAGCAGGATTTTAAGGTAACTAGAGTTGAGAAAAATCCGGCTTCTGTTCTTTATTATGCTTTCCATCAAGGTGTAACCACCGTGCGCATGGTATGGGAATCATTGATTGATATGCTTACGGGTCGGTATGGCTTAGAGGCGATGTCTGGACCGGTAGGTGTTTCTTCTGCGATTGGTGATGCAGCCAGTTCGGGTATAGACAGTTTTTTGATTTTGGTAGCGCTGATCACGATCAATCTTGGGATTTTTAATTTGTTGCCGTTTCCGGCACTTGATGGCGGTCAACTTTTGTTTTTGCTTATTGAAGCTATACGCAAAAAGCCAATAAAGCCAGAAATAGCGGGAATCATTAATTCGGCAGGACTGGTTTTATTAATGTTGCTTATGCTGATTGTGACTGTTAAAGATGTAATAGGATTTATGTAATGAATTATAACGAATATAGAAGAAAAAGTCGTCAAGTCAAAGTGGGCGGCTTATATATCGGCGGAAATGCGCCGCTTTCGGTGCAGTCTATGACCAATACCAATACAGGTGATGTGACGGCGACGCTTGCGCAGGTGCGTGCGTTAGCCGCTTCTGGTTGTGATCTTGTACGAATTAGTATTCCAAGTATCGAGCAGGCTGAAACGATTTATCAAATCAAAAATGCCGGCGTTACATTGCCGCTTGTGGCCGACATTCATTTTGATTATAAGATTGCGCTTGCTTGTGTGAGCGCAGGGGTCGATAAAATTCGCATTAATCCAGGAAATATTGGTGCGAAAGATCGCGTCAGAGCAGTAGCTAAAGCCTGTGCTGCAAAAAATATACCTATTCGGATTGGTGTAAACGGCGGTTCTCTTGAGGCCTCGCTATTAGCGAAATATGGAAAGCCATGTGCTGAAGCGTTGGCGGAAAGTGCCTTGTATCATGCCGCACTGTTAGAAGAGGTTGATTTTGGCGATATTATATTATCGATTAAATCATCAGATGTAAAAACCATGATTGAGGCGAATCGTCTTTTAGCGGAACAATGTGATTATCCTTTGCATTTAGGGGTAACTGAAGCAGGCGGTGCTCATATGGGTACATTAAAGAATGCCGCTGGTATAGGTGCGCTTTTGGCACAGGGGATTGGTGATACGCTTCGTGTCTCTCTGACGGCTGACCCTTGCAGGGAAGGAATCGAAGGAACCAATCTTCTAAAGGCGATGAGGCTCTATGATAAGCCTTATGTCAACTTAACTTCGTGTCCTACTTGCGCCAGAACCAAAGTGAATTTAATCGATTATGTACAAACGCTGGAACAAAGGATTGAGACTGAGTGCCATCCGTCAAGGCCAGTTCACGCTGCCTTTATGGGCTGTGCGGTGAACGGACCTGGTGAAGCCCGAGAGGCGGATGTGGGGATTGCCGCCGGCGACGGCGAGGGATTGCTCTTTAAAAATGGCAAAGCGATATGCAAAATACCAGAAGAAAAAATGATTGACGTGTTAATTGAGGAGATCAATAAATACTAATGGCCAAGACATTATTGGAAGTGTTTAAAAAATACAATCCAACGCCTGCTGAACGAATGCTCTTAGAAAGCGGCATTAGTCGCGGTGTGCGGGTAGACCGTGAACATAAATTAATTGAAGTAGACGCTACTTTTGAACAAATTATCAATAAAATTGAATTATATGAAATTGAGGCTCATATCAAAAAAGCTTATGAAGTCAATTCTGTGCGCATTTGTCCCAAATATGAAAGCAGCCTTTTTGAGCCACGCTATATTCCGCAGGTCATTATGGAAACTGAGCGAATTGGAACCGTGTCCCGCGGCTTTTTTGACGGTTTTCAATATGCTTGTCAAGACAATGTTATTACCATCGATATCCAGTCTACCAACGGCGGTGTCTTATTATTAAATGAAGCCAAAACAAATGATGTGATCAAACAAATTTTAATGGATGAATTTTCTTTATCTTTTGAGATCGTGCTGCGCTGCGGGGCAGAGCCTTGGGCTGGCTATGAACAAATGATAAAGGAACAAGAAGAAACGTTATCTCGTATTCGTCGTGAGAATATTGAAAACATGAAAAAACAGGCGGCAGAGACAGAAGATGATGAACAAGCGCCGCCAGCCGAAAAGGTGAGCACCTTGATGAATGAGGAGTTAACTTTTTGGGCTGAAACCGATACGATTTATGCGATTGGAAATTGCCGATTTGATGTTTCAAATCCACGTATTCTTTTTGGCAGTGAATTTGCTATTAACCCTAAAGCGCTTCGCGACCTTACGGCCGAAGAAAATAATGTCGTGGTATTAGGCCAAGTGGTCACGGTTGATGAAAAGGTAACCCGGTCAGGTGATAAGACGATTCTCAATCTTTCAATAACCGATCATGATGCTTCGATCATGGTCAAGTTAATTGCTGATAATGAGGCCGCCGGTGTTATTACCAAGGCGATTAAAGAAACAAAAGAAAAGCGGGTCAAGGGCAAAGCGTCAGTCGATTTTTATGATGCCGCTTTAGCAGTAAAAGGGAATTTAAAAATTGACAAATTTGACGGGGAGCTTGCTATTACACCTAAATCGATTGCATTGGTTACATTGCTGAAACGAGAAGATAAAGCCTCCAAAAAACGGGTTGAATTGCATTTGCATACCAATATGTCCCGTATGGATTCAACAATTTGGCCTTGTGATGCGATTCAGACGGCAAAACGGTGGGGCATGCCCGCGATTGCATTGACCGACCATGGCAATGTACAGGCTTATCCTGAAGCGATGGAAATACAGAAAAAAACCGGGATGAAGGTTATCTATGGCATGGAAGCCTATTTCGTTGACGATACGGCCCGCGCTTTTTATGGAGAGTCGGACGCCGATTTTGATGATGAATATGTGGTTTTTGATATTGAAACAACAGGTCTCTCGGTTTACACATGTGAAATCACTGAAATTGGCGCGGTATTGGTACGCGGCGGTGAGGTAGCCGAGGAATTTTGTACCTATGTGGACCCTGGTATGCCGATTCCTGCAAATATTGTAGAACTCACCGGCATTACCGATGAAATGGTAAAAGGAGCGCCCAGTCCTCTCGAAGCGGTACAAAGCTTTTTGGCCTTTTGCGGTAATCGAATTCTCATTGCTCATAATGCGGGGTTTGATATCAGCTTTATTCGTTCGGTATGTGATAAAAACAAAATACCTTTTACGAATCCTTATCTTGATACGGTTGCTTTGTCTCGCTATATTAATCCAGAACTGAAGCGACATCGTCTGGATACACTGGCTACTTATTTTAAATTGGGCGAGTTTAACCACCACCGGGCGAGTGATGATGCAAAGATGCTGGCTGCCATTTTTTTCTGCATGGTAGAAAAATTAAAGTTAGAAGGCGTGCGTGATTTTAACGGCATGGCCGCTGCTATGAGTGCAGGAAGTGATCCTTTAAAGCTGCGTCCGAATCATATGATTATTTTAGCAAAAAATCAAGTTGGGCTTAAAAATTTATATAAGTTAGTTTCCATGAGTTATTTAAACTATCTGTATAAATCGCCCCGTATCCCTAAAACGGTGTTAAATGAATATAGGGAAGGGCTGATCATCGGTTCGGCTTGTGTGTATGGAGAACTATACAGTGCCATTTTAGACAATAAGCCATTTGGCGATTTAATCAAGATTGCTTCTTATTATGATTATCTCGAAATCCAGCCCGACTGCAACAATGCTTTCTTAATTAAGAAAGGACAGATTGCCGATGTTGAAGGACTGCATGAGATTAATCGTACGATTATCAAATTAGGTGAAAAAACCGGAAAACCTGTCGTGGCCACCTGCGATGCGCATTTTATGGAAAAAAGCGATGAGATTTATAGACAGGTGCTTATGTCGGTCAAAAAAATGGGCGAAGAGGAAAGCGGTCTATATTTCCGGACAACCGATGAGATGCTTGCCGAATTTGCCTATTTGGGCGAAAAAAAGGCCTATGAAGTGGTGGTCGAAAATACGAATTTGATTAACGATCAAATTGATGTGTTGCAGCCAATTCCTGATGGGACCTTTACCCCTAAAATGGAAGGTGCAGAAGAAGAACTGCAAAAACTTTGCTGGGACAGAGCGCATGCATTATATGGCGATGAGTTGCCCCTACAGGTAAAAGATCGATTGGATAAAGAGCTGACCTCGATTATTAAAAATGGCTTTGCCGTGCTCTATATGATTGCGCAAAAGTTGGTGTCATACAGCGAGGGTGAAGGATATTTGGTCGGTTCCCGTGGTTCGGTTGGCTCTTCATTCGTTGCCTCTATGTCAGGTATCTCTGAGGTCAATCCATTGCAGCCTCATTACCGGTGTCCAAATTGCAAGTACTCAGAATTTATTGATGACGGTTCAGTGGGTTCTGGCTTTGATTTGCCGCCGAAAAAATGTCCGCATTGTGATACGCCGCTCGAACAAGACGGCCATGATATACCATTTGAAACCTTTTTAGGTTTCTATGGCGAAAAATCACCAGATATCGATCTGAATTTCTCAGGCGATGTGCAAGGACGTGTACATAAATATACTGAAACTTTGTTTGGCAAAGAAAATGTCTTTCGTGCAGGTACTTTAGGCACCGTGGCGCAAAAAACAGCCTTTGGCTTTGTCATGAAATACTTAGAGGAAAAAGGCGTTACCATTAACAAGGCCGAGATTAACCGTCTTGTTACGAACTGTATGTGCGTGAAGCGCACGACAGGACAGCATCCTGGCGGTATTGTGGTTATTCCGCGTGAATATGAGGTATATGATTTCACACCGGTTGAACATCCGGCTGATGATCCGAATACTGATATTATTACGACGCATTTTCCGTTTTCCTATCTGCATGATACGATTCTTAAGTTAGACGAGTTGGGGCATGATATTCCAACGAAATATAAGATGTTAGAGACTTATACCAATACATCGGTTTTAGACGTGCCTATGAGTGATCCCAAAGTTATGGAACTGTTTCTTTCGGTAAGGCCGCTTGGCGTTAGTCCGGATGATATTGGCTGTACGGTGGGTACTTATGGCTTGCCTGAATTTGGCACACGGTTTGTACAGCAAATGATTGCTGAAACAAAGCCAAAGAATTTTTCTGATCTCTTGCAAATTTCCGGCCTTTCTCATGGTACGGACGTATGGCTTGGCAATGCGCAGGAACTCATTCGTGAGGGGACGTGCAGCATTTCAGAGGTCATTGGTACGCGTGACAGTATTATGACTTACTTAATCTATCATGGCGTCGAAAAGAGCACCGCCTTCAAAATTATGGAGGATGTACGAAAAGGAAAGGGCCTTAAGGATGAATATAAAGAGGCCATGCGTGAACAAGAAATACCTGAATGGTATTTAGATTCCTGTGAAAAGATTAAATACATGTTTCCCAAAGCCCATGCCGCCGCTTATGTGATTTCAGCCCTGCGGATTGGTTGGTATAAAGTATATAAGCCGATGGAGTTTTATGCCGCGTTTTTCACGGTAGCACCAGGCGGTTTTGATGCATCCATTGTCATGCAAGGAAAACGGCATGTATTTGCCACGATTAAAGAAATCGAGAAAAAGGGAAATGAAGCGACCCAAAAAGAAAAGGAAATGGTCTCCAGCTTGCAGTTGGCTAACGAATGCTTAGCCCGCGGTATTTCCTTTTTACCAGTTGATTTGTATAAATCAGATTCTCACGCCTTTTTGCCTGAAAATGGAAAAATTAGACTGCCGTTCTCTTCGCTCTCTGGACTTGGTGAATCAGCGGCTGATAAAATTATTGAAGCAAGAGAAGGCGGAGCTTTTCTCTCAAAAGAGGACTTGCAGCATCGTACCGGCATTACAAAAGCAGTGATTGAAACTTTATCACAGGCAGGCGTGTTGAAGGATTTATCCGAAACAAATCAAATTACGTTTGTATTTGATTGAGTTGAATAGAATAAGAATCAATCGATTCGTAACCATCAGAATGGATGACTACCATACAAGAGACAAAAAAGACAGGTGAGAAACAATTAGTTTCTTGCCTGTTTTTCTTTTGATTACACGATGATGCATCGTTTGTTAAGATTTTAAAAACGAAATCAATGTTTAATGCTTTTGTATCTCTTACATGCTCATTTACAAAGAGGAAATTTATTGGGTTTCGCTATGATTTTGGAAGAATAAATATGCCGAAAAATATTGAAA